>CAIXRA010000027.1 GCA_903921725.1 uncultured Lentisphaerota bacterium
ACGGGGCATCACACCATAGCCTGGGGCAGCGCCCCAGGAAAAAGAAGCCGTAAGGATTTCAACCCTGAAGGGGTTGCACAACGAATCCCTAACGGGCGGCATGCGGCGCAAAAGAACGTTCAACGCTCAACATTCAACGCTTTATGCAAGCCGCCCCAACGGGGCATCACACCATAGCCTGGGGCAGCGCCCCAGGAAAAAGAAGCCGTAAGGATTTCAACCCTGAAGGGGTTGCACAACGAATCCCTAACGGGCGGCATGCGGCGCAAAAGAACGTTCAAGGTGGCTGCCGGACGGGAGGGCGGCCATCTTGGCCGGCAATGGGATGCCGGGCGTCCCGCCCGGCGCATGCGGCCCGGCGTTCCCTGTGTACAGTATGGGACAACGCGGAGACCGCACACGCCCATGAACCAGCCGCCACCGGAAAAAAACAACGCCCCGGCAATCTGCGACACCGCCTTCCCTCTGTGGTGGGAGGGACTGCTGCTCGGTGCGCTGGGGCTCGACCGCGCGGGAACCACCGCCCCTGCATTCCTTGATGCGCTCCGTTTCTTCAACACACAATGGGTTGGGGGAGAAGGGGTTGATTACACCGACCGGCGCGCGGATCTCCGCGCCTACGCCTGCTTCTACATGCCGGCCAACATGCCGAAGCTCTGGATGATGCTCGACCGCACCCCCGGACTCGCCGCCGCGCTCGGCGCCAAACCCTGGCGCATCCGCGAGATCGGCTGCGGCCCCGGCACCTTCCTCTGGGCGGCCCTGCTGTGGCTCGAACAGCGGGCTCCGGACGCGCTCCGGAACCTCACCGGCATCACCGGCGTCGACCGGCACCCCGGCTTCCTCACCATCGCCCGGCGCATCGCCGCCGCCGTCACGTCGCGCCCCGCCTTCCGCCACATCCGCGCCGAGTTCATCGAGGCCGACTGGCACGACGCGCCGCCCGCCGCGGACGAGTTCGCCATTTTCGGGAACGTGCTCAACGAGGCGACGGCCGAGGAAGCCGCGCGCATCGCCGCGCTCCCCGCCGCCGCCATCGCCGTTATCGAGCCGGGGACGCTCAAGACGTTCCACCGCCTGCTGCCGCTCCGCGACGCGCTCGCCAAGGCCGGACGCCCCGTGATTTTCCCCTGTCCCCCCACGGGAGAGCGGGCATCCTGCCCGGCGCACGGGACGCCGGGCGTCCCGCCCGGCACCATGTGCTCACCGCCACACCGTCACACTGACACACCGCCACACCAGTTCCCGCCTTCACTGCCGCCCTGCCCCATGCCCGCGGACAACTGGTGCCATTTCGCCGTCAACCGCTTCCGCCTGCCGCTGGTGCAGAGCATGGCCGCCAAGGCCGGACGCCTCAACCCGCGCCACAATTTCTGCGGCTTCCTCTTCGGCAAGCCCGGAGTGACGCCAGCCGCAGGGCCCGCCGCCGGCGCGGTCTGCTGGCGCACCCTCTCGCACCTGCGCAAATCCAACCGCAGCGGCGTCCGCTGGCTCTGCAGCGGCGCATGCCTCCGGGAAATTGTCCTCGGCCGCCGCGACCGCAACGACGGCAACCGCGCGTTCCTCGACGCGGAATGGGGCGACCTCCTGGAAATCAGCCCCGGCCCCGGGCGCAACAACCCCGCCAAAACCGCCCGCCTCGCGGAAAGCGACACGGTGGCCGTCACTGATCCGACCGATCCGACCGATCGGTCCGATCGGCCCCATCATCCCGCCGGCTGACTCCGCAATTCCGCACGAACAACAAAGGCGCCGTTGCCATGTCCATCAACTTCCAATTCAACGTCAAGCGCAAGTTCACCGTCAACGGCGTCGAGTACGGCTCGCTGGAGGAGATGCCGCCGGAACTCCGCGCCGCCGTCGAGAAGGCCGCCGCCGGGAAAACCGGCGTGACATTCTCCGCCGCCGCCTGTGCTTCCGTGCAGAAAACCGGAGGCGGCGCCAAAATCACCGTTAACGGCCGGACATACGACGGCGTCGAAGCCATGCCCGAAGAGGACCGGAAGCTGTACGAGCAGGCGATGGGCGCCGTCCATGCGGAGTCCGCACCCGCCCTGCCGTCCCAGCCCGCGCACGCGCCGCTGCTCCGCGAAAAACCGCGCGACGACCGCAAGCCGCTCAACCGGAAAGGCTGCGGATTCTTCCTGTTCGCGCTCGGCAGCGCCGGCCTGCTGGCCTGGCTTGCCGCGACCCGTGGAGGATGACCACAAGGGCACGCCGGAAGACAGAACCGTCGCGACCGGCCGTTTTTCACCCGCTTCGTGTTCTTCATGCCTTCTTGGCGAATAGTCACCTCACACCAGCAGCATGCAGTCGCCGTAGCTGAAGAAGCGGAGGCGTTCGCGGATGGCCAGCGCGTAGGCGGCCTGTACGTTTTCCAGCGTGCTGAAACTGCTGACCAGCATCAGCAGCGTGGACTGCGGTAGGTGGAAATTGGTCAGCAGGCAGTCCGTGACCTGCGGCGTCTTCGGCGGGCGCAGAAAGATGCGGGTCCGGCCCGTGCCAGGCACGACCGTTCCCGTTGCGGAGTCCGCGCAGGTTTCCAGCACGCGCACGCTGGTGGTGCCGATGGCGATCACGCGGCCGCCGGCGGCGCGCGCGCCGTTGATCGCCGCCGCCGCCTCGGGCGTCAGCTCGTAGGCCTCCGCGTGCATGACATGATCCTCAATCTTGTCAGCCTTCACCGGACGGAAGGTGCCCGGGCCGACATGCAGCGTCACCCGCGCCAGCACCGCGCCCTTCGCTTCGCACGCCGCGAGGATCTCCGGGGTGAAATGCAGTCCGGCCGTCGGCGCCGCCACGGCGCCCGGCTTCCGCGCATAGACCGTCTGGTACCACTGGAGGTCGTTGGTGCCCGCCTCGCGTTCGATGTACGGCGGCAGCGGGATCTTCCCCGCGCACTCCAGCAGCGCCAGGACGTCGGCGGCACCGAAATCCAGCAGCACCAGCCCATCGTCCGGCTCCCGGCCCGCCACGGTCACGGACACACCGTCCAGGCCGTCCAGCGGCACCTGTTCGCCGATGCGCAGTTTTCCGCCCGGCCGCGCGAGGCTGCGCCAGAGCCCCGGACGCTCCTCCTCGACCAGCAAAAACTCCACGCGCCCGCCGCTGGCCCGGTGCCCGAACAGCCGCGCGGGGATCACCTTGGTGTCGTTCAGCACCAGGCAGTCGCCGGCACGCACGAATTCGGGAAACTCGCGGAACATGCGCAGTCCGCAGCGCCCCGTCGCGCGCTCCATCACCAGCATGCGCGATGACGCGCGCTCCGGCAACGGTTCCTGCGCGATCAGCTCCGGCGGCAGTTCATAATTGAAGTCTGAAACTCGCATATTTCGTTCCTGTCGGAGGATGCCGTCCTCGCATCCCCCGAACCCCCTGGAGGGTGCCAGAGGCACGGTTTCATTTAACACCAAACGTTGCGGAATTCGCGGACGGACAACGCCAGAGACTGGTATGACGGCCAGCACGTCCGCGAACTCCGCAACACTGCGATTAAAAGCAACCCGTGGCAGTGCCACTCTCCAGAGGGGTTCGGGGAGAGGTGAGAACGTCCTCTCCCCGATGTGCGGAAATTCACCCCCGGAGGGCGCGGCGCAGTTCCTTGTCCTGGTCTTTTTTCTTGAGGGTTTCGCGCTTGTCGTGGACGTTCTTGCCCTTGCAGAGGCCGAGTTCGACCTTGATCCGGCCCTTGGTCAGGTGGAACGCCAGCGGCACGAGCGTCATCCCCTTCGCCTGCGTCGCCTTGGCGATGCGCACGATTTCGGAGCGGTGGACCAGCAGCTTGCGGGAGCGCTTCGGCTCGTGGTTCATCCGGTTGCCCTGGGCGTACGGCGCGATGTGTGCGTTGTGCAGCCAGAGTTCGCCTTTGTCCACGGAGGCGTAGGAATCCTGGAGCGAGACGTCCTTCGCCCGGCACGACTTCACCTCCGTGCCGCCCAGCACGATGCCGGCCTCCAGCCGCTCCTCGACATAGTAATCGTGGAACGCCTTCTTGTTTTGTGCGATGACACTCATGCTGGTAACGTAGTGCTTATCCGTGAATTAAAAATACCGTCTGCTGCCAATCATTTTGAGCCGATTTTTTCGATATGAAGGAGGAGCATGTCGGGAGATGTAACGACTGAACATTGGAAAAAGCGGCCCAAAAGGATGACAGCCCTCCGGGTCGCGGCGGCATTTTTAATTCACGGATAAGCACTTGCTTCCCTTTGCGCCGTTGCGTACTCCTGCAACAAACAGAAACGCCATCCCGCCGCGCTGGACGGAATGGCGTTTCAAGTTCGGCGGCCGCCGGGGCCGGAAAAATCAATTGTCCTGCTTCAGCGCCTCCAGCTCCTTCTCCAGCTCGCGGATCAGCTCGCGCTTGAACACGCGTTTCGCCTTCGCAAGGGCCGCCTCGATGTCCCCGAACAGGATCGGATCAATCGCCGCCCAGAATTTCGGGTTGATGAACTGGGGGGTTTCCAGCAGCAAAATTTCCGCCTTTTTTCGGTCTTCCTTGACCGTGAGGCGGGCCTTCTGCATCTTGTCTTTCTGCGCCTTGGAAAGAACTCGCTTCGCCATGGTCGTGACCTCCAGTATGATGGATTTCATCTCGCGCCCCGTGCTGCCTTAATCCTTGCATGTCCACTATACCGCCAGAAAAAAAACCCGCCAACCGGCATTATGTTGTCGGCACGCAACCGGTTGCTCTTCGGGCTGCATGGCGCGGAACACGGCCGCCGCCCACCCCGCCCAAAGATGAACCGGTTGCGTTGGAAATTGCGGAGTCCGTTGGCATGACGCTGAAATTGGAATTCTGGGGCTGGGACAAGCCGGTGCTGGAGCTGGCGGTGGCGACGCTTGCCGCACGCGGCTCCGCGGCCGTCGGCACTCCTCTCGACCTCAGCCGCCTGCTCGTCGTCGTGCCGACACGCCAGGCAGGCCGCCGCCTCCGCGAACGCCTCGCCGCATGCGCCGCTGAACACGGCTCCGGCGTCTTCCCCCCGCGCATCCTCCAGCCCGACGGCCTGCTGAAAAACGCCGCGCCCGACCGCCAGCCGCCCGCCGCCCCGGCGGAGGAGATGCTGATGGCGTTCGTGGACGTCCTGCGCGGTCGTGACCCGGCGGAGTTCCCGAACCTTCTCCCCGAACCGGCCCGCGGCGCGCCGCTGGATTTCCGCCGCGCACTCGACATCGCGGAGAAACTGTGCGAACTGCGCAAGATTCTCGGTGACCGGGGGCTGCTCTTCCGTGACGTGCCGGATCTGCTGGCGGAACGGCTGGAGGGCGACATCGAACGCTGCGAGCCGGAGCGCTGGGAGGATCTCGCGCGGATTGAAGAACTTTACCTGGAACGCCTTGCGGCTTCCGGACTGGCCGATCCCAACGCCGCCCGCCGCGCGGCGGCGGACAATCCGGAACTGCCGGAGGACGCGGAGGAGATCCTCGTGCTGGCCGTGCCCGATCCCACGCCGCTGGCCGTGGACGCGCTGGCAAAACTCGCGGAGCGCGGCGTGCCGGTCACGGTCTGCGTGCATGCGCCGCCGGAACTGCACGAACAGTTCGACGAATGGGGCCGGCCCCTGGCCAAGTTCTGGCTGAACCGGCAGGTGGAGATCGCGGACGACGAAATCCGACTCGCCGGCCTGCCCGCCGACGCCGCGCGCGAGGTCGCGGAGTGGATCGGCCGCCTCGACGCCGCGCCCGCGGACATCGCGGTCGGCGCGCCGGACGAAACCCTCATCCCGCACCTGCACCGCCTGCTGGCCGACGGCGGGCTCGAGCTGTTCGACCCGGCGGGCAGGCCGCTGGCCGCACACTCGGCGGCACAGCTGACGGCGACGCTGGCCGACCTGCGGGTCAACGGCCGCTTCACCGCCCTCTCAACCCTGCTCCGGCATCCGGACGTCCAGCGCCACCTGCGCGCCAGGCTCGGAGAATTCGACCTCGAAACCCTGCTCACCGCCGCCGACACGTTCCAAAACGAACACCTCCCCGAAACCCTGCATGACTGCATGCAGCGGTGTGACGGTGTGACGGTGTGGCAGTGTGACGGTAAAACAACCGGACAATCGGATGCCGGGATCGCAAGAGCTGCAAATGCCGCAAACGGCAGCCGTCCACCTGTTTCCGCGGCTTCCACCGCCACACCGCCACACTGTCACACCGCCACACTGTTCTTTGCCGCGGCGGCGGAGATTGCGCGGCTGGTGGAGAAGGCCGGGGAGGATCTGCGGGGGCTGGCCGGCGTTTTGCAGGAGATCTACGCCACGCGGCCGCTGCAGCCGGGCACGGAATCGGGCAACGATTTCGCGGAGGCGGCGGGCGGGCTCATGGAGCGCCTCGCCGTGCTGGACGGTCCGGTGGCGGCCGCCGCCTGCACGGACGGCCCGGAGCGTCTGGAACTGCTGCGGCGCGCCATGCTCGGCGCGCGCTACTACGCCGATCCCGAGCCGATGGACGCCGTCGAGGCGCAGGGCTGGCTGGAGCTGCCGTGGAACGACGCGCCGCACCTGGCCCTCACCGGTTTCAACGAGGGGTTCGTCCCGGATTCCGTGACCGGCCACGCCTTCCTCCCGGACGCCGCGCGCGCCGCGCTCGGACTCCCGCACAACGAACAGCGCTTCGTCCGCGACATCTACCTTCTTTCCGCCATGCTCGCCTGGCGCCGTGCCCGCGGCGGACGCGTGCTGGTGACGGCGTGCAAGACCGACGCGGAGAAGGAGCCGCTGCGCCCCTCGCGCCTGCTCTTCCTCTGCGAGGACAGCCGGCTCGCCGCCCGCGCCGAGCGCCTTTTTGGAAAACTGCCCGAGAACGCCGCCCCGCCGCCCCGCGAACTCGCCTGGAAACTGGCGCCGCGCCGGAAGGTGCCGTCAAGGATGCGCGTGACCGACTTCGGCGCCTTCCTCGCCTGCCCGTCCCACTTTTATCTCCAGCGCGTGCTCGGCATGTCCCCGCTGGACGACCGCAGCCTGGAGCTCGACCCCGCCGGGTTCGGCTCGCTCTGCCACGCGGTGCTGAAAGATTTCGCCGATGCGCCGCCGCGAATCCGCGACTCCGCCTCCGAGGAAGCCATCCGCCGCTTCACCGCCGACCGCGCCGATGAACGGCTCCGCGCGCAATACGGCGCGAACCTCCCGGCGACGCTGCTCTTCCAGCACGCCGCCCTGAAGATGCGGCTGGCGCATTTCGCACGGGTACAGGCGGCGCACCGGGCCGCCGGCTGGCGCATCGGACGCGCGGAGTTCGCCATCGAAGGGTTCGAGCTGGACGGCATGCCGGTCACCGGCCGGATTGACCGCTTGGACGTGCATGACGACGGACGCGTGCTCGTGCTCGACTACAAGACCAGCGACCGCGCCGAAACGCCGGAGGAGGCGCACCTCGCCGCCTGCCGCGATCCCGGCGCCGTTGCGGAGTCCGCACTCGCCGACCACGACGGCAAGCCCGCGCGCTGGATCAATCTCCAGCTCCCGCTGTACCTGCTGGCGCTCCGGGAAGAATTCAGAACGCAGAACGCAGAACGCAGAACAGAAAACGCCGAATACGGATCGGGGGGCGCGCCGCTGCTGTGCGGCTATTTCAGCCTGCCGAAGGCGGTGACCGAAACCTGCGTCGCTACCTGGGCGCCGGAACCGGACCTTCTCGCCTCGGCGGAGCGCTGCGCGAAGGGCGTCATCGCCGCCGTGCGCGCCGGGACGTTCTGGCCGCCGGCCCGCGCCGCCTGGAACCCCGACCGCGACGACCTCGCCGCCGCCCTCATCCCCGAAGGCTTCGCCCCGGAGGAATGCTTCAAGGAAAAGAACCTGTCCCCGGAGTAGGTTCCGAAGCGGGGATCGCAAACCCGGCGCGGCAAGTGGTAACAATTTGTTACCGGTTGAAATAAGGAACGAGCTCTGGTGATTTTCGGTCGTGGGAGACATCATCCAGATGCCCACCCAGCAGCCGGACAACCAGGTAGCACGAATCGACGGAAAAGTACTGAAAAACCGCCTCCGCAAGGAGGGAAGCGAGTCGGTTACAAATTGTAACCAACTGAACGTGCCCGCCGGCGGCGCGGACATTCCGGCCGGCACGGCGACGGTTCGTCCTCGGCGTCTTCAGCGTCGTTTGCGTCCTTGATCTCTTCGTTCCCGCCGCCGATGCAGGGGACGAAAGACACCCAAGACGTAAAGGACGTGAAAGACGTTGGAGACGTGCGGTGGCGGAGGGAAACGTTAAGGTTCAGCGGAGGCCGATGGAACCACTGGCTGGAAGATCATTTTGTTTCGTTGAAATCGTTGATGATTCTTCTTTTCGTTTCCAGAACGATATGTTCTAATTTCAGGTCTGGAGTCTCGGATTCCCTGAAGAGTTTTGCGGTTTCATCAAGATGATTTATTGCCTTGCTGTATTCCACATAGCGATAGTCCTGTTCCTTTTCGGGGATGACGGGGTACCGTTCTTTTACCTTGTCAAGCTTTATCCCCCTGTAAACCACAACCCGCACACCGTTGCTCGACGGTCCGTGACAGTCTCCGCAGCCATTCCATTGATACCACGGTGGTCCGAGAAGATCAAAAGCCGTGCATGCCAAACCAAAGTCCATGTAGTCGACTACCGTGGTATGCGGTGCCATCGAACGACATCCTGCGATCACAACGATCGCAACGGCTATGGCAAAACATCGTTTCATTTTCTCTTCCAACCATCACGCACCCGAGTCGGCATTTGCCTGTGTTCGCCTTTGGACAGGCCGGCCGGATTGCGTTTTTACGGAGGTGCCCGGGCGCGAGGCGCGGGCGGTTGGCGTTACCGTAATGCCCGCCATCTGCGCCTGCCAGCCGGGCCGTCGCGGAATTGGAAGCGGCCAGCCTTTGGGCGGCCGGCCGCGGCGTTGATAACAGCGGGGTGCATGGGTACAGTAGCGGGAGACGGCCGCCGGAACCGGCTTTCAATGTGAACCTTTCACCACATACACAAACCATGTAATTGTTGTATTTGAATACCAGCTTTGCATGATTATATTCTCGATGTGGCTCGCCACGTGAGCCTATGGAGGTGGAAGCCGTGAACTACATTGCCCGAACATTGGAGCGGGATGTTGCCAAGGCGCTGGCAAGGGCCCCGGCCGTTGCCGTCCTAGGGCCGCGCCAGTGCGGAAAATCCACGCTTGCCAGGCGGATGCTGGAGGGGCGGGCATCAGTCTTCCTCGACCTTCAGCGGCCGTCCGACGCCAACAAGCTCGCCGATCCCGAACTTTTTTTCAGCCGACACCGGCAGGAGCTGGTCTGCCTAGATGAAATCCAGCGGCTGCCCGACTTTTTTGCCGTGATGCGCTCTGAAATCGACGCCGACCGGCGTCCCGGACGATTCCTGATCCTGGGGTCGGCGTCGCGCGAGCTGATCCGCCAATCCTCCGAAAGCCTGGCCGGCCGCATCGCGTATCTTGACCTGACGCCTTTCCTTGCGGCGGAGGTTGAAGGATCGCCGCAGGCGGAATGTCTGTGGGAGCGCGGCGGCTTTCCGGAAAGCCTGGGCGCGTCCGATGCCGGCGCCAGCCTCGACTGGCGTTTGGACTACATCCGGACCTATCTGGAACGGGACGTCCCGCAGCTTGGATTTTCCATACCCGCGCCCCAGTTGAACCGGCTGTGGCTGCTGCTGGCCCATTCCCACGGGCAAACCTTGAACATGGCCAAGATTGCCGAGGCCGCCGGCATGAACGTCCGGACGCTGCACCGCTGCCTGCGCCTGCTGGAACAGTCGTACATGCTCCGGCTGCTGCCGCCCGCCGAGTCGAATATGAAAAAAAGGCTGGTAAAGTCGCCCAAGCTCTACATCCGCGACAGCGGCATCCTCCACGCGCTGCTGGGGATCGCCGACTACGACCATCTTCTCGGTCACCCGTCAAACGGGAGCTCCTGGGAGGGGTTCTGCGTGGAGAACCTTCTGGCGGCGGCGGCGAAATGGCGCCCGGGCTTCATCCGGACCGGCAACGGCGCCGAAATGGACCTGGTCCTGGAGCGCGGCGGCAGGACGCACGCCTACGAGTTCAAGCTGAGCACGGCACCCAAGCCGAAACGCGGCTTCCATGAACTGGCGGCGGAGCTGGGGGTGGAAGTGGCGACGGTCGTTGCGCCGGTCAAGGAATCCTACGAACTGCAGAAAGGGGTTTTCGTCATGCCGCTGGCCGAGGCTTGCCGAAAACTGGCGGCGACGACATGAACCAGTTGCCACACACCGTCATCCGCGCCTCGGCGGGCACCGGCAAGACGCATGCGCTGACGAACCGGATATTGACGCTGCTGCTCGGCGGCGTCAAGCCGGAGCGCATCATCGCGCTGACCTTCAACCGCACCGCGGCGGGCGAGATCTTCGACACGGTGATCGGGCGTCTGGCAAAGGCCTCGCGCTCCGGCGAGGAGGCGGCGAAACTGGCGGAGGAACTGCGCGAGGTCCGCGGCCGCGAGCCGCTCGACGCCGCCAAGTGCCGGGAGACGCTCCGCCGCCTGCTGCTGCGGATGCATCTGAGCCCGATCGGCACGATCGACAGCTTTTTCGTGAAGATCATCCGCGCCTTCCCGTTCGAGCACGGGATCAGCGGCGAGTTCGCCATCGCCGGGGAGAACGAGCAGCGGCTCCAGCGGGAACGCATCCTGCGCACCCTGCTCCAGCCGCCGGCGGACGAGGCGGAGGCACGGGAACAGCGCGGCTTCTTCGAGTCGTTCAAGCGCGCCACGTTCGGCCGCGAGGAGAAGCGGCTGCACGACCTGCTGGCCGATTTCGTGGACGAATACCACCAGCTCTACCTGGACGCCGCGGATCTCGCACGCTGGGGCGGCGCGGAACGCATCTGGGGCCGCCGGACGCAGTGGCGGCAGCTCCCGGAAGCGGAACAGGCCAAGACCGCCGATGCGCTACGGGACGCCCTTGCCGCCGGAGAATGGACGCCGGAGCAGCGGGGCAAGTGGGAGGAATTCCTGGAGTTCGCCGCCGCCTTCACGCCGGAATCGCCCTGCCAGTCGGCCGACATCCCCGCCGTGCTCGCCAAGCTGCTGGAGGTGCTGCCCGCCGACCCGGCGGAGGACGGCGCCGTGCGCGCGAAAATCACCCTGCGCAAGGAGGTCGAGCTTTCCGAGGCGGCCAGCGGCCACGCGTTCCGTCTGGTGCGCCACGTCGGCGCCTGCGTGCTGCACGCGCGGCGGGAGACGACCCGCGGCATCGGCGAGATCCTGGCGCGCTTCGACGCGGCGTACGACTCGCAGATGCGCCGGGCCGGGAGGCTCACCTTCGGCGACATCCAGTTCCTGCTGTCCGGCGGCCACGCGGGGATCGGCCGGACGCTGAGCGGCGGGGGGCAAACGGCAACGGAAATGGAAACGGAAAAACGGAAAAACGGAAAAACGGAAGAAGGCCAAAAGCTGGCGATCGACTACCGCCTCGACGCGGCGTACGACCACTGGGCGCTGGACGAATTCCAGGACACCTCCCGCCGGCAGTGGCGCGTCATCGAAAACCTGCTCGACGAGGTAATCCAGGACCCGTCCGGCGGACGTTCCTCGCTGATCGTCGGCGACGTGAAGCAGGCGATCTACGGCTGGCGCGGCGGCGATTCGCGCCTCATGGAGGAGATCATCGGGAAGTACAATGGGGGAGGACGCGGGGAAGGTAACGGGGAAATAACGGGGGAAGGCGGGAGGAAGAAAGCCGAAGGCGGAAGCGGGTCGGACATCTTACAGGTGCAGTCGCTGGTGAAAACCTGGCGCTGCCGGCCGGCGATCATCGAAACGGTAAACAAGGTTTTCACGCGGCTGGAACGCACACGGGAGCTGGACGCGCTCGGCGTACGCGAGGATTGGGAACGGCTCTGGGAGACGCATGAGTCGGCGCTGAAGGACGCCGGGCATGTCGCGTTCCGCATCCTGCCGAAGGAGACGGGCACAGGCGCCGCGTCCGCCGCCGAAGCGCGGATGGACGTGGTCTGCCGCCGCCTGCTGGAGGTGCGCCCGTGGGAGCGCGGGCTGACCGCCGCCGTGCTGGTCCGCGGGAACAAGGCCGGCCGGCTCGCGCTCGACTGCCTGCGCCGGAGCCAGATCCCGAGCGCGCTGTTCGGCGAGGAACGGCTGGCGGACAACCCGCTCGTGCTCGCCTGCCTCTCGCTCGTGAAGACGGCGGCGCATCCCGGCGACACGCTGGCCTGGGAACACCTGCGCATGACGCCGCTGGCTCCGTCCCTGCCGCCCCGCCCCGGCCGGCTCGCGGAGGCGTTCCTGGAGGAAGTGCACGACCGCGGCTTCGAGGCGGCGCTGCGCCCCTGGGTCGTTAAAATTTTGGATTCCAAACCTTTAGTCACCGAACCATGTGATGGTCGTTCAGACTCCCACACCGCCACACCGTCACACCGCCACGCCGGTTTCACCCGCCGCCGGGCGGAGCAGCTGCTGGCGGCGGCGCAGGAGTTTGACGCGGACGGGTCGAAGGATTGCATGGAGTTCGCGGGGTTCGTGCAGGACTACCGGCTTTCCGAACCGCCGGGCGCGGGCGCGGTGCAGATCATGACCATGCACAAGAGCAAGGGGCTCGGCTTCGATCTGGTGTTCCTGCCGGACCTGCAGGGCGACAACATCTGCTCCGCCGGGATCAAGGGGCTGCACGCGGATACCGGCGCCGACGGTGCGACGCGCTGGGTGCTGGAGATGCCCGGCCAGGCGTTCAGCGGGGCGGACGCCGCCCTGCACGCGGCGGTGCGCCGGGCGGACCGCGCCGGCTGCTTCGGGGAGCTCTGCCTGCTCTACGTCGCCATGACCCGCGCCAAGCGCGAACTACAGATTGTCGCCACCGAACCCGGAAAAACCGCAAGATCGGTGTACCTCGCCACCGTGCTGGCCAACGCGCTGGCGGGGGCGGAGGAAAAGGCAGAAGGCAAAAGGCAGAAGTCAGAAGGCAGAAAGCCTGCGCCGGCAGATGTCGGCGGGAATCGGCAGACATCGGCGGCTATCGACGGCTATCGACGGGCATCGGCGGATATCGAAACTACCATCCGAAAGAACGGAAAAACGGAAGAACAGGAAACGCCGGCCGCGGGCCAGCCGTTCTACGCCTGCGGCGAGGCGGATTGGTGGAAAACAGAAACCGGCGCAACGGTGAAGCCATGCACCGATACGACCGTGGAAGCCGGACGCGAAACGCGGAAAACGAAACGCGAAACGCCCGCCGCCCGCACGCGGCATCCGCGGCGCCTGCCGTCGCACGCCAAGGCGGAACCGTACCCGGCGGGGAATCTGTTCGCCGCGGCCTCCGCCAAGGGGCGCGCATACGGCACGGCGCTGCATGAGCTGTTCCAGGAGGTGACCTGGAGCGGCGGGGAGTCCGCGGAGGCGATCATCGGGCGCTGGCGCATGAAAAAGGCGGCGCCCGCCGGCATGGCGGAGGAGGTGGAGCGCGCCTTCCGCCGCGCCCTGGTACAGCCGGAGATTGCGGATGCGCTGCGCAAGCCCGAACGCGCAACACGAAACGCGCGACATGAAACGTTCCTCGAACTCTGGCGCGAAAAATGCTTCGAACTGATCTTGGACGGCGAATGGGTGTCGGGCACCATGGACCGCGTGGTGCTGCTGCGGAACGCGGCGGGTGTTGCGGAGTCCGCGGAAATTCTGGACTACAAGAGCGACCGCATCGCGGACGAGGCCGCGCTCCGGGCCACCGCGCAGCGACACACGCCGCAGATGGCGCTCTACCGCCGCGTACTCGCGCGCCTCACGGGGCTGCCGCCGGAAAAAATCCGCTGCCGCCTGCTCTTCACCGGTGCCGCCCGCGCCGTCGACGCCGGATGAGCGGCATTGGAGCTAATTGCTGGTGACGACGGTGGCATAATCGATATTTTTTGTATCCGTAATAGCCGGCATTTTCCTGATGGCGGCGGTTACAATGGCCGCGGTGGATCGTGCCAGCGGACCTCGAACCGTCAATGCTGCGTTATAGCCCGCGCCCACAAGCTGAACGGTCGTCTGCGCCGCAGGCCTTGTCCAATTGACATGCACTTCGGCGGGTATTTCGCTTCGTTCCACTGGAGTTAAAATAAAAGTCAGGTTTGCCGTCCAATCGGTCGTGCTTCCGGGAACATCGGCACCATCAATGCAGCTAATTGTAGCCGCATCGGCAACGAAAGTTCCAGCAAACAGCGCTAATGCAGCCAATCCAACACCAATCTTTGATTTATACATTTTTATCCTCTCCGTTTGTTTATATGGTTGGCAGAAAAAAGATCACTTTTATTTTTTAGACGCACCCCTTTCTATTGCCATTTGGGTTCGACTTTATTATTTTTCTCCCATTCTTTTGGAGTGGCATAAGTATTAGGACTATGAGGAGCCTCTTTCTTTGTCCGCAATTCAGGATTTGCTCTCTGAAGATGCCAAAATCCTTTGGCAGTTATGATATCAAACTCGTGGCGCAGCGGTTGCGTCCATAGCTTCAAGCTCCATGAATATTGCTGAAGCAGCGGATGGTCCATCTTTTTATCCTCCATGGCCGTTCGAATTGCCTGCATGCGATAGAGATGGAGACGCGACAGGCAAGCAGCCTCCTTTCCAGGCTCCACCCGACTGCATGCATCCCAAAGCTTTCGCCATGCTTCAACGTCATTCCCTTCGTTTTTCTCGTCCGTCTTGGGCGGATCGTATTTGACCCCCATCATTCCAAGTCCGCTAAACGGTTTTTTAGGGG
This sequence comes from uncultured Lentisphaerota bacterium, assembly GCA_903921725.1. GTDB lineage: Bacteria > Verrucomicrobiota > Lentisphaeria > Oligosphaerales > CAITYL01 > CAIXRA01. Next base: position 14,689 of record CAIXRA010000027.1, read on the forward strand.
CATGGCCGGAAATCCTATCAATAAACACTCCATTCAAAATGGTGTTAAAGCTGCCGTTTCGTTGCACGCAAACCGTGTATGTTTTTCCGCCGTCAACCATAAACTGCTTGTATGTTCCTCCTCCGGCAAAAGAACAGACGCGTGCATGGGCAATGATGTTGGTGTCTTCTCGTTGCAAATCCCCGTCTTGAGCAATCTCAACACGATAGTCTCGCCGGCGGTTTTCCCCTATATGACCGTTTGGATTGAAAAAATAGAGGCTTAACCTATAAACGCCTTCTGGAATTTTTACCTTAAAACGTATTCCAAGTCCACCATGCGTATAAGGATAGACTTCACCATGGTCATCCCATTCAGCTTCACGCCGGATCCCGAGGATTTGCATGAACAAACTGTTTCGGTTATCCACTTTCAGTTTTTCCACCCAGGCGCGCAAGACGTCTCCCTTGGAATGATTCGGTCCGATTGTGGCTTCATCAATTGCACAGCCAGGCTCATTTCCGCTTTCAAGGCTTAGCGGCGCCATGGTGGCGCACAAGACAGTCCAGGCCCGTCCATAACGAGCCAGCCAATCCCCAGCCGTCATCCAATCGTCACGCAGATAGACGGCCGAGGGAGAATTCGTAGCGGCAGCCGTTCCTTGCAGCAGCCGGAGCATGGCGTCAAGTTCGGCTTCCATCGATGGTTTGGCGGTGGATGGCAACACCGGCAAAGCCCCAGATGCCGTCCCCCTTGACTGCCCCGCATCACCGGCAACATCTTCCATCCCAATTGGATGGAGCCCCTCCCCGTAGTTTCCGACCAGCATGGGGGCCGTTGCGGCGTCCGGTTCCGCGGTCAGGCCGGGCGGTGGCAGCAGGCGACTGGCGTAGGTTTTCTCCGCCGACTGGGCGAGGCGTTTCCACGTCCCGTCCTTCTGGAGCCGGATTGCCTCATAGCCGGTTCGCCAATGGCCGACCCAGATCGTCCCGGACGCGTCCTCGGCCACGCTTGTGCAGTAATCTTCCAGGAGCAGCGTTGCCGGAGCCTTTTTCTCGGCGGCCTCAAGCCTGTCCTTGTCAGGCGGCACATAAAGGCCCTTCGCCTTGGCAAGCCAGTCGGCCCCGCGCAGAAATTTCCACATGACTCCACCGTCCCGGCTCCAGGCCAGTCCCGTGGTGGTGGCGGCATACACCGTGCCGTCCTTCGCCACCAGCATGTCATTGATGAGGTTGCCGGGAAGCCCCGTGTCCGCCGACGCCACGGGCAACGCGTCCGGACCGGACACGCATTTCCATGCCGCGTACTTCAGCGATTCGCCGCCGGCAACGGGCGCGCAGATGGCGATTCCATCGCATTGCGTTCCGGCGTAGAGTGTTCCGTTTTTTGAAAAGGCGATGGCCTGAACCTGGTCGGACGGCAGGCCATCGGCGCGGGTGACATAGCTCCAGGCGTCCGCTTTCTGCGAATAGCGCGCCAGCCCCGCCGAGGTCGCCATCCACATATCGCCGTCCACCGGACAGACGGAGATGTCGAACACGCGCTCGCCGAGCGGCCCGGACAGCACGTCGTAATTGCGCCAGCTTTCGCCGTTGTAAACGCTGACGCCGTGGTTGAGGTGACCGACCCAGATCCGGCCGAGCTTGTCACAGGCCAGCGCGTAGGCGCAGTCGTCGCCGAGCGCATTCACGTCCGGTGTTCCGGTCGTCAGCACCGGCCCGTTCGTTTCCGGTGTGCCGCCCGTGGACTGGCGCGTGAAATGCATCCAGGCGGCCTTGGGATCGCCGGACGCCGTCGCACGCGGATCAAAGCACCAGACCCCGTCGCCCTCCGTGCCCACCCATATCCGCCCCCGGAGGTCGGCGCACATCGCCGTAACAAATTTCAATGCGGACGGCTGTCCCGGCAGCGGCACGGGCACCGCCTGTTCCGCCACCGGCGTGGCGGGCCGGACCGGTGCAGGCTTCTTCTTCGCCGCCGCCATGCTTGAAACGCAAAGTCCGAAAGAAAACCAAGCCGCAATCAAAAAAGCAAAAAATCGTCCGATACGGAAAAACATACACACACACCATTGTAAGCTTAAAAACGCAACCAATGCATGGCCGTCATAAAACTATCCACAAGCTCGTAACATAAAACACGCACACCAAGAAACAAGACGCTGATTACAAAAAAGAAAACGCGAAGCGCCGTCTGCGCTTCGCGTCGTTTTCGCATGCCGGTCAGACGTTCCGGCGAATCAGCCCTTTTTCGGCACGGCGGCGGGCGCCGTCTCCGGGGCGGCGGGAGCCGGGGCGGACGCGGGCGTTTTCCCGGCCACCGGTTCAAAGGTCATGACGTCCTTTTCCGGAAAGAGCTTGGCGGAGTCCGCGTATTTGCGGATGAACGCCTGAAGTTCGGCGGTGGAGGCGGTGAGGAGCGGGATCGCGTCCTTCTCCTTCGCATCCGTCGGCTTGAGCATGACGTGGGGCACCACGGCGGGGGTCGCGGCCAGCAGCGCCTGGAACGCCTCGACGTTGAGCAGGGTCAGCTTGAGCTGCGGCCGGATCTGTTCGACGCGGAAAATCAGGAAATGCGGCGGGAAGGCGAACCAAGCGCATTCACCCGGCATGGACTCAAGGTCAAGGGCGCCGCAGAGGTATTGCCGGTCGCCGATCTTGCCGAGCTGGACGCCCAGGACCGACTTGCGCCCCTTTTTGTCGATGACCAGCACACGGTATTCGCTATTGTCCGGCGCCTCGCGGCTGAACTCGTAGGTGGTGTCGTCCTTCGTCCAGGCACCGAGCAGGGCCTGGTCGAAGAGCTGTTCCTTCTCCGAAAAGAGCGGCTGGAGGCAGGGAACGATGCAGCCGTTGAAGGCGGCGGCGAGGCCCGTTACGGCGGCGGCGAGGAGGCAGGTCTTCCACAGTTTCATGGCAGGATTCCTTTTTGTGTTTTGTTTCGGGTTATTTCGGTTTCGTCGGGTTCAGCTTTTCTTCCATTGTTCCGCGCCATCCGCAGATGGCGATTCATGGGGCATGCTCCAGTTCCAGCGCCCAGGTCAGCCGTACGCGGTTCGTCGAGCCGGACGCCAGCCCCGTCGCGCGGATGCGCCGGCGCAGTTCCGGACCCCACGCCGCCATAATTTCGGCGGAGGATGGACCGGTGGCATGGTATTCTTCCGGCGGTTTCTGATCACCGCCGACGGGAATCGCCGGCGCGGAGCCGTCCGACGGCAATCCGCACAGCCGCCGGGACTGAAGAATCCATTCCGGAACCGCCCGGCCCGACGCCAGCACCGGAGCCAGCGACTCCGGAGCCTGGAGACGGGGCCGCAAAAGCACAAGGACAAGCAGAACGGCGGCTGCGGCCCCGGCAACCGCCCAGACCGGGTGCGCCCGGACATGAGGCTGGTTTTCCGGCAGACCGGCCGCCGGTTCTGCGGCACAAAGACGCGCCCGGCGCAGCACCTCGGCGGCCAGCACCGCATCCTTTGCCGAAGGGAGGGGCTTCCCGGCGGCCGTTTTCAGCATGCGCGCCATCTGCCGTTGAAGCGCGGCGCGTTCCCCGCAACGAGGACAGCGGGCGGTATGCCGGAGGAGCCGCGAACGCAACGCGCCGGAGGCATCCGGAAACAGGTTGTCCAGAAAGCACCACAGCCAGCAGGTCATAAAGAACTCCTTTCCCGGACCCGGTTGCCGGGTTCCGCACCTTCGGCCGCGCCGGTGGCCGCCGCCTGCGCAAATGCGGGCTGTAGGCTGAGCCGCCGCGCCAGACTCCGCCGCGCCCGAAACAGCAGCACCCGCACGCCAAGCGCGCTTTTTCCGAGCACCAGCGCGATTTCCCGCGCCGGCATCTCCTCCGCATGGAACAGCCACAGCGCCTCCCGTTGTCCGGACGGCAGCCGCGCCATCTCCTCACGCAGACATTTCCATGCCTCGCCGGCCATGAGCGCCCCGCCGGGAGCCGCGGACGGTTCCGGCACGTCCGGAAGCGCGTCGGGCGCCATGAAAACCGGTTCATGGCGGCGGCGGCGAAGTCGGCTAACCGCCAGATTGCGGCCGATGGTAAACAGCCAGGCCTTGAAGGCATGCCGTTGGTCATAGCGCCCGATCTGCCGGAATGCCTGCATGAACGTCTCCTGCACCAGATCCTCCGCATCCTGCCGGTTCCCCGTCAGGCGGTGCAGAAACGCCTGCAGATTCTGGCGGAACCTCCCGACCAGCTCGGCAAAGGCCGCCTCGGAACCTGCCCGGCACTCGCCGGCCAATGTTTCCGCGGACTTCGCTTCGGTTGTGCGGGAGAGGCCGTCCATCAAACCCTTCCTGGCGGTGCCGCCATCCTTCTACACCCCATTACGCACGGGAAACGGAAATGTTACACCGTCCGGCGTTTTTCATGCCGGGCCGCGCCCGTTCCGCAAGGACGCCGGAACGGCGGATCCTGGCGGCTTCACCGGCGGCGGAAGGGGAGGCTGAGCGCGAAGAAGCCGCAGGCGACAAGGACGATGGTCGCGCCGGTCGCGGTGCTCCAGTAGTAGGAGGCGATGCAGCCGAGCACGCCCGCGAGCACGCTCAGCAGCACGGCCAGGCGGACATAGCCGGCGGTGGTGCGCGCCAGGTTCCGCGCGGTGGCGGCGGGCACGATCAGCATGGAATTGATCACCAGCAGCCCGATCCACGGAATGGTCACCGTGACCACCGCCGCGACCAGCATGGAGAAGATCATCTCCACCGGAAGCACGGAAACGCCGCGGCTGCGCGCCAGCGGCCGGTTCAGGCTCGTCATGAAGAGGCGGTTGAAAAGCACCAGCCACGCCGCAACCACCACGGCGGCAAGCACCAGCAGTCGCAGAATCTCCGCCGGTGCGATGTTCAGGAGGTCGCCGACGAGGAAGCGCGAATATTTGGCGAACCCGCCGTTGCGCGAGAGGAGGACGACGCCGAGGGCGACGACCAGCGACATGACCAGCGCAATGACCGTGTCGTTGGAGAGCGTGCTGTAGCGGCGCACGGCGACGATGCCGGCGGCCAGCGCCAGCGCGAAGAGCAGCATGAACAGCGCGGGGTCCGCCGCCATCCCGAACAGCGCGCCGATGGCGATGCCGGTGTACGCCGAATGCCCCATCGCCTCGGAGAAGAACGACATCTGGTTCTGGATGACCATGCACCCGAGCAGCGCGAACAGCGGCGCCGCGATCAGCACCGCCAGCAGCGCGTTCTGCATGAACGGGTAATGCGCCCAGTCGAACGGGAGCGTGTTGAGGATGGTGTTCCAGAGGTGCATGGGTGGTTTCAGGGTTTCAAGGTTACCGGGTTCAGCGGTTCAACGGGGCTCGCCTGATTCATTCATAGGATGCAATTTTCACCACGAAGGCACGAAGTTCTCGAAGGAATGAAAAAACGGTACAACCATTTCACTTTCAGGATGCTTCGTGTCCTTCGTGTCTTCGTGGTGAATAATGCAGGCTCGTCGCGCTCTGATTTTGTCTGTTTCTTCTTTATCAACACCAACTCCGCCAGGGCTCCCCGTTGATCCACCGTCTTCATGAATCATTTCTCCGTTTTGCGCGGCAGGATGACGTCGAGGTTGAAGGTGCGGCGGACGCCGGGGTCGGCGAGGACCCGGGCGGGCGGGCCGTCGGCGAGCACGGTGCGGTTCAGGAAGATCAGGCGGTCGGCGTGGCGCGCGACCTCGGAAAGGTCGTGCGAGATCAGGATGACGGAGAGGTCGAACTGGTGGCGGAGGCGGCAGACCATCTGGTAGAAGACGTCGGTGCCGGCCTGGTCCACGCCGGAAACCGGCTCGTCGAGCAGCAGCAGGTCGGGCAGCGGATGCAGCGCCAGCGCCAGAAGCACGCGCTGGAGCTGGCCGCAGGAGAGCTGGCCGAGGCGGCATTCCGCAAGCTCCGCGACATCCACGCGGGCCAGCGCCTCCACCGCGAGCGACCGCGTGGCGGAACGGGTCCCGAGCCAGACCGGCAGCCGCGAGGTCGCGGCGGCGAAGAGGTCGGTCACGGTCACCGGCGAGGCGGGGTCGAAATCCAGCTTCTGCGGGACGTAGCCGATGCGCGGGACCAGCGCGCGCCCGGAGTCGCCCTCATGCACGAAGCGCAGCTCGCCGCTGTGCGGCACTTCGCCGAGCATGGCGCGGAAGAGCGTGGTCTTGCCGGCGCCGTTGGGGCCGATGACCGCGGTGAGCTCGCCGCAGTGCACATGGAGGTTGACGTTCTCCAGGATCTGCGTCCCGCCAAGCCGCACGCCGAAATCGACCAGGCGCGTGCAGCAACCGGCGCAGGCCGTCCCGGGCGGGAAGGCGGAAACGGCGGTTGAGGCGGCGGGTTGCGTCATGCCGCTTAGCATAAACCCGGTGCGGCCGGGTGCAAGCGGGTGAGGCGCGGGCGAAAAAGCGGTCCGGCGGACCGCAAGAAAGGAGCACGCCTCCCGTCAATGTCCTCGCGGAAGCCGGCCGTTCACCAGCCCCGGATGACCTCGAGCGCGGTCTGGACATTGCCCAGCGGCGCGCTGACCTGGATGCCGGCGACGCGGTGGCGGAGCGCGCCGACGATCTCGCGGGCGATCTCGATGCCGATGCGGCGCTGGGCGTCGCGGTCCGGCGTCGCGCCGAGCCGTTCGAGGATCGAGTCCGGCACGACCACGCCCGGGACTTCGGTCTTCATGAAGGTTGCGTTGCGCAGGCTCGCCATCGGCCAGACGCCGGCGATGACCGGGATCTTCGTGTCGGCCACGGCGTCGAGAAAGCGGAAGAGCGGCTCCACGGCAAACACCGGCTGGGTGATGGCGAACTCGGCGCCGGCGGCGACCTTCTCGCGGAAACGGGCCACCTCGCGGTCGAAATCCAGCGCGTTCGGGTCGGCGCCCACGCCGATGAGCGTGGCGGTCGGCTCGCCGATGGGTTCGCCGGCAAGATCCACGCCGTGGTTCAGGCGGTCGACGAGGGAGACCAGGCCGATGGAATCGGCGTCGAACACGCCGGAGGCGAAGGCGTAATGCCCGAGCTTCGGGGGATCGCCGGTGATGCAGAGGATGTTGCGGATGCCGCAGGCGGCGCAACCGAGCAGGTCGGCCTGCATGCTGATGAGGTTGCGGTCGCGGCAGCAGAAATGCAGGATCGCCTCGATGCCGGCGTCCTGCTGCACACGCAGGGAGGTGACGAGCGGGGAGAGGCGCGGCGCGGCGCGGGGGCCGTCCGGAATGTTGATCGCGTCGACACCGGCATTGCGGCAGAGGGCGGCCTTGGCGATGATGTCGGCGGCGTCATACCCGCGCGGCGGCAGCAGTTCGACCATCCGGACCCACTGGCCGGCGGCGAACTTGGCGCCAAGCCCCGACTTCGCCGCCAGCGGCACGGCGTCCTTCAGGGCCGCGCCCGCCTTGGCGGCGGCCGGCTTGATCTCGAAGCGCTGCTTGACCAGCGGCTTGATGCTGCGGGCGATCTCACGGATATGCGCCGGGGTGGTGCCGCAGCAGCCGCCGACGCCGCGCACGCCGAGGTTGACGTAGCGGATGGCGTAGGTCGTGAGGTATTCCGGCGAGCAGAGGTACATCTGCCGGTTCTCGACCATCTTCGGCGAACCGGAGTTCGGCTGGACGACCAGCGGCAGCGCGGTGAGTTTCTGCGCGCGCTCCACGATGCCCAGCAGCATGTCCGGACCGCCGCCGCAGTTGAACCCGGCGGCGAACGGCGCGGGACTGAACCCCGCGGCCTGCTCCAGCAGCTGTTCCAGCGTCTCGCCGGCGGCCGATTTTCCGGCCGGGTCGACCGCGAAGGAGAGCATGTACGGCGGCGCGGCCGGACCCAGCGCGGCGACGGCACCGGCCGCCTCCGCGGCCACGGCGGCCGAAGGCAGCGTCTCGAAGAGGATGAAATCGGCGCCGCCCTTGAGCAGCGCGCGGATCTGTTCGACCAGCAGCGTGCTGCGTTTCGCCGGATCGCCGCACGACTCGGGAATCGGCCCGACGGAACCGGCGATGAAGATCGGCCGCGGCGCGGCGTCCGCAATCTCGCGGCAGAGCCCGGCGGCGGCGACGTTCACCGCCTCGGTGCGCTCCGCGAAGCCGTACTTGGCCAGCGCCTCGCGGTTCGCGCCGTACGAGTTGGTCGTCAGCACGTCGGCACCGGCGTCGGCGTATTCCATGTGGATCTGCCGGATCATCTCGGCGGAGGAGAGACAGAGCTCGTCGAAGCAGCGGTTGGTGAAGACGTTGCGCCGGTAGATCTCCGTGCCCATGGCGCCGTCAAACACCAGCACCCGGCTGCGGATCACGTCCTGAATGCGTTCCTTGGACATCAGTCAAACTCCCCCGCGGCGGCCTCCTGGAAATCCCCGGAAAACCGGCCCTTGCTCCTTGCCGAAAACACCGGTGTAACATAGCCCGCGCACAGGGAATATCGAGCACGGTCCGGCCCGGCGCCGCCCGTCACTGCGTCCTGCGCGGCGGCGGATTGCGCCCGGCGGACTGCGACGGTACGGTACCCGGATGCAGACGCGGACCCTGGCCTCCATCATCCGGACCTTGTGCTACGGCGGTTCCGCCGGGGCGCTCGTCCTCGGCGACCCGCACACGCTCGAATCCCTGAAGGCGCTGCTGCTCGGTGCGCTGGCGGCGGACTACATCACCTGGGCTGTCGGCGTCGTGGTCAACATGCCGGAGAAGCTCCTGCACGGCAGCTACGACCTGCTCGTCAACCTGCTGTTCGTCTATTTCCTTTACTTCCTGCTGGAACGGCGCACCGGAGTCGTCCTGCCGCCCCTGGAGGGCGAACCGCTGGCCATGGCCGCTTTGGCCTTCGGCGCCGTGGCGGTGGGCAAGATCTTTCTCGGCGGCCTGCGTTTCGCGATGGAGCCGGTGGCGGAAGACGGCGCCTAATCCGCGGCTCAGTCGCGCTTCTGCAACACCATGGCGCTGCGGCTGGGGATATAGAGCCGCAGCTCGTGGTGGTCGCCGTTCGGGTGCGTGAAGTGGAGCTGGCCCGGCTTCACGCGGGCGAAACCGCCGAACGCCGCGGCGTCGGAATCCAGCACCTCCGCGTAGCTCCCCGAGGCCGCCGGAACCGGGTAGTCGGTGTACGAGCGCGCAGCGTCGAAGTTGAACACAAAGATGAGCCCGGCGCGCTCAAACGCCAGAAGGCGGTCCGCCTCGTGGTGCAGCAGCAACTGCGTCCGCCCGGCAGAGAGAAGCCCCGCGGAATCCGCCAGGCGCGCCATGGCGCGGTCGAAGGCATCAAGGAAATGGTAGCGCAGGTTCGGCAGCCCGGCCAGGCTCCACTGGCGGCGGGCATAGTGGTAGGACCAGCCGTTGCCCTGGCGCGGGAAGTCGATCCATTCCGGATGCCCGAACTCGTTGCCCATGAAATTCAGGTACGCGCCGCCGGCGGTCGCCAGCGTAATCAGCCGGATCATCTTGTGCAGGGCCACGGCGCGGTCCACCTCCGGGCTCTGGCTGAAGACCGACATGTCGGTGTACATCTTCGCGCCGAGGAGCCGGAACATGAGCGTCTGGTCGCCGACGATCGCCTGGTCGTGGGACTCGACGTAGGAGACGGCCCGCTCGTCGATGCGGCGGTTGTTCAGCTCGTGCCAGAGCGTGCCGAGGGGCCACTCCTCGTCGCGCAGCGTCTTCAGCAGCTTGATCCAGTAGTCGGGCGTGCCCATCGCCAGGCGGTAGTCGAACCCCTGCCCGCCGTCCGCCAGCGACGCGGCCAGCCCCGGCATGCCGCTGACGTCCTCCGCGACGGTGAGTGCGTCCGGATGCACCTCATGGATGACCTCATTGGCCAGGGACAGGTACGCCAGCGCGTCCTCATCAATGTTCATCCCGAAATAGTCGCCGTAACCGATGAAATTGCGATTCAGCCCGTGGTCATGGTAAAGCATGCTGGTGACGCCGTCGAAGCGGAAGCCGTCGAAGCGGTACTCGTCCAGCCAGAACCGGCAGTTGGAGAGCAGGAAATGCAGCACCTCGTGTTTCGCGTAGTTGAAGCAGCGCGAATCCCAGCCGGGATGGTCGCCGCGCGGGCCCTCGTGGAAATACTGCCACGGCGTGCCGTCGAAGCGGCTCAGCCCCTCCGCCTCGTTCTTCACCGCGTGCGAGTGGACGAGATCCATGATGACCGCAATCCCCAGCCCGTGCGCCGCGTCCACCAGTTCCTTCAACTCCTCCGGCGTGCCGAAGCGCGACGAGGCCGCGAAGAAGCTCGACACGTGGTACCCAAACGAGCCGTAGTACGGATGCTCCTGCACCGCCATGAGCTGGACGGTGTTGTAGCCGGCCTCCGCGATGCGCGGCAGCACGTTCCGCCGGAACTCGGCGTAGGTTCCGACCCGCTCCTCCTCCGTCGCCATGCCGGCGTGCGCCTCGTAAATCAGCGGCGCGCGCTCCCGCGGCACGCGGAACTCCGGATGTTTCCAGACGTACGGCTTCTCCGGCGCCCAGACCTGCGCGTTGAAAATCTTGGTGTGGTCGTCCTGCACCGCGCGCCGGCACCACGCCGGGATCCGCGGCCCCTGCCCGCCGGGCCAGTGCATCTCCAGGCGGTAGAGCTGGTTGTGCTTCAGCGCCGCCGCCGGCAGCCGCAGCTCCCAAACTCCGCCATCATTGATTTTTTTGAGTGCGAACTCCGCGCACTCCCGCCAGCCGGTGGCCTCGCCGACCAGGAAGATCGCCGACGCGTTCGGCGCCCACTCGCGCAGCACCCAGCCGCCGGCCGGCAGCCGGTGCAGCCCGAAATACTCATGCCCCGTTGCGATTTCTGCCAGCGACTCATGCGCCTCGCCGAGCAAGGTGCGCCGTAGCGCCGCCGTCTTGTCCCGGCGCCGGAGCAGTTCCGACTCCCACGGTCGCAGGTACGGGTCGTGCCGCACCAGCGGCAGCACCGGCTCCGCCGTGGCGGCCGCAAGCTCCGCCGCTTTCCCGCGCCGTTTCACCGTTCTGATTTTGGGCCGGTCCATGCGCTTTGTCTCCACTCAACCCGATGCACCCGTTTGCGGTTGGACTCCACGCCTCTGCGGGAGAATGCACGTCTTCAGCGTTTTCTGCGAAATCTGCGGATGCCCCGTCCCTACACCCCGCGGTCCCGGTCCGGCCAGATGAGCTTGTGGAGCTGGAGCTGCAGGCGCAGCGGCAGCTTTGTTTCCAGAATCCACGCCGCCAGCTCCGCCGGCGGCAGCCGCCCCGCAACCGGCGAGAAGAGCAGCGGCAGGGCGCGCTTTTCCAGGCCATGGTGCCGGATCTTCTGCACGGCGTAGTCGAAATCCTCCCGGCTGCCGACCACGAACTTCACCTCGTCGCGCGCCTGGAGCTTCTCAAGATTCCCCCAATGCATGTGCTGGGACATGCCGCTGCCGGGGCATTTCACATCCAGGACGGCATGCCAGCGGCGGCGCGGCGGCAGCGGGAGCGAGCCGTTCGTCTCGACCAGCACCGTCGCGGAAATCTCCGCCAGCGCCGAGAGCAGTTCGGGCGCATCCTCCTGCGCCAGCGGCTCGCCGCCGGTAACTTCCACCAGGTCCACGCCCAGCTCCCGCACCCGCGTGACCACCTGCGGCAGCGTCATGTGCGTGCCGTGCTCGTAGGAGTACTTGGTGTCGCAGTAGGTGCAACGGAGGTTGCAGCCGGTCAGCCGCACGAAGGTGCAGGGCAGTCCGGCCCAGGTCGACTCGCCCTGAAGGCTGCGGAAGATTTCGGTCACGGTCAGCATGCCGCCAATCTAACCGCGGGCGCCCCATTGTTCAACGCCGGAGGCACGGTAGATTATGCGCATGACCACCGCCGGATCCGCCCAACCTCCAGCCCCCCCGGCGCCGCCTTCCGGCTCCGCCGGCCGCCGCAACGCGCTGCTGGCCGCGCTCGCCGCCGTCTTCGTGCTCGCCGTCAGCGCCGTCTTCGTCCCCGGCGGCCTGCCGAAAGTTGAGATCTGCGTGTTCCACCGCATGACCAGCCTGCCGTGCCCCGGCTGCGGCCTGACGCGCGCCTTCTGCGCAATCTCGCACGGCGACTTCGCGGCGGCCTGGCAGTTCAACCCGTTCGCCTTCCTGTTCTACGCCGGCGTGCTCGCCGTGCCGTTCTGGGTCGCTTGGAACTGGCGGGCTCCCGGACGCCCCCCTGGGTTCCTGCGGAACGGGAAACTCATGGGGACGGGCGCCGCGCTCCTCGTCGCCGCCATGTTCGCCTACAATATCTGGCGCATCTGCCACGGCTGGCGCTGAGCCGGCGGGCCGGCGGTTGCCGACACCCGCGCCGACATCCATATTACGCCTGATACACCACACCGCCCCCTGGAGGAAAGACGCCATGGAAGAGATGTCCGCACAGCACCCCATTCCGGAACAGCCCGTCCCGAAAACCTGCGGCCTGGCCGTCACCAGCCTGGTGCTCGGCATCCTCAGCTTTCTCTGCTTTTCCCTCCTGGCCTCCATTCCCGCCGTCATCACGGGACACGTTGCGAAGACAAAGATCCGCCAGTCCGGCGGCACGCTGAAGGGCGACCAACTGGCGCTCTCCGGCCTGATCCTTGGCTACATCAACATCGGCCTGTGCTGTACCATGCTTCCGATTCTCATGGCCATTGCAATCCCCAGCTTCATGCAGGCACGCGAGACAAGCAGGAAAAACGCCTGCATCAACAACCTGCGGCTGATTGACGGCGCCAAGCAGCAGTGGGCGATGGACTACACCAAGAACGAAAATGAAACTCCCGCTTGGAACGACCTGATTCAGCCGGACAAGCTCCAAAGCAGTTACATGAAGGTGTCTCCCGCCTGCCGGGCCAACGGTATCTATACGGTCGGAAACATGGCCACCGACCCGACCTGCACGAACCCCAAGCACCACATGTGACCACCCGGCAGGGCTGGATTGGATGCCCGGGTTACCAAGCCGGAATCCGCCGCCTTGTTGACGAAAAAGCATGCGTCGTGAAGGCAGGACAAGAAGGGAAACCCCACACACAGGCACGGCGGACCTCGCGAAGTGTCGTCCGCAATCCCCCGTACGGGCTGATTCCCAAACGGCGGCATCGGAGTGCGGCTTGAGATGTGGGACTTCTGCGGTGGCGGGAGCTTGTGCAAAAAAAACGGGCGGCCATCCGGCCGCCCGCTTTTCATCGGTTTTCCCGCACCCTATCAGGCTTCGGGATTGTACTGGGCGCTTCCAAATCCGAGCATCGGGATGAAGACGAACGGCAACAGGACGATGCCGACGGTAAACCCGCCGCCCTTGCCGAACTTCTTGCAGACCTCAATCCACAGGAGAATGGAAAAGATCAAGCCGACACAGGGGATGAACAGCATCAAGATCCACCACATGGGCTTGCGGGCGATCTGGATGAGGACGATTGCGTTGTAGATGGGGATGATGGAGGCCCAGCCCGGCTGTCCGGCCTTGGTGAAAATCTTCCACAGGCCGGCAATCGCCAGCACAATCACCGCAAGATAGACCAGAACCAAGATAATGGCGCCCATGTTTTCGCTCCTTTGTACGGTCTGTTTTACGCTCGTCCGGCAAAACGCCAGCACTCATGACGGTTAAGATATATCCGGCATCTGCTCTTTCAACAGGTGTAATGGCCGGTATGAATGAAAAAACGATTCGGCAGAGGGATTTTCATCCGGCCATTCATTTTCTGCAGGAATCATTACTCCGCGGCGGCCTTTGCGGCGGCGATGGCGGCGTTGGCGGCGGCCTTGTTCGCGTTGGAGGTGGCCCGGCGGCGGTCCCCTTCCTTGAGGATCTTCTTGCGCAGGCGCAGGAAGCTGGGCGTGACCTCGACGTACTCGTCCGGGGCGATGTATTCCAGCGCACGCTCCAGACTCATCTTGATGGCCGGCTCGAGCTGAATCGCCTTGCCCTCGCCCTGGCAGCGGACGTTGCTCAGGTGCTTGGCCTTGGTCGGGTTGACCATGATGTCGTCCGGCCGCGGGTTCTCGCCGATGACCATCCCCTCGTACACTTCCTCGCCGGCGCCGACAAAGAGGCGGCCGCGCTCCTGGAGGAACGAGAGCGTGTAGTGCGTGGTGACGCCGTTGTCCATGGAAATCAGCGTGCTGCCAAGACGCGTGTTGAACTCGCCGACGTACGGCTCGTAGTCCTTGAACATGTGCGAGACGATGCCGCGGCCGCTGGTGATGCTCGCCAGATCCGCCTCCAGCCCGATCAACCCGCGGGTCGGACCGCCGAATTCCAGGCTGACCATCGTGCTGTGCTGGTGCTTCTGCATGTTCTGCATGACCGCCTTGCGGTTGGCCATATTTTGGATGATTGCGCCGACTGTCTCATCGGGCGCCTCAATCCAGACGTTCTCGAACGGCTCGCATTTCACGCCGTTGACGTTGCGGATGATCACGTTCGGGCGGGAGACGCACATCTCGAACCCCTCGCGCCGCATCTGCTCAACCAGTACGGCGACCTGCATGAGGCCGCGGACGCTGACGCGGTTGGCGCTGGCGGTCTCGGCATCCTCAAGCTTGATGGAGATATTGGTGCGCGCCTCCCGTTCCAGACGGTCGCGGAGGTTGCGGGAGGTGACGTACTTGCCGTCCTTGCCGACCAGCGGGCCGTCGTTGACGCAGATGTCCATCTGGATCGTCGGCGGGTCCAGCTCGATGAACGGGCACGGCTCCATCTCCTCCGTGGCGCAGATCGTCTCGCCGATCCCCACGTTGTTGAAGCCGGAAATGCCGACAATGTCGCCAGCCTCGCCGTCCACCGTCTCCGTCGTCTGGCCGATGGCGCCGAACTGGAAGACCTTGGTGACGGTGCTGCGCTCGCGTTTGCCGTCGGCGCTGACCCGGAACAGGGTGTCACCCATCTTCACGCGGCCGCTGATGATGCGCCCCAGCGCGATGCGCCCGAGGTAGTCGCTCCAGTCAATGTTGCTGACGTGCATCTTGAACGGTTCGTCCGCGTTGGCCTTGGGGGCCGGGATGTACCGCACGATCTCCTCAAACAGAATCTGCATGTCGCCGGGGTTCTCGTCGCCGATGTGGCGGATGGCGTAGCCGTCGCGGCCGCTGGCGTAGATGAACGGCGCGTTGAACTGGTCGTCCGTGGCGTGCAGCTCCAGGAGCAGCTCCAGCATCAGGTCATGCGACTTGGCGGGATCCGCGTTCTCGCGGTCGATCTTGTTGACGACGATGATCGGCTTGAGGTGGTGCTCGAGCGCCTTGCGCAGCACGAAGCGCGTCTGCGCCTGCGGGCCGTCGTAGGCGTCCACCAGCACCAGCACGCCGTCCACCATCCCCATGATGCGCTCGACCTCGCCGCCAAAGTCCGCGTGTCCCGGAGTGTCCACAATGTTGATGATGTAGTCGCGCCAGTGGATCGTGGCGTTCTTCGCCTTGATCGTGATCCCCTTCTCTTTCTCGAGATCCATGTTGTCCATGACGCGCTCTTCCACGACCTGGTTCGCACGGAAGGCACCGCTGTCCTTGAGCATCTTGTCCACGAGCGTGGTTTTGCCGTGGTCAACGTGGGCGATGATGGCGACATTGCGGATCTTCGACATGGTGGGGCACTCGATTCAAAGAAATGGGGTTGAAACAAAGGGGTGCAATGTAACCCGTTGTCAGCCATAAGCAACCGTTGTCCTGTGTGGACAGTAGCCGGTCAGTGATTCGGGGGGGGGGGGGGAGGACTGGCCGTAAGAAGCCGTGACATGACACCACGGCCCCGGGAACGGCACGACGCGCCGGAACACCCCCGGCATGAAGTGAGGGAACGCCGCTTCCCCTCCAATATTTATGGGGTATGGTATGCCCCTGTCAAAATCCCGCCCCCACCCCAGGCATTCAGTCCCAACCCTTTCCCACGCATGATTGACTTCCAAAATGTGACCAAGCGCTTCGGCACCCAGACGGTGCTCGACGGCGTTTCCTTCCGCATCCACCCCGGCGAGCGCGTCGGCATCGTCGGCCCCAACGGCGCCGGCAAGTCCACTCTCGCCGCGCTGCTCACCGGCGACATCTCCCCCGATGGCGGCGAGATTCAGGTCGCCAAGAAGCTGCGCATGGGCTTTCTTCGCCAGCAGCTCCGGCCGGACCAGGTCTCGGAATCGCTCCTGGAGTACGCCGAAAACGCCGTGCCGCGCCTGGCCGAAATCGAGCACGAAATCTCGGAGTTTGAGGCCGCGCTCGCCGCCGGCCACGCCCCGGCGGAGCCCGGCCACGCCGGCGACTGCTGCCTGGAGGCGGGCGCGGACACCGCGGAACCGGCGCGGACGCCACTCACGCAGGCCGAACGCGAGCGGGCGCTGAAGCGCCTCGGCGAACTCCAGACCGAGTTCGAGCACGAGGGCGGCTACGACCTCCGCCACCGCGCGCAGGCCATCCTCTGCGGCCTCGGCTTCTCGCCGGAGGTCTTCAAGAAACCGTTCCGCGCCTTCAGCGGCGGCTGGCAGATGCGCGCCGAACTCACCCGCGCCCTGCTGACGCGCCCGGACATCCTGATCCTCGACGAGCCGACGAACTACCTCGACGTCCCCGCCGTCGAATGGCTCCGCAGCTACCTCGAGGCGTTCACCGGCACGCTGCTGCTTATCGCGCACGACCGCTACCTGCTCGATTCCCTCACCAAAGTCACGCTCGAGGTCGCCGGCGCCCGCGTCACCCGCTACCAGGGCAACTACGACTACTACATCCGCGAACGCCGCCAGCGCCACGACAACCTCCTCGCCGCCAAGGAAAATCTGGACCGCAAGCGCGAGCAGCTCGAGCGGTTCGTGGACCGCTTCAAGGCTACTGCAAGCAAGGCGTCGCAGGCGCAGAGCAAGCAGAAGCAGCTCGACAAAATGGAGGAGATCACCCTCCCCGAGGAAATCATCCACCCGCCGCACATCCGCCTGCCGGAACCGCCCCACTGCGGCGCGGAGATCATCCGGGCAGAGAACGTCGGCGTCTCCTACGACGGCCACCGCTGGGTGCTGAAGGACGTGGATTTCCGCCTGGAACGCGGCGAGAAGGCCGCCCTCATCGGCATGAACGGCATGGGCAAGACCACGCTCCTGCGCGTGCTCGGCGGACACATGAACCCCACCGCCGGCAAGCGCGGCCTCGGACACCAGGTCCTCTGCGGCTATTTCTCGCAGGACTTCACCGAGACCATGGACGCCTCGCGCACCGTGTTCGGCACCGCGCGCCAGGCCGCGCCGGACATGCCGGAAAAACAGCTCCGCGCGACCCTCGGCAGCTTCCGCTTCTCCGGCGACGCCGTGGAGAAAACCGTCTCCGTGCTCTCCGGCGGCGAGAAATCGCGCCTCGCACTGCTGCGCCTGCTGGTGCGCCCCGCCAACTTCCTGATCCTCGACGAGCCGACCTCGCACCTGGACATCGCCTCCCGCGAAGTGCTGGAGCGCGCCCTGCGGGAGTACGCCGGCACGCTGCTCATCGTCAGCCACGACATCGAGTTCGTGCGCAAGACCGCCACCACCATCTTCTTCCTCGACGAGAAGGGGCTGACCCGCTACTACGGCGACTACGACTATTTCCGCGCCAAGCACGCCGCCGGACAGGCCGGCACGGACTCCCCGAAGGACGCGGGCGATGCGGAGCCGGCCCGGGCCGAGGTCCGCAAGGAACAGAAGCGCGAGGAGGCCCAGCGCCGCAACGAACTCTACAAGAAGCGCAAGCCGCTCGAGGACGAAGTCGCCCGCTGCGAGAAACTCATCGCGACGCTGGAGGCCGAGCAGACCGACATCACGGAAAAACTGTACTGCTCGACCGAGGCCCTCGACTTCCCCGCCCTCAACCGCCGCCTCGCCGACATCCAGGCCCAGATCCAGACCACCACCGCGTCCTGGGAAAAATCCGCCATGGAACTCGAGAAGCTGCTCGGGGAAAACGGCTGAATGAATGGAACCGCCAAGGCACCAAGTGCGCCAAGGTCGGGCATTCATTTCCACAGTTGCTTATGAGGCGTAAACCCGGCTATGGTTTCCCCCTTGGCGCGCTTGGCGTCTTGGCGGTTGATCCTGTTGCGCCGCTCGCCCCTGCTACTCCGCCAGGTGCAGGTTGCCGAGGTGGACGTGGCGCAGGCCGGCGTCCAGCGCGAGGCGGCGGGCCAGTTCCAGCGTGGTGCGCGGCGTGACCGGACGGTCCATGAGCTTCCAGCAGGGGAAGAACGCGCTGAAATGCAGCGGTGTCTCCGGCCCCAGTTCGGCGCAGACCCATTTGGCGAGCGCCGCAAGCTGCTCCGGGCTGTCGTTCTCCTGCGGGATGACGAGGTTCGTGACCTCGAGCCATACGCCGAGCTTCCGCAGCAGTTTCAGCGTGTCGAGCACCGGCTGGAGCGTGCCGCCGCAGAGCCGCCGGTAGAAGCCGTCGTCGAACGCCTTCAGATCCACGTTGGCGGCGTCGATGAAGCGGTACAGCTCCTCCGCGGGGCCGGGCTGGATGTAGCCGTTGGTGACGCTCACCGTCTTCAGTCCGCGCGCCCGCGCCGCCTTTGCGATCTCCAGCCCGTATTCCGCCCAGACCGTCGGCTCGTTGTAGGTGAGGGCGACCGATTTGCATCCATGGCGGAGCGCCTCCTCCGCGACCTCGGCAGCGGGAAACTCAGGGATGTCGTTGGTCACCACCGGCCGGGTCATGGAAAGTTCGTGGTTCTGGCAGAACGCGCAGCGCAGGTTGCAGCCGAAGGTGCCCAGCGAGAAGGTGCGCGTGCCGGGCAGGAAGTGGTAGAGCGGTTTCTTCTCAATCGGGTCCACATGCACGGCGGCGGGGCGGTTCTGTACGAGCGAAACCAGCTCGCCGCCGCGGTTCATGCGGACGCCGCAGCGGCCGGCGTGCCCCGGCTCGATGCGGCAGGCGTGCGGACAGAGGCCGCAGAGCACCGCCTCGCCGTCCGCCCGCCACCACCGGGCACGAATTCCGCAAACCTCATCCACATGGCACCCCTTTCCGCTCCCTGACGGCAACATATTCACGCGGAGGACGAAAGACAAACCTGCGTCTCTTGCACAACGCTTTTCGTTGTCTACATTAGGCAGTGGGAAAAATGAAGCGCACCCACCGTACGGACACACCCATGAAAATATCCGACATCCTCACCGAGCGCCTGGTCAAGACCGGCCTGGAGTCCACGGACAAGGACGGACTTTTTCGGGAGATGATCCAGCTATTCGTCGATCAGGGGCTCCTGAACTCCGGCGAAGAGGCGCTCGCCGCGCTACGCGACCGCGAGTCCAAGATGACCACCGGCATCGCCAACGGCCTGGCCCTCCCGCACGGCAAGCTCCGCGGCGCGAAAGGGCTGATGATGGCCCTCGGCGTCTCCCAGGCCGGCATCGAGTACGAATCGCTCGACGGCGAACCCGTGCATGTGGTGATCATGGTCCTCGCCGAGGCCGGAAGCCCCGGGCCGCACATCGAGGCCTTGGCGGAGATCAGCCGGCTCTTTGCGCTCCCGCGTTTCATGAACCGGATCCGCGAAGCGCAGTCCACAAAGGAAGTCCTGGATCTGATCCGCCGCGAGGAATGACGGCATCCCTCCCCTGCCGGACGGGTTCGCATTTTTCGAGCATGTTGCGGATATTTTTCCTTGCGGCTTGACGCGGCGCGGCTACTTTCTCCTAATAAAACAGAGGGGGATTCCATGCAGTTCAAGCCGTCCGCCGCCATTCTCGCCGCCACCGTGTTCCTTGCCGCAACGGCCGCCGTCATGGGCGCCGCGCCGGAAGACCGGCCGCTGGATGCCTGGAAGTTCCAGCGGGGCGCGCCGGGTTCGGATGCGCCGTGGACCGAGGTGCGGATTCCGCATACATGGAATGCGGCCGACTCGGTGAAGGGCAACTACCGCCGCGGCCCCGGAACCTACACGCTGGATCTCGGGCCCGGCAGCGCCTTCGCCGGCCGGCGCGTGTTCGTCCGCTTCGATGCCGTCTCCTCGGTGGCGGAACTGCTGCTCGACGGCGTGAAGATCGGCGAACACCGCGGCGGCTTCACCGCGTTCGGATTCGAGCTGACGGGGCGCCTGTCGGCCGCCGGCCCGAACCGCCTCGAACTCCGGGCGAACAACGCGCGGCGCGGCGATGTCATGCCGCTCAGCGGCGATTTTTCGGTCTGCGGTGGCATGTACCGGCCCGCGGCCCTGCTCGTGCGCGACGCCGTCTGCCTGAACCCGGTGGTCGACGGCACCCGCGGCGTCACCCTCCGCTACGGTTCCGCCAGCCGGGATCGCGCCTCCGTGACGGTCAACGCGCAGGTCGCCAACGGCGGCCCCGCGCCGGTGCCGGTGAAGCTCCGCTGCACGCTCCGCGACCGCGCCGGGACGAAGGCCGCCGAGGCCGCCGTCGAGGCCACGGCCGAGCCCGGCGACCATGCGCTTTCCGCAACGGTCGCGCTCGCCCGCCCGCATTTGTGGAACGGCGTGAACGACCCGTACCTTTACACGCTCGAGGTCGCCGTCGAGGCGGGCGGGAAGATTGTGGATTCCCTGAGCATGCCGGCGGGGTTCCGCGACATCAAGATTGACCCCGCCAAGGGCTTTTTCCTGAACAGCGAGCCGTACCGCCTGCACGGCGTCTGCCGGCACCAGGACCGCGAGGGCAAGGGCTGGGCGCTCAGCGCCGCGGACCAGGCCGAGGACGCCCGCATCATCGCCGAGATGGGCGCCAACGCCGTCCGGCTCGCGCACTACCCGCACTCGCAGGCGTTCCTCGACGAGTGCGACCGCCTCGGCCTGCTCGTCTGGGCCGAACTGCCCCTCGTGAACACCGTCGGCCACCCCGCCGCCCACCCCGATTTCCTGGCGAACGGCTGCACGGAGCTCCGCGAACTCATCCGCCAGCAGGGGCGCCACCCCTCCATCTTCTGCTGGAGCCTGTACAACGAACTCGGCAACGGCAAGACCGCCGACCCCGCGGAGATCGTCCGCGAACTCAACCGCGTCGCCCACGAGGAAGACCCGACCCGGCCGACCGTCGCCGCCGCCTGCGTCACCAACAAGCCGCTCTGCAACATCACCGACATCATGGCGTTCAACTCCTATCCCGGCTGGTACGGCGGCATGCCCGACGGCATGGAGGGCGCCATCCGCCGGTTCGTCAAGACCGCGCCGGAGAAGGCCTGGGGCGTGAGCGAATACGGCGCCGGCGCCTCCATCCTGCACCACGAGCGCGACGTCGCCAAGCCGCCCAAGACGACCGGCAAATGGCATCCCGAGGAATGGCAGTGCCGCGTCCACGAGCAGGTCTTTGCTGTCCTTGAACGGCACCCCGAAATATGGGGCACCTTCCTGTGGAACATGTTCGACTTCGCCAGCGCCGGCCGCAACGAGGGCGACCGCCCCGGCGTCAACGACAAGGGAATGGTCACCTTCGACCGCAAGACGCGCAAGGACACCTTCTACTTCTACCAGGCCAACTGGTCGTCCGCGCCCGTGCTCCACATCCTTTCCCGCCGCGACACGCCGGTCAAGGCCGAAAGCGTCGTCGTCCGCCTCTATTCCAACCTGAAAAACCCGCGCGTCACCCTCAACGGCCAGGACGCCGGGCCGCTGGAGCGCTTCGCCTCCGCCGCCTTTGCCTCCAAGCCGCTGCCGCTCAAGCCCGGCGCCAACCGCGTCGAGGCCTCCGGCACCGCGCCCGACGGCAGCACCGTCCGCGACGCCTGCGTCTGGGAAAGGAAGCCGTGACCCGGCGCCGTGCGCCGCCGGTCCTCCGCCTTTTGGGTTTCCGGTGTTATGCTATGCTGTGGAGTGCGCGCCGGTGCGGATGGCCGTCCTCCCCCGGGGTACTGTTCCATGTGCGGCATTGCAGGCCTGATTGATCTCGAAAATGGCGCGCGGCGGGAATGGCTGGAGGCCATGGCCGCGACCCTTGCGCGCCGCGGTCCGGACGATTCCGGCTTCCTCGAGTCCGGCGCCGCCGGCCTCGCCCACCGCCGCCTCTCCGTGATCGACCTCGGCACCGGCCGCCAGCCGATCTTCAACGAGGACCGTTCGCTGGCCATCGTCTGCAACGGCGAACTCTACGACTTCCACGGCTGGCGCGCCACGCTCGAAGGCTTGGGGCACCGCTTCGCCACCAGCAGCGACAGCGAGGTTCTGCTGCATCTCTACGAGGAGATGGGTCCGGCGTTCCTGCCCAAGGTCAACGGCATGTTCGCCCTCGCCATCCTGCACCTCCGGGAAAACCGGATTTTCCTGGCGCGCGACCGCTTCGGCAAGAAACCGCTCTTCTACTGCGCGCCGGACTCCCGGCATTTCGCGTTCGCCAGCGGCCCGGCCGCGCTCGCTGCGCTGCCCTGGATGCCGCGCGGCCTCGACCTCGCCGCCATCCACGATTTCCTGGAATACGAGTGCGTCCCCGCGCCCGGCTCCGTCTACCGGGCCGTCCGCAAACTGCCGCCGCACCACTGGGCGCTGTGGGAGAACGGCGCGCTGCGCATGGAATCCTGGTGGGAGCCGCGCGTCGAACCCGCCGGCGACGGCATGGCCTACGCCGACGCGGTCGCCGAAACCCGCCGCCTGATGACCGGGGCCGTGCGCCGCCGCCTCGTTGCCGATGTCCCCCTCGGCGTCTTCCTCTCCGGCGGCATGGACAGCAGCATCACCGCCGCCCTCGCGCAGCGGCTGCAGCCGGAGGGCCGCCGCATCAAGAGCTTCTCCATCGGCTTCCCGGAAAAGGCATACGACGAACGCGCCCACGCCGCCGCCGTCGCCGCTCATCTCGGCACCGACCACCGCTTCCTGGAGGTGCATCCGGAAAACTTCGCACGCCTCCCCGATGTCGTCTCCGCCTTCGAGGAACCGTTCGCCGACGCCTCCATGCTCCCGACCTCGCTGCTCGCCGAATTCACCCGCCGCGAGGTCACCGTCGCGCTCTCCGGCGACGGCGCCGACGAGCTGTTCGGCGGCTACGAGCGCTACCGCGTCATGCACCGCCTCCACCGCTTCGACGGCCTGCCCCGCGGCCTGCGCGCCGCCGCCGCGCGCCCGCTGCTCGCCCTGCTGCCGCCGAAACTCGATGAGCGCACCGCCTCCGCACGCCTCCGCCGCGTGGCCGAACTGCTCGGCACCGACGGCCTGGAGCGCTACCGCCGCCTGCTCTCCCGCGCCCCGGAATCTCTGCGCCGCCGCATCTACGGCCCGGCCATGCGCGGCATCGCGGAACAGGCGGGGAACCTGGAGGTTCTCGCGCGCCATTTCCGGCCGCACGCCGAAATCGCCGACGCCCTCATGGAAACCGACCTCTCCGTCTATCTCCCCGACGACATCCTCGTCAAGGTCGACCGCGCCTCCATGGCCTTCGCGCTCGAAGTCCGCAGTCCCTTCCTCGACCGCGATGTCGCGGAGTTCGCGCTCCGCCTGCCGTACGACTGGAAGCAGAAGGGCGCCGTCCGCAAGCGCATCCTACGCGACGCCTTCGCCGACCTGCTGCCCGCCGAAATCTTCGCCCGCCCCAAGATGGGGTTTGCCGTCCCGCTCGCCCGCTGGTTCCGCAACGAATGGCGCGCCCGCGCCGAGGAACTGCTGCCCGCCGGCCGCGCCGTCGAGCTCGGCATCTTCGACGGCCCCGCGCTCCGCGCGCTCCTCGCCGAACACTGCGCGCCGCGCGCCGACCACAGCCACCTCCTCTTCTCCATCCTCGTCCTCGAACTCTGGCTCCGCGGCCGGCCCGCGGCCGGCTAACACCGATTGTCGCCTTGCGTCAAACATGCTGAAACGCCTTCAAATCGAAGTCCGCGGGTGCGTGCAGGGGGTCGGGTTCCGCCCGACGGTCTTCCGGCACGCGACCGTGCTCGGGCTCGGCGGCCATGTGGCGAACACCGCGGCCGGCGTGGCGATTGAGGTCGAGGGGGACGAGGCGCAGCTCGCCCGCTTCGAGGAGCTGCTCCGCACGGAAGCGCCGCCGCGCGCACGCATCGACGAAATCCACCGCTGCGAGATGCCGCCGCTCGGCGAGACCGGCTTCCGCATCGCCGTCAGCCGCCGCTCCGGCGACGTTGCCTTCGGCATGCCCGCCGACCTCGCGACCTGCGCCGACTGCCGCCGCGAACTGTTCGAGCCGCGCGACCGCCGCTTCCGCTATCCGTTCCTGAACTGCACGAACTGCGGCCCGCGCTTCACCATCATCCGCTCGCTGCCGTACGACCGCGCCGCCACCACCATGGCCGGCTTCGCCATCTGTCCGGAGTGCCGCCGCGAGTACGCCGACCCGCGCGACCGCCGCTTCGACGCGCAACCCGTCGCCTGCCCCGCCTGCGGCCCGCAACTCCGCCTGCGGCTGCCGGTCTGCACAAACGGGGGGGGCCGTCCTCGCCCCCCCCGGCCCCCGGAGGGTGGCACCGCCACGGTTTCTGTTAATCACAGAGTTGCGGAGTGCGCAGGCGGCATGGGCGCGTCCGGCTTGGCTGGGCGCAATCCGCCTGCGGACTCCGCAACTCCGGGTGTTAAAAGCAACCCGTGCCAGTGGCACTCTCAGGAGGGGTGCGGGGAGGCGGGAGATGCCGCCGCCCTGCCCGTGGGCGAGGCGGCGCTCGCCGAGGCTGTCCGGCGGCTGCGGGCGGGCGGGATTGGCGCGATCAAGGGGCTCGGCGGGTTTCATCTTGCCTGCCTGCCGGAGGACGGTCCCGTGCGCCTGCTGCGCGAGCGCAAGCAGCGGCCGCACAAGCCGTTCGCCGTCATGTTCCGCGACCTCGACGAGGTCCGCAGGCACTGCTACGTCACTCCGGAGGAGGCGGCCGCGCTGCAGTCGCCCGCCGCGCCGGTCGTCCTCTTGAAGTGGCTCGCCCCCGGCGGAGTTCCGAGTGCGAAAATCGAGCGCGAGCTCGAGCGCGAAAAAGCCACCGCCACACCGTCACACGGCCACACCGCCATACTTTCCCCCTTGCTTGCGCCGGACACCGCCGAGCTGGGGGTCTTCCTCGCCTACACGCCGCTGCATCATCTGCTGCTGGCGGAGATCCCCGCGCTCGTCATGACCAGCGCCAACCGTACCGACGAGCCGATTGCCGTTTGCGCGGAGGAGCTGGGGCTGTCCGGTGAAACGGAAAACGGAAGACGGAAGACGGAAAAACCAGCAGCGCTCAACACATCGCCAGCAGCATTCAACACACAACGCGCAACAATCAGCACGCCGCAGGCAACCCGCAACAGTCAACCCGAAACAGGCAACGATCAACAGGCAACTGTCAACGCTCAACCCGAGACAGGCAACACGAAACAGGCAACACGAAATAGGCAACAGGAAACGCCCGCCGCCGTTCCGCCGCTTCTCGGCGCCGTTGCGGATTTCGCGCTCGACCACGACCGGCCGATCCTGCGCCGCTGCGACGATTCGGTGCTCAAGTTCCACAACGGCCGGCCGCTCTTCATCCGGCGGTCGCGCGGCTACGTGCCCGACCCCGTTCCGCTGCCCGTTGCCGGTCCGTCCGTGCTCGCCTGCGGCGCCGACCTCAAGAACACGTTCTGCGTCACCCGTGGCGGCCAGGCGTTCCTCTCCCAGCATATCGGCGACCTGGAGGATTTCCCGGCGCAGACGTTCTTCAACGAGGCGTCCGCCGATCTTGCCCGGCTTCTGGAGGTCCGCCCGCTCATCGTCGCCCATGACCTGCACCCGGACTACCATTCCACGCGCCAGGCGCAGGCCGTCGCCGGTGAACGCGGCGTCCGCACGGAGGGCGTCCAGCACCACCACGCGCACATCGCCGCCGTGATGGCGGAGAACGGCGTGCGCGGCCCGGTCATCGGCGTCGCGCTCGACGGCACCGGCTACGGGATCGACGGCACGATCTGGGGCGGCGAGTTCCTGGTTGCGGATCTCAAACAATTCCAGCGGGTTGCGCACGTCGCAACCTTCGCGCTGCCCGGCGGCGAGGCGGCGGTCCGCGAACCGGCGCGAACCGCGCTCGGCCTGCTGGTCGCGGTGTTCGGCGAGGCGGAGGCCGTCCGGCTGGCCGCGGAGTTCCTGCCGTCGCTGCCGGAGCCGCAGCGGCGGATGCTGGCGAAGCTCGCGTCGATCGGCGGCAGTTTCGCGCCCAAAACCTCCAGCGCCGGACGTCTCTTCGACGCGGCCGCCGCGCTGCTCGGGTTCGCCGAACCGGTCACCTACGAGGGCCAGGCCGCCATCCGTCTCCAGGCGCTGGCGGAGACGGCGGAAGGGGAACAGTGTGGCGGTATGACGGTGGGGCGGTATGACGGTGACACCAAAATGCCGAACGCAGAACGCAGAACGGAAGACGACGCAAAAAGTCTGCGGCCTGTGGTCCGTGGTCTGTGGGAATTCTCCACTCTGTCCACATCATCCACCCTGTCCACCGTTTCCTTTGCTCCGTTCCTGAACTTTCTTTTCAACGAATTGCGGCGCGGCGCGGACCGCGCGGAGATCGCGCTGGCCTTTCACACGGCGGTTGCGGACGCCGTGGCGGCGACATGCGCCCGTATCCGTGATGCATGGAAAGAACCGGCCGAAAGCAGCGGCTGCGGTCATCGCGCAACACACAACACGCAACACGCAACGCCCCCGATGCCCGTCGCCCTTTCCGGCGGCGTGTTCCAGAACACGCTGTTGCTGGACCTGCTGTTGCCGCGGCTGGAAAGCGCCGGCTTCACGGTGCTCACCCACCGCCTCACCGCGCCGAATGACAGCTGCATCGCCCTCGGCCAGGCCGCCGTCGCCCTGGCGCGTGCCGGTGGGTGAACTCTCCCCCCTCCGCGCCTCTGCGGGAAACATGCATTTGATCACAGGGAAAACGGCAGTCGTCCGGGGCCGGTCCGGTCGAGATGCGGCAGGAGCGATTCGAGGGCGGCGGCCAGTCCGTCGCGGTCCTTCGGCAGACGTCCCTCCAGCGGCACGGGGTTCGAGGAATGGTTGGCGCGGAAGACGGTCTTCTCCAGCGCCAGCCCGCGGAGCAACCGGATCAGTTCGCAGACGGCGCCGTGCTCCGTGACCGCCCGGTAGCCGTCGTACATCGCCGTGCCGGGGACATCCACGAAGCGGAGGGCGGAGAGCAGCCGCGGCTGCATGCGGTTCAGCGCCTCCGCAGTGCGGTCGGCGTGCCGGTCGGAGCCGTCGCGGCCGCCGAGCCCGAGCAGGACCATCACCGAAGCCTTCAGCCCCGCGTCCTGCGCGCGCCTGACAGCTTCCGTCATGCCGGCGGCGGTCTCGCCTTTGTCCACCTTCAGCAACAGTTCCTCGTCACCGGTCTCGAGGCCAACGTAGAGCGTGTTCAGCTTCAGCCTGCGCAGTTCCTCCATCTCCGCGGCGCTCTTTGCCAAGATCGAGCTGCCGTTGGCGTAGAGGTTCACGCGGGCGAGCTGCGGGAATAGCCGGTGCAGCGCCTCCAACATTCCGCGGAGCCGGGCGAAGGAAAGCGCCATCACGTCGCCGTCCGCCAGGAAGATGCGGCGCTCGTCCGGGAAGCGCCGGGCGGCCTCCGCGAACTCGGCGAGGATTTCCTCCTGCGGCCGGACATGGTGGCGCACGCCCTTGTACATGGCGCAGAAGCGGCAGCGGTTGTGCGGGCAGCCGAGCGAAACCTGGAAGATCAGGCTGTCCGCCTCCGCCGGCGGGCGGAACAATCGTGACGAGTAGCGCATCAGAAATCCTTTCGGCCAAAGCTGCCGATACTGTATCCCCATGCCGCATGTTTGGTGCTATAGTTTGATGCATTTTTGAGCATATCCGAAACCGTTCACCGTTTACCGCGCAGGTCCGCCATGTGCCTTGCCATCCCCGCAAAAATCATCAGCCTCAGCGGTGCGGAAGCCATCGTTGAAATCAACGGGATCCGCCGCACCGCCAACGTCGGCATGGTCAAGGATCCGCAGCCGGGCGAGTACGTCCTGCTCCACGCCGGGTTCGCCATCCAGAAATGGACGGAGGCGCAGGCGGACGAGTACGCCTCCATCCTGTCCGAGATGGAAGGGCTCGGCGGCGTGGAGGAGCGATAATTGTCGATATCCGTCGATGGCCACCGATAGCCATCGATAACCATCGAGGGGTGTCGGCGGTTATCGACGGTTATCGACAATCATCGACAGTTATCGGCGGCCATCGACAATCCTCCCCAAACAGCAGAACCACCAAGGTCCCCATGTCCCTCCAGCAAGCCGTCTCCGAGATCCAGGCGCTTTCCGCCCGCATCGGCCGCACCGTCCAGTTCATGGAGGTCTGCGGCACGCACACCATGGCGGTGTTCCGCTCCGGGCTGCGCGCGCTGTTGCCGCCGGGGGTGAGGCTCCTTTCCGGCCCCGGCTGCCCGGTGTGTGTCACGCCGAACCAGTATGTGGACCAAGCCATCGCCATCGCGCGCCAGCCCGGCACGCTGGTCACCACCTTCGGCGACATGATGCGCGTGCCCGGCACGGAATGCTCGCTGGAGCGCGCCCGCGCCGCCGGCGCCGCCGTGCGCATCGTCTATTCGCCGCTCGATGCGCTCAAGCTCGCCGAACAGAACCCCGGCACCCGCGTCGTCTTCCTCGGCGTCGGCTTCGAGACCACCGCGCCGGCCATCGGCTGGACGATCCAGGACGCCGCCCGGCGCGGCATCCTCAACTATTCCGCGCTCTGCGCCCACAAGACCATGCCGCAGGCGATGGCCGCGCTCGCCGCCAGCGGCGAACTGCGCGTGGACGGCTTCATCTGCCCCGGGCACGTCAGCATCGTCACCGGCACCGGCATCTACGAATTCCTGGCGCGCGACTACAAGACCCCGTGCGTCGTCGCCGGGTTCGAGGCGGCGGACATCGCCCAAAGCATGGCCATGCTCCTGCACCAGATTGCTGAAGGGCGCAGCGCGGTCGAGATCCAGTACACGCGTGCCGTGACGCCGGAGGGGAACCCCGCCGCGCAGGCCGTCATCGCCGACGTCTTCGAACCGTCCGACGAGAACTGGCGCGGCATCGGCGTCATCCCCGGCAGCGGCCTGGCCGTCCGCGCGAAGTACGCACAGCACGACGCCTCCAAGCTCTTCGCGACCGTCCCCGTTCCGCCGTCTCGCGAGCCGGCCGGCTGCCGCTGCGGCGAGATCCTGCGCGGGGTCTGCACCCCGTCCGAGTGTCCGCTTTTCCGCAAGCTCTGCACCCCCGCCACCCCCGTCGGCGCCTGCATGGTCTCCAGCGAGGGCACCTGCTCCGCGTACTACCGCTATGCGGCGGAGGAGAAACAATAGTTTAGCTAGGATTGCAGGATCTTCAGGATCAACAGGATGAGAACCTTTTCCTTCTGTGTTTCCATGCATAAACTTACCGCAAAGTGAATCCTTAAGATCCTGCAATCCTGTCTAAAAACGATACGGAATCATTCTGCCATGACCAACCAAGACCTCATCCTTCTCGGGCACGGCGGCGGCGGGGTTCTCACGCACCGGCTCATCGCCGAATGCATCGCGCCGGCGCTCAAGAATCCGATCCTCGAGCAGATGGACGACGCGGCCTGCTTCCCGGCCCCCGGCCGCAATCTGGTCTTCACCACCGACTCGTTCGTGGTCGACCCCGTCTTCTTCCCCGGCGGTGACATCGGCACGCTTGCGGCCTGCGGCACGCTCAACGACCTGGCCATGCAGGGCGCGAAACCGTTCTACCTCACCCTCGGCCTGATCCTGGAGGAGGGGTTCCCCGTCGCCGACCTGAAGCGCGTCATCCGGTCGCTCGCCGACGCCGCGCATTCCATCGGCGTCCAAGTGGTCGCCGGCGACACGAAGGTGGTCGAACGCGGCAAGGGCGGCGGGATCTACATCAATACCAGCGGCCTCGGCGTGCGGAGTCCGCGCACCAGCGTCCATGTCGCCAACGCGAAGCCCGGCGACGCGGTGATCGTGACGGGCACCATCGGCGACCACGGCATGGCCGTGATGAGCCGGCGGCAGGGGCTGGAGTTCGAGACGGCGCTGGAGAGCGACGTCGCCGTGCTCTGGCCGATGGTCGAACCGCTGCTCAAGGCGCTCGGCCCCGCGCTGCATGTCCTGCGCGACCCGACCCGCGGCGGCGTGACCGCGGCGCTGTGCGACATCGCGGAGGCGGCGACGTGCGGAGTCCGCATCCGCCAGCGCGCGGTGCCGGTGACGCCCGCCGTGAAGGGCGCATGCGGTCTGCTGGGTCTCGACCCGCTCAACGTCGCCAACGAAGGCAAGGCGGTCGTCGTCTGCGCGCCGGAGGCGGCGGAGCAGGCTCTCGAAATCCTGCGCCGGACGCCGCTCGGCAAAAATGCCGTCCGCATCGGCACGGTCACGGACCGGCATCCCGGCGCGGTCGTGCTCGAAACCGAAATCGGCGGCGAGCGCCGCCTGGCCATGCCCGCCGGCGAGGAACTGCCGCGGATCTGCTGACCCGCCGCCACGATTGGAAACGATGAAAATTCTCCATCTCATCACGGAACTGATGCCGGGCGGCGCGGAACGCATCGTCATCGAACTGTGCCGCGGCCAACTTGCAGCGGGGCATTCGGTTGCGGTCGCCGCGCTGAAGCCGCTGCGCCCGGACTCGCCGGTGGTGGCGGAACTGCGGGCGCTTGGTGTGCCAGTGTCGGGGCTGGAACTGACGTTTTTTGCGCCGTGGCGTGTTCGGCGGCTGTGCGGAATCCTGCGCGGGTTTGATCCGGACGTCGTCCACGCGCACCTGTTCCATGCCTGCCTGATTGCGCGGCTGCACGCCTCCCGTCCGCGGCGCTGGAAACTGGTGAACACGGCCCACATCTGCGAACGCCGCCGCGGCAGGGGCTGGCAGTTCCTGCTGGAGCGTCTGACGCTGGGGCGGTGCGACGCGCTGACGGCGGTTTCGGAGGCGGTGCGCGGGTTCGCCGCACACAAGCTCGGGATCGCCACGGACTGCATCCATCTAATCCGCAACGGGATCCGGCCCCCGCCGCCGGTGGACGCGGCCGCGCTGCGCGCCGACTGGGGCGTGACGGATTGCGCGCGGGTGCTCGGCATGGTCGGGCGCCTGGACCGGCAGAAGGGGTTCGACGTGGTGCTGGAACGGCTGACGGAACTGGGGTGCCGCATTCCCGCCGGCGAAAACTGGGCGCTGGTAATCCTCGGCGAGGGGGCGGAGCGCGGGGCGCTGGAACGGCTGGCGGCGCGGGCTCCGCAGAATGTGCGGGTCGTGCTGCCGGGATTCCGTGCGGACGCGGCCTCGTGCATCGGCGCGTTCGACCTGTTCCTCATGCCGTCGCGCTACGAGGGGTTCGGCCTGACACTGGCGGAGGCGATGGCGCACGGCGTGCCGGTGCTGGCCGCCGCCGTGGATTCGTTGCCGGAACTGCTGGCGGGCTATCCGAACGGAACCGCCGCGGAGTTCGGCCCGGGGCATGGCGCGGCGCTTGCGGAGGAGATTGCGCGGCTGGCGGCGGTGCGGGAGCGGACGCCACGCCTGCCGTTCACGCTGGAGCGGATGCTGGCGGAGTACGAGGCGCTGTACCGGCAGCCGTCCCCCAACCCCGCCGTCACCCCCTGATACGACGGAACAGGGCCGGGAGGCCGCTGCGCACCGTTTCGGCGGCGAACACGGCACAGGCGAACGGCAGCGGCCGGCCGTTTTTCCGCAGGATCCGGAACGTCTCCCGCCGGGTTTTCCAGAAATGGCGCGTGCTGACGCCGCCCAGCGCGAAGCGGGTGAGCGGGGCGTCGATGTGAAGCCAAGATTCCGATAGCCGTCGATGCCCGTCGATAGCCGCCGATGTCCGCCGGTCTTCAACTTCTGCCTTTTGCCTTCTGCCTTCCGCCTTCAGCCGCAGGAAAAGGTCGAGGTCGGCCGCAATCCGGAAGCGGGTGTCGAAGCCGTCCGCCGCCAGCAGGGTTTCACGGCTCATGAACGCGGCCGGGTGGAAGATGCGCGCGCCGCCGAGGCCGAGCAGTCCGGATGGGGGGCGAACCGCGCGGCCGTTGACCTCGATGTCGCCGTGGATGCAGCCGGCTTCCGGATGTTCCGCGGCGGCGGCGGCGACGCGCCGCAGTGCGCCGGGAAGCAGGGCGTCGTCGGCACCGACAAAGGCGACGAAGTCGCCGGCGGCCTGGCGCAACCCCTTGTTGAAGGCGGCGTAGATACCGGCGTCCGGCTCGGAGCAGACGATGCGCACGAAGGGGCTGCCGCAGGCGCGGACGGCCTCCAGCGTGCCGTCGCGCGAACCGCCATCCACGATGAGATGTTCGACGCCCGGCCATTCCTGCTCCATGACGCTGCGGACGCACGCGGCAACGGTGCCGGCGGCGTTCAGGGTGGCGGTGACGATGGTGAAGCGAGGACGTGAGGCCGCCCCGGCGGCCTGTTCCGTGCATTTGCCCTCGGAGAAATCCAAGCGGCGGACAAAGTCAAAAACGGCCGCGGCCACCCGTTCCAGCGTCAACTGCGTGATGCAGTGGGGGCGGGTTTGCGTGCAGCATCCGGAGCAGGGAGGAAGCGCGTGTTCCGGCTGCAGGATCAGCTTGGAGGCGCACTGCGGACCGTAGCGCAGCGGGGAGTGCGCGTGGTTCGTCTCGCCGTCCTTCGGATGCCCGGAGAGTTCGACGACAGGGACGCCGGCGGCGGCGGCGGCGTGCATGAGGCCGGTGTCGTTGCCGATGTAGAGCGCGCAACGATTCATCCAAAGCCCCGCCTGGCGGAGCGTGGTGGTTCCGGCCAGGTTGTGGAGACGGCCGGGAGCGGCGGCGCAAATCCGGTCGCACTCCCCGGCTTCATCCTCACCGCCGAACAGCAGGAGTTCGCAGTCGAACGTCCGGACAATCGCGGCGGCCAGCGCGTCGTAGTGCGTCCACCGTTTCTTCGGCTGCCTGGAACCGGCGACGAGGGCGATCCACGGGCGCGTTTCCGGCAACTGCAGGAGGCGGACGGCTTCCACGACGGCACGCGCATCGTCCGGCGTGCTCCAGAGTTCCGGTTCCGTGCGGGTGATCCGGCCACCCATCTTCCGCAGCAGGGAAACGGCCAGCACGGCCTCGCTGGCGGCGGCGGCGTCCGGGAGGAACGGATGGGTCAGCCAAGCGTCGAAGCCGCGGTTGGCGAAGGTGCGGTTCCGTGAGATTTTTTCCGTCCACCCGATGCGGACGGGAATTCCGGCAAGGACGGCCGTGAAGGCGGCCAGGGTCAGGTCCGCCTCCGCGCGAACCATGACGGCGGCGTCGAACCGCCGGGGGGTAATCTCCCTGGCGGCAAAACGGAATACCTGCACGTGGCGGAGGAGGCGGTTGCGCCAGGTCGGGAGGTCGGGTTCGAAACCGAGCACTTCATCCACCCACGGACAGCCCCGGTAGAATTCCGCCAGGGGCGGCCGGGCGACCAGCGTGATGCTGGCGGTTGGACAGCCGGCGCGGAGTTCGCGCAGGAATGCCGATGTCAGGACGGCATCGCCCCATTCGTCCTGCCGGAAAACCACGATCCGCTCCGCGCCTTCGAGCAGGAACCCGCCAGCCGGCGGCGTGAAGCCGGAGGGCCTGATGAACGGGTGGCGGAAGAGGCGGACGGCAAGGGTCAGTAGCCGGACGTGGAGCAGCAGGAGCAGGCTCCGGAGGCGGCGGGAAAAGGGGGCTGGCGTCATTGTGGTCATGCGGCGGGCCGGGCTGGATTGTGGGGTTGCTGGATGGGGTGTGCGGGTTTCTGGGCGAGCATGGCGAACAGCCGTCCGGCGACCGGGCGTTTCAGCCAGCACCAGGCGAGGGATTGCACGCCGGGGACGCGCGCTGCCGCTTTGCCGAGAACCGACCCGAGGCGCAGGCGCAGGTAGGTTTCCGCGTAGCGCTCCAAGGCTCCTGCGATTTTTGCGGCCGGAAATGCATTGACGATGCTTTCCCAGTGGCCGAGAACGCGCTCCATGCGCAGCCCCGCGTTTTCGGCAGCCTCCAGGTAGCATTCGACGCCGTGGGCGTTTTCGTTGCCGGTCAGTTGGTGGATGGGGTGCACCGCCAGGAACCGTCGGAGCTGCGTGGGGGAATCCACGATGGGTTCGCGGACGGCGAGGAACCGACCGCCGGGACGCAAAATTCGCGCAAACTCCCGGAAGGCGGCGTCCAGGCTACCCAGATGATGCAGTGCCTGGCGGACATAGACGACGTCCACGGAATTGTCCGGCAGCGGGATGGCCTCCGCGCAGGCGTTCAGGCAACGCACCGGGAGGCCGGCGGCGGCCAGGCGGACGGCTTCCCGGCCGAATTTTGCGCCGGGATCCGGTTCCATCGCAATGACTTCCCGCGCACCCGCTCCGGCGAAGGCGCAAGCGGCAATGCCATTCCCTGCCCCGACGTCCACGACCACTCCCGCCGCCTGCGGCCCCAGCAGACGGAGCGTCTCTGCGAATTCCGCGGACTCCGCAAAGCGCCGCGCCGCCTGCCGTGGGTCATCATCGAGATAGGCGTCGGCCAGAAGCGGGTGGTGGCGCGGTTGTTTCCGCAGTTCGGCGACCGCCTGCTCGAAGGTCATGCCAGCATGCGGTTTCGCCGCCCGGCAAGTTTCGGGCAGCATCTTTTTTGCCAGATGCAGGAACGCATAGAGAAACCGGCGCCGCAGGGAGGTCTTGAACATCGTCCGTTCCGTGAATGCGTCGGCGGCGGTGTCGCGCCGCGGCGGACCGTCGGGGTGGCAGAGGGGGAATTCCATCGGCCGCACCGGAAGGTTGGCGTATGGAGTCGCCTGCATCGTATGGGTGGCACCGCTTCCGAATCCGATATTGCTGACGAGGTTGACGGCTGGCAGGATGCACAGGCCGTTGTTCCGCCAGCAGGTGAAGGTCCACGCATAGTCCCAGGTGTTGATGCGGCGCCGGAACGAGTCGTCGAGCCGCCGGGTCCAGCCGCCTGCGCCTTTCGGGTCGGCCAGGACGGTTTCCAGCCAACCGGAGAAACGGAGGGCGGGCCAAGCCTGCATGCCGGGGTCGTGCAGCCGCCAGGCGCGCCTCCAGGTCGCCCACCCCCAGATGTGGAAGATGCGCGAAAAATAATAGCTCTCGCTGACGGACGGCTGGGCCGGCTGGAAATTGTCGCCGGACACAAGCAGGATCTTCTCCGCGTGCCGGTAGCGGGCCAGCAATTCCTCGCAAAACGGGAAAAAGGTCGGATGCGGCAGGCAGTCGTCCTCAAGGATGATGGCTTCCTCTGTGTTGGCGAACACCCAGTCCAGCCCACTGACGATGCGGCGGCGGCACCCGAGGTTGGTGTCGGAAAAGTTGGCATGGGTCTCGCAGGGCCAGTCCACGTTTGAGACAACGGCGCGCGTTTCGGCGCAGAGACGCGCGTCCTCCGGGCGGTCCGGCCGGGGGCCGTCGGCAATCACGAACAAGCGCGGCGGGCGCGCCTGGCGAATGGCCTCGAACACGCGCCGGGTCGCATCCGGACGGTTGAAGAGGATGAAGACAACGGGAGTGTTCATGTCACGCACGCTCCAGGGCGGCGGCACGCCCCCGTCCGCGGCCTTGCGGTCAGGCAGGCGGCGGCCGGTGTTTGGGTGGTGGGACGCATCATCTGATTTTTTCCCCCCGAATCATGATTCCATGGGCGGCCAGCCGTGCGGAGAGCCGTTCCCATATTGGATGGGGGATGAGCCGCGGCAGGAGCCAGATGGCCGGCAGTGCGCCCGGCAGGAGACAGGCGGCCTCCATGAAAGCGGACGGATGGAGCGCCCACACCAGAAGCGCGCCCGGCGCGACGGCGAGAGCGGTCAGGGCAAGGCCGGAAAACAGCAGTCTCAACGTGAACCGGAACAAGCTTCCGCCCAGCGCCGCCGCAAACAGCGGCACGGTCAGCACCGCCGCCGCCGCCTGCGCCGCGGCCAGCCCCTGCAGCCCCGCCGGCAGCAGGGCAAGCTTCAACCCCAGGCCGAGCGCCGCACCGCCGGTGGCCAGCCAGAAATAGGGCCGGTGCCGGCCCCGCGCGAAAAAACAGCCGGACAGCACGATGACTAGGGGCACGGCCAGCAGGGTCGGTGTCAGCAGCAGGACGCAATCCCGCGTCTGCGCCACGTCCGTCATGCGGAAAAGCCCGTGTTGGAAGACCAGCTCCAGGAACAGCCGGGTGCCGAACCACACCGCCGCCATCAACGGCACGGCCAGCACGGTCACCAGCGACAGCTCGCCCCGGGTCCGCTCCTCCAGGCGCGCAGGATCCAGGGCGTGCGCCTCCATCTGTAGCGTCCGCGAGGAGTTGGTCAGCGTTCCGAACACGCAGTTGTGCAGCAGCACCGGCAGCCGGGCCGCCAGGCGGAAAATGGCGACGCTCCCCCCGTCAAGCCGGGCCGATACGCCGCGGTCGGCGACTTCGGTGAAGGCGAACATCGCGCCCGTTCCCGCCGCGTGCCATCCTCCGGCCGCCGGCGGCGTCTGCGTATCCGCATCTGCGGATGGCTCGGCGGAGCGGGCCATTCCGGCGGCCGCCAGCATGATCAGCGCCTGCGACGCCACGCCGGCCAGCATCGCCCACGCCGCCGCCGCCACGGAAAGGGGGCGGGGGGCCATGGCCAGCCAGGAAACCGTCACCAGAACCCCCGCCAGATTCGCGCACGGAGGAGTGTTGTAGCGGTGCCGCGCATTGAACCAGTTGATAAGGAACAGGTTGAAGATGGTGCAGGCCGACGCTCCCGCGGCCAGCAGCCCCAGCTCCCGCATCTGCGGGATGGCACTCCGGCCGCCGGTAAGGAAAAGCAGTCCGGGGAACAGCCCCGCCGCCAGCAGCGCGGCGGCGAACAGCCGGATCCAGCGGTCCCGGAAGAACAGCCCCGCCGACACGCCGATCCCCGCGCGCCGGGCGACCATGCGCGGCAGCATGGCCATGGCCAGGTAATAGGCGGCGGTCTGTTCCAGGAAGACCGGCAGCGAACGGGTCAGGAAAAATCCGTCCAGATTCTCCCCGGCCCCGATGCCGGTGTAGAGGAACCATTGCTGGAGCATGCCGCCGGCAATGCTCAGCAGGGCGATGCCGAACCCGATGGCAAGGACGGTTCCCCGGCCGTTCATGTCGAGCCCCGATTGGAAAGGTCGAACCGCATGGCGTAATATGAACTTGCCCGGCCGGAGGTTCAACCCGTGATCCGCCCTGCATCGTTTATTTCAACACCCGACATTCAAAGCGGTTGCGTCATGGATTGCCGGGCGTTGAGCATTTCACACTCCGCCAGCCGCGCGCAGGCCAGTAAAACACCCGCCTGCCGCCGCGCATTCCATGCCATGTTTTGGCGTGTCGTGTTTATTTGCAATGCCGCCGCCCCGGAACTATCGTTGCGAGTGAAGCGGTTCGGAAAGGAAACCCAAGCACCGAGGATGCCTCCATGGAAACTCTTCCCCGTCGCGTCGTGCTGCCGATCGTTATCGGTGTCTGGGGCCTGTCGGCTCTCGTGGGCGTCTACACCGCCGTGCTCATCCCGTGGTTCACGGAATATTACATGAACTACAAGCCCGGGGCGTTCCTGCACACCACATTTTTCATCAGTTCCTACCCGTACTATTGCCCGGCGGCCGCCATGGTGGCCATCATCATCGGCGTCTACGGCTTCATCATACTCAGGCGGACGGACCAGAAACGGGAGAACGTCGCCTGGTTCATGAGCGTCTCCCTCATGCTGGCCGGCGCGTGGCTGGTGTGGACGATGGCGGTCGAGCGGAGCTTCTACCTGCTCTCGCTCCCGTTCTGACGCGCCCGGCAGCCGCGGGTCAATCCCGGCGCAGCGGCGCGAGATCCGCATCGCGGCGGAGGCGGTTGACCTCCTGCCAGAGGGCGGGGTCGCGAGAGAGGTCGCGCACCAGCCGGCCGGTGCTGGTTCCGCAAAAAGCCGCCGCCTCGGAGATGCGGAGCCCGCAGGCCACCAGCACGTCGAGCAGCACCGCCGTCCACAATGGATAGTCCGGCGAGCGCAGGGACGGCACCGCCGCAAACCCCCACGCCGCCAGCGGCGGCTCCCGCAGACGCAGCGCCAGATTCAGCCGCAGATGGCGCAGGGCGATGAGGCGGTTCGAAATCTGCGAGCGGGTCTCATCGGAACTGCCCGCAATGCCGCTGGCCTCATGGGTGACGGTGACGGCGGACTGGGTCTTGTTGCGTTTCTGGCCACCGGGGCCGGTGCCGAGGCGGCGGTCGACGCGGCAGGCACGCAGGAGTTCATCGTCTCCCAGCGCCAGAAGTTGGTCACGCATCAGTTCCGGCATGGCTGCCCTTTCCCGTGGAAGGAGGTCAGGCGGCAAGACTGGTGGTGTCGTCGTCGTTCTCCGTCTTGTCGCCATCCCCGTCCGCCGGTGCCGCGGCGGTGGCCGGAAGCTGGCGGGTGAGCCAGCCGCTTTTGTGCATGGTGAGGAGGGAATACGGGCCGATCCAGGAGAGCGCGGCGAGATTGAACATGCCGAAGGCGTAGGCCCAGACGGCCTCCTCGACACGGCAGCGCCAGG
The DNA here is from genome assembly GCA_903921725.1 of uncultured Lentisphaerota bacterium. Taxonomy (GTDB): domain Bacteria; phylum Verrucomicrobiota; class Lentisphaeria; order Oligosphaerales; family CAITYL01; genus CAIXRA01. The sequence continues at coordinate 52,957 of CAIXRA010000027.1, forward strand.
CGTAGAGGAGCGCGGGTACGCTGCACATGACGGCCAGGCCGCCGAGGATGTTGACCATGAAGAGGAACGGCTGCCAGACCAGGCAGGCGGCGGTGGCGATGAGGAACAGCGGCGTGCCGGCGGTCCAGAACCACTGCATCAGGAGGTGGACGCGGGCGCCGGCGCAGGAGCCTTCGCGGAACTTGCGGAAGGCGAAGCGGTTCATGTCCACGTTCTCGCGCACCGCGCTGCGCGCCCAGCGGATCAGCATGCGGCAGAGGTCGTGATAGTTGGTCGGCACGTTCGTGTAGACCAAGGAGTTGCCCTGGAAAAGCACGGTGAACCCCTGGCGCAGGATCATGTTCGTCATGGCGCGGTCCTCGCCGATGTCGGATTTCTTTCCGAGGAAGGTCTGGCTCAGCCATTCCGGCAACACCTTCATCGTGGGCTCCCTGCGGTAGGCGGAGAGCGCGCCCGGCGTGCAGAGGACGGATCCGACCACGCTTTGGGCGGAACGGACAAACTCGAAGCTGTAGACGAAGCTCACGTCGAGCATGCGCGGGAGGAACCCCTCGTGCAGATTGAGCACGCGCACGTTTCCGGCGACGGCGCCGCATCCGGGATTGTCCACAAACGGCGCGAGCAGGTTGCGCAGGGTGCACGGCTCGACAATCGAGTCGCTGTCCACCGTCACCAGGGTTTCACCGGTGCTGCTCTGGAACCCCTCGTTGAGGGCGTGGCGCTTGCCTTCGTTCTTCGGCAGGCGGATGATCTGGACGCGGGCGCCGAGCTCACGCTTCGCCTCGCACATCCACCGCCAAGTGTCGTCGCGGCTGCCGTCATCCACCGCGATGATTTGGAGCTTCTCCGCGGGGAAATCGCTGGCGGCCAGGCTGCGCAGGGTCACCAGCACCTGCTGCCCCTCGTTGTAGGCGGGCACGACCACCGTGCAGGAGGGCAGTTGCTCATCGGAAACCGGCGGCGACGGACGGTAGCGGAAAAAGCAGACGACCTGCCAGATGAAGTAGGCCAGGTTGCACGCCATGAAGACCAGCGTGGCGGCCAGGAAACCAATGCCCCAGGGCGAGCGGCGCATCGCCTCGCGCATCTCCGCGAACTGGGCCCAGTCGAAATAGACCATCACCAGCGACAGGATCATGGTAAACGCCACCAGCACCTTGGTCAGCGGCCCCAGCGGAATCCGCGAAACGTGCTCCCGGCAGGTACGCAGGTTGACGCTGATATGCCGGTACCATTCGCCGGGGGAGACGAAGGTCTCGATGCCCCTCAGCTGCGAACGCAGGTACTGGTATGCACGTTCCATGACAAAGCCCCTTGGGACAAAAAAAATACGGGACCCGCTCCGCCATGGCAACGGCCAAGACGTGCAACCTCCCGTTTTTCCTGTTTAATTCATTGATGAGGCCGTTTCCTGCCCGTTTTCTGGTTCCTAATATACCGGCTCCAAGGGGAAGTCAACCGCCGTACCGCCCGGCAAACAGGATATTTACGAATCGCACCGGCTCGCAATCGATTATTTTTGGGCGGATGCGGTCTGTTCTCGCCCCACAGGGGCAGCGTGTGACAGCCCAGGGCACCGCTCCGCTCTGCCCTGGGCTTCCGTCCATTGCCCCGTCGGGGCGGATGCAAGAAACAATGGCCCATCCGCACAAGACTCCCCAAGACTAACCGATTACACAGGTTCCGCCGCGCGGCATTTGCAATCCGCCTGCATGTCAGCCAAATTACGGGAAACATTTCCAGCCCGACAGGAACTTGCTCCGCTTATGAAAACCATCCTTTGCATCGGCGCCGGCTATGTGGGCGGCCCCACCATGGCCATGATCGCGAAGAAATGCCCGGGCTACAAGATCACCGTCGCCGACATCAACCCCGCGCGCATCGCCGCCTGGCAGAGCGAAGAACTGCCTATTTACGAGCCCGGACTGCTGGAGCTGGTGAAGGAGTGCCGCGGCAAAAACCTGTTCTTCAGCACCGATGTCGCCGCCGGCATCCGCGAGGCCGACATCATCTTCGTGAGCGTGAACACGCCGACCAAGACCTTCGGCGAGGGCGCCGGCATGGCCGCCGACCTCCAGTATTGGGAAAAGGTCGCCCGCGAAATCCTGGCAAACTCCGACCGCGACAAGATCGTGGTCGAGAAAAGCACGCTGCCCGTGCGCACCGCCGAGGCAATCGCCCGCATCCTGAACGTGCCGGGGAGCAAGGTCCGCTTTGAAATCCTCTCCAACCCCGAGTTCCTCGCCGAAGGCACCGCCATCGAGGACCTTGAAAAGCCCGATCGCGTGCTGATCGGCGGCAACCAGACGACTGAGGCCGGCCGCCGCGCCGTCGAGGAGCTGGTCGCGGTCTACGCGCACTGGGTGCCGCGGGAGCGTATCCTGACCACCAACGTCTGGTCCAGCGAACTCTCCAAACTCGTTGCCAACGCCTTCCTCGCCCAGCGCATCAGCTCCGTCAACAGCATCTCCGCCCTGGCGGAGGCGACGGAGGCCGACGTCGAGGAGGTCGCCCGCGCCATCGGCATGGACTCGCGCATCGGCCCGAAATTCCTCCGCGCCAGCGTCGGCTTCGGCGGCTCCTGTTTCCAGAAGGACATCCTGAACCTGGTCTACATCTGCCGCCATTACGGCCTGCACGAAGTCGCCGACTACTGGCACAGCGTGGTGAAAATCAACGACTACCAGAAATCGCGCTTCGTCGGCCGCATCCTCGCCAGCATGTTCAACACCATCGTCGGCAAGCGCATCGCCGTCTTCGGCTTCGCCTTCAAGGCCAACACCGGCGACACCCGCGAAACCCCGGCCATCGCCGTCTGCCGCAAGCTGCTGGAGGAGCGCGCCGCCCTGGTCGTCACCGACCCCGCCGCGCTGCCGAACGCGAAAAAGGATTTGGCCGACTTCGCCGACCGCGTGGCGTTCGAGCCCGACCCGTACAAGGCAGCGGCCGGCGCCCACGCCCTGGTCTTCGTCACCGAATGGCCCCAGTACCAGAAGCTCGACTTCCAGCGCCTCTACGACTCCATGGCCAAGCCCGCCTTCCTCTTCGACGGACGCAACTTCCTCGACCACGAGAAACTCTTCGAAATCGGCTTCGACGTCCACCCCATCGGCAAGCCATCGCTCGAACACAAGTGACCGGGCGGAATGAATAACCGCCGCCCGGTGCGCGTTCCGTCCTCGCAGACCCGGCAAAACCGCCGGGCCGGGAGTGGATTATGAAATTGCTGATGGCGGCATGCGTTGCGCTTCTATTGGTGGTCTTGGCCGGACAGATGGTGCTGTTGGACAGGATCAGCGGCGACGCCCCGGCGCCGTCCAAGCCCGCATCCGGGACGCAGGCGGCGGCACCGGCCGCACCCGAACCGCTGCCCGCCGCCGCGGTTCCCGCACCGCCGCCGGCCGCGCCCCCGGTACCGGACGCCGTCCCGCCCGGCATGTCGCCGGGGTTGGAGGTGTTCGCCCGGCTGGTCAAGTCGGGCGCCGGCGAGGAGGCGCTGCTGGCCCATGTCCGGCAGTCGCCGGTCGCCTATGACCCGACCGTAGGCGAGATCCTCTACCTCAAGGACATCGGCACCCCGCAGCCGGTGATTACCGCGCTGCTGGAGCACGGCCTGGAACTGCGTCGCCGCACGGCCGGCACCGCCCAGGCAGCGCCGCCGCCGGCCACTTCTCCGGTGCAACCGGAGGCGATCGTAACCGCTTTCCAACCGCCGGCCACGGCCGTACCCGAACCGCCCACCGGTGAAATCAGCATCGGCCGCTTCCATGAAGCGCTGGCACCCTACGGCTCATGGATTTTCGTGGACTCCGCCTGGCTCTGGCGTCCCACCGTCGCCGTGGTTGACCTCTCCTGGCGCCCCTACTGCCACGGCGGACGCTGGGTGCACACCGACTGCGGCTGGGCGTGGCACTCGGAATATTCCTGGGGCTGGGCGCCGTTCCACTACGGACGCTGGCAGCATCACGCCAGGCACGGATGGGTGTGGTTCCCGGACACGGAATGGGCCCCCGCCTGGGTGAGCTGGCGCATGGGTGATGCGGAGTGTGGCTGGGCACCGCTGCCGCCCGCCGCGCGCCATCTGGGCGGCGCCGGCTTCCTCTATCAAGGACGGCATGTGACGGCAACCTTCGGCTTCGGCCTGGGCGCGGCGGATTATGTCTTCGTTTCCAATAGCCGTTTCTGCGAGCCGGCCCTGCACCGGCACATGCTGCCGCCGGCACGGGTGACGGCCGTCTATGAAAAAACCGTCGTCCGCAACAGCTACATCGTCGTAAAAAACCGCGTCGTCAACGAAGGCCCCGCCCTCCGGCACGTCCAACCGGCACGGGAAGAACCGGCCACCCATGCGGCGATAGTGCCAACGCCCACCGCCACCGCAACACGCACCCGTGCCCCGACGACGCATGACAGCCCGCGCGGCGAAAACCCCGCCGTCGTCAGCCAGCAGACCCGCCCCGCCGGACTGTCATCCAGGCTGGCAACGGAAACGACCGGAGTACAGAACTCCCGCCATGAAAATGTGGTATCCGCGCCCCGCAATCAAGCCTCCGGATTCACCACCCGGAATCAAACGTCCGGCACCGCCGCCCGCGAAAGCCAGCGCCGCACAGCCGAGCAGGCCGAGGCCGCCGCCGGCGCCGTCAGGGAACGCTCACGCCGCGAAGACGCCGCCAAACAGGCCGCCGCGGCGGAACGGCGAAAAAGCGAAGAGCAACAACAGGTCAGGGCCGACGCCGAAAAGCGTGCTGTGGAAGCCCTGGCGCGCGAACGCCAGGCCGCCGCACAGACCGCCTTCGAAAACCAGCGCCGCACAGCCGAGCAGGCCGAGGCCGCCGCCGGCGCCGCACGGGAACGCTCACGCCACGAGGATGCCGCTAAACAGGCCGCCGCGGCGGAACGGCGCAAAAGCGACGAGCAACAGCAGGCCAGGACCGACGCCGAAAAGCGTGCCGTGGAAGCCCAGGCGCGCGAACGCCAGGCCACCGCACAGACCTCCTTCGAAAACCAGCGCCGGACAGCCGAACAGGCCGAGGCCGCGGCCGGCGCCGCACGGGAACGCTCACGCCACGAGGATGCCGCTAAACAGGCCGCCGCGGCGGAACGGCGCGCGCCTGAAGCACAGCAGGCCAAAGCGGCGGCGGCAACCGGGACCGCCACGCCGCAGTCCGAACGCAGACACAGCGGCACATCCGACGCGGCGCACTGACCCGGATTCCGCCCTCCCTCCCAAAACTCCGCACCTTTCGCGAGCGGGCTTGCCCGGACCCGGCGCGGTGGTACATTGTGCTTTGTCCATCCTGCGTCCATTGCGCCCCGCGAGAGGGAACGTTGCAGCATTCATGAACAACCGTCCGGACAACCCAGTCGAGCCGCGCGCGCCCATCCAGCTGAAGATGAATTTCAGCGGCGAGAATCCGCTGGCGGACGCCCTGCGCAAGGGCGAGTTTCTGCTCCTCATCGAGCAGGACACCCCCCTCAGCGAGCAGCCGTTCGACTCCGCCATGGCCCAGCCGCAAGCCGTCGCCAAGCGCGCCGCCGCCCACCCGCTCATCGCCGGCATGGCCGTCACCGACCGCCGCCGGGGCGAGGACAGCCACGATCCGGTGGACGCCGCCGCCCGCCTCGCCGAGGCCTCCGGCAAGCCGTCGCTGCTCATCCTTTCCGGCAAGGCTTCGACCCGGGAGCGTGTCCGCGACGCCTTCGCCCGCGCCGCCTCCCAGGGCGTACGCAATATCGTCCCCGTCACCGGCGACCGCTCCGACAAGCATCCCGAACCACGCGCGCCGCACCTCGGCCATTATCCGCTGCATCCGCAGGGCTACTTTGACAGCGCCGCCGCACTCCGCCTCATCAAGTCCTCGACCACCGGCCTCTACGCCGGCGCCGGCGTGAACCCGTTCAAGTACAACGCGGCCGACCTCTACCTCCAGTATTACAAGCTCCTGCGCAAGCTCGCCACCGGCGCCGAATTCGTCGTCACCCACGCCGGCTGGGACATGAAGAAGCTGCAAGAACTCCAGTGGTTCCTCCAGATGCGCGACATCTCCGTTCCCGTCATCGCCCGCGTCCACCTCCTCTCCGCACAGGACATCGAGACGATTGACTCCGACATCTTCCCCGGCGTCCAGGCCAACCGCCTCTTCTACGCCATGCTCCAGCGCGAGTCGGGCCTCAACCCGTCCCAGGGCGTTTCCACCCAGCTGCACCGCGCCGCGCTCCAGATTGTCGGCTGCAAGCTGCTCGGCTACAGCGGTGTCCAGCTCTCCGGCGTCAAGACCGCCGAGACGCTCGACATGGTCATGGAGAAGGTCCGGGAACTCCTCGCCAAGCACCGCGACACCGCCGCCTGGATCAGTGCCTGGAACGAGTTCCACAACTTCATCGAGTTCGCGCCCTTCTCCGGCGGCTTCTACGCCTTCCGCAACCTCATGATGTCGCAGCTCCCGGCCTACAAGCCCGAATACGCCGCGCCAGCCGACAACTCCTGGCCCAAACCCCGCGGCAAGGATTCCTGCCGCGCCGCCTCCCTCCGGCTCCTGCTCGCCCCCTGGGCCCCGAAATGGCTGGCGGACTCCGCGCGCTTCCTGGCCTGCCGCCGCTGCAAGCACGGCGAATGCGGTTACGGGAACTGCTATTACCTCTGCCCCAAGGAGTGCCCCAAGGCCCTCTCCCTTGGCGCCTGCGGCGGCACCAAACCCGACGGCACCTGCGAGTTCGGCCACGCCCCCTGCTTCTTCCACCGCGTCCTCGCCCTCGCCGCCGCCCGCGGCGAACTCGACAAGCTCGAAGAGGGGATCCCTGCGGAAAGCTGAGCAAAGGCGACGACAGCGCAACCACCGTGGGCGTTGAGCATTCCTGAACCGTGCGGCTTGAGCGTCTCCGGCCGATTCCCCTCCGGCAAGGTTTTCCCCGCTCCCATGCTTCCTTCACCCGGCATGCGATGGACGACTGCACTCAAACAAAGAAGCAACAACCGTGAACGACGAACCCTTGGCAGAGCCGGCACCTGCTGATTTCACGCCGGAAGACCCCGGGCGCGAAGATGCGCCCCCATCAGGACCGGCGGCGGTGCCGCACCGGCGGCGGCCGCGTTACTCGGGCAAGAACCCGCGGCGGTTTGAGGACAAATACAAGGAGCTCAACCCGGAACGCTACGCGGAGACGGTCGCGAAGGTTCTCGCCTCCGGCAAGACGCCGGCTGGCACGCACCGCTCCATCATGGTCGCGGAAATTTTGGAACAGCTGGCGCCCAAGCCCGGCGAGGTCGCCGTGGACTGCACGCTCGGATACGGCGGCCACGCGCGGGAACTGCTCGCCCGCCTCCAGCCCGGAGGACGCCTGCTCGGCCTGGACGCCGACCCCATCGAGCTTCCCAAAGCCACCGCCCGTCTGCGCGCCCTCGGTTTCGGCCCCGACACATTCAGCCCGCACCGCAGCAATTTCGCCGGCCTGCCGAAACTCCTCGCCGGCGCCGGCGTGGCGGGCGCGGACTGCATCCTGGCCGACCTCGGCGTCTCCTCGATGCAGCTCGATGAACCGCGGCGCGGCTTCTCGGTGAAGAACAACGGCCCGCTCGACATGCGCATGAACCCGCAACTCGGCCAGCCGGCCTCCGCATTCCTCGAAAAAATCAAGCCCGCCGCCCTGGCCGCCCTGCTCACCGAAAATGCGGACGAGCCGGCCGCCGCCGTGCTCTCCACCGCGCTTGCGGGCCATTCCTACGCCACCACGCTCGCCCTGGCCACCGCCATCCGCGCCGCGCTGCCGCGTTTGGACGCGGAGGCCCAGGATCTCGCCGTGCGCCGTGTCTTCCAGGCGCTGCGCATCGCGGTGAACGACGAATTCTCCGCGCTCGACATGTTCCTGCGCCATCTGCCGTTCTGCCTCAACCCCGGCGGCCGCGCCGCCATCCTCACCTTCCACTCCGGCGAAGACCGCCGCGTCGAACACGCCTTTGCCGCCGGCCGCGCCGCGGGACTTTATGCGGAGATCGCAACGGAAGCCGTCCGCGCCTCCGCCTTCGAGCGCCGCGACAACCCCCGCTCCAAATGCGCCAAACTCCGCTGGGCCCGGAAGTCAGCCGCCCAAGCAGCTGATTCCACGGAAGCGCCGCCCTGACCCGCACCCGCCTTCCACTTGCGCCGTTTCACGAGTCCCGTTATACTTTGTTCTCTTCTTTTAATTCTTAACGTTTTGACCTCCCCCCTACCACCACCATGCCTTTCTCCGAAGACCAATTCCTCCACGGACTCTTCCCCCGGCTCGGCGCCATGCCGCCGGAGGTCGTCGTGCCGCCGGGCGATGACTGCGCCGCCGTCCGCACCGCCCCCGGCCGCCTCCTGCTGCTCGCCGTGGACCAGGTAGTGGGGGATAGGCATTATCTGCTGGAAGACAACGCAGAACAGAACGCGGAACACGAAACACGCAACACGCAACGGGGAACCCCGCCCGAATTGGCCGGGCGCAAGCTCCTGGCGCGCAACCTCAGCGACATCGCCGCCATGGGAGGACGCCCGCTCTACGCCCTCGTCGCCGGCGCCTTCGCTCCCGGCCAAGACGCCGCTTGGATGGACCGTTTCTTCGACGGCCTGCTCGCGCTGGGCCGCGAAACCGGCACCGTCCTCATCGGCGGTGACCTCGCCCGCGCCCCGCACGACGCCGTCGCCTCGCTGACCATCGTCGGCGAGGTCGCTGAGAACCAGGTCAAACTCCGCTCTTCCGCAAAACCCGGCGACATCCTCTTCGTCACCGGCACGCTCGGCTCCTCGCTCGAAACCGGGCACCACCTGACCTTCACCCCGCGCCTCCGCGAGGGACAGTGGCTCGCCGCACAGCCCGGTGTCCGCGCCATGATGGACATCAGCGACGGCCTGCTCCCCGACGCCGCCCGCGTCTGCCGCGCCTCGCATTGCGGACTCCGCATCGAGGCCGCCCGCCTGCCGCTGCGGACTCCGCGGACCACGGTGGAACAGGCGCTCACCGACGGCGAGGACTACGAACTCCTGTTCAGCGCAGCCCCGGAAGCGGCCGGCGCGCTCGCCGACGCCTGGCCGTTCCCCGATGTCCCGCTGACCCGCGTCGGCGTGTTCACGGCGGAGGACGCAGGCCGCGTCGCCGTCACCGACAACGCCGGCAATCCGCTTTCGTTCTCCGCAACAGGGTACGATCATTTTGAAAAAACTTGAAGGCTCGATAGCCGTCGAGGTTTTAAACACCCCCATGACCACCACCCCCTTCACCATCCTCCAAACCTCCTGCGCCGAAGAGACGGAGGCGCTCGGGCGCCGGCTCGCGGCCCTGCTGCCTCCCGGTGCCGTGGTCACGCTGTACGGCAATCTCGGCGCGGGCAAAACCGTCCTCGCCCGCGGCATCGCCCGCGGCCTGGGTGTCGCCGAACCCGTCACCAGCCCCACCTTTGCCATCGTCCAAGAATACCGCGCGCCCGGCGGCCGCTGGTTCTACCACCTCGACCTCTACCGCATCCGCGACGACTCCGACGCTCTGGCGTTCGGCATCGAGGAGTACCTGTTCAACCCCGCCGCCGTCACCGTCGTCGAATGGCCCGAGCGCATCCCCGGCCTGCTGGCGGACACGGGGCCGGACGGCATGCCGGCCTGCAACCTGCTCTTTCCCGTGCATATCGACAGCTTGGACGAAACCCGGCGTAGATTCAGGATTCCGGCGATGCCGGGATGAGCGTTCCGGATCCGGGCGAGGCTGGGAAAAGTCCGCCCCCAAACGGGGCGTTCCACCCGCCGCCCGCAACCAATTGCGAAGGAAGCGATTGACGGATGGATTACTTGGATTATTTTTCTTGCCTCTAAAGTTCTGCGGGCCGACGGCGGCGCGCAAGGCGGCGTAACACCAGCAAAAGGAACCATCCCGGCACATGGAGATCTTCGTCAACAATCTCGCGTATCAGGTCGAAGACAAGGATATCCGCGAGCTCTTCGCCCCCTTCGGTGAAGTTCGCCGCGCCTCCGTGGTCAAGGATCGCGAAACCAACCGTTCCCGCGGTTTCGGCTTCGTGGACATGCCCAACGCCGCCGAGGGCCAGCGCGCCTGCGCCGAACTCAACGGAAAGCCGCTCCAAGGCCGGAACATGATGGTTTCTGAGGCGCGTCCGCGCGATGCCCGCCCCGCCCCCGGCGCCGGCTCGTCGCAGGGCGGCGGCTTCGGCGCCCCGCGCCCGCCCCGCCAGCCCTACACCCCCTCCTCCGCCCCGTCCGCCGGCGGCGGCTACGGCTCCGCCGCACCGCGCCAGCCGTACGGCGCACCGCTCGCCGCGCCCAAGCGCTCCGACATGGTCGGCAACCTCGCGAATCCCGAAGAACTCGACGAACTCGCCGCACGCAAGGCGCGCGCCAAAAACTTTGGCGCCGACAAGCGGAAGTCAAACCCGGCCAAGTTCGAGGAAAAGAAACGCCCCGTCCTCAAGGGAATCGAGAAGGGGCGCAAGAACAACCCGCGCGTCAATCCGGACGACGAGGACGACATGGAAGTCCTCCCCGTCCGCATCCGCTGACCCGCCGCCGCCACTGACACAAAAAAGAACGCCGGACCCCCGCGGGCCGGCGTTCTTTTTCTATAGAAGCCATCCGGCAGTCCCGGCCCGCGGTTCAGCGCGGCGGCTTTTCCGGTTCCGGCATGTCCGGATGCTTCTCCTGCGGTCTCCGCACCACAAGCGCGGCCGACAGAAGGATGACGGCAATCTGCAGGATGATGACGCAGGTGCGTTCCATCCACCAAAGCAGCGGCGGATGCGCCTCGGGATTGGTCACCGTGCGGTACACCGTGGGAACGGTGTCCGTGACCAGGAACCAGCCGACGGTGCCGATTACCGCCAGCGCCACCAGAAAAAACAGGAATCGCCGCATCATTCCGCTCCATCATGTGCGGCCGCTGCGCCGCGCCCCGGTTCCGCCCTCCGCGCCATTGCCGGCGCGGCGGGTTGACACCTTACTTCGCCCTCTTTGCGAGATAGTTCTCCACGTTCGCCATGTCCTTGTCGCCGCGGCCGGAAAGGTTCACGATGATGATCGCCTCCGGCTTCCGCTTCGGCGCCTCGCGCATGGCCGCCGCCAGGGCGTGCGACGACTCGAGCGCGGGGATGATCCCCTCCAGCCGACACAGCGCCTGGAACGCCACCACCGCCTCGTCGTCATCGACCGTAACATACTTCACGCGTCCGGTGTCGTGGAACCAGGAATGCTCCGGACCGACGCCCGGATAGTCCAGCCCCGCCGAGACCGAGTGCGTCTCGATGATCTGCCCGTCCGCGTCCTGCATCAGGTAGGTCTTGTTCCCGTGCAGCACGCCGATGCGCCCCGCCGTAATGCTCGCCGCGTGCTTGCCGGTCGCCACGCCGGAGCCGCCGGCCTCGACGCCGGTCAGCCCGACCGCCTTGTCCTCCGTGAAGCCGACAAAAATCCCCATCGCGTTGCTGCCGCCGCCGACGCACGCGAACACCTCGTCCGGCAGCCGCCCCTCCTTCTCCAGGATCTGGGCGCGCGCCTCCTCGCCGATCACCCGCTGGAACTCGCGGACCATGACCGGGTACGGGTGCGGCCCGGCGACCGTGCCGATGACGTAGAACGTGTCGCGCACCGTCGCCACCCAGTCGCGCATCGCCTCGTTCATCGCGTCCTTGAGCGTCGCCGAACCGGCCGTCACCGGCACCACGCATGCGCCGAGCATCCGCATCCGCGCCACGTTCGGCGCCTGGCGCTCGATGTCCTCCGCGCCCATGAACACGTCGCATGGCAGCCCGAGCAGCGCCGCGACCGTCGCCGTGGCCACGCCGTGCATGCCCGCGCCCGTCTCCGCAATCAGCCGCTTTTTGCCCATCCGCTTCGCCAGCAGCGCCTGCCCGATGGTGTTGTTCACCTTGTGCGCGCCGGTGTGGTTCAGGTCCTCGCGCTTGAGATAAATCTTCGCGCCGCCGCACTCCGCCGTCAGCCGCTTCGCCAGGTACAGCGGACTTGGCCGCCCGACGTAGTCCCTCAGCAGCATCTTCATCTCCGCGTGGAACGCCGGGTCGTCCATCGCCAGCTTGAACGCCGCCTCCAGCTCCAACAGCGCCGGCATCAGCGTCTCCGCCACATACCGCCCGCCGTACGGCCCGAAATGCCCGTTCTCAGGATAATTTTTCATGATCCGATCCTTATTTTAGCCACAGAGGGCACAGAGAACACAGAGGTTTTTCAGAAGAGCACTACACCTTTTCGTCTTTTTTCTTGTTGTCCAAGTCCGCAAGCAGGGATCCATCTCGTAATCCCTTGATTCGGGTCCATTGCTCAATTCCCGCCTTGGGAAGACTCGGAAGTGTCAGCAGAAATAATCCGGTAAAAATGCAGGATATACCCCAAAGAGACTCAAGCCCCGGGTTATGCTGAAACATCAGCGCGCCACCGGCCATCACTACCAATCCTATGAAACGCACCGCCCACGCGACCCCTCGATACCACGCTGGCATTTGAACATTGTAGAATCTTTTATTGTTATCGTTTTCCATACCGAAACCATCCCGCATTTTCTTTGCGTCTTTGCGCCTTCTGCGAAAAAATCTCTGTGCGCTCTGTGCCCTCTGTGGCTAACCTGCTTCTGCTTTTGCATGCTTCATGAACGCCCGTACTTTAGCCTCGTCTTTGCGGCCCGGCGCGGCTTCGACGCCGCTGCCGACGTCGAGCGCCCACGGGCGCACCTGGCGCACCGCCTCCGCGACGTTCTCCGGATTCAACCCGCCGGCGAGCACCGTCCGCCGCTGTTTGGCCAGCTCCGCGGCCAGCGACCAGTCGCCGGTCTCGCCCGTGCCGCCGCGTCGGCTGCCGGACACCGTGTCCGCCAGAATCGCCGCCGCCGAATAGTCCGCCGCGGCCGCCACATCCTGCGGAGTCCGCAGATGCACCATCTTCCAGACGCGCTCCGGCCCGAGCCGCGTTGCGAGCTCCGCCGGCTCCTCGCCGTGGAGTTGGATGATGTCGAACCCGCACAGCTCCACAGTCTTGCGGATCTCCGCCTCCGGCGCGTCGAGGAACACGCCGACAAACCGAGGAAGCCCCGCCGTTGCGAGTTGCGCGTTGCCTGTTCCGTGTTCAACTCGCAGCTCGCAACACAAAACACGCAACGTTTTTATGATTTCCGCCGCGCGTTCCGGCGCGATGAAGCGCGGCGTGCCGGGCACGAGGATGAACCCGAGGAAGTCCGCCCCGGCGTCCACCGCCAGCCGCGCGTCCGCCTCGTTCGTGATGCCGCAGATTTTGACGAGGGGTGCCATGATTCGATCTTCCCGTTTAAACAGACGATGCAAAGGCGCAACGGATTGATTCACACGGCATTGTGCTGCGGCCTTCAGCCGCGGCCGAAAACGGGTTGCAAACCCGGGAAAAGGCCGTTACAGTCTTCCATTCGGCGCACCATCCAGCGGAGCCGTACGGGTCTCGAGAAACACCATGCCGTTCACCGTCAGCCATGTTATCGCCGTAATCCCCTTCCGCAAGGCTGGGCTTCCGCTTCTGCCGCTGGCCGTCGGCAGCATGGCGCCCGATTTTTTCTATTTCACTCCGGGGCATTACGGCAGCATGTTCGGTCACTCCCTCGCCGGCGTCTTCCTCGCCACACTTCCGATGGCATGGCTGGTCCTCTGGTTTTTCCGGTGCTTCCTGCGTGAACCGCTGCTGCTGCTGCCGCCGAAGCGGCATCAGGCGCTGCTTGCGGAACTCGCCGGCGACCCGCCCGCGGATTCCCGCTGGGCGCGCCCGGGGGCGACGGCGCTGCTGCTCCTCGCCGGAATCGCCACGCACCTGTTCTGGGACTCGTTCACCCATCAGGAGGGCGTCATGGTGCAGCATTTCGCGGTGCTCCACACAACCATGCTCCCCACGCCAATCGGCCCCCTCGCGCTCGCCAGAGTTCTCCAGCACGGCTGTTCCTTCGCCGGTCTCGGCATGCTGGCGGCCTGGTACCTGTGGCTGTTCCACCGCCGCAAAACAGCTGGAATCCTGCCGGAGCCAGCCGCCGAACAACTCCCGCCGCGCGTCCGCCGGCTTCTCCGGCTCGCCCTGATCGCCGTCGCCGCCATCACCGCCGCCGCCGTCTTCTACCACAAATCGGGAAACCCGGAACCCGGCGACACGCCGCGGGGGCATCTCATGAAAAGCATCTGGAGCGGCATCACCTACGGCATCATGGCGCTGTTCATCGCCGCGTCCGCCTACAGCCTCGCCTGGCGGCGGAAAGTCCACACGCGCGCCGGCAAGATCCGTGATCCCGCAGATTTTGACCCGAACTGACATGCAACACCTCAAAATGAACCGCCAAGGCACCAAGTTCGCCAAGACTGTCTTCGCGCGCTTGGCGCCATGGCGGTTGAAGTTACGTCCCCATCAGTTCCTTCAGCTTCTCCCCCGGCCGCTCCGCGCGCATCAGGGTTTCGCCGATGAGGAACGCCTGCGCGCCGGCCGCCGCGAGCGTGCGGATATCCTCCGCGGTGCGGATGGCGGACTCCGCAACAGCGATGCGGTCCTTCGGTATTTTTGAGATCAGCTCCATCGTGGTCTCAATCGAGGTCTGGAAGGTGCGCAGGTCGCGGCTGTTCACGCCGATGATCTCCGCGCCGGCGTCCACGATCCATTCCAGTTCGGCCGCGTCATGCACTTCGGAAAGCACCGCCAGCCCCAGCTCCTTTGCCAGCGCGTGGAGCCGCGCAAACTCCGCGGGGGTCAGCGCCGCCGCGATGAGCAGGACGGCGGACGCGCCCCAGGCCCGCGCCTCGTAGATCTGGTACTCGTCCACGATGAAATCCTTGCGCAGCACGGGGATTGTCACGTTCGCCACCGCCGCCCGCAGATACTCCGGGTCGCCCTTGAACCAGAACGGCTCGGTGAGCACGGAGAGCGCTGCGGCGCCGCTGCGGTCCAGATCGCGCGCCAGGGAGACCACGCCGAACTCCGGCCGGATCAGCCCCTTCGACGGCGAGGCCTTCTTCAGCTCCGAAATCACGCGCGGCGGCACCCCGGGACGCGCCCGCAAAGCCGCGGCGAAGTCGTACGGGGGCTCGACGAACAGGGCCTGGGCGCGAATGCGCTCCTCCGGCACCCGCAGCTTTGCCAGCTCGAGATCCTCCAGTGTCCGGGCGATGATTTGGTCCAGAATCGTCATGGTCTTCCGTGTTTCCCCGCGTCCCGGCATTTCACCCGTTGGACGCGTCGATCAATGCTTCCAGTTTGCGGAACGCCGCGCCGGAGTTGATGCTTTCCTCGGCGAGCGCAAGGCCGTCCTCGATGCGGTCGGCCTTCTCGCCCGCGACGATGGCGGCGGCGGCGTTGAGCAGTGTAATCTTGCGCGGCGCGCCCAGTTCCGAGCCGAGCAGCACGGCGCGCAGGATCTCCGCGTTCTGCACGGCGTCGCCGCCGGCAAGCTCGGCCGCGGTGAACGTCTCGCCCAGCAGCAGCTCGGCGGAAAGCTCGTAAGTGCGGATCACGCCGTCGCGGAGTTCGCACACCCGCGTCGGGCCGGTGACCGTAATCTCGTCCATGCCGTCCATGCCGTACACCACCAGGGCCCGGCGCGCGCCGAGCTCCTTCAGGACATGGGCGAAGACCTCGGTCAGCTCCGGCGCGAACACGCCCAGCACCTGGCCGGTGGCGGCGGCGGGGTTCGTCAGCGGCCCGAGCATGTTGAAAATGGTGCGGAACCCAAGCTCGCGGCGGACCGGCATGGCGTGCTTCATGGCCGGGTGCATGTTCGGGGCAAAGAGGAAGCCGATGCCGTGCTCCTGGATGCACTGCTCAATGACCTCCGGCGTGGCGTCCACCTTCACGCCAAGCGCCATCAGCACGTCCGCCGACCCGCACTTGCTGGAAACGGCGCGGTTGCCGTGCTTGGCCACGCACACGCCGGCCCCGGCCGTGACAAACGCCGCCGCAGTCGAGATGTTGAAGGTGTGCAGCCCGTCGCCGCCGGTGCCGCAGGTGTCCACGACCGTCCGCGCACCGGCGTCGATGAACACCGCGTGCTTCCGCATGGCCTGCGCCGCGCCGGTGATTTCCGAAACCGACTCCCCCTTCATGCGCAGGGCCGTGAGCAGCGCCGCGATCTGGGCGGGCGGCACCGAACCGGTCATGATGGCGTCCATCACCGCGGCCATCTCATGCCGGGTGAGGTCGCAACGTTTCATCACTTTGTTCAGGACTTGCTGCATGGGAACACCTTTCTATCCACAGATTGCGCGGATGACGCCGATTTGGGCTGAAAGCATTTTGGCTTTAGCCATCTATCGTGTTCTGTCTGTGAAATCTGTGTAATCTGTGGATCACTTCCCCATCGCCAGAAAATTTGCCAGCAGGCGCTTGCCGGACGGGGTGAGGATGGATTCCGGATGGAACTGGACGCCGTAGACCGGCAGCTCCCGGTGCTGCACCGCCATGATCTCGCCCTCCTCGGAGCGTGCCGTCACCTCCAGGCAGGCCGGACAGCTTTCCGGCTCGATTACCAGCGAATGGTAGCGGATGGCGCTCATCGGTGACTTCAGTCCGGCGAAGAGCCCCTTCCCGTCGTGCGTGATCTGGGAGGTCTTGCCGTGCATCAGCCGCTGCGCCTTGACAATCTTCCCGCCGAACGCGACGCCGATCGACTGGTGCCCGAGGCAGACGCCGAGCAGCGGGATCTTCCCGGCGGCCGCCTGGATCAGCGGCACGGAAATCCCCGCCTCCGCCGGCGAGCACGGCCCCGGCGAGACCACGATGGCGTCCGGCTTCAACGCGAGCACGGCCTCGACCGTGATCTGGTCGTTGCGCTCCACCCGCACCTCCTGCCCCAGCATCTGCAGGTACTGCACCAGGTTGTAGGTGAACGAATCGTAGTTGTCGAGCATGAAAATCATTGTCGAAACTCCTTGACGGTGCTGTTTTATTCGATATCCTTCGATAACCGCCGATAACCGTCGTTTTTTCTGACCTCGATGGTTATCGACGGTCGTCGGTGGATATCGGCGGTTATCGATTTCTCCTCATCCCTCCCCCAGCTCCAGCCCGCGCGCCGCCATTTCCAGGGCGCGGAGCATGCCGCGGGCCTTGTTGCAGGTCTCGTCGTACTCCCGGTCGGGGTCGGAGTCGGCCACGATGCCGGCACCGGCCTGGACGGACACCCTGCCGTCCATCAGCTCCAGCGTGCGGATGGTGATCGCCAGGTCCATGTTGCCGTCGTAGCCGATGTAGCCGGCGGCGCCGCCGTAGGTGCCGCGCGCCTGCGGCTCCAGCTCGCGGATAATCTCCATCGCGCGGATCTTCGGCGCGCCGGAAAGCGTGCCGGCGGGGAACGCCGAGGCAATCAGGTCGAATGCGTCGCACCCCTCCTTGAGCTGCGCCTGGACATGGGAGACGATGTGCATGACGTGCGAGTAGCGCTCGACCGTCATGAAATCCTTCACCTGCACGCTGCCCGGCGCGGCGACGCGCCCCAGGTCGTTGCGCCCCAGGTCCACGAGCATGACGTGCTCGGCGCGCTCCTTCTCGTCCTTCAACAGTTCGTCGGCCAGCGCGCGGTCCTCCTGCTCGGTGGCGCCGCGCGGGCGGGTGCCGGCGATGGGGCGCGTCTCCGCCAGCCCGTTGGTCAGGCGCACCAGCGCCTCCGGCGAGGAGCCGGCCAGCACATGCTCGCCGAACTTCAGGAAAAAGGTGTACGGCGACGGGTTGATGAGCCGCAGCGCGCGGTACACGGAGAGCGGCGGCGCGTGCTGCTCAGCCGTGAAGCGCTGCGAGAGCACCACCTGGATGATGTCGCCCTCGCGGATATACGTTTTCGCCTTCTCGACCATGGCGCGGAACTCGTCGCGGCTGAGGTTCGATTTCAACTCCGGAGTGAGCTTGTGCGGGCGCAGGGCGGCGGCGGGCGGCGGCGTCCGCAGCCGCGCCTCGATTGCCTCCACGCGGCGGCAGGCGTCGCGGTAGGCGTGTTCCACAGTGGCATGGCCGTCCAGGCGCGCGTTGACCACGACCTTGATCGTGTGGCGGACGTTGTCAAACACCGCCAGCTCGTCGGTGAGCATGAAACAGGCTTCGGGCGTGCCGGGATCGGTTTTCGGCGCCGGCAGGCGCGGCTCGAACTCGCGCACCGTCTCGTAGCCGAGGTAGCCGACCGCGCCGCCGCAGAAGGCGGGCACGCCGGGGACCGCGACCGGCTTCGACTGTTTTAAGAGGTCACGCAGCGCGAGCAACGGGCGCCCGCCCGTGACCGGCAGCTCCTCCACGCCGTCGGCGCGGCGCAGCGTGGCGCGGCCGGCCGCCACGGAAAACACCGCATGCGGGTGGATGCCGATGAAGGAGAATCGCCCCCATCGCTCGCCGCCCTCGACCGATTCCAGCAGGAAGGCGTGCCGGTCCTCGGCGAAACGGCTGAACACGGAGACGGGCGTCTCCATGTCCGCCAGCGACTCGCGGTAGACCGGGATGAGGTTCCCCTGCTTGGCAAACCCCTTGAATTCGTCCAGTGTCGGCCGGATCATGAAACACCCCCGTCGGAAAACAGCCATGGGCGCGCGCCGGAAAGCCGGCCGCAGGCCGCACCCCCCCGAACACGGAACGATAGACCCTGAATCCGCGAAAGGCAACCCGCCCCCGCGCCACCCGTGTTCTATTGTAGCGAAACAGTAGAACAATATGCCACGCCCCGCAGGATGCGCAAGCCCGGCGCGGATTTTTTGCGGCGCGGCGGAGGGTCATATGCTGGCGTTTCTAGTCATCGCGTTCGTGCTCTGGTGCGGTTGGCGGCTGGCGGTTTCCGTGACCGTCCACGCCGAGGGCTGGGTGCGCATGATCGAGCGCGCGGAGGAATGACCCGGTGGCCCGATGGTTGCGGCCTCCGCCGGCGGGGGTATAATACCCATCCGGTCATCACCTATCCTGTGCGAAAGGCTGTCGAACCGACACACGATCCACGACCAAGCAGCCACCCCAATGGCAAGAGATGAAGACAGAGCGGTAAGAGGTTGTCGATGAACCATCCAGTTGCAACCATAAACACAGCAACTGTTTGTGCATGCGGAGCCAGCCCGTCTGCAACCGGCGATGGAATCAGGAATTGGTCCCTGGTCCATGTCTTGAAGTATAGGACCAAAAACCAAGGGGCGATAGGCTTTCCGGCTGGATGGAACCTTAAAGTCCAATGCTGGAGGTTTCGCACCGTCACGGATTTGACCACGGCCGTTTGCGACACTTGCCTTGCCGATGTCCGGAAGACTCGCCCGGCACGCGCCGGCAATCGCCGTATGTTTTTATTCAGCCTGCTTTCCGTCGTCATCCTGTCCGCGCTGACCGGTCTGTGTTTTTGGGGCGTCGAACATTGCGGCGTTCTCGGTGTGCTCGGGTTTGCCACCGGCCTTTTTTCAATTTTGTCCTTGTTTATGATGTTGATTACGGGGTTCAAATCTCTGTTCGGCAGCCACACGGCGGACGTTCACGCATACCACATGCAACAAGCAGCCAAGGCGGCATCGGCCTTTTTGTCTTTGCCGGCAGTCCGCATATTTTCGTTCATTCGGGCAACCGCCGTCCGGCGGCAACTTCCCGATCGCGCCCAAAAAGAGGGCGAGTGGTTCATCGTTGACGGCGGCTACAACCCATCCGCTTCCGACAAATCGGACGGCAGCCCTGGGACTTGGGACGATTTCAGGTGCACCAAGTCTTCCTGGGGACAAAGCGACAAAAGATTGACCGCCCGGGAAGCCGCATCCGAACTCGGAGTAAAATCGCTCTGGGAGTTTGTTGACGGCCGGGGCTGAATTGCGACGGATTTTCCCGTGCATCAGCCAAAAGACACCCCGGTCACCATCCCCCGCCATTCCGGCGAAAGAATCGGCTTGGCGTGGTATAGTACGGAACAAACCGGGGCCATGAAGGCCTCCGGCAGAGAAAGTCAAACATTCATTGATGACCAGACGTTCCGAATCCCCCCGCCATCCCAGCCAGTCCCTCCGCACCGCACTCTCCGGAGTGCTCGCCGCCGCACCGAAGGGCGGCCTCGCCCCCCGCGAAATTTTCAAGCGCCTCGACCTCAAGGGCCGCAACCGGCAGGAAGCCTGCCTTGACGCCCTCGAAGAGATGGCCGACGCCGGGCTGGCGTTCGCCAACAAGCGCGGCTGGTGGCATCCCGCCGCCCGCACCGCACGCGCTGCCGGCACCGCCGCCACCGCACCGCGCACCGCCACCACCGCCGCCGTTCAGGCCGGCGGCGTGGGAAAACTTTCCGTCAACGCCAAGGGCTGCGGCTTCGTCGCCGTCGGCGGCGGCAAGCCCGACGTCTTCATCCCGCCGCAATACCTCGCCGGCGCCGTCTCCGGCGACGAGGTCGAGGTGCAGGTCACCGAAGCGGACAATCCGCGCGGGCCGGCGGGGCGCATCCGCCGGGTCGTGACGGAGCGCGCGCCGGAATTCATCGGCGAGTTCGTCGTGCTGGACGGCCGCCCCGCGGTGCGCCCGCTGCGGCGCGACCTGCCGGAGATCGTGCCGGTATCCTCCGTCCGCCTGCCCCCCGCGCAGGCGCCGGACCCCGGCGACTGGGTCGAGGCGAAGCTGGTGCGCTCCGCCGACGGACGCCGGGACGCGCTGCGCGCCGAGGTCGTGAAGACCCGCGCGCCGGCGCATCCGATCAGCCGCACGCTGGACGCGGTGGTGGACGAATATTCCCTCTCCCCGCGCTACACGGCCGAGCAGAACCATGAGGCGGCGAAGATCGAACCGCGCGAGCTGAACGTCGAAGACCACACACACCTGACCGCGGTGACGATCGACCCGGTGGACGCGAAGGACCACGACGACGCGCTCTCCGTGCAGCCCGGCGTGAAGCCCGGCACGGTCATCGTCGGCGTCCACATCGCGGAGGTCGCGGCGTACGTGACCCCCGGTTCGTGGCTCGACGAGGAGGCGGGGAAGCGCTGCTTCACGGCCTACCTCCCGGGGCGCACACTACCGATGCTCCCGCACGGCCTGGCGGCCGACGCGTGCAGCCTGCTCGAGGGCAAGCCGCGCCTCGCGCACACCGTCTTTTTCGAGATGGACCGCAACGACGGCCGCATCCTCTCCACCCGCCGCTGCCACTCGCGCATCCTGGTGAAGAAGCTGGTGAACTATGATGACGTCCAGGCGTTCCTCGACGACAAGCTGAAGCCGGACTGGCCGCAGGCGGTCCTCGAAGGCGTGCGCCAGCTCGACCACCTGGCCCGGCTCATGCGCCGCTGGCGCGCGGAGGAGGAGCATTTCCTGGACATGGCGGCCGATGACATCCGCATCCGCTGCGAGGAGAATCCGCCGCGCATCGTGGCTTTAGTAAAGGAGACGGCCTCCCCGGCGCACGAGCTGGTGGAGGAGTTCATGCTCGCCGCAAACACGGCGGTGGCACAGGAACTGGCCCGGCGCAGGATTCCGGGGCTCTACCGGAACCATCCGCCTCCGGAGCCCGCCGACCTTGAGGAGTTCGCCGCTTGGGCCGGGGAGCTGGGCGTCGCCCACGTGAAGAACCTGAAGGGCCGCGCCGCGATGAACCGCTTCCTGCACGAGCTGCCCGACACGCCGCTGCGGATGCTGGTCGTGCGCGAGTTCCTCAAGACCATGACCCGCGCCGGGTACTCCGAGGGCGACAAGTCGCACTTCGGCCTCGGCAAGGAATGCTACTGCCATTTCACCAGCCCGATCCGGCGCTACGCCGACCTGCTCGTGCACCAGCAGCTCCGGGCGGCCGACGCCGGAACGGCTGGCCGGCCGGCCGGCGAGGTCCGCGACTGGGCGACACGCATCTCCGGCCTGGAGATGAACAACGACTACGCCTACTTCACCGCCAGCGACCGCCTGAAGCTGCACTACATCGAACAGCTCATGCTGCAGGATCCGAAGACGGTGCTCAAGGGGGTGTTCGCGCGGCGGACGGACGAGGGGATTCTGGTTTATCTGCCGGAGTTCGGCAACCAGGGGATGCTGCTGCAGGAGCGCGCGGCAACGGCCCGTTTCCGCGGCGCCCGCGGGCAGGCGCCCGGCAAACTCGCGGACAGCGCTGGAAAAAGTGGAAACATCGGTGATTTTATCGGGGTCCGCCCGCGGCGGATCGACTGCGTGCGCGGCGTGCTGGAACTGAAGCGGTCCTGACGGGGCCGGGCGGCATGGGAAACCGGGCGCGGTTTCCGCGCCGCCTTTCTTTCCGGTTCGCGGCATGTGCGGGGCCGGCGGTGCGGAGACCAGACTGAAGGAGAGTGGCTTGTGCTCACATTTTTTGCAGGCTTCATCGGATTCGCCGTGTGCTACATCGCCGCCGCCCTCTGCGGGCTGCGGGAGCACCCCGTCTGGACGGGGCTCATCGGCTTTGCCGGTTTCCTGGCCGTGGTCATCCCGGTGAACCTGCTCATGCGCAAGAAGTTGGAGAAGATCCTGAAAAAGGTGCAGTCGACCCTGATGTCGAGCCAGGACGTGCTCCGCCGGAAAGTGACCCAGATTCAGCGCAGCTTCGCCGGCTCGCCCAAGGCGATGCAGGGGCTGCTGGAGAAGGAGCAGGCGAAGACGCTCAAGGACGCGCTGGCGATCCTCGACGAAACCAAGCCGCTCTTCCGCTGGAACGCCCTGGCCGAACGCCAGGTCAACACGTTCCGCGCCCAGCTCCACTACCAGCTCAAGGAGTTTGATGAGGCCGACAAATACATGAAGAAGGCGTTCATGCTCGACCCAGTCACCGTCGCCATGAAGCTCGCCCGCCAATACATGCGCGGCGAGAAGGCCGGCTTGGACAAGGCGTTCAAGAAAGAGGTCAAACCGAAGAACGCCGCCAAGGTGCAGATCCTTTGCGCGCTCTATTCCTGGATCCTGGTGAAGGAAAACCGGGTTGACGACGCCGTCGCGTTCCTGGCCACGGTCAAGGACACTGCGGACAGCGACGTGCTGAAGATGAACTGGGAGCACCTGGTCAACGGCCGCGCGAAGCAGTTCTCCAACTCCGGCTTCGGCGACATCTGGTACGCGCTGCACCTGGAACAGCCGAAGGCCGCCAAGGCCCCGCAGCAGTTCCGCAGCGCCAGCCCGTTCCGGTGATGAACCGGAACCCCGGACGGCCCGCCGTGTCTACTTCCCCCTGAAGCATGACCGACGGGAGCCCAACCATGTCCGACAGCCGTACCGCCATTTTCCGCGCCCTCGCCGCCGCCGTTCTTTTCGCCGCCGGAGCCGCGCGTGCGGACTCCACAACCCCTCCGGCCGAACGCCCTGCTCCGCCTGCGGTGACCGCGCCCGCCGTCCCGGCGGCGATGGCCGCCCCCATGCCAGCCGAAGACCGCGCCAAGGCCGCCGCCATGGCGGAGCGCCTCGCCGCCTGGCGCAAGGACGGCCCCGCCTACACCGGCAAGCTGTACGTCTTCTATGTCTGCATGTCCGACCTGGACCCGCACCCGGACTACGCCGCGCGCCTCGACCGCGTGCTGAAGGAGATCCAGGGTTTCTACCGCATGGAGATGGAGGCCAACGGCTTCGGGCCGCTGACCTTCCCGCTGGAGACGGACAAGGACGGACGGCTCGTCGTCCACGTCGCCCGTAGCCAGAAACCGAAATCCGCCTTCGACCGTGCTTCCGGGCACGCGATTCTGGATGAGATCCGCCCCATCATGAAGGCGGCCGGAATCGACCCGGCGCGCTCGACGATCCTCATCCTCACCCCGCTTCCGGAAGGCGCGCCCTATTACGGTGGCGGCACCTTCCGCAGCGGCTGCTGCTGGGCCACCGACTTCCCGCACCTCGACCCGCTGCGCTTCGCCGACAAGACGCCGCTGCCCGGCAACGCGTTCCACCGCAACGTCGGCCAGGACAACACGGTGTACATCGGCGGCATGGCGCACGAGCTCGGGCACGCCTTCGGCCTCCCGCACAACAACGACCGCCCGCAGACGGCCCGCCCCGGCACCTCGCTGATGGGCGCCGGCAACTACACGTTCCGTCAGGAACTCCGCGGCGAGGGCAAGGGCTCCTTCCTCTCCCCCGCCGATGCCGCCCGGCTGGCGTCCGCCCCCCTCTTCAGCAGCAGCCTCCGCGGTGCGGACAACGCAGCCTCCTGCCGCTTCACCGGACTTGACGCCGTCCAGGGAAAGGACGGGGATCTGGTCGTCTCCGGCCGCATCACCGCCTCACCGGAAACGTACGCCGTGGTGGCGTACAATGACGCGGGGGAATGCGCCGGCCAGTACAATTCCCGCACTAAGGCCTACGAGGACTACGACTCCAACACCTTCACCGCCGTCCCGGACAAGGACGGCCGCTTCTCCGTCCGCATCAAATTCCGGAAGACGGACAGCGGCTACGGCCTGCGGCTCACCGCCTGCCACCTCAACGGCGCCACCACGACCCTCTCCGGCCACTACACCGTCCGGCGCGACGGGCGGGCGGATCTGGCCGAAATCCGGATGCCCTGGCTGTTTGCCGAATCGTTCGGCGCCATCGCCGCCGGCAGGCGGACGGAAGCCGCTGCCGTGCTGAAAAACATGGAAACCTCGCCCGGCAACGACGCCGTTGTCAAGGCCTGGGCCGCCCGCTTCCGCGCCATGCTCGCCCCGGAGGGCGTGCGCGTCCCGCCATCCGCCGTTCCTGCCGGAACAAAGACCGTCCTCCTCTCCGCCTGTGCTTGGGAAAGCGCCCGCACCGGCTGGGGCCGGCCGCTGCGGGACCACGTCCTGCCCGAGGAGCAGGAATTCCCGCTCCAGGTCAACCATGAATGGCGCGAGTCCGGACTTTTCGCCCACGCGCCGGCCAACCACCAGTTCAATCTGGGCGGCGCCTGGAAGACGTTCACCGCGCAGGCGGGCGTCCAGGACGGGCACGGCGGCAAGGTCCAGTTCCGCATCTTCGGCGACGGCAAGCGGCTCGCCGAATCGCCGGTGCTGGGCAACGGCAAGCCCCATGCGTTCAGCGTCCCCGTCGAAGGCGTCGAAAAGCTCGAACTGCAGGTGACCGACGGCGGCGACAGCAGCAGCAACGACTGGGCCGTCTGGCTGGATCCCAAGCTGGAGCGGTAAGCCGCCGGCGTTTGTAGTTCCGCCTTCAGGCGGTCACCGGGCGGGACGCCCACGCTCCCATCCGGCCGGCGTTGAACGTTAAACGTTGAACGTTCTTTGGGTCCGTACGCCGCCCGTTCGCAATTCGTTGTGCAACCCCTTCAGGGTTGAAATCATTATTGCGTCTTTTTCCTGGGGCGCTGCCCCAGGCTATGATGTGATGCCCCGTTGGGGCGGCTTGAGTACAACGTTGCAGGTTGGGACGGCGGGCGTAAAACGTTGAAGGTTGGGACGTTGAGCGTTGAACGTTCTTTTGCCTCCGCTTGCCGCCCGTTCGCAATTCGTTGTGCAACCCCTTCAGGGTTGAAATCATTATTGCGTCTTTTTCCAGGGGCGCTGCCCCAGGCTATGATGTGATGCCCCGTTGGGGCGGCTTGAGTAAAACGTTGAAGGTTGGGGCGGCTTGAGTAAAACGTTGAAGGTTGAACGTTGAGCGTTGAACGTTCTCCGCTCTTTGCGCCTTCGCGCCTTTGCGTTTCAACGCCGCTTCATGACCGCCTGAAGGCGGAACTACAAACAGGATGCCGTCCTGAAAGATGGACCCGGACGGGCGTCAGCGCTGCCTCAGCCGCTCCCGCGCGCGCTCCAGGATGCGCTGCTCCGCCGTCGTGAGGCTGCCAATCCCCTCGCGCCCGATCTTGTCGAGCACGCGGTCCACGCCGGCCATGGACTCCTCCGGAGAGTCGGCACCGGCGGTGGCGGGCGGGCGGGCGGACTCGTGCAGCTTCCATTTGCGGCGGAACGGATTGGGGATGCGCGGAAAAAGTCCGCGCAGGCTGTAGCGAGGCATGTACTGCTGCATGAAGAGGAAGCCGCCGAGCAGGCCGCCGAGATGGGCGACATGCGCGATGCCGTCCCGCCAGCCGCCGATGCTGGTGCCAAGCTCGCTGACAACTTCAATGACGGCGAACACCGCGACGAACGTCTTGAGCTTCATCGGCACCGGCGGGATCAGCAGCATGATCCGCACGTTCGGGAACAGCATGGCGGTGGCCATCATGACGCCGAACAGGCTGCCGCTGGCGCCGACCACCGGCACGCCGCCGTTCCAGTTGAGCAGCAGCCAAAGCCCACCGCCGATGAGGCCGCTGACGAGGTACAGCGCCAGGAAGCGCCAGCGCCCGAGATGCGGCTCCAGCACGCGCCCGAACACAAACAATCCCCACATGTTGAAGGCGATGTGCAGTAAACCGCCATGCACGAAAATGTAGGTCAGCAGCCGCCATAGCTGCCCGTGGCGTATCGCCTCCGCGTGGAGGCAAAGCGCGCCGGTGACCGGATCGTAGCCGTCGGGGCGCGTCCAGATCCACTGGAGCAGGAAGACGGCAATGGTGACCCACAGCAGAGCACGCACCATCGAGACGGACGGGCGGGCACGCGAGGCGGCGGAACTCTTGTTGTAGTCGCGGTCGGCAAACATGGGCAACGGCAGTCCGGCGGGGTGCGGGGTCGTGTTTTGGTTTTCCTAGAAGGAAGGACCGTAACTATACCCGCCAGTTCCGGTGACGCCAGCGCCGGAGGCACGGAGTACGGGCAAAAGAACGCTCACGCGGATGGTTTCGGTTTCCGGGTGTTACCGCCCCACAGGGGCATCACGCCATAGCCTGGGGCAACGCCCCAGGAAACGGGAGGAAACCAAATGTCAACGTTCAAGGGAATCGGGTTTGGGTGTGTGGTGTTACCGCCCCACAGGGGCATCACGCCATAGCCTGGGGCAACGCCCCAGGAAACGGGAGGAAACAAAATCTCAAGGCTGAAGGACTTGCCCAACGATGAGCATTTTGCCGGGGGGGGTGTTTTGTGCATGACGCCCGGTTGGAATTCGTTGTGCAACCCCTTCAGGTTTGAAATCGTTATTGCTTCATTTTCCTGG
>CAIXRA010000028.1 GCA_903921725.1 uncultured Lentisphaerota bacterium
ATTCTCCTCCAGAACCACTTCAGTGAGATTCTCTTTCCCTTCCATGGTAACACCTCCTTGAAGTTCTCCATGAGAACCTCTTTCGGAGCGTTACCCTCTTTTCGTCACCCGAGGTGGTACATTATCTGGTAAATAGCGCAGGGGGTTCGGCGTGGACGGCGCCCTCGGCACAGCCGGCGGGTTTCCAGCCGCCTTCGGGGGTGGCGGGCAAGTAGAGGTGGAAGAAGGCGGCGTCGAGTTCGCAGCGGAGCAGGAATCGGCGTTCTTCGTCCCACTTGAACGGCGGTCCGTCGTATCCGCAATCTTTGGCGAATGGTTCCAGGTCCCAGGCGGTATAAGTGAGTTCCAATACATGGCTCAGAATCCAAATCTCTGTTTCACTGGACACAGACAACCAAGGGGATTTGGCTTGAATTGTTGGTACCCCAATGAGAGGTAACTGATTTAGGTAATGGCCACGAAGGTGTAGTCCGGCAACTTTTTGCCGAGCAACGTAATCGAACGCAAAAGCATTTAGGTTAGCCAACAGGCAAGCAACTGTTTTAGCGGGCTTCTCGGATCGGAGCCAAGGCAATGAATCTGTTAGGGCAACGCTTGGGAGTATTGCAGCAATAGCCGTTCGTTCATTGGTTGAAGCTGTAACATCCTTTACAGTCAAGCACCACTTCGGCAACCCCGTACAACGTTCAGCAACATCATCAGACCTGACCCAAAACATTGGCAACGCCAGTTGTGTTGGGATTTTGTGCTCGGCGTCAGACAATGCTACAGGCTGGTTTCGTCTAACGCGGTTTGTGGGATCGAAACGAATACTTGCAGCCCGGTGGTCATACATGCCGACCATTTTTCCCTCATAGAATGGCAACCAGACATCAGATCCATGCAGATAACGATTCCCGTCCAATAGGCAACCGGCAGCTTCAAGTTCCTCTGCTGTGCGGTGACCCTTCATGTCGGCGTTCATCATGAACATTAGAGCTGGCTTGATGCCCCAATTCCGCTCATCATTGCTTTTGCCGATTATGGGGTTGTCTTCATGCATTTTGATCGTTAGGGCATAATCAGTCCGAGATCGGAATAGCGGCGCTGTTCGGCTCAGTGGATTCAAGGCCGATACAGCCTCCTGCGAAAGCTTGATATGACGATTAGAATCTGTAAGGTCTAAAGGTGAATGGGCAAAAAACACAAAGTCTGTGTTAAAACATGCCCCTTTTCCGCCGATTGTGAGTAGGCAGAAACGGTAGCTGCTGTGAACATTTGGGAAAAGACCAAGGCGGTTTTCGAAGTCGAATAAACTGATTAGTCGGCCCTCTCCGTGCAGAGCTGCAAAATGGTCCTGTGAAAAAGAGTCAGACGCAAAACCTGACGGTACGACAAGACCAACTCGACCAGCATGGGCTAAAAACTTGTGCGCAACTTCGACAAAAAGACGGTAGAGGTTCATTCGACCATTCCCGGAAAGCGGGAAACAGCCACTATCAGTCATTAAGTGTTTCTGCCCATAAGTTATGCGGACATATTCCTGATACGATTGCCACAAGCTGGGTTCGTTCTCGCGAATTCTGTTCAGAATGGCCGTTTTGTCTTTTGCGCTTTTGACGGAGAGAATTTCAGGATAACTGCTTGCGAAAAATTCGTTATCTTTTACCTCCTGCATATCCCATGGCGGGTTTCCGAGGATGGCATCAAAACCTCCTTTGCCTTCCGTATCGAATACGGTGGGGAAGGCGAGGTGCCAGTGGAAGAATTTGTACTGGCGGGCGAGGTCGCGGATTTTGGTTTTGAGCTGGGGCGAGACGCTGTGGGGGTTGCGTTCAATCTTGCGGAGGTGCTCGGTGGTGAGTTCGTCGCCGTACTCCATGCTGTTCTTGGGCCAGACGAAGGCGGCGCACCAGGTGTCGTGGAGGAGGCGGGCACTATTGTAGCCGCTGCCTTCGACGATGTTGTGGTAGAACTTTTCCTTGGCGCGGATGGCTTCAGGGGTGTCGTCGTTGAGGATGTCCATTTGCGCCATGGCGGCGGGGAGGTTGCCGAGGCGGTCCCAGGGCTTGGCGTCGGAGAAATCGAAGGAGGCCTGGCCTTTACGGGCGTCGCGGTTGAGGTTGCGCATCCAGCGGGCGGCGTCCTTGGTGTCGCCGGCGATTGGTTCGTAGGCGGCGTCGGGGATGCCGGCGGCGATGCTGGCGGGGGTGGCGCCGAGGAGGGAGTTGCCGCACTGGATATGGTGGTCGAGGAAGGAGAGAGGCTTGCCAGGGTCCATGGCTTCGAGCCAGAGGGTGACCTTGCAGAGCTCGACGGACATGGGGTTGATGTCCACGCCGTATATGCAGTGGGAGACAACTTCGCGGAGGGCGTGGCGGACAGCGGTGAGGGAGGGGGTGTCTTCGCCGGTGCAGTAGGCGGCGACCTGGCGGGCGAGGCGGTGGGCGGCGGCGACGAGGAAGTGGCCGCTTCCGCAGGCGGGGTCGCAGACCTTGAGTTTTAGGATGGCGCGGGCGGCATCTTCGCCGCGGAGGCCTTTGACGGCTTCGGCGGCGACGGGGTCGAGGGCGGAGTCGAGCAGGCACTGGACGAGGGAGTCGGGGGTGTAGTAGGAGCCGGAGGTTTTGCGTTCGTTGCCGGCGACTTGGCGGAAGGAGAAGGTGGTGCCGGTGATGACGGGGCTGAGTTCGAGGAGGGATTCATAGACGGAGCCGAATTCTTCGGTGGCGAGGGCGCCGTAGTTGACGGCGGAGAGCTGGCGGCCGTCGCGCTGGAAGAAGCAGAGGGTGCGGATGACCTGGAGGAGGTCGGCGTTGCTGAGGGTGGCGTTGGCGAGGGGGCCGAGGGTTTCGGCGGCGAAGAGGTGTCCGCCGAGGGGGGCGATGCCGAGCTTGGTGCCGGGGCCGTCGAATTCGAAGAGGCGGAAGGTGGAGAGGAGGGCCTGCCAGAGGTCGGTATGCTGTTTTTCGAAGAGGTGCGGGCGTTCGGCGAGGCGGCGGAGGCGGGCGAGGGAGTAGTGCTGCTGATAGATGTCGCGCTGGCGGCGGGTGGCGTCCGGGGCGAGGATGAGTCCGCGTTCTTCGGCGACGAGGAGGAAGAGGAAGCGATAGACGAGGCGGAGGAGGTGATGGTAATAGTCCTGGGGTGTGAGAGCGGATGCGGTTGCGGAGTCCGCGGGGGATTGGGGTTGCTGGGCGGAGGCAAGGAGATTGTCGAGGAGTGCGCGGTTGGCCGGGTTACTGAGGAAACCGGTGCCGAGGAGGGTAATGGCCTGTTCCACGGCGTCGCGGAGTCCGTCGCGGATCCGGGCGCCTTGGTCGAGGGCGTCTTGGTGGTAGGTTTCGAGGAGGCAGGAGGCGGTGTTGGCCTGGGTTTTGGGCATACGGGTGGCGTGGAGGAGGCGGAAGAGGACGGCGAAGTCGGCGAAGAGATCTTCCTCGAAGATGCGTTCGAGGTCGAACTCGATGAGGTTCTGGCGGACCAGGCGGGTGGAGTCGCGGAGGAGGCGGAGGGTGCGGCCATTGGTGGCGATGCCCCAGAGGTGCTCGGTGAGGTTGAGGTATTCCTGGAGGAGGGCGTGGGGGGACATGCGGGGAGAACGGTTCACGGTTTCGGGTTCACGGTTCACGGTTGGTTGGCGGCGGAGATCGAGGGAGTCGTTCCAGCCGAGGATGTGGATGGGGAGCTGGTCGCGGGTGGGGTCGCGGTGGGAGATGGGAAAGAGCTTGCCGTTGATCTCTTCGCCTTTCTTGGCGAATTCGAGGTTGTAGCCGAGGAGGGAGAGGAGCGGGACGATCCAGAGGTTGCGGGTTTCGCTTGTGAACGGGTTCACGGTTCCGGGTTCACGGTTCACGGTTAGGGACGAGGGAATAGCAGATGGCAGATAGCCGATAGCAGATGGGGCATTGGCAGGGGCGTGAGTGGTGAGTAGTGAGTGGAGAGTGGTGGTGGACTCTGCGGAGTTCGCGATTTTGGCGCGGAAGGCGCGGTAATAGGCTTGGGAGGCGGCCCAAGCGCGGGCGATTTCGTCCTTGACCTTGGCGTCGGGGGGGAGGCCGAAGTCGGCGGGTTTCTGGCCGGTCAGTTCCGGTTTGTCGAGCCGCTGGAGGAGCTCGCCGGAGAAGATCTGGCCTTCGATGCGGATGGAGGGGTAGTTCATGGTATGGGATTATGGGGGGAAGGTTTTTATAGAAGTGAACGAAGAGAACGAAGGTGTCCACGAATTGCACGAATGTACACGAATGTTTTTTACCGCAAAGAACGTAGAGAGAGAGCAAAGGGGGGAGGTTAGGAGGTTGGCTGGAAGTAGGTGTTTAGGGTGGAAAGGAGGTTGGCGGTGGTGGTGTTGATGCCACTGGTGGCAAGTGATTGGAGGATGGCGGGCCATTCGGGGGCGGAGGCGGGAAAGGCACTCAGGAAGCGGCCAAGGTCCGCGGCCAGCGTTGACGGGAGCTGGATGGTTTCACCGGTGGGCAGGATGGCGGCGAGGCGGAAGAGGTCGGTGCGGTGTTTGTCCACGTCGTCCCTGGAAATGGAGGTATCGCCGGCGGCACGGCGGCCGGCAAGGTCCAGCCACGCCTTGGCTTTCAGGAGGATCAGGCCGGCGGGCTTAAGGAGCGGGAGTCCGGCGACTGTCTGTCGCTGGTTCATGACGAAGTTGTAGTAGTCGGAATCCATGAGAATGGCGGAGAGGCTGGCGGCGCGTTCGTCATGGGGTATTGGGATGATGCGCTGGCCGGGGGCGGGTTCGATGATGGTGGGTCGGGAGGAAAAGAGTTCGATCATCTTTGGATAGCCGATGGTGGCCGGCTTGAGGAAACGGAAGTAGGCAGAGGTGCCATCCTGGTGGTGACCGGTCTCATAGCCACCTTCTTGGACGAAGGACCAGAGGCGGGTTTGAAAGCGTGGTGTGACGGCTTCGAGGACGAGAACGACGTCAATGTCCTTGGTGGTGCGGAAGCGGCCGCCGGCGCGGGTGAACCATTCGTCACAGGCGGCGCCGCCGATGAGGACGAAGGCGTCCTCGTATCCGGCGAAGTAGCGGCGGAAGATTTCCATACCGTTTACCATGGCATTTGCTCCAAGAGTTCATTGCAGGCGATGCGAACCCGCTCGTCGGCGGAGTCCGCAAGACTGAGGAGGAGGGAGAGGCGGTCGGCCCTGCCGTCTTCGGCAAGGATTTCGGGGGCGTAGCGCCAGCATTCGACTTGGGCAGTGGCGTCGTCCGGCAGTTCCAGCATCCGCACCTGCTTGGTTGCGAGCAGTTGTTTCCACTCGGAATCCCGGCAGGCGTAGGTGGGGATTGGGTCTTCTCCCAGCATGGTAAGGTCGGACAGCGCGGAGATTCCGGCCCGGACCAGGCTTGGCGGCGGGGCGGAAAACTGTGCCCAGCGGTACTGCCGGACGGGGGAGCGCAGGATTGAGCGGGCGGCATGCCAAAGTTCCTGTCCGTGGCAGGCAAAGAACAGGCCCCGCGGTTTGTCGCCGGCCTCTCGTTTGCAGAGGCCGTTGGCCGCCAGTTCGTCGCGGACCTTGGTCATGGTCATGGGGGAGTAGCCGAGGCGGCTCGCCCACAGGTTTAGCCGTTCCCCGTCGGGCGGCCGGCGCAGGAGTTGATAGAGGACAGTCACTTGGGCGACGGCGGAGAGAACCCCCGGATTTACGGCTTGCTGGAACTGTTCGCTGAGCGCGGCAAAGGGGGGGATGAAGAGCTGGCGTTCCGGCACGATGAAGGGGATTTGAAGTTGGAGCAGGCGATTTCGACGGTAGCTGTCCAGATGCGGAAAAACCAGGACGACCGGAAGCTTGAAATGGTCGGCCAGTATCCGGTGGCGAGTTTGCAGCTCGGCGACCGTGAGGGAGTTGTCCGGGGAGATGCCTTCGACCAGGATCAATTTCTGCCCGAGCCATTGCCATTCGCGGAACTGGCCGGCGGTGGAAAGGAATATCGGCAATCCGCCCAGGCGTGCAGGCGCCACCCCGCGCAGGAGCGGGGTTTTTTCGGTCAGTTGTTGCAGATATTTTTCCAACATGGTACTGTGCCTGGGGATGATAGTGTTAAATCATTTATTCAATAATATACTTTGTTTGTTTATTTTTGCCAATATGGTTTATTTATGTCGTTCAGTGGATGTTTACGGGGCAACCTCCGAGAGGATGATGTAGATGCCTAGGATGTCCATGGGGAGGACGGGGGTGACAACTTTGAAGCGGGTGGCGGCGTCCTTGACGACGGTGGAGAAGCGGTGGTGGGCGGCGACGAGTTGTTCGGCGCGGTCAGTGGCGATCTGGTCGGAGCAGGGTTGGAGGTTGGGCCAGACGTTGGCGACTTCGTTTTCGAGCGTTGAGGCGCCGGCTTCGGGGGAGAGGTTGGCGGTGGCGCGGGCTTCGTAGAGGATGCGCTTGGCGTCGTCGTGGAAAAGGAGGTGGTTGTCTTTGTGGAAACCGCGGTAGCCCCAGAGGAGCATTTCTTCGGCGACGATTTTGTTGGGGTCGCCGGGGCGGGCGATGACGTTGCGGCAGCGGCAGAGGAAGATGGTGTGTTTTTCTTTGACGTGGGCGGAGCGGATGATGGCGGAACGGCTGGCGCCCTGGCGGTGATCGTGGGCGAGAGTGTTGCGCATGACCAAATGGCAGAGCTGTTCGACAAAGGGATGATTGCGGCCGAGGTAATAGTGATCTTCCGGTGTCGGAGACTCAAAGCTGACGGGGACGGCGGGGCGGGCGGGGAGGAGCGCCTTGAGGTGCGCGGGGAGGTTGTGGGTTTGCAGTTTGTAGCCGTGCTTGGATTTGGTCAGTTCGACGCCGAGAAGGCCGAGGGCGTGTTCGACGAAGTTGTGGACCGCATCGGGGTTGCCGATGAATTCGTCGGCTTCCCGGAGGTCCTTTTCGAGTTCGTCGGCCTTGATGGCGTGCTGGGCGAAAATGGTGCGGGAGACTTTTTC
Source organism: uncultured Lentisphaerota bacterium (assembly GCA_903921725.1). Classification (GTDB taxonomy): domain Bacteria; phylum Verrucomicrobiota; class Lentisphaeria; order Oligosphaerales; family CAITYL01; genus CAIXRA01. The sequence continues at coordinate 6,927 of CAIXRA010000028.1, forward strand.
ACGGCGTTCGGCTTCTTCGATTTTCTGGGAGACGCGCAACTTGATCTCTTGTTCCTCGTCGAAACCGGTCAGGTCTAGTTCCAGCTGATTCCCGCCGTCGGTCAGGCGTTTACGGGAAGGGGAGAAGAGGACGGCTTGGGCGATGGAGTCAATGATGCTGCGGCTGTCTTCGGGGAAGGCGATGTTGATGCCGGTGCCTTTGCGGATCTCGCGGATCTTATTGAGGATGATGTCGAGCACGATACCGTCCACGGGGTTTTTACCGTAGAGCAGCGCGGTGCGGACCACGGGGGCGGTCTGGCCGAAGCGGTCCACGCGGCCTTCGCGCTGTTCGAGGCGGTTGGGGTTCCACGGCAGGTCATAGTGCAGGACGGAGGTGAAGAGGTTTTGCAGGTTGATGCCTTCTGAGAGGCAGTCGGTGGCGATGAGGATGCGCTGGGGAGAGTCGGCCATGGCATCAATGCGTTCCCGGCGGAGCTCGTCCGGGTCTTCACTGGTCACGACTTCGATGCGCGTCTTGGGGAAGCTTTTCTTGAGGATGGCAGGCAGGCGTTCGCCGAGATAATGGGCGCTGGCGATGTATCGGCAGAAGATGACGGTGGAAGCGCCGTCGCGAAGGTTGTCCTCAATAATTTTACCTGCGGCGGCGAGTTTGGCGTCCTTGGCGGGAGTGGAGAGGGCTTCCAGGCGTGTGGCCAGTTCCCGGAGACGCTTCTGCTGGGACTCGGACCAGGGGATTTCGGCCATGAGTTCGACGGGGTTGTTGTCGCTTTCGAAACCGGTTTCGCGGCCGGGATCACTGTCGTGAACGGGGGATTGCCGTTCGTCTTCGCCGAATGATTCGTCCTGGGCGATGCGGTCGAGGCGGGCACGGAGCATGGCGGCACCGGCGGCGGGACTGGATGCGACGCCGCGGAGAAGGGCCAGGGCGGTCCAGTAGGAGATACGGCGGCGGCGGCCGGTCGCTTGGTCGCTGACGAGGGTACGGGCGAAGTCGATGATCTGGTCGAAGAGTTCGGCGTAGGCCGGCGTGAGGTCGTAGCAGAAGTCTTTGGGATCGCGGATGGCAAAGGTGGTGCTTTCGCTGGCCCATTGCTGAACATCGGCGCGGCGGCGCTGGATGAAGTGGCGGGCAATTTGGCGGCGCTGGTTTTCGGTGGCGGCGACCAAGTCGAGGGCGGCAAAGTCGGGGTTGAGCAGGCCGAGAAGGGATTGGAACTCGGCGGGCTTGCCGCTGTGCGGGGTGGCCGTGAGCATGATCAGGTGTTGGTTGGGTTTGGCGGCGATTCGGGCGATGAGGTCATGGCGTTGCTGCTGGGATTGGGTGGCGCCGTCCGGCTTGGCGCAGGAGTGGACCTCATCCACGATTACCAGTTCTGGGCATTGCTGGATGAAGGTGTCGCGGCGGGTTTCGGACTTGATGTAGTCAATGGAGATGACCTGGCAGGGGTAGTAGTCGAACACGGAAATGTCGCCCTGGATTTCCCGGTCCAGGCGCGCCTGGGTGGAGGAGCGGATGACAACGGCTTCCATGTCGAGCTTACGACGGATTTCGTCCTGCCACTGGTCACAGAGATGGGGGAGGCAGATGACGGCGAAGCGGCGGATGACGCGGCGCTCCAGGAGCTCGCGCAGGATGAGGAGGGCTTCCACGGTTTTGCCGACACCGACGTCGTCGGCGATGAGGAGGCGGACGATGTCTTGGCGGAGGGCCATGACCAGCGGCACCATCTGGTAGGCGCGGGGGCGGAAGGAGAGCTTGGCGAGGGAGCGGAACGGGCCGGCACCATTGCGGAAGGCGAGGCGGGCGGCGTCATGCAGCAGACGCGCTGTATGGAGGTTGCCGATGTCTTTGGATGTAGGGAGTGGGAATTGGCTTGGCTTCGGGAGGTCGGCGGGCAGCTCAAGCGGAAGGTACACGCCAGCGGTCTCGTCGTCGGAACCGCCAAGCGGTTTGAGGAGCAACAATTCGGGATCGTCCGAAGGTTGGACAATCCAGTCACGGTCCCGCAGGTGGACCAGGCATCCCGGCGTGAAATTCATGACCGAACCTTTCGGAAAATGTCGGGACGTTTGGCGATCAGGGTGGCCAGGTCGTCGCGGTAATGGTACACAATGACGTCGTATCCCTTGGCGATCATACGCTGGCGCAGATCGGCATCGTTTTCTTGGACTTCCATCCGGTCATGCGGTGTGCCGTCACAGAAGACCCAGGCATTGGGAGCGTAATGGAAGTCTGGGCAGCAATATAGATCGGGGACGTTTTTCTGGGCCTCGTCCGGCAGGCGCAGACCCTGTTTGTAGAGCTTGTCCACGAACTGCTGTTCCAGAGTGGACTGCGGATCCAGGGTGGCGCGGAGGCGGCGGTAGTGGGTTTCGTAGTCCTCGTTACGGCCGTTTCCCGAGCGGATTTCGAGCGAGCAGGAGGCCAGGCGGGTGAGCGCGTCGCGGATAAGGAAGCGATCCACCTTGTCATGGTCGCGCTGGTTGTAGTAGGAGAGCAGGTCGTCGTAGGAGGCGGGGGCGGTGTAGCTTGGTTCATCGTACCGGAGTATTTTCATCGCCTCCTGCACGACATCGGCAAAGACTTGCGGAGTTGATGCGAACTGGGAGAGGATGCCAAGGGAACCTTCGGCGGCCTCGTATAGTAGGATGTTGGGGGCGTCCGGCTCGCCGAGAGATTGGGCGCCGATCTCGCTGGGCTCAACCTGGAATTTTGACTCAATCCCCCGCATGAGGGCGTATTGCAGGGTGATGACGCCGTTGGCGTCGAGGGCCAGCGCCTTGGTCGGTTCAATGTAGAGGGCATCTGCGGTGTCGGAGGTTTGCAGTTTTACCAAATGCGTGGGAGGCGGTGCATTTTCAACGTTTGCGTTTTCCGCCGGGGCGTCCGCTTCCTTGCCTTTCCACATGCCGGTGGCCAGGACAATGGGGAAGCCCATGCGGGCTTGGTTGCGCCATTTGAAGTTGATATCGCATAGGCGGGCGGCTGGGATGAATCTCAGGTTTAGGAGCGGTTCCCCGTCTGATTTCAGGGTGGCGATGCGGACCCGATCCATGTGGCCGGCGTCCACGGTAAAATAGGTGCGGATGTCGTAGCCCTTGGACACGCGTTCCTCTTCCTCGCAGGTGATGCGGGCTTGGGGGATGGCGCGGGATTCTCCCATTTCCAATAGGTCGGTGACCTCTTCAGTGTTGCCGGCTTCGGAAAGAACGGCGCCGGAGAAGGGGCAAATCTCCAGTGTTTTCTGATCCTCCGGCAGGAAATAGCCGGAACGTTTGCTGATGCGGGCCTTGTGCAGTGATTCTTCGATGTTCTGGGTCAGCATCTGGTTGATTTTGTACTTGCGCCCGGAGTGATAGATCACGTTTAGCGGGCCGTACTCGCGCAACGCGATGGAACGGGCGCGGGAGAGGTATTCGCCGTTGCCTTCCTGAGTCTCAATGAAGACCCGGAGCGGGAGACGGGTGAAGTTATAGCCGGGTAGCCAGCCTTCAGCGGCGAAGTAGCGGTACGGATAAAACTCGGAGAACTGATTTCCGGTACGCCCCTGCTGCAGATCGTTGCGCAACTGGCTCAGTTGGATGTGGGCAAGCCGCTGTTCGCGCTGTGCTTTCTTGTAGTCGGAAGAGGAGACCGGCAACCGACCGCTTTCGAGTTGGCGCGTCGCCTCGGCAAGGAGCCGGCGTGCTTGGTAGTGGAGTTGCCGCCAGCGTTCCAGGGTTTTGTCCAAGGAGACAGGCAGTTGATGGAGGACGCTTTCCACCCAAGCATCCGAGAACCAATGTCCTGCTTTCTGATCCAGGTCGGCGCGACAGTCCTCAACCACCTTGAGGAAGCGATTCTTGATCTTGGTGATTTGAGCCGGTTTCAGGGTGAGGTGGTCTTTGATCTCCTGCCGCAAGGCAAGCATTTTTCCGGTTTCGTCGTTCACCAGAGAAAGGAGGCTGTTGCTGTTGGCACCTTCCAAGGAACTGATGCCGACTTCGGAAAGGGCCATGGCATGGAGGTGTGTCCGCAGTAGTTCTTCGTTGCAGAGGTCGAGCCGCGGCGGGTTCACCGTGCCGGCGACCAGTTCCCGCTGTTCCTTGAAGTAATGGCGGTCATGTGGCGCGTAACTGGAGCAGAAGTTGAAAATCAGAGCGGCTTGGCCGCTGCGTCCGGCGCGTCCGGCGCGTTGGGCGTAGTTTGCGGGGTTTGGCGGGACGTTGCGCATGTGGACGATGGAGAGCAGATTGATGTCAATGCCCAGTTCCATTGTCGGCGAACAGAAGAGCGCGCTGATCTTGCCGTCCTTGAAGTTGGCTTCACGTTCCTGCCGGGTTTCGGTGTTCAGTTGGCCAGTATGCTCGTCGCCGCGGAGACTCTTGCGTGAGGTGAAGTTGCGTTGATACAGCCGCTGGAAAAACGGGTTCGGCTTTATCAGGACAGTATCGCGGAATGAACGGTTCTGCGCGGCATCCCGGAGAGCCGTTTGCTTATCGCCGGGCCGCCATAGAATCTTGTCCGCCTTGAGGCGGTAGAGTTCGCATGGCGCCGCATCCTTGAACTTTAGGGTTTGGGACATGAGGAAGTCATTCGTCTTCAAAATCCCCAGCAGTATTTCCATTTTTTGGAAGTAACCGGCTTTGTCCAGTTTAACGTCGGCGTGCTCCTGAAAAAATTGGCGGACATGTTTGCCGAGACGGCTTGCCGGTCCGAGCAACTTGGCGTATTGCTGCCGTTTCATGGCCCGGCCTTCCAAGGCAAGCTTGTAGGGCTCCATGATCTTTTCATCACGTTCCAGTGTCCAGGGCGCTTTGAGTTTCTCCCGGATGACGTTTTGCTGTTCGTTGATGACTGACTCTTCCAGGTAGTTCTTGCTGTAAAGCGCATACCCCAGGCGGAAGTAATCGAGGATGTCCCGGAGGATGGTCCGGCGCAGATTTGGTGCCAGTGACGCCAGTTCGGGGAGAGCCGCCCAGGTTGGGCCATGTTCCACCAGTTCATCGAGATAGAGGTAGTCCACTTCCAGCAGCGCGCATTGCTCCAAGTTCGGGAGGATGATGCGCCAGCTTCTGCGGAGGTCATACAGCGCCCGGTAAACCAACAGGGACTTGAGGGCGTCTTCGTAGGATTTCCGGACACTGTGTAGGGCGGGTTCCCCCTGGCAATTGGCGTACTCGGAAAAGGGCAGGTTCAGTTCGGTGAAAATCGCGTCGCCAAGGGCATCAAGAGTGAGGGCCTTCTTGGGAACATTCGCGACGGCGGCACGGATGGCGGAGCGCAGTTGGATGACTTTCATGAAGTCGTTGAAGTGGCCAGCCTGGAGTGCCGCATCTTGACGGTTGTCGGTAAAGCTGAGCAGCTTTTGGTATTTCTCTTCGCAGCCGTTTTCTTCCAGTCGGTCAAGGATGGAAAAGCAGGTGATGGTGGTGGAGGTGCTGCGGCCTTCCTTGCCCAAGCTGGTGAGCTTGTTGCCCTCGCGGGTTTGGGCGCTGAATTCGACGCCACTGGTAGGATCGAAAAGCAGGGGCGCCGCCATGAACCAACCGGATTGCCAGCCTTCCCGGGGAGACGCGCTGCATTGCCCGTCCATGTCGAACCATATACGCTTTGGGAAGAAATCTTTTTTGTCCGGCCGGGGTTCGCAAGTGCCATCGCGTTTTTGCCGGATCCAGGCATCGGGCAGGCTTTCGCAGTCGTCTTCGTCCCAGACATCGTCGCCAATCACGAGGTAGCCGTCGGTCTGAGATGCTTCTTCGGCTTCCTCGTCGGCTGCGATGTTGTTGAACTCACGGGGTTTCACCATGCCGTTCACACATGACACGCAGATGAATTCGTGCCCGGTGCCGCGGCTGAACATGACGGGGTATAGCGGTCGTTTCTCGTGTTGGCGAACGGATGGATCGAGCGTTACAAAACGCTCTGATGGCGGATCCAGAGTGACGTACACGGCCCCGGTCTGGGCGAAGAACTGGTGCAGTTTGAAGGGGAGGATGCTTTTCCGGGGCTTTGATTGGGCCAGGCGGGCATTGGTGATGCTGAGGCCGTGCAGGAGGGATTCGAGGTGCAGGCGACAACTTTCCGAATCGCAGCCACTCATGGTCGCCAATTCATTTGCGATTTCGCGGAGTTGCATGGGGGCATGGCGAACGAGATCACCGTCTTTCTCTTGTAGGGCAATGCACTGTTCAATCCACGCCAGGACAGGATGGTTTTCAAAGAAGGGAATGTCGGCATCCGTGGGAACGCCGCCGACAATGGCTTGCGTTAATGTGTTTGGAAAAGGTTCTGCTTGGTTGCCAAGAGAGCGGGCCAACTTTTCAGTAATGACTTGCCCCGCCGTGATTGTTTTGCCGAAAAATGTGGAGGCGATGTCCGCAATACGAGATTTTTGTTCAGCCAGGCCACCGCCAGAAACCATGGTCGCCGACGTGCCGATGCAGGTTACGGGTGAAGCACATTGGCGCAAGATACGGCGGATCAGCAAGGCGACATCGGCCCCTTGGCGGCCGCGGTAGGTGTGGAGTTCGTCGAAGACCAGGAAGCGGAGGTTTTCAAAAATGGAGGAGCGGATGCCTTGCTCGGCGATGCGGGTGAGGATCAGTTCCAGCATCATGTAGTTGGTGAGCAGGATGTGCGGCTGGTTGGCTTTGATCTTTTCGCGGGTCTCGCCCTGTTCCTGGCCGGTGTATTGGGCAAAAGTGATGGGGAATTCGGTGCCGGTGGCTTGTTTGTAGTTTTCCGCGAACCCTTTTAACGCGTCGCTTTGGGAGTTGATCAGCGCGTTCATGGGGTACACGATGATCGCCTGGATGCCGGCCGGGGTATTCCGGTTGAGAATGTCATTGAAGATGGAGGCAATGTAGGTCAGGGATTTGCCGGAACCGGTTCCCGAGGTGACCACAAAATCTTTTCCAGCGGCGCCCAGTTCAACGGCTTCCATCTGATGCTGGTGCAGGGTGAATCCCTGGAATGCTTTGGCGATACCAGGGTTTAGTTTCAAGCGCCGGCTAATGTCTTCAATGGTGCCGGCGGGCTGGTAGGCGGGGTTGAACTGGATCAGGGGTTCCGGCCATAGCTTGCCGGAATTCAGTTCGGCATCGACAGCCTGCCGGATCTTTTCATCCCGGATGTTGATGAAGCTTTTGATGTATTCACGGTAGTCACCAACGATGGCATTATGGGTCTTGAAAATGTCCATGCTTTACAGTCCCTTGCCTGGCGACAACCACAGTGCAATACAAACGTAACAACCAGGAGGATAGGCACAGTACGCCCTCCTTGTCCTGAAACAGCATCCTTTTGGAATTGCATGCAATGTAACAGCCATATTTCTCGCGCGCAATCTTGCGCGCGACTTGAGCCATAAATTGGCATTTGCGGGGATTGCGGTATGCTTGTGCCGATTTTCCTCTACATTCCTGAAGAGACAGGGAGGATGGTTTAAAGCCTGTCGATGTCAATCAGCACCCGACTGTGACCGTGCTGTTCCAGCCACCAGTAGGTGAACTGCTTGGAGAGCCAGCTGGCGGCCTTCTCCGTCGCCAGGTCGCGGTTGCGGGAGGTGTACAGGATTGGGATGCCGAACTTCACCTCGATGGCGTCCAGGGTACCGACCACGGCATTGGGGTGCGCCTCCGTCCAAAGATCGAAATTATAGTACGGCGTCTTCATGTCCTCGTAGGTCGCCTCGATCAGGAGTGCCTTGTACTTGAGCTTGGCCAGCCTCCCGCAGTTGCGGATGAACCGTTCGCGGCTGACCATCGTACTGGCGATGACGTCCGCCATGGACTTGCGCTCCAGCGCCAGGATCTTCTCCATGCCCTCGACCGAGTAGTCGCCGGTCTTCAGCGTCGCCACCTTCTCGCCCTCGATCCAGTTGGCGTGACGCTCCCACAGCGGCAGCGGCATCTGCTCCCGGGTGTCCACCAGCACCACCGGTTTCGGGATCTTCCACTCCCGCAGCACCCGGCTGCCGTTGCGCATGACGCCCAACCGGGATGAGGTGGCCGGAACGAAGTCGAAGTCGGACATGTTTTTGCCTCCGTTTTTACCGTAGTTAAAACACATCTACTCCTTTTGGCGTAGATACTTAAGTATAACACTGATTCGCAGAAAGGCAAGTCTTTTTTTAGCACCGTAGTCACTGTTTTTTTTATCCAAGTGCTACCTGAAAAAGCCGCCGCCGCTGCGCGGGTTACCGAGCCATCGGCTATGAGGTGTTGGATGGACAGAGCCTGCCGCTGGAATTGTCGTTAAAAAAATAAAAGTAACGACACGTTACAGACATCACCGACATGTTTCAGTGGGGGGGGCAGCGCTGGTGAACATGGGGGAACGGACTGGCGCAGCTATTGGGGAAACTGTAGCCACAATTCTGGCGAAGTAGCTACAATCGAATGCAAAAGTAGGGCAGGGGTAAGCTCAAAATCGGGTAAAAATCGGCCAAGTCGCCAAAAATGTAGCCACTTCGTCCTCCAAGGAGGAGGATGTGTGGCGTTTTTGTGAGCACCTCTTGAGCTCAAAAAGACTGTAGCCATAATGTAGCCACAATTCCGGTTTCCAATACAAAAAAATACCCCCCGATACTACCGCATCGGGGGGTATTTGAGCTTAAAATGGTAGCGGGAATCGGACTCGAACCGATGACCAAAGGATTATGATTCCTTTGCTCTACCAACTGAGCTATCCCGCCCCGAGAAACTGAGGCAAAACCATAGTACGGCAAACATGTTCTTCAAGTGCTTTCTGCGAATTTTCAGCCGAGGATCAGAGGCGGCCGAGACGGATGGCGCGGCAGACCTTTTTCAGGCTGTCGCGGTGTTTCCACAGGGTGAAGCGCCACCAGTCCCGCATCTCGTCCGGGGGCGGGATGGCGCCGCCGTCCACGATTTCCGTCTCACTGCAGCCGTCGGCGAGGGCGCGGCGGACGGCGTTCGGCAACTCCTCGTAATAGGCGAGCTGGTGCCGGAGTTCGGCGGTTGTGGCGGCGGGGCCATGTCCGGCCACGACGGTTTCCGCACCGAATGCGATGAGCCGGCGGTAGGTTTTCGTGAGGAGTGCGTATTTCGCGGCGTCCAGCGGCCGATCCCACGGAATAAGCCCCCAGTTGAAGAGGTCGCCGGCGAAGAGCACGCGGTCGTCGGGGAGCCAGGCGATGCAGTCCTCCTCGGTGTGGCAGCCGGGCAGGGGGATGAACTGCACGCGGCGGCCGTTGTCGCCGGTGAAGGTCCGGCCCTCCGGCGGCGGGAGTGCGGTACGGGCATTGACGATGCGGGCGCCGAACGTTCCGGCGAAAGCCGCGTTCAACGCCGTATGGTCGGGGTGCAAGTGCGTGTTCAGGATAATGCGCGGCGGCTTGTCCGCGCCGGCGGATTCCGCCATTGAACGGAAAACCCCCTCCGCCAGTTCGGGCTGTTCGAGGGCGTCCACGACCAGCAGCCAGGAACCCATGTCAACCCATCCCATGACATCGACGGCGATGCGGACGAAGACGCCGGGCGCCGGCTGTTCGATCCGCGGCGTGCCGGGGAGTTCGGGCGCGGGGCGTGGGATGGAAGGAGTACCGATCATGCAGACAATGTAGCCTGCATATTTCATGAACGGTCAACGCCCAACATTCAACTCGCGGTGTCCAAGATGGTTGTGCCGTTTTTCCGTACGCGCTTCGCGCGCCGCCCCTCAGTTTTTAGTCTTGACGCGCTCCAGCTTGGCCCGGATGGTTCCGGCATCGGCGCCCTTCTGCTGTAGTGCTGCCTGCCAGTACCGGCGGGCGTCCTCCCATTGCCGGTTGGCCGCCGCAATCTCGCCGGCATGATCCAGGATTACGGCATCCTCCAGTTCCGTCGGCACGGCACGGCGGAGGGCATGGCGGATGGCCTTCAGTGCCGCCGCATGCTGGCCCTTCCGGAAAAGCACCCAGGCGAGCGTGTCGAGCACCGTGACGCTTTCCGGTTCCAACTGGCAGGCGACCGCCAGTTCACACAGGCTTGGATCGGCTGCGGGGGGGGCATCTGGCGCGCCGGGGCGGAACGGGGCGAAGAGCGGCGGTTCGGGAACGGGGATGAGTGGGGCGGCCGGGGCCGGCCTAGCGGAAAGGGGGAGGCCGAGCCCAACGTCTTCAAGGAACCGGCGGTCTTCAGCGCGGGCCACCGCCTCTTGGAATAGGTACAGGCCTTTTGCGTAATGCGCCACGGCGCGGGAATGAAAAACCGCCGCCGGAGGAAGTTTGAGATCCTCCGGAAGCGGTTTGTCCTGCGGGGGCGCAATACGCGCCTCCGCCGTGAGCATGGTTCCGCAAAACAGCAGGCCGATCCATGCAGGATGGAGGCACCGATGCCACATGCGCGTCCGCCGCCCGCGGTGCAAGTCCGTGGAAGACGGACGTTACTTGTTCTTGTGACGCAACGCCTTGAGCTGCTTCTTGCGCTTGTGCTTGGACATCTTCTTCAGGCGCTTCTTCTTGACGGAACCCATGGCGACTCCATTCGTTGGTTGGATGCTGTTGTACGACACAGAACAAAAAAGATGGGGAAATGTAACCGGCAAAGACGCTTTTGCAAGAGCATTCGTTCCGCCGCTTGCACTCCCCGCACGAGCGCGGTATGCTACGGAAATTTATTGTCCTGTCTTTTCGGCCGTCCGTCGTCCGTACAATCCGGGGGCCAACGCCGCGTTTTCCTCAATCATTATCGCCGGATGGCGATGCAAGGGGCCCCGCGCATGAGTTTGTTCCGCAACTGGTTTTTGTCCCGGCGCCCCCATGAGCCGGCCATGCTCCGGCCGGCGGGGACGCCCGCGCCGCTTGGCATTGTCGCCGGGCGCGGCCTTTATCCCGTTGAACTCTGTCTGGCCGCCCGGGCCGCCGGCGTCCCGCACATCTCCGTATGCGCGCTGGCGGACGAGGCGGATCCGGGACTCATCCGGCTTGCGGACTCCGCGGAATGGATTCATGTCGGCCAGCTCCGGCGCACCATGGACTATTTCCATGCACAGGGTGTGCGGGACGTCATGTTCGCCGGCCAGGTCCGGCCCGGGCGCCTCTTCGGCGGCATCCGGCCCGACTTTGCCGCGCTGCGCATCCTCTGGAGCCTCAAGGAACGCAACGCCCACAGCATCTTCGGCGCCATCGCCGACCTTTTCGAGAAGGACGGCTTCCACGTGCTCCCCGCCGTCACCTACCTCGACAACTGGCTTGCCGGCGAAGGCACCCTCGGCCGCCGCCGCCCCGGACGCAGTCAGAAGCGCGACCTCGAGTTCGGCATCCGCACCGCCACCGGAATCAGCCGCCTCGACATCGGCCAGACCGTGGTCGTGAAGAACGGAACCGTACTCGCCGTAGAGGGGTTCGAGGGTACCGACAAGGCGATCCGCCGCGGCGGCGAACTCGGCCGGGGCGGCGTCACCGTCGTCAAGCTCGCCAAGCCCGGGCATGACATGCGCTTCGACGTGCCGTGCGTCGGCATGAACACCGTGGAATCGCTCAAGGCAGCCAGGGCCAAGACGCTGGCCGTGCAGGCCGGCATGACGCTCTTCCTCGACCGCGCCGCCGTGCTCGACGCGCTCGACGCCGCCGGCATCGCCGTCATCGGCTTCCGCATGCCGGCCCCGTAAGCGCCGCCTGGCAGGATGCCGGCCGGAGGCGGGCGGGACGCCCTCTCTCCCGCTCCGCCAGCTTGAACGCCGGACGTTGAAACGGGGAAAAGGCGGATTGAATCACGGCGGGGCCGGGGGTCAGGCCTCCGTCAACCCGTTTTCGCGGGCGAAACGCTCCAGCGCGCCGACATCCCCCGAGTTCAGCACGGGCCACGCCTTCTTGACCGTCTCAAGAGGCCAGTTCCACCAGGCCAGCGCGAGCATCCGCCTGCGCTGTTCCTCCGGAAACCGGTGGCGCACAAGGCGGGCGGGGTTGCCGCCGACAATGGCGTACGGCTCCACGTCGCGGGTGACGACCGCGCCGGCTCCGACCACCGCGCCGTCGCCGATCGTCACGCCGGAGCGGATGAAGGCGTTCTGGCAGATCCAGACGTCGTTGCCGACGACCACATCGCCGCGGGTCATTTCGAGGAGCGGGTCAACGCCGCCCGCCAGTTCCGGAAAAATCTGGGCGAACGGATAGGTGGTGAGCGTGTCGGTGTGATGCTCGCCGCCGAGCATGATGGTGACACCCTTGGCGATGGAGCAGTAGTTGCCGATCCTGACCGTGGCGCCGCATTCGTCGAAGAGCACCAGCGGCCAGCCGTAGGACCAGCGGCCGATCTCAAGCTTCCGCAGCAGCCGCTGCTCGCTCATGATCCGCGACGGCCGCGTCGGCCGCCCGAACAGCGCCTTGATGTTCCGGAGAATTCCCATTGTCCAAGCTCCAGAGTTTTTCCTGTTTTCCTGGTGCTGCCCAATCTATGCCGCCATGCGTCGAATGCAACCGCGTGACCCCCGGCTTGTGCCATGGTCCTTCCATGGCAATATTACCTTGAAACGCGGCATGCGGCGGGAGGAGAACGTCATGGCAAATGGAAACGGCAGGTCAGGCTGGTCGCCGCATCGCCGGCTGGTGGGCGCGGAAACCATCCTGGTGGCCGGCGTTGTCCAGGAGCTTCTGCAGCGGCAGATCAAGGCGTTCCACTGGCCGCATTGGGGGCAGACCCTCTGGATCATGGGTTGCACGCTCGGCATGCTCGGCGGCGTGCTGCTGGTGCTGCGGATGATTGCCAAGAAGGCGGTAAAGGGCACCCACCGCGCCGCGCGCCGTCTGCCGTTCCCCGTGCCGCTGCTGGTGCTGCACGCCGCCGTTCTGGCCGGCCTGTTCGTCCTCTACGCCTGCATCTGGAACCTGTGGCCGCCGTTCTGAGCCGGAAGGCAAGGGGCGCCCATTGTGCCCGGGCTGCACGGCGTCCGTTGCCGGAGCGCCAGCCGTTTCGGGTACGCCATGAAATGTGTGGATCTGGAACGATAGTACCTGCAACGACAGTCAGGAACGGATCATGCGCCTCACGCCCCCCAGCTCACGCCCCGTCCATCTCGCCTACTGCCAGAACATCCATCCGGCGGAGACGTGGGCGGATGCGTTCGGGGCCGTCCGCACGCACGCCGCGGAGGTGAGGCGGCTGGCGGCCCCCGGCGGCGCCCCGTTCGGGCTCGGCCTGCGCCTCAGTGCGCGTGCGTCGGCGGAACTCGATCAGCCGCGGCGGATTGCGGAGTTCGCGGCCTGGCTGGCGGACGCCGGGATGTACGTCTTCACGGTCAACGGTTTTCCCTACGGCCATTTTCACGGGACGCGGGTGAAGGAACAGGTTTATGCACCGGACTGGCGGACGCCGCAGCGCCTCGAGTACACGCTCCGGCTCGGGCGCATCCTGGCGGCGCTGCTTCCGGAAGGAGGCGAAGGCAGCATCAGCACCGTGCCGGGCAGTTACCGGGCGTGGTGCCCGACGCTGGCGGACGCCGAACGTGCGCGTTTTGGAATCGTGCATGCGGCCGTGGAGCTGTCGGAGCTGTCGGAGCGCACCGGACGGGCCGTCCGCCTCGCGCTCGAGCCGGAACCGGATTGCCTGCTTGAAAGTGGCCGGGACATGCTCGACTTCTGGGAGGGGCTTTTCCAGCCCGAACAGCTTGAGGTGCTCGCCTGCGCGGCCGTGCGTCCCGCGGAGACGCTGGCGAAGGTGCTGCGCGGACATCTCGGATTCTGCATCGACACCTGCCATCTGGCGGTGAACTTTGAGGATCCGGCCGCGGTGCTGCGGCAGCTGCTCGCCGCGGGCGTGCCGGTGCCGAAGGTGCAGGTCAGCGCCGCACCGTCGCTCCTTCCGTCGCCCTCGAGCCTTGCCCGGCTGGAAGCGCTGCGCGACCCGGTGTACCTGCACCAGACGCGCATCCGCCTGCCGGACGGTGCGCTGTTGCGCTTCCCGGATCTGCCGGCCGCGCCGGCGCTTGAAGCGCTCCAGATTGGAGCTTCCGTCCCGCACGGAACAAACGGAAAAACGGAATACGGAACAATAAACGGCAGAACGACAGGCGGCGGAACGACAGGCGGCGGAACGATGGGGGGTGAAGCGACAGGCGGTGGGGCCGCCGCGGAACTCCGCACGCATTTCCATGTGCCGCTGGACTGGGGCGGCGACGGGGTCTTCGGGACGACCCGCGACGGGCTCTCCCCTGAATTCTTCCGTTTGCTGGCCGGCGGCGCCGTGCCGCATGTCGAGCTGGAAACCTACACGTTCGCCGTGCTTCCGGAGGCCTGGCGCGCCCGCAGCGTCGAGGAGAGCCTCGCCGCGGAATATGAATGGTTTCTGGCGCGGATGGCGGAGGCGGGGCGGTGAACGTCCGGGCGGCCGGGTGCCATCCGCCCGGAGTCAAGGCGCAAAAAGGCCGGCTGCGGACTCCGCAACCGGCCTCTTTTTCCGGGGATGTGCTCCCGGGGGCAACGTCCGGGATTAGCGGGCGTAGTATTCGACGACCTTCATGATGTCCACATTGGCCGGAATCTCTTCCGGAAGCGGATCACGGGTCAGGGTAACCTTGATGTTTTCCTTGTCCAGCTCGAGGTACGGCGGCGGGACGATGTCGGTCTTCTGCGCCAGGGCGGCGATGCCGGGGGAGTGCTGGGCGTTGATCGAGATGACCTGGCCCGGCTTCACGTGAAGAGAGCTGCGGTTGACGACCTTGCCGTCCACGAGGATGTGGCGGTGGAGGACCGCCTGGCGCGCCGCGAAGATCGAGGGAGCCAGACCGCTGCGGAAGACGATGGAGACCAGGCGCGTCTCGAGGAAGCGCAGGAGGACTTCGCCGCTCTTGCCCGGGGCGAGTTTGGCCTTGCCGTAGTAGTACTGGAGCTGGTGCTCGGACATGCAGTAGTGGGCGCGCAGCTTCTGCTTTTCCATGAGGAGCTGGCCGTAGGTGGAGAGCTTGTTGCCGCGGCCGCCTTTGCCGCCGCCTTTGCCGCCGGCCTTGCCGCCCTTGCCGGCCTTCGCGGAGCCGTGCTGGCCGGCCGGATAGGCGCGCTTGGCGCTCGGGCACTTGGCGTTGCCCCAGACGCAGCTTCCGAGGCGGCGGCATAGGGTGTGTTTGGGTTCGTTGCGCATGGTTTGAATCTTCCTTTTTGCCACCGCCGAAGCGCGCCCGAGGGCGTGCCGGTTTTTAGTTTTTGTGATGTGCGCTCCGGCCACGGCGGTTAAAACAACACGGCCTGGCGCAAAAAATGAAGCCGTACTATACATGATTTTCCCCGTCCGGCAACCCCGCCGCCGGGGATTGGCGGCGGATCGGCCGGCCCGCAGGTTTCACCGGGTGCGTGATTCCGCCCGAAGGCGTTGCGTCCGCCGCCGTGGGGGAAGGTGCATGGACGGGCGGGCGGAGCGCCCATTTTCCAGCCTTGCGCCTGTTGAAAAACGGGAATGCTGATTTACAGTAATTTTTCCTGTTTTTGGGGAGTGCGTGCAGCGGCATGTCAGCCAAGGTGGGGAGTCAGCGATGGAGACGGTTGAAGCTGAAGGTGTGACGTGCGGCGGTTCCGTGATCCCGGCGGATGCGCCGGCAGGGCAGCGGGCCATGCAGCTTGTCGAACTGAGCCGGCACGCCACGGCGCTGGCGGAGCAGTACTTCAATGCGCTGCCGCTTGAGGAGCAGGCGCAGCTTGTGCTCAGCGTGTCGCCGGAGCACCGGCTGGACCTGCTGAACCTGCCGGTGGACGCCACGGCGCTGGTGCAGTCGTTGCCGGAGCTTGAGCTGCACCGCACCATCCAGACGGTCGGCAAGTGGGAGGCGATGGAGGTGGTCGAGGTCGCCTCGGAGGACCAGATCAACTTCATGCTGGATCATGACTGCTGGCGCGGGGAAAACCTCGACAGCCGCAAGTTCACCGACTGGATCCAGCTTTTTCTGGAATGCGACGAGCATCAGATTGCCCGCATCCTGATGGCAATCAACGCCGACCTGCTGGCGCTCGCACTGAAGAAGCATGTGAAGTTCGAGAAGGACTTCATGATCAGCGACGTCTATTACCTCGACCCCGACTGGGTGAAAGGCAGCAACCCCGCGGTTCAAATGTTCCTGGAGCGGCTGTACGCCATGGACCCGAACCTGTGGATCCGCCTGCTGGGCTGGGTACGGATGCACAACAAGGGCACCATCGAGGCGGACGCCATCGAGGGGCGCGAGGGCCGGCTCAAGGGCAAGGGGTATCCAGCGCCGACCCTGGCCATCACGGTCTATTATCCGGTGGATTTTGACTTCAAGCCAGCAATCGCCGCCTGGCTCGAGGAGTTCCGGCAGCCCGGCCTTTTCGGCGGCTCCTGCCTGCCGGTGCAGGGCGTGCGCGAAGTGCTGTTCCTGCAACGGGCCATGCGCTGCCTGGCGGAGAGCGGCGTCGGCGATGAATTCATGGCCATGCGCTGGGAGGCGGAGCTGGTGGATGTGGCGAACAAGGTCATGGTCGCCGACCAGGTGGACATCGGCGACATGCAGCGGCAGCGCGAGGCGGTGGACAAGGTCCGCCGCTGGATCAGCATCGGCCTGGAGGCCGCGGCATCCGGCCTGCCCGAGACCGGCGCGGAGCTGCTGAAACAGAAGAACTGCGAACATTTCTTCCGGATCGGCGCCATGCTGTACGACCAGCTCGGCAGCGCGGTGGTGGAACTGTCCAAGGCGGAGCAACGCACCGGCGGCCGGCTTTCTTCCAGCGACTATGGCGACGCCTATTTCGCATTGGCCGAGCCGGAACCGCAGATTCCCACCGGCGTGGCCGGCTCTGGACTGAAACGGCCCATCATGACGCTGACGGAGTACCGTCACGCTTGGCAGCTTGTCTGGGCGCTGGAAAATATCGCGGCGGGCCAGGAGCCGCCAGCGGCTCCCGTTTAACCTGGCGGTCGGCGGCAGGGGGAATCCCCCTCGGGCCGCGGCTGTCAGCCGGCAAGGAAGGCCAGCGATTTGGCGGCGGTCTTGAAGTCGAGGAACGCGAGCGGTTCCTTGCGGTCGAGGCAGAGCAGGGCGGCGGCGAGGCAGAGGCGTGCGGGATCCTCTTCCGGCACTTCCCAGGTGCGCGCGGCACCGTTGTTTTCCACGAGCTTCACGCTTCCGCCGCCGGCAAGCGGCGCCGAGGCCGTGATTGTCCCGCCGTCGCCCGTGACGCGGATCTCCCACCCTTCCCCGGTTTCTTTTTGGGCGGGGCTGAGGATGAATTTCAGTTTGTCCGTGGCCGGCGACTCGGTTGCCAGCGCGGCGCAAACGTCGGCCTCCGGCAGATAGCGCCGACAGAAGAGCGCCTCCAGCGCCGGCACCTCCACCACCGTCCGCGCGGTCACGCGGCGTTCGATTGTGAGTGTCTGGATATTCCCTAGGCAGCCGGCGTCCGCGACCTCGAGCACCCGCGCCGCGGCGGGATGGAAGAACAGCGTGTTGCGGATGAAGCCGTGCAGCTTGTTTCGCAGCAGGAGCTTCTGGATGCGTTCGCCGTCCGGCGGCAGCGCCGCGTCCGGCGGCAGCAGCACCGCCCGGCAGCGCCCGCCCGCGTCCCGGATGGCGCCGTGCAGCGCGGCAACCGGCAACAGCGAAAGGTCGGCCAGGTCGGCCAAGGCTGATCCGTCCGATCCGTCCGATCCGCCGGACAGCACCGTCGTGCGGACTCCGCGCAGCGGCGCATAGAGGGCCGCCCGCGCTTCGGCGGCTTCGTGGTTCATGGCAACGATGACGACGTCGGGCATGTGCGTAAATCCTCGCTCCATTTGCATAGCAGAAGCTGTTCTGGCAGGATTGCAGGATTGTAGGGGGCTGCAGGCTTCAATCACCCAAGAGTTTTATCCTGCAGATCCTGCAATCCTGTCTAAAAATCAACGGCATTGAACGTAAGCCGGGATTCCGGGGTTTCCAGCGGTGTCCGGAGGCGAATCCGCCGACCGCCTATCATTCCCCGAGCAGGATCACCTTGCCTCTGGAATCGGTTCCGCCGTTGCCGCGGACGACGGCGCGGATGACGGCGCCGTTGTTGGCGGGCGTGCCGGCGGGGACGGCGAGCTTGTAGCTGTTGCGCTCGCTCGGCTTGCCGGCGAATCCGGGGTGTTCGTTGGTGGCCGCCACCTTGCCGTCGGCGACCACGGAGACGGACTGGATGTCCAGCCGGTGGTTGCCGCCGGTGTATTCGAAGCGGACTCCCTTGAGTTTCTTCAGCTGTGCGGCGGAGAGCGGCCACTCCACGCTCTTCCACTCGGTGGTCACGCTGTCCGGCGACCAGTCGCCGAGCGGTTCGCCGGGACCGTTTCCGGGGAGGAGGGGCAGCGTCTCCCCGCATGCCTTCGCGAGCAGCTTCACGGCCTCGGCGACGGGGTCGGCGTACGGCGTGATCTTGCTCACGCCGGAGCCATTGACCCATTCCAGCTCCCAGGCGGCCATGTTGAACGGCTTGCCGGTCTTGAGGGAGTCCAGACGGCGCGCCATCCGTTCGCGGTAGAAGTCGCGCACCAGGCCGCTCCACACGCGGCAGGAGTAGTCGTTGACCGGCGGGCCCCAGACGGTGACGATGCGCCGGGCGTTGGACTCGTAGAACGCCTGTAGCTTCGGGTCTGTGCTGTGGGCGCGGGCCAGGGCAATCCAGCGGTCCAGCCGGTTGAGCGGGTGCGACTCCATCAGGCGGTCGAGTTCCGTGAGCAGTTCCAGACCGCGCTTGCCGGCGCGGTCGCCGAGCGCGTCGTCGCCGGCGGCATAGGCGTCGGCTGCGAGCTTGAACCACTCCTCGGCCTTCAGCCCCAGACAGAGGGCGGTGCGCTCGACGGCGTCGGCGCGGTAGCCGGGGGCGGTGCCCAGCGTGCCGGCGCAGGAGAGGAAGGCCTGCGTGGCCTGGAAGAAGCCCGGGTCGCGGTTGACGCTGCCGGTGCCGCAGCCGGCGTGGGCCTGCCAGCTGAAGCTCGGGTGCGGCGTGAGCGAGCGGTAGCAACCCTTGCGCATCAGGTTCCAGGACTCCGTCACCGCCGGCGGGCAGGCGCCGTAGCGGTTGCGGCTGTACTGCGGGAGCCAGTCGTCGAGCTTCAACGGTTCGCGGCTCCAGGCGGTGTCCGCCATCAGTTCATAAAGCACCGCGTTGTTTTCCAGCCCCTCGCCGGAGATGGTGAAGCCGACGAGGTTCTTTTTCTTGGGCGAGGCCAACATCTTCCCCGCGCCGGTGGCGTACAGCTCCATGTTGCCGGTGTAGGCGGTCTTGCCGCCCATGTTCGGGACGAAGCCGTACGCCCACTGCTTGCCGCTGAAGCTGTCGAGCCGACCCCAGTTGTTGGCGTAGTCATTGGCGTAGTCAAGGATCAGCACTTCGTTGTCCGGCACGCTGCTGAAGAGGGCCTTGACCCGCTCCGGCGTCCAGATGTGGCTCTGGTAGCCGAACATCCAGCCCTGGATGACCCAGACGGCCTCGGGATCGCCGCCGCGGATGGCGTCGAAGGTTTTGCGGCCGTACTCCGCCAGCAGCTCCGTCACCGGGCGGTCCGTCTTGGGGAGCTCCATCTCGTTGAAGCTGTCCACCAGGAAATATTTCGCCTTGCCGAACTCCTTCTCCCACTCCTCCATGTACATCTTCGTGATGGTGGCAAAGAGCGGGTCGCCGGGCATCAGGATGACCGGGCACTGGCTTTTCGGGAAGCCGCCCCAGCGCATTTCGTGGAGCTGGATCTCCGGGTACAGGCGGCGGATCCCCTTGGGGACGAATCCGGCGAACGACTGGACCACCGGCTCGATGCCGAGCTCGCGCATGCGGCCGAGCAGCTTGTGCTGGAGCGCGACCTGGTCCGCGTGCCATTCCGCGGGCAGGGTGCCGGCGACCTGGCAGATGTTGCCCATGCGCTGCCAGGGCAGGTGCGCGGGGCCGGTGTAGAACTCGTCGATCTCCTGCTGCGTCAGGCCGAGCCGCTTCCAGACGCGGGTCGCGATCGCCTCGGTCGCCACCGGCGCCATCACCATGTTGAAGCCGTGCAGCGCCTGCCAGTCCAGCTCCTGCTGCCAGCGCTCCCAGGTCCAGTACGGAAAGGTGTAGCCGGCGGTGACCACGTTGTAGGCGTGGCGGACGCGGAACGGCGTCTCCACCCGGGTCTTCGGCGCGTCCGGCAGCCGCGGCGGGAGCCGGAGCATCGGGCCCTCCCAGCCGACCATGCCCAACCCGTTCGCCTTCAGGTAGTCGTACGCGCCGCGGGCCATGGCGGAAGGGCTGGAGCCGCGCACGGTCACGCGCCCGCCCGCCGCCTCGTATTCATAAATGTCGCATCCGTCCGCCGTGGGCGCGGCCTTTGCAAAGGTAAAGGTGCCCGCCGCCGCGCCCAGATTGCGCGCCAGCACGCCCGCCGCCGCCGTTTCCGGCGCTGTGGCTGCTGCGTTGGCGATTGTGCCTGCCACCAGAAAGCTGGTCATGGCCATGAGTGCCGATGTGATGCGCATTCCGAAATCCTCCCCGTGGTCTGGCCTGTTGTACGGGTATCCGTTCCGGTAGACTCTCCGGAGCGGGCGGAGTTCCATCCCCAGTCGCTCCGCCAGTGGGATGTGCGATGATTCGTGCCGCGGTGAATGAAAGGCGCGTCCGGATTATTGCGGCCCGGGCGGAAATCCGCCTGCCCGGGCCCGCGGAGGGGCTGCCGGGGCGGCGTCCGGACTGCGGGCGGTCGAAATCCGGCGCGCGCAGGCTACATTTCCATGCTTCAGGAAGAGTGTTTTTTTCTTGAGTTCAGCGGCCGCACAGGGGAGGCGGAGACGATGGAAGTTTTGCGCGAGTCAGATCCGGCGTTCGGGAAACGTTTTGCGGAACTGCTGGAGCGGCGGAATCCCGATCCGCAGGTGGAGCGCGCCGCCGCGGAGATCCTGGCCGGCGTGCGGGAGCGCGGAGATGCCGCGGTGGCGGAGTATGCGGCGAAATTCGACCGCGTGGAGCTGACGCCGGCGGGGTTTGCTGTTTCCACAGAAGAGATTGAGGCGGCGGGGAAGACGCTGGACGCCTCCGCAAAGGCCGCCATCCGCCTCGCCTGCCGCCAGATTACGGTGTTTGCGAAGGAGCAGAGGCGGAAGGACTGGTCCTTTTCGCCGCGGCCCGGCGTGCGGCTTGGCGAGCGCTTCACGCCGCTGTCGCGCGTCGGGGCCTATGTGCCGGGCGGCACGGCGCCGCTGGTTTCGACCGTGCTGCACACGGTGACGCTGGCGAAGGTCGCGGGGGTGAAGGAGATCGTGGTCGTGACGCCGCCGGGGCCGGGCGGGAAGGTGCATCCGGCCATCCTCTTTGCCGCAAAGTGCGCGGGGGCGACGGAAGTTTACCGCATCGGCGGGGTGTATGCCGTCGGCGCGCTGGCGTACGGGACGAAGACGATCCGGCGTGTGGAAAAGATCGTCGGCCCGGGCAATGCCTATGTGACCGCCGCCAAGCGCCAGGTGTACGGCGAGGTGGCGCTGGACCTGGTCGCCGGACCGTCGGAGATCCTGGTGCTGGCCGACTCCTCGGCGGACCCCGAATTCATCGCGGCGGACATGCTGTCGCAGGCGGAGCATGGTTCCGGGCGCGAGCAGGCGTTCCTCATCACGACCGACGCCCGGCTGGTGCCGAAGGTGCAGGCGGCGCTGGAACGGCAGGCGCGGGAGCTTTCGCGGAGCGAGTGCGTGGCCAAGGTGCTGAAGAACGGCGTCTTTTTTATTGTGGCAAAAACGGTGGACGGCGCGGTGCGCCTGGCCGATGAGATTGCGCCGGAGCATTTGGAAATCATGATGCGGAACCCGGAACGCGTCGCAAAGAAAATTCAGGCGGCCGGTGCCATTTTCATCGGGCCGTGGACGCCGGAGCCGGTTGGCGATTTTGTGGCCGGCCCGAGCCATGTGCTGCCGACCGCCGGGGCGGGGCGCTATTTCAGCGGGCTGACGCTGGAGCATTTCTATCGGCGCATGAGCACGGTCCGTTACACGGCCGGCGCATTGCGGCGTGAAGTCGGTGCCATCACAAAGTTTGCGGAAATGGAGGGGCTTGACGCACACGGGAGGGCTGCAACAATCCGCACGAATCGGCAAAAATGAGAACTGGGGTTGTCTTGTTTTTCTCATTCTTGTTGTCGCGAGGCTTGAAAGGGCGGCGTCTGCGCTGTATTAGTACGCGAGGTATTGCACAGAGTGTGACCAATGGTTATGCATGGGAGGTTCGATTATGAAGAAGCTCAGCATCATCGAGGTCAAACAGAAGGCGAAGGCGCTTGGCTTGACGTTGGAAAAAACCGCCAAAAAGCCGGAAATCATCCGTGCCATCCAGATGGCGGAGGGAAACACGCCCTGTTTCGGCACGCGGCCGGTCGGAGATTGCGAGCAGCAGGCCTGTTGCTGGCGCGCGGACTGCCTCAGCTGCTGAGGTGGGCGTTGGGAAGTCTTTTCCCTTGGGCTAAAGGCGACATGGGGTGCGGCAAAATTTCCCCTGTGTCTTTTTTTGCCTGGAACGGCATCGCGGCGAAGGCGGCCGGGTGCGTTGTGATCTGTACGGAAGGCGGCGGCCTGTGGTAAAAACAGATAAAAACAAGCCGGCGGAAAGTGCCGCCGTCATGCACCGATGGCAATGGCTGAAATGGCTGTTGCTGCTGGCTTGGGCCACTCTTTGGCTGGTCCAGGTGACGGCGCCGGCGGATTTCTGGGCCGGCGGGCAGTCCCTGCAAGCCTGGCATATGCAGGACATGGCCTTCAACGGGAACTCCGCCTGCCAGACGACTCAAAACGGGGTGTTGTGTGTGGAGCCACCCTTGTATCCGTGGCTGGCGACGGTCTGTTCACTGCCGTACCATCGGCCGATACTTTTCGGGCTGCAACTGCCTGGCATGCTCGCTTTTCTGGGCTGTGTGTTGATGCTTTGGTTTGTGGGGCGGTGGCGCTTCGGTGTCTGGTCCGGATTTTTTGCCGCGCTGTTCCTGCTCCTTTCTCCGGTCGGGCTGCAGGGAGTCCTCTCCGCGTGCAAAGACAGCCTGTACATGCTGTTGGTTGCGGGCGCGGTGGTGGTGGTGTTCCGTGCGTGGCAAGATGGCGGATTTTGGAGCTGGTTTTTGTTTTGGTTGTTGGCCACGGCGGCGATGTTGACGGGGGGAGTGATGGGGCTGCTGCCGGTGGCGGTGCTCGGAGTCGGCGCGTGGCTGAAACACAGGAAGACGGCCAAGCAGGCAGCCTCCGCCGGAGCGGAGCTGCTGGTTTCCGTGACCGGAGTGGCGGCCCCGCCATTCCGGGGTGCCTGGATTCCTGGGTTGCTGCTGTTTCTGGCTGTATGCGGAGACTGGCTGTTTGGGATGATGGCGCTGGATGAGGGGCTGGCCATGCACCGGTTGACCGTGGAGGGAATCTTGCATGGGACGCCGGCGGCGGTGGCGTATGATCCGGTATGGATGGCAATCGGCAGGCAGGCCGCTTCGTTGATGGTGGGGTTTGATCCGTGGTGTCTGCTGGCGCTGGTGGGAGTGTGGGCGGCGTTCCGGCGGCCGGCGGTGGTGGAGGGGGAGCGGCCCTTTGAAAAATTCCTGGCATGGTACCTCATTTTTGGGGTACTGCTGTTTTTGATGACTCCGCATGTGCCGGTGAATTGGGCGGTGGCGCTGGTGGTGCCGGCGGCGCTGCTGGCGGGGCGTGAGGCGGCGCGCTGGCTGACCGGCCGGAAACTGTCCCCGCGCGGGATACTGACATGGGCTGCGGTGTTGTGGGGCGCTTTCCTCTTGTGTACGGTTGCGCAATTCCATTTTCTCAAGCGCAATGATGTCAAGGTGGTGCAGACGCGGGCCCTGCAGAAAATGGCCGCCGAGTTCGAGAAGAAGGTCGGGCGCGGAAAACAGGCCGTGCAGTACGCGGAGGATGCACCGCCAGCGTTCCAGTTCTATCTGGGAACGATGTGCCGAACCGTGCCCACCGCCCGTGTTGTGGCAGGACTTGCGGGAACGATTCCGATGGTGGCGGTCGTGGGGGATGTGGAGGCGGTGCGCGCCAAGGTCGAGGCGGCGGGCGGATTCTGCCGCGAGGTGGTGATGTGGCCGGAGGTCAGGGAGGTGGCCGGCAAAAATGGCGGGCCGCCGCAAAAGATTGTCCTGATGGGAATCCTGACGAATCAGCCCGAAGAGAAGCCGGGCCGGGGGAATGCATGGAGAACGGAATGACCATCGCCCCAAGCTCCGGAGACGCGCAACGCGGGTTTTGAGGCTGAATGCCGCCCCCGGATGATTCATCGATCAGTGACACAACCGCGTTGGCGTCGAACGTTGAGCGTTCGTGGCCGTCAGCTTATTTTGATCCGCCGAACAGCCCCTTGACCGCATCGACCGCACCCTTGCCTGCTTCGCCGAGGCTCTTGCCGACTTCCTTTGCGGCGCCGGCGACGGCCTTGCCCGCGCCGGTTGCGGCATCGGAAATGCCGCCCGTGATTGACTTCAGGATGTCCGCCACCATCTGTCCGATGGTCTTGCCGTCCCCTTCTTTGCCTAGGTCCTTTTGCTTGATGTCTGGCATCGGGATCGGTGCGGCGGCACCGCCGAGCCCCTTGATGCCGAGATGCACCTTGGTGTTGACGATCCGGAGGTCGTCAATCACGACTTTTTTGCCGGCCTTTTCGGGCGCGGTCTGGGCCGGTGTGGCGGGTTCCGCTGGCTTTCCGGCACCGCCGAGGAATGCATCCACATTTTTCTGGATTTTACCCACATTGCTGTCGGGGAAGCCCGCCTCGTACCAAGCCTCCGCTCCGTCAATGTAGACTTCCTTCACATGAATCTTGCTGGAGAACACGGACATCGGCGACAGGGAGACCCGGACTTCGCCGACCTTGATGGCCGCCTCGGTCTTGTACCCCTCCGGGTTGCCGACCACGAGACCCTTCAGTAATAGCTTGCCCGTGAAGAGGTTGAGAGTGACTTTTTCGAGGGACACGCTGGTCTTCGTCACGGTCGGGCCGATGGTTGATACCGCTTTCCGGATGCCCGCGCCGAGGTAGAACGGATGCAGGAGCGCCGCCAGCAGGAACACGCCCAGCAGGGCGAATCCGGTGTACGCGAGGAGTTTAACGGGTTTTCTCATGGGAGGCGCCTTTCGTTTTGCGTGGATGGACGGAGCTTGTGCCGGTGCGGCTTTCCTTTAATGTTTCCGTGCTCCAACATACCCGCAAAACGAAAATCCGGCAACCCGGCCCGGTGCGCCACGGGTCATGCGGTGGCGCCCATGACCAGCGTCTGCTGCTTGAGCCCCTTCACCGATTTCAGGGCGGCGGCCAGCTGCCGGATGCGGGCGGCGTCGCCGCGGACGGTGACGGTTTCCATGCAGTTGTCGTGGTCGAGGTGCACATGCTGCGAGGAGATGATGACGTCGCCGTAGTCGTGCTGGATGTGCATGAGCTGGTGCAGCAGGTCGTGCTTGTGGTGGTCATAGACGATGACAACCGTGCCGGCGACGGGTCCGCCACGCTCCCATTCATTTTCCACCAGCGCGCGGCGGATGAGCGCCTTGACGGCCTCCGAGCGCGTGGGGAATCCATCCTCGCGCACACGCCGGTCGAATTTCTCCAGCAGTTCCTCTTCCAAGGAGATGCTGATGCGGGCAAGTGTCGGCATGTCCGGTTCCTTCTCATGCGGTGGACGGCGTGTTTTCCGTTGAACGGCGCCGGCTGCCCGGCCGCCTGCGGTAATATTGCACGCGCACGGCGTTTGTCGCGCCGGGTCCGTTGCGCCTCCGCGCGATGGCCGTGCATCGGAAGCAACGGTATAGTACGACCCGTCTTGACGGCTTGGCGCGGCGCGTATTCCCGAACGCCGCTGATTCTTGCCGGCACCCAGCAGAAAATAGAGATGAGGAACTCAATGAGCCCCGCGCATTCCGCCCCTCACCCCGGCCGCACCGTCGCGCTCCTGATGGATTTTGAAAACCTGGTCATCGGCCTTGAGAACAGCGACCCCGCCAGCGAGAAACCGTTCTCCATCTCGGATGTCATCGGGCACCTCCAACGCAACCACGGCCCCGTCGTCTACCGCAAGGCGTTCGCGGACTGGAGCAACGCCAAGTTCCGCAAGTACGTCATGGACCTGACCCGCGCCGGCGTCGAGATGCAGCATGTTGTCCGTACCGGTATCAACAGCAAGAACGCCGCCGACGTCTATCTCGTGATCCAGGCCATGGACTGCCTGCTCCACTATCCGAACATCGACACCTACGCCATCGTCACCGGCGACGGCGACTTTCTCCCGCTCATCACCAAACTCAAAGCCTCGGGCCGGCATGTTATCGGCCTCGGTTCCCTGGGCACCATATCCAATGTCCTGCAGGAAAACTGCGACGAATACATCTGCTACAGCCAGAAAGGCTTGACGCCCCGCGGCGAAGCCGTCCCCTGCGACATCGCCGCCGTCACCGCCGCGCTCCGTGAGGCTATCGGCCGCGACGACGTCATGCCCGTCCGGCGCGCTTTCGGCGCCCTCCGTGACCGCATCCCCGGCTTCCATCCGCGCACCTGCGGTTTTGGCAACATCTTCGACCTCCTGCGCGCCGTCCCCGGCCTCATCCTGTCGCCGCGCGAGGAGGGGGAGGAGACGATCCGCTGGGCCGACGGCAACGCGCCCTGGCCGCCGCCCCGTCCCGCCGTCTCTTCCGAGGCCGTCCCTGCCGCCGTCCCCACCCAAGATGCGGACGCGGACTCCGCACCGTCTGCCACCCCCGCCACCCATCCAGTCCCGGCCGCGCTGGATCCGGCCTTTGCCGACTACATCTCCTCCACGCGCTGGTTCATCCGCGACCCCGCCCTCCGCGACCCCGTCATCCTCGGTATCTTCGACATCCTGTCCCGGCAGAGCGGTTCGATTACACTGGACAGCCTCCGCACGCGCGTGCCGCAGGCCGACAAGACCACCGACAAGGAATGGTTCGGCACGCTCTTCTCCCTCATTCACGGCGGCTGCCTGTGGGAGGATGCCCTGACCAGCGACCGTCCGCTCGTGGAGCGCGCCGTCAGCATCTTCCGCGGCGTCGGCCAGACCCAGGAGTTCATGCTCCGCTACTACAGCAGTCTCTTCCACAAGGCGTTCAACGAGCGCGACGACGTCAGCCCCGGCATGTGCTCCCTGCTCATGTACGGCGACACCGCCGCCGAGCATCTCGACCTGTTCGACAAGGTTCTGGCGCGCCTCCGCGAACGGAGCTGAGGTCGGTCGCCGGACGCCCCGGCCTTTCATGACGAAAAAGCGGGGGATGACGCGGATGTCTGATCTCTATCCGGAAAATGCCGTGCTGCTGGCGCCGCTGGCGGACTATACGGACTACCCGTTCCGGCGCGCTTGCCGCCGCTTCGGCTGCCGTCACGCCTTCACGCCGCTGATCGATGCCGGCTGCCTGACCTACTCGCCGGAGTCCGCCGTGCCGATTCTGCACCGCGGCCCGGACGAGCCCTGGCTCGGCGTCCAGCTCCTCGGCGCAAACCCAGCCTTCTTCGAAAAGGCGATGGAGGTGGTCAACCGACATGAGTTCGACGCGCTCGACCTCAACCTCGGCTGCCCGATGCCCAAGGTGACGAAACGCGGCGCGGGCGCGGCCCTCGGTCTCAACCTCCCGCTGGCCCTGGAGTGCCTCGGCGTCATCCTGAAGCACAGCCGCTTCCCGGTGACCGCCAAGATCCGCGTCACCGACATGCAGGATCCGGAGCCGACCGTGAAGTTCGCGCTGGCGCTGCAGGACGCCGGAATCCGGGCGCTGACCATCCACGGCCGCGTGCTCAAGGCGATCTACGCCGGGCCGGTCGCCGCGCAGGTCGTCCGTGCGGTCCGCGACGCGTTGCGCATCCCGGTCATTGCCAACGGCGGCGTGTTCGATGCCGCGACGGCCACCGCACTACGGCACGCCACCGGCTGCTCCCGCATCATGGTCGCCCGCGGCGCCATCGGCAACCCCTGGGTCTTCCGGGAGCTGGCGGCAGAAGAAAAGGCAGAACGCAGAACGCAGAACGCAGAATGCAGAACGCAGAATTTGGAACCCGCAACAGGCAACGCGCAACACGAAACGCGCAACACGCAACAGGCAACATCTTTCTTTCCCGCGCCGTCCCCCGCCGAGCTGTGCGACGTCATGGAGGAGCACATCCACGGCATGTTCGACCTCTACGGCGAGGACCACGGCATGCGCTGCGCGCGCAAGATTGTGCTTGCCTACCTCAAGGGGCGCGGCTGGCCCCACGAACTCAAGGCCGAAGCCTCCGTGCTGCGGGGCCGGGCGGAGTTCGACGCCTTCGTGCGCACCCTCCGCGCCGTCCCGCCCCACGCCGTCCCGCCGCACACCCCCCGCACGCTCGATGTGGCGTAGAAACGGAAAACCCGCCTGGAGCAATGCTCCGGCGGGTTCATTCCGCGGCGGCCGCCTTGCACGGCCGTCTGCTTGGCATCAGCTCTGTCCGCGCTTGCCGATCTTGCCGTCAAGCATGAGCAGGCCGCTCTTGGAGTCGCCGACCATTTCGAGCTTCGCGACGATCAGCGCCGCGTTGGCCTCCTCCTCCACCTGTTCCTTCACGAACCAGTTCAGGAATTCGGCGGAGGCGTAGTCCTTCTCCGCGACGGCGAGATCCATCAGCCCATGGATGAGCGATGTGACATGCGCCTCGTGGACCGCCACGGCCTTGAACAGCTCCAGCGCCGACTTCCAGGAGGCCGTCGGTTTGGCAATCGCTTCAAGCGTCACCGCCCCCCCGCGTTCCTGGATGTGGCCGTAGAACTTCATGCCATGGCCGTATTCCTCCTTTGCCTGGATTTCCATCCAGGATGCGATGCCCGCCAGGTTTTTTCCCTGGGCCCAGGCGGCCATCGAGAGGTACAGATAGGACGAGTACAGTTCGGCGTTGATCTGCTTGTTCAGCGCCGCCTGCATCTTCTTGCTGATCATGGTCGGTTTCTCCTTTGCGCCCGGGGGCGTGTGTGGACGCCCCCAGGCCGGTTGGGATTGGCCGCAGTTACTTCTTCTTCGCGACCTTCTTGGCAGGAGCCTTCACCGCAACCTTCTTGGCCGGGGCTTTCGCCGCAACCTTCTTGGCGGGAGCAGCCTTCTTGGCCGGAGCCGCGCACTTGCCAGCGCAGCAGCCCTTCATCGGGGCGGCCTTCTTGGCGGGGGCTTTCACCGCGACCTTCTTGGCGGGGGCAGCCTTCTTGGCGGGGGCGGCCTTCTTGGCGGGGGCTTTCACGGTTTTCTTCGCCATGCTTACTTTTCCTCCTTGTTTGTTCGGCGCAACCAATTGCACCGGACATTTTTACGCCTGCATCTTCCTACGCTTTTCGGGCCGTCTTCCGTTTGGCGGCGGTTGCGGGGAGTGCGGGCTTCTTCAAAGGGGGTGGTGTCCTCTTCGTGGAAGAGGCCGCCCTGCATGGCGGTTTGTCATCGAGGGAGAGTTCCACGAGCTTGGCGTGGACGCCGCGGATCAGGTTCAACTTGCGCAT
The DNA here is from genome assembly GCA_903921725.1 of uncultured Lentisphaerota bacterium. Lineage (GTDB taxonomy): Bacteria > Verrucomicrobiota > Lentisphaeria > Oligosphaerales > CAITYL01 > CAIXRA01. The sequence continues at coordinate 36,318 of CAIXRA010000028.1, forward strand.
GAGCTCGGCGTGCTTGGCCTTGTCGCCGACCAGTTCACAGATGATGAGTCCGTGGTTCGAACAGTGGCTCAGTACGTCCTCATGGATGCCGAGGCGCGTCTTGATGACGCAGCCCCAGCCCGTGAGGGTTTCCTGGACGTACTTCGCCTCGTCCTTGCGGTTGCCGATGAGAATCAGCAGGACTCGCTTGTCGCCCATGTCGTCATCTCCCCTTGCCGTTGTGCGGTTTTCCGTCAGACCAGCCTGGCGACGGCGTCCAGCGCCGCCTGATAGTTGGGTTCTTGGGTGACTTCCTTAACCAGTTCGACGTAGGCGATTTTGCCGTCGCGGCCGACGACAATCACCGCGCGGGCCAGCAGCCGCAGTTCCTTGATGAGCAGGCCGTAGGCCAGCGCGAACGCCGTGTCGCGGTGGTCGGAGAGCGACTGGATCCGCTTCACGCCCGCCGAACCGCACCAGCGCGCCTGGGCGAACGGAAGGTCCGCGCTGATCACGGCCAGCTTCACGTCCGCGCCCAGCTTCGCCGCCGCGTCGTTGAACTTCTTGACCTCCAGGTCGCACACCGGGGTGTCCAGCGACGGCACGGAGATGAACACGGCGATCTTGCCCTTGAACGTCTCGGACGTGACGGGTGCCAGCCCGTTGTCGAGCACGGTGAAGTCGGGTGCCGGAACGCCGGGCTTGACTAGGGTTCCCACAAGAGTCAGCGGGGCGCCCTGGAAGGTGGCGCCGCCCGCAGTTTCAATCTGTTGCTTTGTGCAGCACATGGCATTGTCTCCTTATACAAAAAAGGCCGGGAAAAATCCCGGCCGTCGGCTCAACCCCACTTCCCTTTGTTCATGTGACCTTGAAGCTCGGTCATCGAGAGCTTCATCATCACATACGCGTTAGTCTGCGACTTCTTGAAGACATCGACGCAGGCGGGGTCGAGCGCATCGGCAATGCCGTCCTTGCAGATCGCCTCGATTTCACGGGCGTGGGCGATTAGCTGGGCGTGCAGCATGTTCGTTCGGCGGGAGCGCTCCACAAGGGTCGCCGCCGCGTCGTCGAGAATTGTGAACTTTTCCGCCGGAGCCCCGCATTTCGGGCAGTTGGCCGGTGCCGTATCACCGTCGTGGATGTAACCGCAGGGGCATTTCCATTTCTTCATGGTCGAATCCCTTTCACCTTTTCTGGGCCAATGTTTAATCCGCGGGACGAAGCGCTCATCCTCAACGGCGTTCTCTAATCGTCCTTACTATATCATGAACAAATGCCTTTATGCAACCGGCTCTGGCATGGATTCTACAAGGTATTCTGATTTTTTTCTGGCGTACACGCCGGCATTCCCGTCCGATTGAATTTCCTGCGCCGCCTGCGATATTGAGTCCGTCGTGCCGGAATTCAGGCTGGAAACAGATGCCGGCGCCGGGCGCAAACAGGAGATTCCGCCGCCATGCCGACAGACCGTGAAACTGCTATTTTGGAAGCTCAGGTGCAGGCGTTTGTGGCATTTCTTCCGGACACGCTCCACCCGGAGTTCGCGCCTTTGGAGCTCTGCGGCGCCGTGACGCAGGAACCGGTGCCGTTCGCGCGGAAGGACTCGCTGCACTTCCGCCCGTACGGCGAGGGCGACACCTGGGGGCGAAAGTGGGATTCCGCCTGGTTCCGCGTCCGCGGCACCGTGCCGCGTGCCTGGAAGGGCCGGACGGTCGTCGCGCGCCTCAAGTTCGGCGGAGAGGCCTGCGTTTTTTCGGATGAAGGCGTTCCCGTGCAGGGGCTTACCAGCGGAGATGCCTGGGGCCACACCGTCCGCCGCGACCGATTCCCCATCGCCAAGCCCGCACGCGGCGGCGAGACGGTGGACATCTGGATCGAGGCTGCGGCGAACGGTCTTTTCGGCGTCTTCCGCGACTCGCACCCGAATCCGGAGCGCGCCTACGACGAGCATTACGAGGCAAAGATCGAGACGGTGCGCCTCTGCGTGTTCGATGAGGAGGCCTGGCACCTCTGGGTCGAGGCGGACCTGCTGCTCCGCCTCATGAAGTCGCTCCCGGCGCGCGATCCGCAACGGGCGCTGATTCTCAATGCATTAGTCCGTGCCGCCGACGCCTGGCGCTTCGGCGCTCCGAACGCCGCCGCCGTGCGGCCGCTGCTTGCGCCGGTGCTGGCTCTGAAAGGCGGCGGCGGGCGTTGCGCCACCGTCGCGGTCGGCCACGCGCACATCGACCTCGCCTGGCTCTGGCGCATCCGCGAGAGCATCCGCAAATGCGCCCGCACCTTCTCCTCGCAACTTGCGTTGATTGGAGAGTATCCGGACTATGTCTTCGGCGCCTCGCAGCCGCAGCTCCACGCCTTTGTGAAGGAGCATTACCCGGCGCTGTTTGAACGCATCCGCGGGGCCGTGAAAGCCGGCCGCTGGGAGCCGCAGGGAGCGATGTGGGTCGAGGCCGACTGCAACCTGGCCGGCGGCGAGGCACTCGTGCGCCAGATCCTCTACGGCAAGAAGTTCTGGCGCGACGAGTTCGGGGTGGACGTGCGCAACCTCTGGCTCCCCGACGTGTTCGGCTATTCCGCCGCGCTTCCGCAGATCCTGCTCCAGGCTGGCGTGGACACGTTCCTCACCCAGAAGATGTCCTGGAACCAGTTCAACAAATTCCCGCACCACACCTTCATCTGGCGCGGCCTCGACGGTACCGGCATCCTGACGCATTTCCCGCCGGAGAACAGTTACAGCAGCGACCTCGGGCCGGACAAGCTGCGCTTTGCCGCCGAGAATTTCGAGGAGCGCGGCTTCCTGCCGGAGTTTCTCACGCTTTTCGGCTACGGCGACGGCGGCGGCGGCCCGACCGCGGAGCAGATCGAGGCGGGACTGCTCCAGCGTAGCATGGCGGGGGCGCCCTCCGTGCGCTTCGGTTCCGCGCAGGAGATGTTTGACCGGCTCCACGAGCGCCGGGATGAACTGCAGGAATGGCGCGGCGAGCTGTACCTCGAGCTTCACCGCGGCACCTACACCAGCCAGGCCGCCAACAAACGCTGCAACCGCCTGGCGGAACTGCAGTTGCGGCGCATCGAAATGCTCTTTTCCGGTCTGCCGCCGGCCGTGTACCCCGCCGCGGAGCTGGAGCGCATCTGGAAGGTCGCGCTCAAGCTCCAGTTCCATGACATCATCCCCGGCTCCAGCATCGGCGCGGTCTATGAGGACAGCCGGAAGGAGTACGCGGAGATTTTTCGCTCCATGGCGTTTCTTGAAGCGTCCGCGCTGCAAAAGCTTGTGGGCGATGAAGAAACGGACTCCGTCTCTTTAGTGAACACGCTTTCACAGCCGTTCCGCGGCGCCGTGTTCCTCCCCGGATGCACGGCGGCGGCGCTGCGCGGTCCCGGCGGCGCGGCCGTGCCGCTCCAGCGGACGGAGGGGGGCGCCTGGGCGGCGCTCGAGCTGCCCGGGCTTTCCTCGGCTGCGTACTCCGCACTCGCCAAGGCGCCGAAGACGGTGAAGCCGGCGCCGCCCGCGCGTCGCGCCGGCCGCGTGCTGGAGAATGCCCTCGTCCGCTACGAGTTCGACCGGGGCGGCCGTCTGGTCCGCGCCTTCGACAAAGAGGCGGCGCACGAGGCGATGCGGTCCGGTGACCGCGGCAACGTGATCACGCTCTACCAGGACTGGCCGAACTATTGGGACGCCTGGGACATCGAGCAGCAGGCCGCGCGCCAGCCGCTCGGGGAGGCGCGCCTGCTGGAGTTCCGCCGCGGCGAGGACGGCCCGGCCGTGCAGTCGCTGTTGTTGGAATGGGCCGTCGGCGAGTCGCGCCTCACGCAGGAGGTGCGCTTGGCGGCGAACTCGAAGCGGCTGGATTTCGTGACGCGGGCGGAATGGCGCGAATGCCGCAAACTGCTGCGCGTCGGCTTCGATGTGGACGTGGAGGCGGCCGAGGCGGCGTTTGAGGTGCAGTACGGCGTCTACAAGCGCCCGACGCACCGAAACACCTCGTGGGACGCCGCGCGCTTCGAGGTCTGCGCCCACCGTTTCGCCGACCTTTCGGAGGCGGACTACGGCGTGGCGCTGCTCAACGACTGCAAGTACGGTTGTACGGTGGCGGGGCGCACGCTGGGGCTGAGTCTGCTCCGCGCGCCGTTCTATCCCGACCCTGATGCCGACAGAGGCGAGCACCTCTTCACCTACAGCCTGCTGCCCCACGCCGGCCGCCTGGAGGACAGCGGCGTCATGGCCGAGGCGCACGCGCTGAACCAGCCGCCGGTCGTGGCGGAGGGCGTTCTCGGATGGGCGCCGCCGCTGGAGGTGACGGGCGGCGGCGTGCTCGTCGAGGCGGTCAAACGGGCGGAGTCCGGCAAGGGCTGGATCGTGCGCCTCTACGAGCCGCGCGGCATCCGCTCGACTTGCGGCATCCGCACGCGCTCGCCCAAGGCGAAGGTGTCGGTCGCCGGCATCATGGAGGATGAGCGGGAATCCGTGCCGCTTGCAAAGGGTGCCGCCACGTTCAAATTCCGCCCATTCGAAATCAAGACGCTGCTGGTGACGGAGTAGGGCGGCGGCACCCACGCCGCCGGTTATATTTACCCTCTTCCGAGCAGGATGTCGGGGAGCCGGCCGGCTCCTGTGAATCTTTTACTGTCCGATTTGTGGGGGAGGCATATTTTCATGGAGTACAGACATCTCTTCTGGGCGCTGGTTCCAATCCTCTGGCTTCTGCCCAGTCTCGGCTGGCTCAAGATGGCCGCGTGGAAGGCGACGGCGGCGGCCCTTTTCCTGGCCGCCGCCATTTCGCTGCTGGTTTTCGACATGCCGGCGGTCCATGCGGGCGGCGCGCTGCTGGAAGGAATTCTCCTGGCGCTTTTCCCGATCATCTGGGTGGTTGTGTCGGCGCTCTTCGTCTACCGGATTTCGGTGGCCTCCGGCGGCATGGAAACCATCCGCCACATGCTGATGGGGCTTTCCCCCGACCGCCGGATGCAGACGCTGGTCATCGCCTTCGCCTTTGGCGGGTTTCTGGAGGCCGTGGCCGGTTTTGGCACGGCAGTGGCGATCCCCGCCGGAATCATGATTGCCATGGGTTTTGAACCGCTGCTGGCGGCCGTCGTCTGCCTCATCGCCAACACCATCCCCGTGGCGTTCGGCGTCCTCGGCGTGCCGGTGGTCACCCTTGCGCAGGTCACGGGCATGCAGTCCGGCCCGCTTTCCATCTACACGGCGCTTCAGCTGATTCCGCTCGTGCTGGTTCTGCCGGTCGGGCTGGTCGCCATGACGACGGGAAGCCTGAAGGCCGTGCGCGGCGTGGCGCTTCCAGCCGTGCTTGCCGGGGCGGTGTTCGGCGCCGCGCAGCTGCTGGTCGCGTGGCGGCTGGGACCCGAGATGCCGGCCGTCATCGGCTCCATCTGCGCCATGCTCTTCCTTGTCGGGTGGGCGCGCTGGCGGCCGGTGAAGGATGTCTGGCGGTTTCCCGGGGAGGCGGCGGATGCCGTCCGGCACGAGAAGACGCCTAGGCCGCAGATTCTGCGCGCCTGGTCGCCGTTTTTGCTGGTACTCCTGCTGATCGTCGTCACCCGCGCCGTGCCGTTCCTCGTGCCGCTGCTTGCCCGGCCGCCCTTCACGGTTCATCTGCAGACCTATTACGGAAGCGGCGGCAAGGCGCTGGCGTTTCCGCTGGCGGCCAGCGGCGGCACCCTGCGGTTCATCTCGGCGGTCGTCGGGGGCATGATCCAGCGGTTGCCGCCGCGCCGGATCGTGGGTGTCTTTGCGGAGACGCTCCGGATCTCCTGGAAGTCGATCCTGACCATCCTCTGCATTGTGGCGATGGCCAAGCTGATGGGCTACTCCGGCATGGTCGCCTGCATCGCCGCCGCGTTCGCCATGACCGGCCCGCTCTTCCCCTTCCTCTCGCCGTTCATCGGTGCGCTGGGGACTTTCCTGACCGGCAGCGACACATCCTCGAACGTGCTCTTCGGCGGCCTGCAGAAGACGACGGCGCAGAACCTTTCCCTGTCCACCGACTGGATGGTGGCCGCCAACGCGAGCGGTGCGACCGCCGGCAAGATGATCTCCCCCCAGAGCATCTCCATCGCCGCCTCCTCCACCGGCCTGTCCGGACGCGAGGGCGAGCTGCTCCGCCGGACCCTGCCGTGGTGCGTCGCGTATGTCGCCGTCATGGGCGTCATCGTCTGGCTGGGCGCAAAGTTCCTGACGTAAGCCGCCCGGGAAGTCCGTTTTGGCGCCGGCAGGCCGGATCGGCCAAGGCCGGGCAAGGAAAGGCGTTGTCTCCCGGCCCGGCGAGAGGTGCGCCCCTCAGGCGGATTGCACAATGGAAGTGTCACTTCACCTTGGCGGAGACGCGCTGGATGAGGGTGCCGGAGTCGGGGCCGTCCGCCATGGAGACGAAATGAAGGTAGCTCACGCCGTTCAGGCTCGGTGCGTTCAGGGGCAGCGTGCCGACCTTGCGTCCGTCCAGGAACAGCTCGGCGGAGGAGCCCTTGTCCGCTCCGTTCCATTTCAGGCTGAGGCGGTAGGACTCGCCGGCCTTCAATGTTTCAGAGCCGATCTTTTCGCCGGGCGCCAGTTTTAGCGTGTACAGCGCGTAAGGTTCGAGAACGGTGTCGCAGGCGTTGAAGAGCGTGTCGGTGAGGCTCAGCCGCACGCCGGCGGTCTTGTCCGTCAGGCGGAAGGCGATGTCCGCCTGGCCGTTGGTGCCGCTGGGGAAGTTCCAGGTGGCGCCGCCGCGGCGGTAGTCGGCACCGTTTTTTTCATTCACCAGGGCGGGGTTGTCAAGCCAGGCGATGCGCATGGCTTTCGCTTCGGGGGCGTCCGGGTTGGCGACAAGTTCGGCGGCGGGGGTGCGGTTGTAGGCGCAATGGCCTTTTATGGCGGGGATGAAGGTGTGGTGCGTCCAGGAGGCGAGGCCGTCGGAGAAGTCGCAGGAACGGGTCTTTTCGTAAAGCCATCGCGTGTCCATGATGACAAGGCGCCGGTGGCTTTTGTGCTGGCCGATTGAGATGAGCACCCGGTTGGCGTCCAGCTGCACGAACTGGCTCTGGTGTTTCCCCCGGTCCGCGGAGCCGTTGGAGGTGGCGTAGTCGGCGCGGTTGCGGTGTTCGTCGAGGATGACTTCGCGGAACCCATTCCACGTTTTCCCGTCGTCGTTGGAGATGGCGGCGTGGATGGAATCGCGGTTGGTGAAGGCGTCCTCGCCACTGCCGGTGGCGGTGGGAAGTTCGGGGAGCGGATGGGTGTTGGTCCAAAGGGCGAGCAGACGGCCGTCGTTCAGTTTTCCCAAGGTCGGCATGGTGAGGGTCCCGTGGAAGCGGGAAGGGACGGCCTTGCTCCAGGTTTCGCCGCGATCCGTGGAGAAGGATTCGTAATGGGAGTCCTGCGAGGTGCGCACGAGCATCCAAAGCCTGCCGTCGCGCAGTTCGACAATGGTGGCCTCGACGGCGTTGTTTTGCCAGCGCAGCCCTTTGTGTTCCCCTCCAATTTCGTGCGGTGGCGAGGTCACGGCCACCTTGGATTTTCGCCAGTTCAGACCACCGTCGTCCGAAATGTACACGGTGGTGCCGTTGCCATGCGTGGGCAGCAGGAGCCGGCGGCCGCCGGCAATGAATAGCGGGCTACGAATGATGCCGGGAATGACGAGCAGATCGCCTTGTTTCCTCCCGTCCCTCCAGTCGGCGGTGAGCTTCCCGTCCTTGGTCACGGCGAGCCACTTGCCGTCCAGTCCGCCCTGGGAGATGAACACGAACCCTCTGATGGGCTGGACGCGGATGTATTCCTTGGTGCGCGGGTTTTGCGCGAAGTCGGGGGATTCCTTGGGGATTCCTCCGAAGTTCGGCGGGTAGCCCGCCGGGGCCTTTTCGTCGCTCCAGGTCAGCCCGTTGTCACGGCTGACCAGATAATGCAGTGGTTTTTTGTCCCCGGAGTAATGGCGGATTTCGGTTCCGCTCACGCGCACAAGGCCGCGCCCCGCATCGGACGGCGGGACGCCGACGACCTGCGGCGCCGGGACGGCGGGCCCGTCTTGGACGGCGCCAGTCGGGAGGGCGGCGTACAGCGGGAGGAGGGTCGGGATGAGGAATAGGCGGAGGAATGCGATGTGCATGGTTTGAAACCGTTCCATGTGGCCGTTCACCACTTCTTGAATTTCACAATGAATACGATCCAGTCTTGAGAGTGCCGAGTTCTCGGCCGCCCGGCCGGTTACTTCTCAGCTAACGTAAGCCGTGCCTGTTCGATGGCAAGACCGACCCATTCCGTGGTCAGCGCCTTGAAGCGTCTGTAGGCGGCAAGCTGCACCGTCACGCGTTCCTCGTGCTTGTCCAGCACGTATTCTGTCCGCCCCTTGTCCTTGTGGACGTAGGTCAGATGCAGGTACAGTCCGCCTCTGGCGCGGCGGCGATGGCCTGCGGGACTTGGGCGGCGAACCCCGGCCCGTTCCGTTCCGGGCACTACGCGGCGCTCGAATTTAGGAAGGGATTGCCCCCGGCGGTTTTGCTGTGTACATTGTGACGGATTACACGCAGGAGAGCCGCCATGGCAGAGCAACTGGTTTTCAATCTGACGTCGGCTGAGAAGAAAAGCCAGAGCCCGGCGGAGCGCAGGGCTTCGCGCCAGCGCTTCGAGCTGCGCCGCGCCTCGTTGAAGTGGCTGCTGGAGACGGGCCGGCCGACGGCGGCCGCGCTCGACGCCGCCACCCGCATCTCCAAGTTCCGCGCGGATATCGCGGCCTTCTGGAGCCAGCCCGTGCGCAACATGCACGACGAGGGGCCGAGCCAGATTTTGCGCCCCGTCCGCACCGCCATCATCCAGTGCTGTTTGACCCGCGCCGAGTGCTGGCCCGATTGCGCCCGCTCGCAGGAGCTTCTGCCGAAACTGTGCCAGCTCAAGGAGCAGGCGCAGGCGCAGGAGGCGGAGATCCGCCGGGACGAGCCGGAACTGCGCGACGGCGCCTCGCTCTTCGAGGAGTACGCGGTCTGGCGGTACGAGGACACCGTCAATCCGGAGTACCACCGCATCCGCCGCGCCATCGCCAAGACGGAGCACGCCGTCTACCGCGGCTCGCAGTTCGAGCGCATCCGGCAGGCGGCGCTGGCCGACCAGCTGTACCTGGCGGTCCCCGAGGGGCTGATCCAGCCGCGCGAGCTGGCCGACGGCTGGGGGCTGCTGTGGGTCCGGAACGACATGCAGGTGACGGTGGCGCAGCCGCCGGAGACGCGCAATTGCCTGGATGCAAACAGGATGCACCTTGTCCAAAACATGGCCGCCGCGTCCGCCGACGCCATGCGCTGCGTCATCGGCCTCCAAGCGCACGCCAACGGGCGCCATTCCTTTGTGCGTCCGCCGCGCTTCCACCGCCGGCCGGTACACGCCTCGCTCGGCACGGAACAGGACTGAATTCCGCACGCCGCGCAGGCGTTGTGGCGGTTCGGCGGCATGATGGATTATATTCTTCCGGTGAGCTTGGATAAAGAAAAGTTGCAGGCGGAAGCGCGAAGGGTAGTCCATGAAAATCATCTGTCCGGTGTGCCGCAAGCATCCGTTCACGGTTGAAGCCAGCCAGGTTGGAAAGGATCTGGCATGTCCGTGCGGAAGTGCCTTCACGCTGGATCAGGAGATGTACGATTCCGCTTCGAACCGGCGGCTTCTCATGGGGATGGCGGTTGTCGTTTCCGTGCTTGTCGTGTGCGGGTTGGCCGCGCTCATCATGCTGATGGGTGGCGGGAAGAAAAAAGGACAGGTGGACCGGCCGTCCGCCCCCGCCCCCGTGGTTGTGGCCGTTCCGGCGGCACCCGCACCCAAGCCGCCGGTGAAGGCTCCGGCCGCCGCTCTCGTCGGTATTCCGCCGGGTGCCATCGTTCTGCCCGGACTGGCTTGGAGCTCCTCTAATGTGCGGAAGAGCCCCTTTGTCTGGGCGGCCGACGCGACGGCCTGCATCACGCGGCCCGGAAGCTACGCGGTCAGGCTCAACGGGAGTTCAGGGAAGGCGAGGCTGCAGATCCGCCATGTGACCGCCATGCAGGACGGCGCGGTGCTTGCCTCCGACGAGCATGACGAATGGGCGGGGGCCGGCGCCGCCGGCAACGCCTTCATGCTCAAGATCGACGCGGTGCGGAGCGGCCGGCCGCTGCTGCTGCTGTTCGAGGTTTCACCGTTCCTGGGGATGACCGACAGCGCCGGCGAGGTTGTCATCCGGGAAGGCCCCGCCATGCTGCTTCAGGAAACGTTCGCCGGCACGTCCATGCCCGCCGGCTGGACCGTCGCCTGTTCATCCCGGCCCGGGACTGCCGTTGACGTTTCCGACGGCTGCCTGACCCTCCGCGCCGCCGCCAACGTCCATGCCTATGCCGAGCACAGCCTCGCGCCGGGGCTGACCACCATCGAATGCCGCATGAACCGGAAAAACGACAACGGCGGGTCGTGGGGTCCGGCGTTGTGCCTGTTCTGGCCGGACGGGAAACTCGCGCGCATCAACGTGCGCCCGGCGTACGGGGCCCCGTTCGGCGTCGACGTCTCGGGCAGCAAGCATACCGAAGGCGGGAAGCTGTCCGGCGGCGGCGATATCCGGCTCCGCATCCGCCTTGAAGGCGGGCAGATGTTCTTTGATGCCCGGATGGAGGACGCGAACGACTGGCAGCTTATCGCAACCTGTTCAGGCGCGGCATTCAACGGCTCGCCGGACCGCGTGCGCCTCGGCAAGACGCCGACCTCCGAAAAGCCGGGGGATGCCGGCGCCGCCCCCGGATCGGACGGCGTCGTCCACTACCTCATGGTTGTGGCATACGGGATGTGACGGCCGCCCGCCGTCCTCCGGTCAGCCCGCATCTTTCATGAAAATGGCGATCCGCTCGTGAAATATGCGGGTCAGCACCGGGCGTACTGCCGGGCGGTTTCCATCAGGATTTGCACGGCAGCGTCAAGCTGGGCAAGCTCGATGTATTCCTCGGCGGCGTGCGCCTGGAGGATGCTGCCGGGGCCGAAGACGACGGTGTCGTACCCGGCCTCGCCGAAGCTGCCGGCGTCGGTGCAGTAATTGACCACGCCGGGCGGCATGCGCGCCCCGCGGGCGTCCCCCGCGGCGGCGAAGGCGCGGACGAGGGCGCTGTCCGCCCTTGAGGCGAACCCCGGGGCCATCGCCTTCCAGGTGATTTCGACCGGCTGTCCGGAATCGGCCCGTACCCAGGCCGCGAGCTCCTCCAGCATCGCCGCCGGCGTCTGCTGCGGCAGGAGGCGTACATCCACGAGGACGGCGCAGGAATCGGGCACGATGTTGACTTTGGTCCCGCCGCGGATGGTGCCGACGGAGAGCGTGGCCGGGGTGAAGCCGGGGTGCGAGGCCTCCAGCAGCCGGGTGCCGGCGAAGCGGCGCAGGGAGGCGATGACGTCGGCCATGCGGTAGATGGCGTTGTCGCCGGCCTCCGGGTGCGACCCGTGCGCCGCCTTCCCGCGGACGCTCAGCTCGAACCAGAGGTGCGCCTTGTGCCCGATGACCGGGCGGTTTTCGGTGGGTTCACCGACGATGACGGCATCGGGGCGCAAGCCGTTGATCTTCAGATGCTTCACGCCTTCGCAGCCGGTCTCCTCCGCGCAGCAGCCGATGAACAGGAGGTTCAACGGGGAACGTCCGGCGTTGCGTGTTGCGTGTTGCGTGTCGTGCAGCAGTTTTTCCAGCGCAACGAGCATGGCGGCCATCGGGCCTTTGGTGTCGCAGGCGCCGCGGCCGTAGAGGCGTCCGCCGCGGAGTTCCGGGGTGAACGGCGGAATGGTCATTCCCTCGACGCCGACCGTGTCGAGGTGCGCCTCAAAGGCGAGGGTCGGCGCGCCGGGGATCTGCGGACTCCGCGCCACGAGGTGCGGGCGCCCGGGTTCGAGCCACTGGAGTTCGACCGTCATGCCGAGCTGTTCCAGGTGCGCGGAGAGGAAGCGTGCGAGCGCCTCCTCCGTCGGGGCGCCGTCGGAGCGCGGGTCGCCGAGGCGGCCGGGGGAGCGGCTGTCGATGCGGACGAGTTCGGCGAGCAGGGCGGCGGCGGGGGAGGGGTGCATGGTGCGTTTCGGGGTTCAGGCTGTGGTGGCGGGGCTCATCGGACCGATCCGACCGATCGGCCCCCTCACAGCAGGTTGGCGGCGGCTTCGGCCAGCTCGCTGCGTTCGCCCTTCATGAGGCCGATGTGCGCGGCGATGCTGCTGTGGCGCAGGCGGTTGATGAGGTAGACCAGGCCGTTGGACTGCGAGTCGACGTACGGGTTGTCGATCTGGTGCGGGTCGCCGGTGAGGATGATCTTGGTGCCGTTGCCGACGCGGGTGATGACGGTCTTCACCTCCAGCGGCGTCAGGTTCTGCGCCTCGTCGATGATGATGTACTGGTGCGGGATGGAGCGGCCGCGGATGAAGGTCAGCGGTTCGATGCTGATCTCCTCGCTCTCCATGATGTCCTGCGGCAGGATGCGGTTCGGGCTGCGCTTGTCCTGCTCGCGGATCAGTTCCACGGCGTCGTAGATCGGCTGCATCCAGGGTGCCATCTTTTCCTTGATGTCGCCCGGCAGGAAGCCGATGTCGCGGCCGACCGGCATGGTCGGGCGGAAGATCAGCAGGCGGTTGTATTCGTCCTCGGCGAAGACCTTGTGCAGGCCGGCGGCGACGGCCAGCAGGGTCTTGCCGGTGCCCGCCTTGCCGCTGATTGTCACCAGCTTGATCTTGTCGTCCAGCAGCGCGTCGAGCGCGAACACCTGTTCCAGGTTCAGCGGCCGGATGCCGGCGACGCTTTCCGCGCGTTCCGGAATCGGGTAGACGCGGTCGGGCCGCTTGCCGACGCGGGTCAGCGCGCACGGCTTTTCCTTGCCGGCGGTGCGCAGGAGGACGTACTCGTTGGGCAACCCCTCGAAATCCTCCAGGTCGACCGGCAACCCCTTCAGCGCCTCCGCGACCTTTTCGGCCGGCACGTCGACGGTGTGCCAGCCGGTGTACATGTCGGCGTCCGGCGAACGGTCCACGTCGTAATCCTGGGCGGTGATGCCGAGGGCGTCCGCCTTGAGCCGCAGGTTGACGTTCTTGGTGATGACGACGACCGGGGTCTCGGGCGCGTCCTTCTGCATCTGGAGCGCGAGGCTGAGGATGCGGTTTTCGGTCGCCCGGCCTTCGCGTCCGGCACGGCCGCTGGAGGAGGCGTTGGGGAAGTTGCGGAGGTCGCAGATGACCTTCAGGATGCTTTCGCGTTCCAGCGGGACGCCGTCGCTGAGCTTGCCCTCCGCGCGGAGCTTGTCCAGGATCTGGGCGACGGTGCGCGAGTTCCGGCCGAGCTCGGTCATGTCGCGCTTGAAGGAATCCACTTCCTCGATGACTTCGATGGGGACGATGACGTTGGTGTCGGAGAAGCTGAAGACGGCTTTGGGATCGTGCAGGAGGACGTTGGTGTCGAGGATCACGTTTCGTCGCATGATGTGCTCTCCTCCCAGTGGGTGATGTCCGGAGTGCCCCTTCGGCCGCGTCAACCGCCGCCAATCGTACCATTAACCCGGAAACGGTTTCGGCAAGCGGCCCCGCGAAAACTTTTTTGTGCGCGGCGGACGCATGGGACCACAAAGCCCGCGCCCCTTTGCAACCCCGATGGCAAACCGGCCCTGCCTGCAATAGAGTACGCCCAGCGCCGCCGGGCATGGCGGAGCATTTTTGTCACATGGAAGCGGAGAAGAGGCGGAGCAGCATGATGGAGCGCGGGGACGGAGTGGTGTGGCGCGTGCCGGGGCGGGAGTGGACGCTCGGGGCGGGGCGGCGCACGCTGGTGATGGGGATTGTGAACGTGACGCCGGACTCGTTCTCCGACGGCGGGCGGTGCGTGACGGCGCAGGCGGCGGTCGTGCACGGGCTCCAGCTTCTGGAAGACGGCGCCGACATCCTCGACATTGGCGGCGAATCCACGCGGCCGGGTTCGCAACCCGTTTCCGCCGAAGAGGAACTGGCGCGGGTCTTGCCGGTGATCCGCGGGCTCCGCGAACGGACGGACGTGCCGCTCAGCGTGGACAGCTGGAAGGCGGAGGTGGCGGAGGCCGCGCTGGCGGCGGGCGCCACCATCGTCAACGACATTTCCGGTTTCGCGCTGGACCCGCGCCTGGCGGCGGTGGCGGCGCGCGCCGGCGCCGGCTGCGTATTGATGCATATGCGCGGCACGCCGCAGACGATGCAGCAGTTCACGCACTATGCGGACGTCGCAGGCGAAGTGGCCTCCGAGCTTGCCTGCGCGCTGGGACGCGCGGCGGCCGCGGGGATTCCGCCGGAGCGCATCGTGCTCGATCCGGGGATTGGCTTCAGCAAGACGGCGGAGCAGAACCTGGAGCTGATCCGCGGCCTGGGGCGGCTGCGGCGCGCGCTGGGGCGTCCGCTGCTGGCCGGCCCTTCGCGCAAGTCGTTCATCGGGAAGCTATTGCCCGGGAATCCTCCGGCGGCGGAGCGGGACTGGGGGACGGCGGCAGCGGTGGCGGCGTGCATCCTGTACGGGGCGGATATCGTGCGCGTTCACAACGTGGCGGCGATGCGCCAGGCGGCGCTGGTCGCGGATGCGCTGAAGGGGGAGGCTGTCTAACTGGAAACGGTGTAGGGCGCGATGCGGCGGCCGAGGATGGTCAGGCCGAATTCAGACTTGCCGATGGCGGCGACCTGGGGGAGTTCGCCCCAGACCTTGAATCCGAACTTGGTGAAGATTTTGCAGCTGGGGGTGTTGTGGGAGAAGATGCAGGCGATGAGGTTGTGGAGGCCGACGCGCGGGGCGCGGCGGAGTGCGTCCGAGAGGAGAATGTGTCCGTATCCCTTGCTCCGGAAATCTTTATGCACGTAGAGGCTGATCTCGGCGGTGTGCTCGAAGGCGGGACGGTCGCGGAACGGCTGGAAGCTGAGCCAGGCAACGACACTGCCGTCCAGTTCGAGGATGGTCAGCGGATAGCGGCCGGGGGAATGCCGGTCGAACCAGGGAACGCGGGTTTCAAGGGTGACCGGCGAGGTGTCTGCCGTTACCATGCGGCTCGGAATGGTCGAATTATAGATGCCGACAATCTCAGGCAAATCTTCCATCCGAGCATCACGGATCGTGTGCGCGCCCATCTCAGAATCCCCCTGATGCCGATTTTATGAAACCATCCCGCAAAATGGAATGTAATATGATTTTAAAAACTAACGCGTGTTGCAACTTATGCAAGGTCAATACTCCATAAAAACCAAATCCGTCCAACGAGAGGCCGATCAATGAATAGTTTTACCATCGTACGCCCGGAACATCTGAATCACCACAACTACCTCTTTGGCGGGGCCATGCTGAAGTGGGTGGACGAGTATGCCTGGATTGCGGCCGCGCTGGATTTCACCGGGAGCACGCTGGTGACGAAGGCGATGGACGACATTGTCTTCCGGCACCGCGTGATTTGCGGCTCCATCCTGCGTTTCTGTATCCTGCCGGTGAAAAAGGGTTTGACCTCGGTGACTTACTCGGTGGAGGTTTTTGCCGACGAGCCCGGCGCCACGGAGGAGAAGCACATCTTTTCCACGACCATCACTTTTGTGAATGTGGATGCCGCGGGGAACAAGACGCCGCTGCCCGACCTGGATGCATACCGTTCACGGACGGAGCACACGCCCTGCCGCCGCCCCGCATGCCGCCAACGCGCCTGCGGTGGCCAGTCTCCGTGCTGAGCATCCGCCGATTCGGCCGGTCCCGCGCCGGATTCCGTGCTTGTCTCCGCTGCTCGTGAAAAATATCACGACTTTACCCTTGACGCCGTTGTGCCGGCTGTTAGATTGACAGCACGCGTTCGTTCCGCGCCCGGTGGGCGGCGGCCTGCGACCCCTGTTCCTTGTGCCTGTATCCGAGCTTGTGTTCAGCGTCAGCTGTTCATTATTGTTTTGATAACCGTCAACGGTGCCAAACAATAGTTCCGGAGTGGGCCGTACCTGCGGCCCCCGTTCCGGACGGGGAGTCGGGTCATGAAGGAATCCGTGATGGCGTCCGGGGGTGTCACCCGGGACGTGGTGGCGAAAGTGGTGGCGAAGCACCGGGGCACGCCCGGAGAGCTTTTGGGCGCGCTGGAGGAACTCCAGAACCTTCACCCGCACAAGTACTTGCCTCCGGAGGTCATGGAGATGGCGGCCGAGGCCGCCGGCGTCCCCGTCTCCCAGGTCTACAGCGTGGCGACGTTCTACGCGTTCTTCAACCTCAAGCCGCAGGGCGAGCACACGCTCGTGGTCTGCCGCGGCACTGCCTGCCACACGCGCGGTTCCAAGTCGCTCCTCGAATCCCTCAAGAAGCTTCTGGGGGTGCAGGAGGAGGAGGGTGCGGAGAAGATCTTCCTGACGACCCCCGACAAGAAGTTCACCGTCAAGACCGTGGCCTGCTTCGGCCAGTGCGCGATGGCGCCGGTGGTCGAGGTGGACGGCAAGATGCACAGCAATGTCACCGACGCCAAGCTCAAGGAGCTGGTCGCCGCCGCCGCGAAGGCGCCTGCGAAGCGGTGAATCGGCGCCCCCGCTGGAGAGCGGACGGGCGGGCACCAAGCCGCCCCCGTCCATGGTGTCCATAGAAGTCCACAATGTCCATTTTTGGAGACGGCGACATGAAGATTACGAACCTTGCGGCGCTGAAGAAGGTCCAGAAGGCGGGGCAGGCCCGGCTGATGCCGGAAAAGCAGATCCGCATCGCGGTCGGCATGGGCACGTGCGGCATCGGTACGGGCGCCGACGAGGTGTATGCGGCGCTGGAGCGGGAGCTGAAGGCGAAGAAGGTGCCGGCGTTGCTGGTGAAGACCGGTTGCTTCGGTTTCTGCGCCGAGGAGCCGCTGGTGAACGTCCGCCTGCCGGACCATCCGCTGGTGATCCTGCACAAGGTCGGCGTCGGCGACGTTCCGGCGCTGGTGAAGGCGCTGAAGAACGGCGGCATTCCGCGCGAAAAGGCGCTGTGCCGGATTGAGAGCTGGGATTATCTGACGGCCGAGCCGGTGCTGTTCGGCCGGGGGATGCTGGACATCCCGCTGTGGAACGAGATCCCGTTCTTCAAGTGGCAGAAGAAGATCGTGCTGCGCGACTGCGGGCTGATCAACCCCGAGGAGATCGAGGAGTACATCGCGGCGGGCGGCTATTCGCCGCTGTTCCACGCGCTGCGCGGCAAGCCGGAGGCGGTCATCGCGCAGGTGAAGGCGTCGGGGCTGCGCGGCCGCGGCGGTGCAGGCTTCCCGGTCTGGCGCAAGTGGGAGCTGATGAAGAAGGAAGTCGCCGACAAGAAATACATCATCTGCAACGCGGACGAGGGCGACCCCGGCGCGTACATGAACCGCAACGAGATCGAGAGCGACCCGCACATGCTGATCGAGGGGATGGCCATCGGGGCGTATGCGATGGGCGCCTCCGAGGGGATCCTGTATGTGCGTGCTGAGTATCCGCTGGCGGTGGAGCGTCTGCGCAAGGCGATTGCGGATGCGCGGGCTCTTGGCATTCTCGGCAAAAACATCATGGGCAGTTCGTTCAGCTTCGACCTGAGCATCGTCGAGGGCGCGGGCGCCTTCGTATGCGGCGAGGAGACGGCGCTGATCGCCTCGATCGAGGGCAAGGCGGGCCGTCCGCGTCCGCGCCCGCCGTTCCCGGCGCAGAAGGGGCTGTGGGACAAGCCCACGAACATCAACAACGTTGAGACTTGGTGCAATATCCCGGCCGTCCTGGCGAAGGGGGGCGAATGGTTCACGGGCACCGGCACGAAGGCCAGCCCGGGCACCAAGGTCTTCTCGCTGGTCGGCAAGGTCAAGCACACGGGGCTGGTGGAGCTGCCGCTGGGGGAGACGCTGGGCACGCTGGTGTACAAGATCGGCGGCGGCGGGCTTGAGGGCAAGCAGGTGAAGGCGCTGCAGAGCGGCGGCCCGTCGGGCGGCTGCATTCCGGCCGACCTCTTCTCGACCCCGATCGAGTACGAATCCCTGCAGGCGCTTGGCGCGATCATGGGCTCCGGCGGCATGGTCGTGATGGACGAGGAGAACTGCATGGTGGACGTGGCGCGCTACTTCCTGGAGTTTACCACCTCCGAGTCGTGCGGCAAGTGCGTGCCGTGCCGCGAGGGGCTGAACCAGGTCCTGCGCATCCTCAAGGCGATCACCGAGGGGCGCGGCGAGCCCGCCGACATCGAGCGGCTGGAACACCTCGGCCGGGTCATCCGCGACACCGCGCTGTGCGGCCTCGGCCAGACCGGGCCGAACCCGGTGCTGACCACGCTCAAGTATTTCCGCACCGAGTACGAGCAGCACATCCGGGACCACCGCTGCGAGGCGGGCGAGTGCGGGGCGCTCTTCCGCGCGCCGTGCGAGAACTCCTGCCCGCTGCACATGAACATCCCCGGCTACATCGAACTGCTCAAGGAAGGCCGGATGCAGGAGGCGTTCGAGCTGGTCATCCGCGACAACCCGATGCCGGCTACCACCGGCCGCATCTGCCGCTACCACTGCAAGGTCCGCTGCCGTCGCAGCGACGCGGACGAGCCGGTCGCCCAGGGCGAAATCCACCGCTACATCGCGGACACCGCGCACGCCAAGGGGCTGGCCGAGGCGGTGTACGAGAAGCTGCTCGCCGAGAAGCTGCCCGCGACGGGGAAGAAAGTCGCCGTGGTCGGCGCCGGCCCCGCGGGCATCACCGCCGCCTATTACCTGGCGCGGCTCGGGCATGCCGTGACGGTGTACGAGGCGCACGAGGATGCCGGCGGCGTGGTCCGCTTCACCATCCCCGAATACCGCCTGCCGCGCGCCGTGCTCGACCGCGAGATCGGATTCGTCAAGCGCTTCGGCGTGAAGTTCAAGTACGGGACGCGCATCGGCCAGGAGATCCCGCTGGCGAAGCTGGAGAAGGAGTTCGATGCGGTGTTCGTCGGCATTGGCGCGCAGGCGAACACGCCGCTGGACGTGCCGGGCATCGAGCTGAAGGGCGTGATGCCGGGCGTGCATTTCCTGGAGGAGCTGGCGCGGGCCCGCCGGCCGGCCATCGGCAAGAAGGTGTGCGTCATCGGCGCCGGCAACGTCGCGCTCGACGCCGCGCGCAGCGCCCGCCGCATGGGCGCGCAGGTCAGCATCGTCTACCGCCGCGAGCGCGGGGACATGCCGGCGCACCTGGAGGAGGTGCAGGAGGCCGAGCGCGAGGGCGTGAAGCTGCTCTTCCTCGCCGCGCCCAAGGCCATCCTCGGCAAAAAGGGCAGGGTGGCGGGGCTTGAAGTCACCAAGATGATCCCCGGCGACGTGGACGCCTCCGGGCGCCGCACGCCGACGCCGAGCGAGGAGCACGAGGTCATCCCGTGCGACACCGTCATGCTCGCCATCGGCGAACGCGTGGACTCTGCGTTCCTCAAGGAGCTCGGCATCACCGTCCGCCGCAACGGCACGATCGACACGCACCCGCTGACGCACCAGACGAACCATCCGAAGGTGTACGCCGGCGGCGATGCGACGCTCGGGCCGGCCACCGCCTCCGAGGCGATGGCGTTCGGCAAGAAGTTCGCCGACGTCATCGACCGGCAGCTCATGGGCGGCAAGGGCCGCTTCGACAAGCTGTTCCGCGAGTTCAGCTACCGCAACGAGGTGCCGGCGGTGCCGCAGGCGGGCGGAAAGCGCCCGATCCGCGAGCTGGCCACGGCCGCGCGCAAGTGCAACTTCAAGGAGATCTCCGCCGGCCTGGACGCCAAGAACGCCCTCGCCGAAGCCTGCCGCTGCCTCAGGTGCGACGTGAAGTGAACAATCCGTTTGCCACAGAGGGCACAGAGAACACCGAGGCCTTTTGAACAGAAGGCGCAAAGACGCAAAGGAGAAGGCGCAGGCAAGGGAGATGGGAGCGTGGGCGTCCCGCCCGGCTTTCAGTTTCATTGTTTGAAAATTAGTGTGGATTAGCGGTTGACTTTTGCGGAGTTCGCGGGTTTTTGAAGCAACGGTTTTGGATGGCGGGTGCATGAAACGAGGCGTGGACAAAAAGGGGAAGGCGGGCGGCGTGGCGGCGGTTGCAGCCGGGGCGGGCGTGGACGGCTTGCTGGGGCCGTTGCGTGCGCTCATCGTGGAGGCGCGGCAGCAGGCGCTGCGGGCGCTTGACTTGGAGCAGTGGTTGCTTGGAGTGCGGCAATAAGTGCATCCGTTTGCCGCTCTTCAATTAAGGCGGAGCCGTCATCGACAATACCGAATGAAAGGGAAAGCCCAAGCACCAGCGCTCCGCGCAAAATTAAAAGCGGCAAATGGATGCACTTATTGCCGCACTCCAAAATCGAAATCTGGTGCCCGGCAGAGCGTTTATGTGAACAATTCAGTGTAAGCATTTGCCGGTTTCCTTGCGCCTTTGCGAGCTTCTGTAAAATATCGGTTTTGAATTTCACCCAACACAAGGAACCCATTCCAATGAGCGACACAGCCAAGGTGAATGTGACGATTGACGGGCGGGTGTGCCAGGTCCGCGCGGGGCAGACCATCCTGGACGCCTGCCGCGAGTCGGGGATCGACGTGCCGGCGCTCTGCTACATGGAGGGGCTGAGCGCGGACGCCGCGTGCTCCCTCTGCGTGGTCGAGGTGAAGGGCGCGCGGACGCTGGTGCGTTCCTGCGTGAACACCGTCAGCGAGGGGCAGGAGATCTTCACGCGGACGGAGCGGGTCCGCGACGCGCGCAAGACGAACTTGGAACTGATCCTGGCGAACCATCCGAAGGACTGCTTCACCTGCGACCGCAACCAGAACTGCGAACTCCGCGAGCTGGCGTACGAGCTGGGCGTGCGCGAGACGGCCTATCCGCCGACCAAGAAGCTGAACCTGCCGGTCGACAATTCGTCGCCCTCCATCATCCGCGACCCGAACAAGTGCATCCTCTGCAAGCGCTGTGTCGCGGTCTGCGCCAAGGTGCAGGCGACCAGCGCGATCGACGTGGTCAACCGCGGGCAGAACACCGTCGTCTCCACCTTTGAGAACAGCGGCTTGGCGAACACCTACTGTGTGAACTGCGGCCAGTGCGTGCTGGTCTGCCCGACCGGCGCGCTCACCGAGAAGTCCTCGGTGGCGGAGGTGTGGAAGGAGCTGTCCAACCCGAAGAAGACGGTGGTCGTGCAGACCGCGCCGGCCGTGCGCGTGGCCATCGGCGAGGCGTTCGGCATCGCGCAGGGCACGCCGGTGACCGGCAAGATGGTCGCCGCGCTGCGCCGCCTCGGCTTCAACCGCGTGTTCGACACGGATTTCACGGCGGACCTGACGATCATGGAGGAGGGGCACGAACTGATCCACCGCCTGACGAACAAGGGCGTGCTGCCGATGATCACCTCCTGCTCGCCGGGCTGGATCAAGTTTGCCGAGCATTTCTATCCGGAACAGCTGCCGCATCTCTCGACCTGCAAGTCGCCGCAGCAGATGTTCGGGCCGCTGGCCAAGACCTTCTACGCCGAGAAGCTGAAGCTCGACCCGCGCGACGTCGTCGTCGTCTCGATCATGCCCTGCACCGCCAAGAAGTACGAATGCCAGCGCCCGGAGATGGACGGCGCGTTCAAGTACTGGCAGAAGAAGATGGGGCTGAAGGACTCGGAACGGTTCCCGGACGTGGACTACGTGCTGACCACGCGCGAGCTTTCCCGCATGCTCAAGGAGGCGGGCGTGGACTTCGCCGCGCTGCCCGACGAGGCGTTCGACAACCCGCTGGGCGAATCCACCGGCGCGGCGGTCATCTTCGGCGTCACCGGCGGCGTGATGGAGGCGGCGCTGCGCACGGCCTACGAGGTCGTCACCGGCAAGGCGCTGCCGAAGCTGGACCTGGAGATGGTCCGCGGCCTGGAGGGGATCAAGCACGCCGACGTCCAGGTCGGCGCCATCACGCTCAAGGTGGCGATCGCCAACGGCCTGGGCAACGCCCGCGTGCTGCTCGATCAGATCAAGGCCGGCACCTCGCCGTACCACTTCATCGAGATCATGACCTGCCCCGGCGGCTGCATCGGCGGCGGCGGCCAGCCGCTGGCGAAGGACCGCGCCGGGGCGAAGAGCAAGCGCATGCACGGCATCTACAAGGAGGACAGGAGCCTCCCGCTGCGCAAGTCGCACGAGAACCTGTCGGTGCAGGCGCTGTACAAGCAGTTTCTGGGCAAGCCGCTCGGGCATCTCTCGCACGAGCTGCTGCACACGCACTACACGCCGCGCGGCACCTGCACCTTCGCCGCGCCGGTCGCGCATGCGGAAGCGGAGTGCGGCTCCTGCCACGCCTGCGGGGACAAGCCGAAGAAGCCGGCGGCGAAGCGCGCGAAGGGCGCAAAGAACGGCTGACCCGCCCGCCAATCAAAGCAAACGCCCGGAGCGGTCAAGACCGTCCCGGGCGTTTTTTATGGCTTGGCATACGGGAATCGGGGGATTCCGCATGCCGTCGTTTGGCCGTGCTCAGCCGGGGCCGGGCTTGGCGGCGATGGCGGCTTCGATGGCGGCCAGCCGCTTGTCGAGCGCGTCGAAGCGTTTGCTGCACGGGACTTTGGCGTAGGCCTTCTCGATGGCGTTCTCGATCATCGCGTCCAGGTTTTTGCGCGCATCCGCCGCTTCCTTCTGAAGGGTTTCGGAGAACTTGCGGCCTTCCTCCTCGGAAAGCTTGGCGTTGGCGGCCATCTCCTTGGCGACGGCCTCGACCTTGTCCTTGGTCATGCTGGCCAGGCCAAGTCCGACGTACATTCCTTTTTTAAGCATGTCCATCATGGATCACCTCCTGTGCGGTTGTCCTCAAGCTATAGTAACTATACGCCCAAAATCCGGGAATGTCCGCCTCTTTGCGGCGAAATCTGCGGACGGGCTGGATTTGTCCATGCGCCGGCCTTGGAGTACAGGGGCCGTCCGCCAGCCGGGCTGTGCCGGACGGGTGGAGTCGGAGTCGTGCCGCCGGCGGAGCGTTGCCGCACGGGCGGGAAACAGAAAACATGTGGAAGAAGGGGTTGGGTGGATGAAGCCGGTTGGAAAGACGAACGTGCAGCAGCGTGCCCAGGCGTATGGCAGACCGGCGGGAGCGCCTTCCGGCTACGGGGTCGCTTCACGGCAGAAGAAGAGCGGCGGCAGCGGCATGGGGACGCTGGTGATGCTGCTGGTGGCGCTGGCGGCGGGTGCGGTCATCCTCTTCCTGTGTTTCGGCAAAAAAGGGTGCTCCGCGCCGGTGCCGTCCGAAACCGCCGCCACCGGCGGCGATGCCCCGGAAGCCCGGCAGCCGTCCTTCACCGACGGGCGTCCGCGCCCCGTCGACATTGATTTCGATGCTTCGAGCGGCGCGGTGCAGCGCTACCTGGCCGGGCTGCCGGAGGGCAAGCGCAAGAGCGAACAGACCCGCGTCGTCATGATCAAGGAGTTGCGGAATTCCTGGGTCCGTTCCAAGTTCACCTATGATTCCGGTTCGCGCGGGGTCCGGCTCTGCGACGGGCGGACCGTGTACGGCTCGCTCCTTGCAAACGACAAGGGGATGGTCATCCTGCAGAGCGACGCCCGGGAGCCGGTGACCGTCCGCTGGAGCGACGTGCCGCTGGAGCAGTACATGCTGTTTCTGGAGGATCACGTCCGGCAGCGTGTGGACCATCACAACTCCGGTCCGGAGGGCACCGCGGCCGACCGGGAATCGGCGGGCACCGACTGTCTGCGGCTGGCGGTCTTCTACGACTGGTACCGCAAGCCCGGCAAGGCGGAAAACTACGCCGCCGAGGCGGTCCGCCTCAATCCATCCGTGAAAAAAGTGGTTGAGAGCTGTTTCCCGTTCGCCAATCTGCCGAAAAAATGAAGTGCGCGTCATGCCCCTGCTGGAGGCCGTTGCGTGGAGCCGTGGCTGGACAAATTCATCTCGTACGGCACGCTGGAACGCGGGTTCTCCGAGAACACCATGCGCTCCTACATGCACGACCTGCATGAGTTTGCGG
The DNA here is from genome assembly GCA_903921725.1 of uncultured Lentisphaerota bacterium. GTDB lineage: Bacteria > Verrucomicrobiota > Lentisphaeria > Oligosphaerales > CAITYL01 > CAIXRA01. The sequence continues at coordinate 60,185 of CAIXRA010000028.1, forward strand.
AGTTCCTGAAGCCGCTCGGGCGCACGGAGCCGGCGGCGGTCACGCGCGACGACATCCTCGGTTTCCTGGAGGAGTCGCGGGGCTGCGGGCTCGCACCGGTTTCGCTGGCCCGGCGGCTCGTCGCCGTCAAGGTCTTTTTCCGCTTCCTGGTGCAGACGTATGCCGTGAAGACGAGCGTGGCGGACGCGCTCGAGGGGCCGCGCCTGTGGAAGGTGCTACCGGATTTTTTGGGCGTGGAGGAGGTCGGGCGCCTGCTGGCGGTGCGGAGCGCGGAGTCCGCAGATCCGCTGGAGCTGCGCGACCGCTGCATCCTGGAGGTGATGTACGCGGCGGGGCTGCGCGTGAGCGAGGCCGCCTCGCTGCGGCTGGCCGGCCTGAACCTGGAGCAGGGCGTCCTGCGGGTCACCGGCAAGGGCGGGCGCGAGCGCATGGTGCCCCTCGGGCGCCCGGCGCAGAAGGTGCTGGAAACGTACCTGCGCGCCGCACGGCCGAAGCTCGACAAGGAGGGGGACGCGCCGCAGGTCTTCCTCTCCCGCACCGGCCGGGCGCTGACCCGAGAGCGGATCTGGCGGATCGTCAAGGCCGCCGCCGCCGCCGCCGGCATCACGAAGGAGGTCTATCCGCACATGCTGCGGCACTCCTTCGCCAGCCACCTGCTGGCCGGCGGCGCCGACCTGCGCGTGATCCAGGAGCTGCTGGGGCATTCGAGCATCAGCACGACGCAGATCTACACACACGTCGCCGACGGCCGCCTCCTCGACGTCCACCGCCGCTTCCATCCGCGCTCTTGATTGCCCCCCCTGAAACATGCGGATATTTTTTAGTGTCTTTCCGTTGTTTTCCGGGCCGGGCGCGTCTATGGTATCCGGTGTATGATCAAGCCGATTGCACCAGATGACGACGGGTGGGACGCGCCGCCTTCCGGCGAGGATGAGATCATCCTCGAGGCGCCGCCGCCGCCCGATGATGCGCGCGCCGGGGCGTCCGTCCCCATGCCGGACGCGGGGACGGAGGCGTTCTTCGGGCCGGACTCGCCGTTGAAGGCGGCCCATTTCCACGGCGGCCGGAACTACGAGCCGCGGCCGCAGCAGGCGGCGATGGCGCGCGCCGTGGCGCAGGCGCTGACGGAGGGGCGGCACCTGTGCGTCGAGGCGCCGACCGGCGTGGGCAAGACCTTCGCCTACCTAGTTCCCGCGCTCTATTTCTCCTTGCGCCGCGGTCTGCCCACCGTGGTCAGCACGCACACCATCAGCCTCCAGGAACAGATCATGGAGAAGGACGTCCCCGTGCTGCGGAAGCTGCTGGGGTTCCCCTTCAAGGTGGCGCTGGCCAAGGGGCGCGGGAACTACGTCTGCCTGCGGCGGCTGCACGCGGCGGTCGGGGCGCACCAGGATTACCTGCCGGGCGCGGACCTGCCGGAGCTGGAGCGTGTCTGGGAGTGGTCGAAGGGCACCGCCGACGGCTCGCGCAGCGACCTGGATTTCGAGGTCTCCCACACTGTATGGGAGGCCGTGTACTGCGAGCCCGGGAACTGCCTCAACCAGCAGTGCCCGTTTTACCGCCAGTGTTTCCTGATGAAGGCCCGTTTCCAGCTGCTGGACGCGAACCTGATCGTGGCCAACCACGCGCTGTTCTTTTCCGACATGGCGATGAAACGCGCCGCGGCGGAGGCGGGCGGCGGCGCCGGGGCGGGCACCGCCGGCATTCTGCCGGAATACGGCGCGGTCGTGCTTGACGAGGGGCACACGGTCGAGGACACCTCCGCCATGCACCTCGGCCTGCGCGTGGCCTCCTACGGCGTGCGCAAGATGCTCCTGCGCCTCTACAACCAGGAGCGCAACCGCGGCCTGCTGCTCGGCTCCTCCCGCTCCGAAGTCCGCGCGGAGGTCGCCAAGGCGCTGGAGGCCTCCGACCGCCTCTTCTCGCGCATCCTGGAGTGGATGGACGGGCAGAAGGCGAACCCGCCGGCGTACGACGGCTCCTCGCTCATCCCCGACCTGCTCGGGGATTACCTGGACAATGTGGCGGAGGAGGTCGGCAAGCTCGCCAAGGCGGAGCCGGACGCCGGCCGCGCGCAGGAGCTGAAGGCGGTCGCCGGCCAGCTCGCCGAATACCGGCTGGGGCTCCACGCCTTCCTCAACCGCACGCTCGACGGGCACGTCTACTGGATCGAGCGCCACGGGCAGGCCGGCCGCAGCGTCGTGCTCAACGCCGTGCCGGTCGAGATCGCCCCGCGCCTGGAGCGCGAGCTGTTCGCGCAGCCGTTCACCGTCATCGTCACCAGCGCCACCCTCGCCGTGCGCGGGAAGCTCGACTATTTCCTGAAGCGCGTCGGCGCGTCGAAGGCGGAGACGCTCATGCTCGACTCGCCGTTCGACTTCGCGCGCCAGGTCACGCTCTACACGCCGCTCGACATGCCGAAGCCGGACGCCCCCGGGTTCCTGTCCGCGGCCTGCGAAAAAATCCGGCATTTCCTGCTGGAGACCCGCGGGCACGCCTTCGTGCTGTTCACCAGCTACCGGATGATGCAGGAGGTCGCGGCGGAGCTGGACCACTTCTTCAAGAACTCCCGCCTCGAGCTGCTCATGCAGGGGGCCGGTCTGCCGCGGACGCGACTGCTGGAGAAGTTCCGCACCACGCCGAACGCCGTGTTGTTCGGCACGGACAGCTTCTGGACCGGCGTGGACGTGCCCGGCGACGCGCTCATCAACGTGATCATCGTCAAGCTGCCGTTCCAGGTCCCGGACCACCCGCTGGTCCTGGCGCGCTCCGAGGCCGTCGAACGCCGCGGCGGCAGCGCCTTCCGCGACTACGCGCTGCCCGAGGCGATCCTCAAGTTCCGCCAGGGGTTCGGCCGCCTGATCCGCAGCCGCGACGACCACGGCATCGTCGTCGTCCTCGACAACCGCATCTCCACCACCGGCTACGGCCGCATGTTCCTCGAGTCCCTCCCCGAATGCCGCCGCATGGTGTTCTGAGCCGGCGGGAGCCGGGGGATGATGCGTTTCGAGTTGCCTGTTGCGTGTTGCGCGTTGAACACGAAACACGAAACAGGCAACGAACCCGCGCCGGGGCGGGACGCCCGGCGGTGCTCCGCTGTTTTGGGAGTACGGCAAGAATGGCCGTGACTAAAGTAGCGCGGTGCTTCAGCCCGCGATTACTGGCACCGTCCGGGGGGTGGGATGCGAAAAAAAGCGGACTCCATGCGGCGTTCCCATTCCAAAGGGCCGGCCCCATGCCAACGCATATCGCGGGCTGAAGCACCGCGTTACTGATGTACCACCGGGCAGGATGCCCGGCGGAAGCGGGCGGGACGCCCACGCTCCCATCCTGCGGCCGCCTGAAGGCGGAACTACAAACGAACCGCTCCAACCTATTTCGCGCTCATTTTGTGGTCAACCCGTTCTCCGCGCCTCTGCGTCTCTGCGCGAGAAAAGCGTTTTGCGCGTGCGGTCTTGCTTCAGGATCAGGTTCTGGAAGATGAGCCAGCCCATGCCGTTGTCGGCGGTGACGGTGATGGCGGACGGTTCCGGGTCACAGCCCGCCGGTAATCTCCAGCGTGGCGCCGGTGATGTAGGCGGCCTCCGCGGAGGCCAGGAACAGCACGGAGGAGGCGACCTCCTCCGCCTTGCCGAACCGCTTCATCGGCACCATGGCGCGGTAGGCGGCCGCGGTCTCCGCCGGCAGGTCGGCGATGAAGTCGGTCTCGATGAACCCCGGCGACACGCAGTTGACGGTGATGCCGCGGCGGGCGACTTCCTTGGAAAGCGAGCGGGTGAAGGCGACCTGGCCGGCCTTTGCCGCCGCGTAGTTGGCCTGCCCCTCGAACCCGAGCTTGCCGGAGGGGGAGGTGATGCTGATGATGCGGCCGGAGCGGTTGCGCATCATGAGCTGGACAGCGAACTTGGACATGGCGTAGGTGCCGCCCAGGTTCGTGTCGAGCACCTTCTGCCAGTCGTCGCGGGAGAGCATGCCGACCACGCCGTCGCGGCGGATGCCGGCGTTGTTGACCAGGATGTCGGGCTTCACGCCAGCGGCCTCGATTCCCTTGTAGAAATGCTCCACGGCGGCGTAGTCGCCGACATCGAAGCGGTGGAGCGTGAGGCGCCCCGCGAATTCCGCGCAGGCGGCCTGGAACGCCGCCGCGGCCGCCTCGTTGCCCGCATAGGTGGCGTGGACGGCGGCGCCGGCCTTGAGCAGGGCCAGCGTGATGGCGGCGCCGATGCCGCGCGTGCCTCCGGTTACAATGGCCGTCCGCCCGGTGAAATTGAACGTCGTTGTCATGAAGCCTCGCGGTTCGTTGGCACCGGCGGCGCTCCGTGCTGTTCCGGAAAGGGAAACGCCGCCGCCGGCATGCCGGCTACTATAGCCCGGGGGGCGCGGATTTTGAACCGGCCTCCGCGGGAACCGGCAAAACCGTTGAATTGCGCAAAAGGCGCACGAAATTCCAAGCCGGAGGTTTCATGAAGCCGCGCACAGTGCGGACTCCGCATCCTGCGGCATGGTATCACGCATCATCGGCCGCGGTTCCCTTCCGTGCCTTGCGGGTTCCGCTGACGGGGCCTTCGTGGAAGAACGACTGCGGCGTGGCGGCCTTTCGGATATTGCGCTCGAACAGTTCCGGCGCGCCCTTTTCCTCCGGCCCGTCCGCGGGATTGACGGTGATGACGAGCGGGCGGTGGTCGGAGGCGATGTACCAGTCGGCGAAGCCGGGGATGAAGGTCCGTGCGAGGTCGATTTCCGGCAGCAGTCCGTGGCTGGCGAGTGCGTAGTCGATGCGGGAATAGTCGTCGGACTCGTCCTGAAGGTGGGTCCAGGCGAGCCCGGCGGCGTCCTGCGGGCGCAGGTCGAAGAGCTGCACCCGTGGATTGCGGGACCGGCGGCTGTAGAGCGTGGTGAGCGGGGAGCTGTCGGGCGAATCGTTGAAATCGCCCACGACGAGAACATTGGCGCCTGCGTCCTCCGCGAGGATGCCGGCGACCACATAGCGGAGCTGGCGCGCCTCGTAGCGGCGCATGTCGGTCTGCCCCAGCGGGTCGAACAGCTTGCTCTTCAGGTGCGCGGCGAGCAGGTGCAGCGTGTAGCCGTTGGGCCACTTGTAGACGACGTGGGCGAAGCCGCGCAGGACGGGCACGGAGCGGCCGTTGAGGTTGTAGCACTGGTTCAGCTCATGCCGTACTTCGGCGGGCTTGATCTTGGAGAGGATGCCGATGCGGCGTTCGAACTCCTGCTCCTTCTTCCGGCGCGCCGGATCCAGCGCGGGTTCCACCAGGGAGCGGAACGGATAATCCGCGCCGTTTTTCTTGAGCAGTCCGGCCAGTTCGTCGAGCGCGTCCCGCCCGCTCAGCTCGATGAGTACGGCGATGTCGGGGTTGAGCTTGCCGAGCATGGCGGCTACCATGGCGCGGGATTCGGGGGATTTGAGCTGCGGCTGCTTCAGCGAGGTGAAGTTGTAGAGGTTGTAGCTGACGATGCGGACGGGCTGGGGCGCGGCGGGTTTGGCGCCGTCCGCCTCCGCCGCCGGCGCGCGGAGCCCGCCGCCGGAAAGCAGCAGAAGCAGGGGGGCAAGGATCAGCCGCCGTGGGATGCCTGCGCGCATGTGTTTCCCAATCAAAGACAGGAAGGACGCCTGCCGGAGTTGCAGCGGACGCAGGGACGGGAAAGCGCCGCGCCGGCGCGGTTCATTTCCGCGGTCGTGCCGCGGGTTTCGGGCGCACCACTGGCTTGGGTTTGTCGAGTTCGATGACCGGATTGGCGGCGAACAGCTCGTCGATCTTGTAGAAACCGCGGAGATCCGGATGGAACAGGTGGACGAGGACGTCGCCGAAATCGGCGATGACCCAGCGGCTTTCCGGCGTGCCGGAGAGGGTGCGGCACTTGACGCCGTGTTCGGCCAGCCCCTTTTCCAGGTGCTTGGCCAAGGCGCGCAGATGCGGGTCTGACGTGCCGCTGGCGACAAGGTAGAAGTCGGCGAGGACGGAATTCCTGCGGACATCGTACAGGACGACCTCTTCGGCCTTGGCGTTCTCACAGATCTCGGCGGCGCGCCGGGCAACGGCTTCCGCGTCGGTCAGTCTCGGCTTGGTTTCCGTGGTTTCCGCCATGGTTACTCCTTCGTGGGCTCGTTGCGGTAGAGCGTGTGCAGTTCAATGTAGCGGATGACGGCTTCGGGGACAAGCCCGGCGAGCGTTTTCCCGTCGGCGATGAAGGCGCGGACCTCCGAGGAGGAGACGGGCAGCATGGCCGCGTCGAGGACGCTTGCCTGGAGCTTGTTCGCGTTGCGGTTGCCGAAGCAGTCGGCCAGCTCCGGGGTTTTCGGGTTCGCCACGCCGGGGCGCGGGTAGACAATGAAGTTGAATTGCGCGACCAGTTCCTGGGCGCGGTGCCAGGTGTGCAGCTCGGCGAGGCAGTCCATGCCCATCAGGAAGACGATTTCGCGGCCGGGATAGGCGGCGCGCAGCATGTCGAGCGTGGTGATGGTGTAGGAGGGCTGGTCGTTCTTCTGCAGCTCGATGTCGGAGACGCTGAACTGCGGGAAGGGGCGGACGGCCTCCTCCAGCATCGCCAGGCGGTCGGCTCCGGGGGCCAGGCCGGCGTGCGGCTTGTGCGGGGGGATGCCGGCGGGGACGAACAGCACCTCGTCGGCCAGCCCCAGGCGCAGGACATGTCCGGCGAGCGACAGGTGGCCGTTGTGCACCGGGTTGAAGGAGCCTCCGAACACGGCCACGCGGGAACGCACGGGTTTGGCGGGCAGCATGTCGGGCGCGGGCAGGGAAGGGGACGGGCGGAGCTTGTTCTGGGGGGCGTGGGTCGTGTTCATGTGCGCTTTCTGGCTTTATCCTGACGTTGGGCTAAAATATAGCCTCTGGAACGGAAATAGTAAGGGGAGGGCGGGAACGTAACATGGAACGCGGAAGGCGGACGGCGGAACGCACGTTGCACGGCCGGGCGCAGGCCCGCCTCCCATCAGCCACAAACCCACGGACTACACCCCACAAACCATGCCTCACACCCTGACCATCACGACGCCGGCCAAGATTAACCTCTATCTCGAGATTCTCGGGAGGCGGCCGGACGGCTACCACGAAATCCGCACGGTTTTCCTGCCGCTGCCGGAATTGACGGACACGCTCGCGCTGGAGCCCGGAGCGCCCGGCATCCGCCTGGCCTGCGACAACCCGGAGGTGCCGGCGGACGGGCGGAACTTGGTTTGGAAGGCCGCGGAACGGTTTGCGGCGGCGGCCGGGGTTGCGCCGGCGTGGAGCTTCCGGCTTGAGAAACGGATTCCGGCCTCGGCCGGCCTCGGCGGCGGGAGTTCCGACGCGGCGGTGGCCCTGCGTATTCTCAATACCCTGCACGGCAACGTACTGCCGATGGAGGTGCTGCGCGCTCTGGCGGTCCGGCTCGGCGCGGATGTCCCGCTGTTTCTGGATCCGGCCCCCGCCGTGGGTACGGGCATCGGCGAGCTTTTGCGGCCGCTGCCGCCGGTGCGTCCCCTGCCGCTGGTGCTGGTGAATCCGCTGTTCCCGGTGGCGACGGTGTGGGCGTACCGGAATGCGGGGCTTGTGCCGCGGCCGCCCGCGCCGCCGTTGGAACCGCTGCTGGCCGCGCTGGCAGACCCCGCCGCGCCGCTGGAGGCGGTGGCGGCCGGCAGCTGCAACGCGCTGGAACACGCCGTCTGCCGCAAGTTTCCGGTGCTGGCGATTCTCCGGGAGCGGCTGATGGACCTCGGCTGCCTGGCCGCGCATGTCAGCGGCAGCGGCGGCACGGTCTACGGCATCTGCCCGCCGGGACGCCAGGAGGAGATCCGGGCCCGCATCGAAACCGGAGCCGGAATGCCGCTGTGGACGTTCGCCACGGTTGCGGGCGAGTAACGCCATTGCTGAATCCGGCCGCCGGATTTCAGGTTCAAGCAGGACTCCGGCGTTCCGCATCCAAAATCAGAAAACGGAAATCCGCCATCAATCCTCGTCCGGCGTGTCCAGCAGGGCATTGACGCCCTTGTAGAAATCACATCCGCCCTGGGCGCGCAGCGTGCAGGGCTGGAGGCCGCTGATGATGCGGTCGCGGAGCGCATGGAGCCTGACGCGCTGGTCGTACATGATCCGCATGACGTCTCGGACTGCATCCTGGACATGGGCGATGCTCTGGAAGCGCCGGCTGCGCTGGGGTTCCAGGCATTTGCGGATGACGCCGCCCAGCTCGTCGCGCCCGGGCTTGTACTTGCTCACGGGGATGATTTCGCCGCGCTTCTTCAGCGTCAGCATCTTGTCCAGCGGCAGGGTGGGGTCGAAGGGCGGATGGAGGGTGACGGCCTCGTAGAGGGTGCAGCCGTAGCCGTAGATGTCGGAGCGCTCGTCCACCTTGTCGCCGTCGATGAACTGTTCGGGCGCCATGTGCACCGGGGAGCCGAGGAAGCTGGAGTCGTTGACCCGCCGCGCGTTGTCATAGATGTCGTGGATGCCGGGCAGGCGTCCCTTGGGGAAACGGATGCGGCCGGTGTCCGGGTCGGAGCTCGGCTTCTCCTCCTCGACCTTGGCGATGCCCCAGTCGATGAGGTAGACCTCGCCATGCTCGCCGACGAGGATGTTGGCGGGTTTCACATCCTGATGCACGACGCCGCGGGAATGGGCGTAGGCAAGGGCGTCGCCCACCTTGAGGAAGGCGCTGATCCGCTCGGAGAGTTTGCCGAATTTCCGGGCAATGACGGCGTTCCGCTTGCGGAGGCCGATGATGATGTCAAGGAAAGTGTGCCCGCGCTCCACCATCTGCATGGTGAAGAACGGCTGGTTGGAGAGCGGGTCGATGCCGCAGTCGTAGATGGGGACGATGTTCGGGTGCTGGAGCTGCGAGGTGACCTGCGCCTCGTGGATGAAGCGGCAGACGTCCAGCGGCCGGCTGCCCTCCGGCAGAATCTTCATGGCGACCGGGCGGCAGAGGTGCAGATCGGCCGCGCGGAAGACCCGCGACATGCCGCCGACACCGATTTCACCGGCGTACACATAGCGCTCCCGTGTAAGCCATTCCCGGAACTGGTCGTTGGAGAAGTTGTCCGTCCCGGAGTCGGGGGCTGCCGGAGAATCCGCCGCTTTGCCGATGGTGGCTGGCCGCGCCGCCATCTCGCGGTTTTCCTTGCGGTTGGCGCGCCCCAGCATGGAGAGCAGGTTGTGGAGGTCGGCCTCCGAAACGTGCTCGACGGTTTTTCCGGTCTTTGCCTGTTGGGATTTTTTTGGAGGCCTGCCCATGTTGCGCCCTTCCATTCTTGCCGGCGGCGGCGCCGGTCGTTTCGTCTGGTGAAATCCAGGGTCCGTGAAGCTTCAGAAAAGCCCCGTGACCCGTCCTTCCGCGTCAATGTCAATCCTGCGGTATCCGGGCGTGGAGCCCAGCCCCGGCATGGTTTTCATCTCCCCCGCCAGTACATAGACGAAACCCGCGCCGGCCGAAACCTTCACGTCCGTCACCGGGAATTCATAACCCTGCGGGCTGCCTTTGCGGCTTGGGTCGTGCGAGAGCGAAAGGTGCGTTTTGGCCACGCACACCGGCAGTCCGCCGAAGCCGAGCGCCTCCAGGCGGGCCAGCGCCTTTTCCGCCGCCGGGGCGTAGGAAACCGTCGCAGCCCCGTAGAGTCCGGTGCAGAGCGCCGCAATCTTCTCCGCGAGCAGCCTCTCCGCCTCATAGTAGAAACGGCACGGGTGCGGGTTCTCCGCCGCCTTCACCACCGCCTCGGCCAGCGCGAGGCCGCCCTCGCCGCCCTTCGCCCACAGCTCGCTGATCTCCGCCGCGCAGGCGCCCGCCGCGAGGGCGCGTTCACGCACAAACTCAAGCTCCTCCGGGTGGTCCGTGCCGAAGCGGTTGATGGCGACGACCGCCGGCAGGCCGGTTTTCCGCACGTTCCGGATGTGCGTCTCCAAGTTGCAGATCCCCTTTTCCAGGGAGGCGATATCCTTTTCCAGAAGCGCCGCCGGAAGCGGTTTCCCCGGCACGATGCGGAACGCGCCGGAGTGCATTTTCAGCGCCCGGACGCTGGCTACGATCACCGCGCAGTCCGGCATCATCCCGCTTGCCCGGCATTTGATGTCAATGAATTTCTCGAATCCCATGTCTGCCCCGAAGCCGGCCTCCGTCACCGTGTAGTCCGCCAGCTTCAGCGCCATGCGGTCGGCGATGATGGAGCTGTTGCCGTGCGCGATGTTCGCAAAGGGGCCGGCGTGCACGAAGGCGGGCGCGCCCTCCAGCGTCTGCATGAGCGTCGGTTTCACCGCGTCCGTCATCAGGGCCGCCATCGCCCCGGCGGCGCCGAGATCCTCCGCGGTGAGCGGGCGGCCCTCGCGGCTGTAGGCGAAGATCATCCGCCCGAGCCGCCGGCGCAGGTCGTGGAGGTCCTCCGCCAGCGCCAGGATGGCCATGACCTCGCTGGCGACGGTGATGTCGAAGCCGGTTTCGCGCGGGACGCCGTTCTCCGGGCCGCCGAGGCCGACCACGACCTCCCGCAGCGCGCGGTCGTTCATGTCCACCACGCGCCGCACCACAACCGCGTGCGGATCAATGCCCAGCGGATTCTTCAGCAGCAGCGAACTGTCCGCCGCCGCGCAGAGCAGGTTGTGCGCCGCGCCCACGGCATGAATGTCGCCCGTGAGGTGGAGGTTGAAATCCTCCATCGGTACGACCTGGCTGTAGCCGCCGCCGGCCGCGCCGCCCTTGATCCCAAACACAGGTCCCATCGAGGGTTGCCGGAGGCAGACGATGGCGCGCCGCCCGATCCGGTTCAACGCCTGCGCCAGCCCCACGGTCGTGACCGTCTTGCCCTCGCCGAGCGGCGTCGGGGTGACGGCCGTGACCACGACATACCTGCCGCGCGGGCGGTCCGCCAGGCGTTTCAGGATGGAAAGCGAGACCTTTCCCTTGAACCAGCCGTGCGGTTCCAGCTCGTCGCGGAGAATGCCCCATTCGGCGGCAAGATCGGCGACCGGGCGGACGGCGGCGGCGCGGGCGATGTCGAGGTCGGAAAGCATGCGGGGGTGGAACCTCCATTCAGAGCCGGTTTCCGATGGTTGCGATGCCTGTTGGCGTACTCTATCGCGCCGTAACAGGTTCTGCAATCCATCCAGTGCATGTCCGGCGGCGGCGTATTACTCGGGGGTGTCGCCGCCGGCCGTTTCCAGGGGAGCCGCGTTGACGGGGACGATGACGCCGACAAAGCGGGAGAGGCCGAAATCGGCGGCCGGCGCGAGCAGTACTTCTGCGTAGGCCGTATTGGCGACATGCGCGGCCCGGCCATCCTCCCATGTCGTAATCTTCCCCACCGGAAGGCCCGCGGGCATGGAGCCGCCAAGGCCGGAGGTGACAATGGGCTGGCCCGCCCTGTAGCCGGCGTCGCGCGGGAGGAAGGTCACCAGGCATACCGGCGCCTCCTGCCATTTCTGGTTTTCCCGTCCGTGCAGGACGCCGACGGCGTTGGCGGCGGCGGGGATGGAGACGCTGACGCGACAGGCGGAGTCCGCCAGCGTGAGCACCAGCGCGGTATGCGGGGTCACTTCGGCCACGCGCCCGATGAGCTGGTTGCCCGTGAGCACGGCGGCGCCTTGGCGGATGCCGTCGTTGGACCCCATCCCGATGCGGAAGCGGCGGTTCCAGGAAACGGGGTCGCGGGCGGTGACCGGGGCGGCGCGGACGCGCCAGTTCGGGGGCGGTGCCAGGTTGAAGCAGGCGCGGAGTTCGCGGTTCTCCTTCAGTGCGGCCTGTGCGGCTGCGAGCTGGACGCGCAGGTTTTGTTCCACGCGCCTGGAGGCGTCGAGCTGCGCGCGCTCGGCGGAGGTCAGGCCGGCGGCAGTCGTATTGGCGGCGGCGGTCTTGCCCTGGAGGAGGGGGGCCATGGTACCGGCGATTCCCGCGCGGATGCGGGGCTGGGTGGTGGCGGCGGAGAGGAGGGCGATGACGGCCAGGAGGCTGAGCCAGAAGAGCAGTCGGCGCATGGCGGTCACTCTCCCGGCGGCGCGGCGGTTCGGGCGGCGGCTGTGTGCGGCTTCGGGCGCGCGACCAGCAGGAGCGTCTGGTCGTCGGCCTGCGGCTCCTCGCCGGTGAATTCTTTGATCTCGTCGAGGATGAGCGCGCCCATCTGCTCCGGCGGCAGGTCGTTCCCGTTCCAAATCTTGTAGAGGCGATCCAGGCCGTATTCCTCTCCGGCCTCGTTGAGCGCCTCCGTGATGCCGTCGGAGAAGAGCAGGATGGAGGTGCCGGGCTCGAAGGCGAAGGAGAGGGTGTCGAAGCGCGGCTCGAACTCTTCGGGGAGGAGGCCGAGGGCGGGGCCTTTCGGCTTGATGATGCGGGTGGAACCGTCGGGCATGCGGGTGAGGAGTTCGGTGTGCCCGGCGCGTGCGTATTCGCAGACGTGGTTCTGTCGGTCGATGAGGAGGATGGCGAGGGTGACGAAGTGGCTGCGGTCGGAATCGCGGTACAGGTGCCGGTTCAGGCTGGCCAGGAACTGCTCCATCATGGTGAAGCGCTCCGCCTCGGCCTTGGCGAAGCTCTGGCACATGGCCATGAGCATGCTGGCGGGGACGCCCTTGCCGCTGGCGTCGGCCACCAGGATCATCGTGCGGTACTCGTCCATCTCGATGAAGTCGTAGAAGTCGCCGCCGACCTCGTTGGCGGAGCGGCTGAAGGCGTGGATGCGGTAGTCGCCGAGGGACGGGATGTCGTCCGGCAGGAGCGATGCTTGGATCTGCCGCGCCAGGTCGAGTTCCTGGACGATGCGCTGCTGGCGGGTGCGTTCGCCGTAGATGTTGACGAGGTGGCTCGCCATGGCCGCCTGATAGGAGAGGTTCTCGAGCGTGCGCAGGTCGTTCGCGGTGAAGTTGCGCCCCGGCTGCTTGCAGTTGACCGCCGCCACGACGCCGGTGAGCCGGTTCTCCACGAACATCGGCACGGCGATCAGCGTGCGCACGTCGCGCGGCAGCTTCTGATCATCGGGAAGCAGCTCGGCGTCGTCGACCAGCAGGCTGCGCTGAAGTTCGGCGACGCGGCCGATGACGCCTTCGCCGACCGGGATCTTCTCCCGCCGCAACGGTTCGCCCTGCCCGGAGGGCGTCTTCGCCTGGAGCATGTTGGCCGAGCGGCGGAGCGGGGGGAACATGCCGGCCACGGCGCTGGCATGGAGGCTTCGCACGTCCTTGTCCTCGACGAGCTGGAAGATGCAGAGCGACTCGGCGTCCAGCACGTCACCCAGGTAATGCGCCACCAGCTCCATGGCGCGCTCGCTGTCGCCGGCGGTGGAGAGGCTGGTGGTGAAGATGCTGAGGAAGTCCATGACCTCCTTGCGCTGGCGCACGGAATTGCGCAGCCGTGCCTTCACCTCCTCCATGCGGGTGTGGTAGACCCGGAGGAGGAAGGTCAACAGCAGGAGCAGGACGATCAGTATGCCAGCCAGCAGGTTCATGTCGTGTTGCGGAGCCGAAGTCTGAGGTTCAGGCGGGTTGATTGCGCGCCTCCGCGCCGCGGAAGGTGTCGCGTTCGAAAAAATCCCGCTACACTATAGACCCGCTTGCCCGGAATTTCCCGCCGGCCGGCGGAAGATAAAAAACTGCCGCTGCCCCGCGCCGCACGGCAGCCCGATGACATCCGAGATGGTCATGGAAAGCCCGTATTTTGTCGCCTCGCGTCTTGCCAGTTCCCAACTGTCCTTCACGGCGACGGGGGTCGAGTACACCAGCAGCGGCGCGCCCGGCGCCAGGAGCTGCCGCGATTCCTTCACCAGGTTTTCCGGGCTCGAAACAGCCCGCGCGACGACGGCGCCGTAGCGGCCCGCGTGTTCCGGAAGCCGGCCGACCTCGCGCGCCTGGCGTCCGATGACGCGGCAGTGCGTGAATCCCAGCGCGGCAGTCTCCGCTTCCAGAAATTCCACCTTTTTCGAGTTTACCTCGATGCCGTCCAGGCGCAGGGCCGGGTTCGCCCAGCCCAGCGGGAAATAGGGGAAGCCCGCGCCGCAGCCGACGTCCGCCGCGTGCAGCGGGGAGGAAAGCAGTTCCGGCAGGACCAGTCCAGCCGCCAAGCTGTCGGCGACATGCTTGAGCCAGAACTCGGCGCGGCCGGTGATGCGCGTGAGGTTCGTGTGGCGGTTGAACTCCTCCAGGTCGGCGTGGAACCGTTCCATCACCTCCCGGCGGCTGCGGAAGGCGCCGCCCGCGCCGCAGCGGTCGAGGAACTGTTCCAGCTCCGCCCAGTCGGGTTCGGGTGGCGGCAAAACGGCGGCGACGATCCCGGCGGTCATGGCGTGGCGGATCCCCGCATGAGATTGAAGGTGGCGGCCAGCAGGAAGACGAGCGCGGTGAGCGTGGCGGTACCGGCGGCAATCCGGCGCACGCCCGGACGTAGCGCGGCGCGTTCCAGCAGGTCGCGGAAGCGCCATGGCGCCGCCATCAGCAGCACGCCGGCGACGGCGCAGAGGTAGCAGACGGCGGAGAAGGCGGGCCGCGCCGGGAGATGATTGTCGAACGCGCCCTGGAGCAGTTGCGGCGCCAGCAGCATCAGCACTCCGCCGAGTGCGCGGGTCAGCAGGAAGTCGAGGTACAGGCAGGCCAGCACCGTCAGCACCGGCACCAGCAGCCAGACGAAGGGCATGTAGCGGGCGAGGCCGCCCTCCAGCAAAACCTGGGCCTGCCACGCCGAGAAGGCGAGCGACCCCAGTGCCAGAAAGGTGCCGGCCACTCGTTCGCGCGGCAATGTCTTCCAAAGGTCCGGCCGTCGCGCGGCGCCGATGCCGAACACGGCGGCCAGAACGAGCAGGACGCCCGCCGCAAGCAGACTGCTGAGTGTGAAGCCGATGGTCATGGGGGCCCTTGTGAGGATGCAGCCTTTGCTTGCGGAGTCCGCAAGACGGCCGGTGAAAAGTGAAGGAAAACATAGCCGAACTCACAGGGCTTTCAATTTGCGTCGCGTTTTCTCTCGCGCGCGATGGCACACGTGTCCCGCGCCATGTCAGCTTGCGCGAAGGAAAACCCATGGTATAGTGGGGACAGTCTGGAAGATCACCGGGGCGTCGATCCATCATGAAACGACATGCGGAAAACCTTCGACTTAGAGGCCTGCGGCCGTCCCCTTGGGGATGAGGCTCATGGAACGCCACCCAGCGTTTTTCCTGTGAAGCCTGCATCCTCCGACGGTTGCAGGTTTTTTTGTTGTGGTGGCCGATGTCCGGCAACCCGGCCGTGAATCCTGAATGCAAGCAAGACCAATAGGGAGAAAACGGATATGAAACCGCGCTACGCCTGTCCGAAGCCCGTCAAGGTTTCCCGCCGCAAATGGCCCAGCCGCATGCTGCGCCAGAGCCCGGTCTGGTGCGCCGTCGACCTGCGCGACGGCAACCAGGCGCTGCCGAACCCCATGACCCCGGTCCAGAAGAAGCGCTATTTCCAGCTCCTGATCCAGATCGGCTTCAAGGAGATCGAGGTCGGCTTCCCGTCCGCCTCCGCCGACGACTTCCAGTTCTGCCGCGACCTCATCGAGCAGAACCTGATTCCGGAGGACGTGACGATTTCCGTGCTGACCCAGGCCCGCGAACACCTCATCAGCAAGACGCTTGACGCGCTGAAGGGGGTCCGCCGCGCCGTCGTTCACGTCTACACCGCCACCAGCGAACTGCACATGAAGTTCGTGTTTGGCAAGACGGCGGAGGAGACCAAGGCGATGGCGCTGGATGCCGTGCGTCTGATCCGCGACGGCAGCCGTACGAAGCTCGCCGGGAGCGAGATCCTGCTGGAGTTCTCCCCCGAGGAGTTCACCGACACCGACCTCGACTTTGCGGTGGACATCTGCGACTCCGTCATCGAAACCTGGCAGCCGAAGCCGGGCGAGAAGGTGATCCTGAACCTCCCCGCCACTGTCGAGCGCCGCCTGCCGAACCAGTACGCAGACATGATCGAGGAGTTCATGTATCGCCAGAAGCGCGGCGAGCAGAGCATCATCTCGCTCCATGCGCACAACGACATGGGTTCGGCGGTCGCCGCCACCGAGATGGCGCTGCTGGCCGGCGCGCACCGCGTCGAGGGCACGCTCTTCGGCCACGGCGAGCGCTGCGGCAACGTGGACCTCATCACGCTCGTGCTCAACCTCCAGTATCTCGGCGTCAACACCGGGCTGACTTTCGGCAACATCGAGACGCTCCGCGACGAGCTGGTCGAGCTGAGCGGCATCGGCGTGCATCCGCGCCATCCGTACGCCGGCGAGCTGGTCTTCACCGCCTTCTCCGGGTCGCATCAGGACGCCATCCACAAGGGGCTGATGAACGCCGACGCGCTCACGAAACATTTCGGCGCCTGGAAGGTGCCGTATCTGCACATCGACCCGCGCGACCTCGGCCGCAGCTTCGAGAAGTTCATCCGCATCAACAGCCAGTCCGGCAAGGGAGGCATCGCCTACGTCCTCCAGCAGGAAAGCGGCATCCATCTGCCGCGGCCGTTGCTCCAGGATTTCAGCGCCTCCGTCCAGGCGTTTGCCGACAAGGCCGGGCGCGAGGTCGAGGCTTCCGAACTCATCGGGCTTCTCCGCGCGAAGTATGTGCTGCAGGACAGCCCGCTGCGCCTGCTCAACTACTGGCCGCGGCCGACCGCCGCCGACCCGACCCGGATCGAGGGCGAGGTTCACGCGGATTTCAATGGCCAGGCGTACACGCTATCCGCCGCCGCCCAAGGGCCGATCGCCGCCTTTGTGCGCGCCATGCAGCAGCTCCCGCTGCCGTTCACCTTCAAGCTGGACGAATACGAGGAGGACTCCATCGGCTCCGACGAGGACGCCGAGGCCGTCACCTTCGTGAAGCTCTCGAACTCCGCCGGCCAGTCGCGCTACGGCATCGGCTTCGGCGTGAACATCGACCAGGCCGCAGTCCGCGCCATCGTTTCGGCCCTCAACGGGTTGCTGAACGGGAAGTGACGCCCGTCATTTGGATAAACGGGAGCGCCGGCACATTGCCCGCGCTCCCGTTTTCTTTCAAGGGCCAATCAAGCGCATCCAGATACCGGGCAGGGTGCCCGCCGGCGCTCACTTCAATTCAAACTCCGCCGTCCTGTCACCCGCCATCACCCCGAACATGCCGGGTTCGGTCACCCATTTCCGGTCGATGCCCCAGAACCCGAGGTCGGGGCGCCGGAGGGTGAAGGTCACCGTTTTGGACTCGCCGGGTTCAAGGTGGATCTTCTCGATTCCCTTGAGCATTTTGACATAGGGCGCGACCGAAGCGACTCGATCACGGACATAAAGCAGGACCGCCTCGTCCCCGCCCCGTTTTCCCGTGTTGGTGACCTTGACTGAGACGGGATGTCGGCCACCGCGGCGACTTGCGGGGATGTAACTGCGTTTTTCCCTGCATGGCCTGTTTTTTCCAGAACATTAAGGTAACGCGCAACATCGGCATGGCGGTCGGATACGTCTCCGGTTCAGCGCAACTCTTCGGGAACACCGCCGGGACCGAACCAGGCGAGGCCGGCCGGAAGTTCGCCGGCTGCTGCGCCGGACTTGAACCCAACCCGGACTTTGGCGGCGGCGGCCAAGTTAAAGTGGACGCGGCTGACCACGGCTTCGGACGGGGTCACCACCAGTACGCCGTCCTTCATCTCCGCCGTGCAGTTCCAAGCGGCGAGCGAACCGTCGGCGCGCCGGATGACATAGGCGTTGCCGACAGCGACCTCGCCAAGGCATTTGAAGATTTCGTGGACGTCGTTGTCGCAGCAGCCGCCGTCGTTGTTGCCCCAGTAGCCGGTGACCCAGGTGTTGGGCGGGGCCTTGTACCAGCCGGAGAGCATCGGCATATACTGTTCGCCGATGATCCGGTTGGCATGACGCCCCTTGCCGGGCTTCTGCGGGTCGGGCTCGAAGACGCCGGCGCGGATGTAGGGGTTGGGGACGAACGCCCAGCGCAGTTCGCCGCTTTGGCCGTCGATGAGCTGGACGCAGGACCCCAGAGCGTTCATCGCCTGCCGCAGGTAATCCTCCCGGCCCGTGAGCTGGTAGAGATACCAGAGGCCGTAAATCCGCCAGCCCGACCAGCCGTGGGGCGAGTTGAACATGTTGGCCTTCGCCAGGACATCGTACTGCGCCTCCCAGAAGCGGAGCGAGCCGCCGTTCATGCGGCTGTCGGGGATCAGGATCTGCGAGAGGCAGCGGTGCCCGGAGGCTATTTTCTCGGCGGCCTCCAAGTATTTCCGCCGCCGGGCCGGATCGGTCTGGAGCAGGGCGAACATCGAGAGCTGGGTGTAGCTGCATGCAATCATGCCGTCTTCGTAGGTCAGCTCGCCTTCGGTGTCGATGTTGTCGAGATTCTTGGCCAGATCGTCCATCGCCCGTGTCACCGATGTGTAATGGCGGTCGTAGCGCTCTTTCCACTTCGGGTCGGCGGCGGCCAGCGTTTTTTCCTGCGCCATCACCTCCATGATCGACTTGGCGATATAGACGACCGAGGTGTAGTGGGTGTGGCGGTTGCGGTAGGCGCCGTCGGCCCCTTGCTTGGTCATCATGAAATCGGCCAGCGCGGAGGCGAACTCCAGGTCGCGGATGTCGCGGGTCGCGGCGTAGCGGCAGGCCAGAAGTCCGGCCATGCAGGCGTGGTTCTGGATGCGGTCCTGCCAGGAGGTCGGCAGCATCTTCTTCAGGTCGTACATCAGCGGCATGAGTTCCTGGAACTTCGCCTCCGCCTGCGCGTCCACCGCGGGATCCGGCATCAGGCGCCGCGCCTGGAAGGCGGGGAAGAACCCGTACCATGACTCGGTGTGCGACGAGGCCTTCTGCGGCTTGGCCACCGCCTCCGCCCGCGCACGGTCGAGGTACCACGACCACGGCCGCCGCACGGTGATCTTCGCCTCCGAAATCTTCCCTTTCCTGTCCGTCACTACAAGCGTGTAGACGCCGGGGGCCGTGAGGACATCGCTGCATGTCATATAGACGCCTGTTTCCGTATTGCAGCGATCCATTGTGGCCTCTTTGCCATCCGGACCGGCAAGGATCAGGGATTTCAGGCCGGAAAGGGCAAAGACCGTGCCGGTGACTCTTTCGCCAGCCTCGAGTGTGTAGCGGTTGAGCTCGAACATCGGCGCCAACGCCAGCTCCGACGCCTTGATGGCGACCTGGTCGAGGCTGCCGCACGGCGCCAGGCACACCCGCCAGCTCTTCGTCTCGCCCGGGGCCAGCGTGTCGAGCCCCTGTGGGTGGCGCTCCGGCAGCGGTCCGGCGTTGAGCAAGTCGAGGTTGAGTGTGAAGATGCGGTGGCCGCCGCCGTTGTAGTCGACGCTCCAGGAGGCGACGGCGTCGGGCGAGGCAATCACCAGAATCCGGCCGTCGGGCGCCATCGCGTAGCCCCAGAAATGGGTTTTCTCGCAGCGCAGCAGGGTGGGGAAGAAGCGGCTGTTCCAGTCGGGCCATTTCTCCATCCAGGTGTCGAGGCCGAGCTTGATTCCGGCGGTCTCCGGCTTCCACGGCTTGCCGGTGCTGTTGGTTGCGGAGGCGACGATGGCCGTCCGCCCGTCCTTTTCCTGCCGGTACTCGATGCGGAAGCGGATGCCGTCGCGTACGACCTCGTAGGCGGGCTTGCCGGCTTCAACCTGGCGCAGGCGCAGCTGTTTCTCGCCACCGTCCCAACGACCGTACCAGGCGGGTCCGGCATGGCTGTCGGAGCGGAACTGCACCGGCTGCAGCCTGCCGTCGCCGAAGTCGCCGGAGAAGGCGCGGATTCGTCCGGAGCGGTCGAGTTCGGCCTGCCATGGCTTGTCGCCAATCTTCACTCCAGGTTCCCGCACCGCCCCGACGGTCGGCGTTCCGGCGGCCTTGAATTCTTCGAACATCACCGGCATCCCGTAGGTGCGGACACCGATGGCGGCAATGTCGGGCAGGCAGTCCGCCAGCTCCTCCTCGACCAGCCAGGCGGGTTCAGCCCCGCCGTCCGGCCAGACCTTCATCCGCACCAACCCCTCGGCGGCTTCGACCTTCATGGTGTGCCACTTGCCGGGCGGCAGCTCTTTCCGGACGGTTGTCCGGTTGAAGAATCCGATCTCGCATTCGCCGACCGGCAAGTCCGGCGCGCGAAAGATGATCATCGAGTAAAGCCGTTTGCCCCGATCCTTGCCGTAGAGGGCGATCGCCGCCGATGCCCACTCCGGAGCCGCGCCCTTTTCCGGCATCAAACAACGGACTTGTGCCGACAGGCTGGCGTCGGCATTGCCGAGCGCCAGTGGCGCGGCCACCGCGCCGGCGACAATGGTGCGTGCGTCAATCGCCCGCACACTGGCGGCCCCATGGTTGTCGACGCCTTCCAGCTTCTGGAAATCCGCCAGCGTTGCCGGTGCTTCAAGCGCCGCCGCACACGCCGTGGCGCAGGCCAGGCACAGGGCGGGAAGGAACAGCAGGGGCAGGGCTCGGCGCATGGGTGGTCTCCGGGGTGGTGCGGATTCACGATCGCTGGGATCGTTTTACCATAAGCCTGGCCGCATGCGCGTCAATGATGCGGGGATGGTAGAGTTCTTCAATTGGTGGGACAAATCTTACCGGTAAAAGGCAGTCCTGTTCATCGTGGGATTGCCCGGCGGTAAAATCAGTCCCGGCGGCGGAAGGCGCCGGGGCTGGCGCCTATTGCGCGGTGGAAGGTTCGCGAGAACGAATATGGCGAATCGTAGCCGACGAGGGCGGCGATGCGGGCCAGCGGATAATCCGTTCCCGAGAGCAGTTCGCGGGCACGGGCCAAGCGAAGGGCGGTGAGTTTCTGAAGCGGCGTCAGTTGATCGTGTTCCTGCACAATCCGCCGGAATTGCGCGGGTGACAGGCTGAACTGCTGCGCGAGCTCGGGTACTGTCCATGGACGGGCCAGCTGGTTGTCAACTTCCTGCCACAGCATGTCGAGCCGTTTCCGCTCCGCCGTCCGGCGCGCATCCATGGCCGGCCGGAGAAGACGGTCGAAGTGGATGGCGACGAGTTCGGCCAGCGCTCCGGCCGCCGTCGCATCTAAATCCTGCCGGAGCGTTTCCCGGATATACTCTTCGGCCATGGCGATACACACGGTGAAATCGATGTCGGTGCGGCGGGTCACCTGCGCTGGCATCGCATAGCTGGCCGGATTGTCCTCCTTGATGTGGACCCATCCGATTTTCCAGCCCTCGGGCGCCGCCTGGTAGCGGTACGGATTCCGTGCCGGAAGCAGCCATGCCTCGCCCGGAAGCATGTTGCATTCGCTTCCCGGAGTCTGCAGGATCCCGCGCCCGCCAAGAATGAAGATGACGACATGTTCGTGAAAATTGGGCCGCCCCATTTCATACGGGGCCTTTAGGTCGCTGATGCCAGCGTGGCTGAAGCCGCGTTGCACCAGCGGTCGGGAATACGGCCTGTGGACAGGGAGGAACCGCTCGACGCACCCTGGCGGGATGATGAACGATGTTGTTATTGTTTTGACTTTTTCTGTCATTTTAAGCCCCCGCGTTCACCGTTATGATAATCCCTGCCAGTCAATTTTCCTGCGGTTCCGGGTATTTTCTTGCAGGCCAATCATGCCATCATCCGGCAAGAAGGCAGACACGGAAGAAAATGTTGTGTTCCGGAGCCCCTCTTCCATCTCGTATCGGACACCCGCCACCCGCCGCCGTAACCGGCATGGAAATTATTTCGTGCCGCGATATATTCCGGCTAATAATCATTTGGTACTCTCGCCTGTAAAAACGGTGGCGTCATGCTTGAAAATCTGTACATCCGGAATTTGGCGGTGGTGTCCGAACTGGAGATTGAGTTCGGCCCGGGATTGAACACGGTCACCGGCGAGACGGGCGCCGGGAAATCGCTGATTCTCGGCGCGCTGCAGCTGCTGCTTGGCGAACGCGCCAGCCCCTCTGTCATCCGCCAGGGCGAGAGCCAGTGCGAAATCTCCGCGGGCTTCCGGATGGACGCGGCGCCGGCGGGGCTGAAAACGGCGCTCGCCGCGTTCTTCGATGAGCACGGCGTGGCGGCGGACGGCGAGGGCGGCCTGCTCCTGCGCCGGGTCATCGCCGCCGCCGGCACCAGAAATTATATCAACTCATCTCCGGTCACGCTGCAGCTCCTCAAGGAACTCGGCGACCTGCTAATCGACATCCACGGCCCGAATGACCACCAGTCGCTCCTCCAGCCACGATGCCAGCTCGGACTCCTGGACGCCTTTGCTGTGAACGGGAAGAAACTCGATGCCTGCGCGGCGGCGTTTTCGACGCTGACGGAGAAGCGGGCGGCGCTGGAACGGCTACTCGGGGAGCACCTGTCGCCGCAGGAGGAGGAGTTCTGCCGCTTCCAGCTCGTCGAAATCGACAAGGCGAAGCCGGAGCCGGGTGAGGATGCGGAAATCGGCGCACGCCACACGATTGTCGCGCACCGCCGCACGCTGCTCCAGGCCTGCCAGCAGGCGCGCCAGGGGCTGACGGAGGCGGGCGACGCCGCGGCGGTGGAGACGCTCCGCCTCGCGCTCCAGCAGCTCCGCGAGGTGGCGGAGATCGACCCGGAGAACGGTGGTCCGTTCCGCGAGCGGCTGGAACAGCTCGTCGAACAGGTCGAAGAGATCAGTTCCGACGTGGAGCGCTACGCGGACTCGCTCGACCTCGACGAGACCGAGTTGGCGCGCGTCGAGGAGCGCCTCGGTGTCCTCCAGAAGCTGAAGCGCAAATACGGCCCGACGCTGGAGGACGTGCTCAAGACGGCGGAGTCGCTGCGGGAGAAACTCGACGGTGTCGAGAAGCGTCAGGAGCGCGTTGCCGTGCTGGAGGCGGAGTGTGCGGCGCTGGAGACGGCGCATCTGGCCGCGTGCCGGGAGTTGCGGAGTTCGCGCGAAACCGCCTCCGGCAAGCTCGCCAAGGCGATTACCGGCAAGCTGCAGAAGCTCGGATTCGCCCAAGGCGTCTTCGAGGTGCGGCTGGCGGACGCGGCGCCCGGCGCCCACGGCATGGACGCCGCGGAGTTCTGCTTCGCGCCGAACCCCGGCGAAAAACTGCTCCCGCTCCGCCAGATCGCCAGCAGCGGCGAGATGGCGCGTGTCATGCTCGCCGTGAAGACCATCCTCAGCCACGCCGACCAAGTGCCGATGCTGGTGTTTGATGAGGTGGACGCGAACATCGGCGGGCGCATCGCCGTCATGGTCGCCGACGAGATGCGCGCCATCGCCGCCTCGCACCAGGTGATGTGCATCACGCACCTGCCGCAGATCGCGGCGGCGGGTGCCCGCCACTACCGCGTCAGCAAGGGCTACGCCGACGGCCGCACCTGGACGCAGATGGAGCTGCTCGACCGGGCCGGCCGCGAGGAGGAGATCACCCGCATGCTCGGCGCCGCCGGCGATTCCCAGGCCGCCCTGGCCCACGCCCGGGAGATGCTGAAAGGCGCCCGGGAGGAGTGAAGCTGGGGCGACGGGGCGATAACCATCGACAACCACCGATAATCGTCGGGGGATTGCGATGGGGATTTGCGGGTGCCGGGCGGTTCCGATTTTTGGCATTATAATTCCCGCATGCAGAGATCCATGGGCAAACCCGAAATCCTCGCCCCGGCCGGGGGGCCCGCGGCGCTGGCCGCCGCCGTCGCCGCGGGGGCGGATGCGGTCTATTTCGGGCTGAAGCAGCTCAACGCGCGGCGCGGCGCGGAGAATTTCCTGCCGGAGACGCTTCCGGAAACGCTGCGCACGCTGCATGCGGCGGGCGCCCGCGGCTACCTGACGCTGAACATCGATCTGGCTCAGCGCGAGCTCGGCCTAGCCGCGCGCCAGCTTGAACTGGCGCGGCAGTCGGGCGTCGACGCGGTGCTGGTGCGCGATCCGGCGCTGCTGGCGCTCGTCCCGCTGTTCCCGGAACTGGAGTTCCATTTCAGCACGCAGGCGGGTGTCTCGTCGAGCGCCGGCGTGCACGCCGCGAAGGAGCTGGGGATCCGGCGCGTGGTGCTGGCGCGGGAGATGAGCCTGGAGGAAATCCGGGCGGCGTCGGCGGTGGAGGGCGTGGAGACGGAGGTTTTCGTGCAGGGCGCGCTCTGCTTCTGCGCTTCAGGGCGCTGTCTGATGTCGAGCTGGGTCGGCGGACGCAGCGGCAACCGCGGCGCCTGCACCAGCCCGTGCCGCGTTTCCTGGACGATCAACGGCAAACCGGCCGGACGTCCGCTTTCCATGCACGACCTGAGCCTGGCGGACAAGCTGGACGCGCTGGCGGCGGCCGGGGTGCGCTCCTTCAAGATCGAAGGCCGGCTGAAAAAACCCGAGTGGGTCGCGCAGGCGGTGGCGCTCTACCGCAGGGCGTTGGAGAAGGAGACGGCAGAACGGAAAAACGGAAAAACGGAAGAAACAAATGGCGCAGCGGCGCTCGGCGCCTACACCGGCCGCAAGATGACCGCCGGCTTCCTCGACGGCATGCGGCGCAAGCTCACAGGCACCTCCGGGCGTGTGGCGGCGGAGAACCGGTGTGACGGTGAAGAACCGGCTTTCGCCAACGTCCGGCCGGTCGGGACCGATGATGAATCGCCCGTTGCCGCCACACCGTCACACGGCCACACCGCCACACTCTTGATGGGGATTACCGTGACCGTTGCCGCCGATGCGAAAGGCGGCCTGGTCTGGCGCTTCACCTTCGGCGGACATTCCAAAGAGGTGCGGACTCCGCCGCAGCCGGTGAAGAAGCCGGACCGTTCGGCGGACCTCGCGGAGATCGGGGAACGGCTTGCCGCCGCCGTGCCGAAGGGCGTGCCGTTCGCCGGAATTTCAGCAGTCCGGGGGTGCCATTCCCCGGCCTTGCGATGTGATGCAAACGACATGCGGCAGGCTCAAAAGAAGGCTGGAGCCGGACAACCGGAACAATCGAGCGCGAATGGCGAGCGCGAACCTTCAATCCGGCTTCCGCGCAGCACGGCGAACAAGCTTGCGGACGAGCTGGCGGCCTTCATCCGGCTGGCGCAGAAGGAGCCGGACGGCCAGGTGCGCATCGAACTGCCCGCGGCGGTGAAGGCGCGTCTGGCGCCCGGCACCCCGCATCCGGAAAACCGGCGCACGCTTGGCGACCGCCCGAACCGTGTCCGCCTCGCCGCCGCTCAGGTTGCGGAGTTCGCACGCGCGGTGCCGGATGTGGAACTGATTGTGGAACAGGCGGATGCGCCGCTGCTGAAGGCGGCTGATTCTGCTGTAAATCCGCCGGCGTATGCGGCGGATGGGATCGATAAGCAAGCACCGCCACACCGCCACACCGCCATACTGCCACACCGGCTCATCGTCGCCCTCCCGCAGGTTTTCTATGAGGCGGAGATTCCGCAGCTGGAGGCGCTACTGCGGCTTTGCGCGGCGCACGGCGTCCGCGTCGAGGCGAACAGTTGGGACGGCTGGTGGCTGGCGCGGAAATGGAACTGCCGCATGGAGGCCGGTCCGGGGCTGATGGCGCTGAATGGAATGGCGGCGTCCGAGCTGCACCGCCTCGGCTGCGAAACGGCCATGCTCTCGGTCGAGGCGGACCGCGGTCAACTGGAGGACGCCTGCGCGGCCTGTGGCGCGCCGCTGTCGCTGGTCGTCTACGGGCGTCCGGTGCTGATGCACACCCGCGTCTGGTTCCCGGATTCGCTGGCGGACGGCGCGGCGTTCACCGACGCCCGCGGCGGCGCGATGCGCATGTGGCGCGGCGGCGCATCCACGTTCCTCCTGCGCCCGGCCGAGCCGTTCGATCTCTGCGGACTCCGCAATGGGAAGATCCGCGTCCGGCATCTCGTCGCCGACCTGGTCGCCGCCCCCGATCCGCTGAAGGAATGGCGCAATCTCGGCAAGAATCCCGCCGCGCCCACCTTCAACTACGCCCGCACGCTGCGGTGACCCCGATTCACTCCTCGGTTGCAACGCAAACGGGGCGGAGCATGCTCAACAAAACAGAGCCGTCCGCTGGCTGGGCATCCGCATGTGTACCGCTCAACTTTTCTTTCGGATCAACTTTCCTATACCAATGCCGATTAATCCGAAGATGAGGTAGAGGAAGAAAAACTTCACACCGGTGAGCAGGACAACCGGACGGCCTGTGATGTCGCTGTAGATGAGTGCGCCAATGAAGATAACGCCCATTGCCGGTATTGCGGTTCTCCAGCGGATGTTGCCTCGCTTGTTCATGAACAACAGAAAGAGCAGGGGGGAGACAACCTGGCCGACGCAGGAACCCCAAGCAACTGCGGGAGATGTTGCCCGCATCAATATGGCCGCCGCGACAAGTGCGATTCCTTCGCCGCCGACCAAAACTCCGCCAACAAACCAGGGGTAGTTCCTTTCCGCCCACAGTCCGTCTTTCTCCTGCTCCTGCCCGCTGTTCGGCATCCGTTGCTCATTTGCCAGATTCTCTTCTTGTCCAAAAGTCTCGGCGACCGCTTTGCTTGAACCGGCCTCGCCGGTTCCGACGCTATTATCAGCATTGCCTGCGTTTCGGCTGGCACCTTCCGCCTGGCCCTTTGCCTTTGTGGCGTTGTCGTGGCACAGAAAGGAGCAGTAGCCTGACCGGCACCATAGGTTGTATTGCGCGTTGCCGATCATCTTTTCAACCTGCACCTTGCGAAGGCGTATGGCGCAGCCCGGGCAGGTCTTTTCCGATAGAATGTCGCCGTCCGTGCCCGTTGTTTTCTGCAATTCAGCATCCATCATCTTTACGGCTCCATTTTAGCGTTTTGATTGTCATCGGTTGCCGTCGACATGATTTTGGACATCCAATCGCAAAGGTCGGCTTGCTGGCCCGGAACCGTCCGCGGACGGTATTTTTATACTGTACCGTGCTGGAAGACGCGCCGCAACTGATGCATATCCAAGCGGCGGCCGTATTGGCTTCCACTCGGACTTGCCGGCGGCGTTGATTTTCCGGGTTAGGCGTCCATAGTCGGCGGGGAGTGGAGGCGAGCGTTGGACATGGACACGAAAAGACCGACATCCTGGTTGGAGCCGTTGCCGCTGGGGGGCGGGGGGAACGCCCTGCCGTGCCGGATACTGCCGGGGCCGATGGAGGGGATCACGGACGGTTCCTTCTGCCGGGTGATGTCGGCCCGGGGGCTGGTGCGCGCCTGGGTGACGCCGTTCGTCCGTATCTCGACGGCGGTGCCGCGGCTGGCGCGGCTGCGCGAACGGCTGGAGCCGTTCGGGTTGGGAAGCGAAAACGCAGAACACAGAACGCATAACGGAAAAACGGAAGAACGGAAAAATAGACCCCCGGCCGCAGACCCCGGTCCTCGGACCACAGACCACGGCCCCCGGACCACAGGCCACGGGCACGGGGCCGCAGACCACGGTTCCCGTGCCACAGGCCACGGTCCCTGGGCAGAAGGCCACGGGCGGCACCCTGCGGACTTCCCCCGGCCGCCGGTGGTCGTCCAGCTCATGGGGCTGGACATTCCGCTGCTGGCGGAGACGGCGAAGCGCGTGGCGGAGCTCGGCGCGGCCGGGGTTGACCTGAACTGCGCATGTCCGAGCAAGGTGGTGCTGTCGAACGGAGCGGGTGGGGCACGGTTGCGGGATCCGGCGTGGATCCGGGAGGCGCTGTGCGCGCTCCGCAAGGCGGTGCCGGAGCTGGGGGTGAGCGTCAAGCTGCGTTCCGGCTTTGCGGACTCCGCGGCGGAGCTGCCGGGAATCGTGGCGGCGGTGCGGGAGGCGCGCCCGGATTTTGTGATGATGCATTTCCGCACGGTGCAGGAGGAGTACCGCGAGGTGCGGGACGGCTGGGACCGGCTGGCGCGGGCGAAGGAGCTGCTCGGCGACGGCATACCGCTTCTCGGCGCGGGCGACGTCGTCTCCGCGGCGGCGGCGTTGAATCTGTGGCGGCAGACGGGGGTGGACGGCGTGACGCCGGCGCGCGGGCTGCTGCGGAATCCCTGGCTGCTGCGGGAGATCGAAGCGATGTGCGGCGGAGAGGTGGAGCGGTGTGGCTGTGTGACGGTGAAACTGCGTGGCGGTCAAAACAAAAAACCGCATGGTTCCGCCACTGCCACACCGCCACACCGCCACGCCGTTACTCTGTCACACCACGCAGAGTTTCTTCGGGAGCTGGTTGCGGTCAGCGCGGAGACCGGGGAGTGGCGGCGCGGGTTTGTGCTGGAACTGGCGCGGAACCTGTTCGGCGTTGACGCCGAACTGTTTACGGGGCTCGCAAAAGCCGTTGATGCCGGCGCGATGCTGAAGCTCCTGGAACAGGAGGCCGGAGGGAGGGCGTCACGCCCGGCGTGCAAGGCTGGGGCTGCGGGCTTCCCGCCTGGCAGCTGATTTCCCGCGGCGACTTCAGCCTGACGGCCAAAGTCGGCGCGGCTTTGCAGCTTTGCACCCCGCCAGTTGCGCCGGGCTGGAAGCCCGCGCTCCCACGTCAACGCTCAGCCGGCGCAGCCGGCTTGAACGTCCATTAAACAGGCGGGTCAGCGGAGGAGTCGCGAAATGTCGCGCGCCGCGCCCTTGGCGGCCGAGGTCGCCATCAGGCCGTACGCCTGCAGCGACTCGGACACCACGCGCTCGCGTTTCGGCTTCCAGCCGGCGGCGTCCTTCGCGGTGCGGCGCCGGGCGATTTCCGCTTCGGGAACGGCGAGCGTGATGCCGCGGCTCGGGATGTCGATGACGATTTTGTCGTTTTCCTCGACCAGCCCGATCAGTCCGCCCTCGGCCGCTTCCGGCGAGACATGGCCGATGGAAAGACCGGAGGTGCCGCCGCTGAAACGACCGTCCGTAATCAGCGCGCACTGTTTGTCCATATGCAGCGACTTGAGGTAACTGGTCGGGTAGAGCATCTCCTGCATGCCAGGCCCGCCGCGCGGCCCCTCGTAGCGGATGACGACGACGTCGCCCGGCTGGAGCGTGCCGCCGAGGATCAGCTCGATCGCCGCCTCCTGCGAGTCGCAGACCCGCGCCCGGCCCTCGAAATGGAAGATGCTCGGGTCGACGCCGGCGGTCTTCACGATGCAGCCTTCCTCCGCCAGGTTGCCGTAAAGCACGTTCAGGCCGCCTTCCTTCGTGTAGGCGTGGGCGAAATCGCGGGTGACGCCGGTCTCGGCGTCGAGGTCGGCCTCGGGATACATCTCGTTCTGCGCGAAGCCGGTGAGGCAGAACTTGCCGCCCGGAGCCGCCAGCGCGCGCTGTTTCGCCTCCTCCGTCAGTTCGGGGGCCTTTCCGCGGATATCGTTCCTGCGGACCTGCAGCCCCATCGCGTCGCCGGACACCGTCGGGCACGCCTCGTTGATTTTTCCGTGGCGCATCAGCTCGCCCATGATGACGGGGATGCCGCCGGCGCGGTTGACGTCTTCCATGTGGAACTTGCTGCTCGGCGCGACCTTGCAGATGCAGGGCACCTGGCGCGAGAGGCGGTCGATGTCCTTCATCGTGAAATCGACTCCGGCGGCGCGGGCCACGGCGAGGATGTGCAGCACGGTGTTGGTGGAGCCGCCCATGGCGATGTCCACGTTCATCGAGTTCTCGAACGCGGCCTTGGATGCGATGGCGCGCGGGAGCACGGAGGCGTCGCCCTTCAGGTACCAGGCGTTCGCCATTTCGACGATGCGCGCGGAGGCGGTGCGGAACAGTTCCTTGCGCAGCGCGTGCGTGGCCAGCAGCGAGCCGTTGCCCGGAAGCGCCATGCCGAGCGCCTCCGCCAGGCAGTTCATGGAGTTGGCGGTGAACATGCCGGAGCAGGAGCCGCAGGTCGGGCAGGCCCGGTTTTCGACCTCGCGCAGGTCGGCGTCCGACACGTTCTTGTCGGCGGCCATGACCATCGCGTCGATCAGATCCAGCTTCACTTCGCCCTTGGACGTCGTGGCGCGGCCGGCCTCCATCGGGCCGCCGGCGACGAAGATGGAGGGGATGTTCAGGCGCATGGAGGCCATGAGCATTCCCGGCGTGATCTTGTCGCAGCTCGAGATGCAGATCATGGCGTCGGCGACGTGCGCGTTGCACATGTACTCCACGGAGTCGGCGATCAGCTCGCGGCTCGGTAGCGAGTACAGCATGCCGCCGTGCCCCATGGCGATGCCGTCGTCAATCGCGATGGTGTTGAACTCCAGCCCGACGCCGCCGGCCTCCTCAATCATCTTCTTGATCATCTGGCCGTAGCTGTGGAGGTGCATGTGACCCGGCACGAACTGGGTGAAGGAGTTCACGATGGCGATGATCGGCTTGCCGAAATCGCCCTCCTTCACGCCGTTGGCCCGCCAGAGCGCCCGCGCCCCCGCCATCTTCCGCCCCTCAAAGGTCTGCGCACTGCGAAATTTGCCTGACATGATGTACCTCTTTCTTCTGGCGATATGCCCGATCGGTCCGATCGGTCCGATCCGTCGGATCGGTCGGATCCGACAATGTTCAATCCAGCTTCAGCTTGTCGAGGGCACCGAAGGCGCTGGCGATGCTGCCAAGCGGGCCGTCGGCCTTCGGCTGGGCCTGGCGGTACTCGCTGTAGGCGGCCTCTTCCTCGTCCACCTCGTTGCCCTTTTCGGCCACGCCGGGAAGCGCCAGGGAGATGCGTTCGCCATCGACCACGTTCACCAGCACCTTCACTTCCTTGCCGGGGCCGAACTGGCCGTGCATCTGGCGCATGCGCGCCGGGCCGTCGGCCAGCCCCATGCGGCTGATGTGCAGCAGGCCGGTCCGTCCACCGGGCAGACGGATGAACGCGCCGAAATCTTTCAGCGACTCCACCGTGCCGGCCAGTTCCGCGCCGGGCACGATCGAAGCGAGCTGCCGCGCCGTCTCCTCCCGCGCCGCCATCTCCTCCGCGTTGATGGAGGTCACGGACAGTGAGAGGCGCCGCTTTTCGTAGTCCACGTTTTCAATCTGCACCTCGACCGGATCCCCTTCCTTCACCGCCTCGCTGGCGTGATTCAGGCGTCGGCCGCGGCCGAGCTTGCCAATCGGGATCAGCCCCTCCAGCCCCGGCTCCAGCTCGACGAACGCGCCGAATTCCATCGTCTTCGAGATGCGGCCCGCATGCTTCGTGCCCTGGGTGTATTTGTCGATGAGCGTGGTCCAGGGATCGGTCTCGGCTACGCGCAGGCTCAGGGAGATGCGCTTCTTCTCCCAGTCGATGTCGCGCACCATCACGGTCACCCGCTGCCCCACCGTCACCACGTCCTCGGCCTTCACGCCGCGCTTCCAGGCCAGCTCGCCCAGCGGCACCAGCCCGTCAATCCCGCCGATGTCCACAAACACGCCGAACGGCATCAGCTTCTTCACCGTGCCCTCGAGCCGGTCGCCGACGTGCAGCGAGTTCTTCATCTCTTCGCGCGCCACCTCCTGCTCCGCCTCCAGAAGCGGACGGCGGACGACGACCAGGCGGTAGCCGTCATCGGAGTATTCGCGCACCTGGAACAGGAACTTCTGGCCGATGTAAACCGCGGCGTCCGCCTTGGAGATGTCGATCTGCGAGAACGGGCAGAACCCCTCGTGCGTGCCGACCTGGACGGTGTAGCCGCCCTTGGTCTCGGCCATGACGCGCCCCTCGACCGGCACCTTCGCGTTCAGGGCGTCCATCAGCGACGAATCGGCCGTCTCGCCGGACATGCGCTTGGTCAGGCGGATCTCGCCGGTCACGTCGTTGAAGCGGACGCACATCGCCTCGATGGTGTCGCCGACCTTGACCGTGGGCTTACCTTCCTTGTCCAGCACCTCGGCGCGGTCGAGCATGGCCTCGCAGAGCGCGTTGACGTCGATGAACACCGTCTTTGCGTCGATCGCCGTGATCGTGCCCGTGACCTTGTCGCCGGCGTAGATGCGGGTCGTCTCGCGCTTCGCCTTCGCGCCCTTGCCCGCATCAAAAGCCGCCAGCATCGCGCCAAAGTCCATCGTGTCGTTCGAGTCTGCCATGGTGTCAGGTTCCGTTTGTTGGTTGGTTGTCGGTTGCACTGAGATTGCTTGGTTTTAATCTTGGTGAGCTTAATGACTTTAGTGACCTGTCAATCATGTCAGAAAACGGTCTTCACTTTTCTGTTTTCTGGTTCGGCCGGGCGCGGACAATCTCCGTGCCGGGGGCGGTTAATTCGATGGCGGCCTCCGCCAGGCAGGCGGGCCAGAGCCAGATGCTGCCGCGCGGGGCGTCGAAGGCCTCGCCCTGCGGAGTCCGCAGCTTTGCGGCGCCGTTCAGGACGAGCAGGAGCGAAACGGCACCGTCGGACGCGGACTCCGCAACGCCGCCGGCAGCGCCGGAAATGATTTCGACCTGGAACTCCGGCGTCGGCGGCACGAAGGCGCGGACGGACACGGAAGCGTTTCGTGTTTCGTGTTGCGTGTTGCATGTTTGCGGGAAAAGCCGCTGCACGCCGGCCTGGGAGTAGGTGAGCATGTTTAGCAGCACGTCGGTGTCCACAAACTTCGGCGTCAGGCCGGCGCGGACGACGTTGTCGGAGTTGGCCATGCACTCGATGATCGTGCCGCGGAGGTAGGCATGCGGTTCGTTGGCGCCGAGGTAGATGCACTCGCCCGGTTCCAGATGCACCAGATTCAGGAAATAGAGCGAGAGCAGCCCGGCGTCGTCCGGGTACTGCGCCGCAAGCCGGAGGAACCAGCCGTCGTGCGGAGTCCGCACGGCGAGTCCGCCAATCTCGGCGGCCAGCGCGCGGACGGTTGCCGTGACGGCTTCCTTCGGCGCGCGGAAAATGGCGGCGTAGGCGGCGCGGAGCCAGTAATCCGTTTCATGTTGCGTGTTGCGTGTTGCGTGTTGGGAGGAAAACTCGTCCAGAAACGCGCCGAGGGATTTGAGGCGTGCGGCGTCCTTGCGGATGTCGGCGGCGGGGCGGAACTGCGCCAGGGCGTCGAACGGCGTGACGGCGACGGCGATTTCCGGTTTCGGGTTGGGGTCCGGATAATTTTTGGGATCCCGCGCATGCAGGCACTTGGCGAGTTCCACATCAGGATGCGCCTGGATGGAAAGCGCCCGGCTGCAGCTCAGCACCTTGAGCAGGAATGGCAGGCCCGGCCGTCCAGTAGATTTCCCCGCCGTTCCCCCAAGCACGGCTTCGGGGTTTGCTCCAATAAAATCAGTGAGCACCGTGCCGTCCGGCAGCCTTGCGGGCAGGCTCGGATGCGCGCCGATCCAGAGTTCGGCGAACGGCTGTCCGTCTCCGGCGGGGAGGCCGAGGAGGCCGGCGATGAACGGCGTCCGGCCGTTTTCCGCCCTTTCCCCCCAGGGGTACGGCTGCACGCCGCAGGTCAGTTTGATGAACGAGGGTTTCATGTCATTCCAAAACACGGCGGAACGGCCCCGCTTTTTCTTGGGAAAAGCGCAATATAATGCGGGATTTGCGGATTGGTGCTCAGCGCCCCGAAGCGGGGCGTGCCGGCAGGAGCGCCGCCTCCGCCGGGAGGTCGGGGATGCCGGCGGCCGGCGTCCCCTTATACTCCGGGATCAGGCGGACCAGGCGGAACCCAAGCATGTTGCCGTGGGAGAGGGGCGGAAGCCGCGAGCGGGTGGCGGAGCGCGAATCCTCGGCTTTCGTGCACCAGTTGCCGCCGCGGATGACGCGGTATTCGGTGAACTCCTTGAACGAGTCGAGCAGCGCCGGCGGCGGCGGCGGGGCGCCCGGATCCCGCGGGTACGGCGCGAACTTGTCCATGCACCACTCCCAGACGTTCCCGTGCAGGTCAAACAGTCCGTAGGCGTTGGGCAGGCGGCGGCCGACCACGTTCGGCTGCCGGGCGTTGTTCTCCACGAAATCCGCGTAATGCTCCAGCCGCAGCGGGTCGTCGCCGAAACAGAAGGCGCTCTTCGTCCCGGCGCGGCAGGCGTACTCCCACTCCGCCTCGAACGGCAGGCGGTAGGTGCCGACGCGGACGTTCTCCTTCTCGGCGAGCGCCTTGGCGAACGCCAGCGTGTCCGCCCACGTCACCTCCTCGACGGGCTGCCCGCGCACGGCAATCGCGGCGGCGGCGGCCTTTGCTCGGACCTCGCTGATGAAAACCGTATTTTTGGGCAGGACCGGCGCATGTGAATACGAGGGGTTTTCCGGCATGAGCTTCGACCACTGTTCCTGTGTGATCTCGCAGACGCTCATGTAGAACGGGAGATACACGTTGACGGTGTGTTGCGATTCCCCTTCCCAGCGCTCCGTTTCGGTTTCCGGGCTGCCCATGACGTAGCTGCCCGGCGGGATTAGGCGCAGGCGGATGCCCAGTGAGTTCTCCACTTCGACGGGCAGGGCGCTGGCCTTGGAAAATTCAATCTGCCGGGCTTGCGCCTCCGCGCTTCCCGGGGCGAGGCGGACGGTCGAGGGCATCATCGGCGGCGCGACCTCCTTCAGGCCGATCAGGATCACGCCGAGGTTGCCCAGCACCGGCCCCGGGACCGGCTTGGGCGGCGGGACGAACGCTGGCACCGCGCGCGGTGCCGGTACGGCCTGGTGGAGCGAGACCGCGATCACGGCGAGCAGCACGATGATGAACACCAGCCAGGACACGACCCGCAGCTGCCGCCACAGGTACGCAGAGGTGGGAACCGGCGGCTTCACGATCTTCGGGGGGCCGCGCCGCGGCTTCTTGATGTGGATGCCGCCGTGCGCCCCGCTCGGAGGAGGGGTGGAGTCCGTTTTTTTTCCACTTTCCTGCGTTTCCATTTGTCCAAGGCTCCCATGAAATCCAATGCCCGCTCACCCGGCGGTCTCCGTGCGGCGTGCCGCGCGTGGATGGCGGCGCTTCAGTTCCTCCGGCGCAGCTCACGCAGTCCCCAGACCGCGAGCAGGAGCGTCGGGAGCGTCCCGGCAAACGCAGCCGGAACCAGCCCCTTGCGTCCGAGCAGCAGGAAGAACTGGCTGACCACATAATACAGGACCAGCACCAGCAGCGCGCCGGCAAAGCCGCGCATGCGGCTGCCGCGGTGCGAGCCGAGGGAGAGCGCAACCCCGAGCAGCGCCGCGCCGAGGCAGGAAAGCGGCGCGGAAAAACGGTACCAGACCGCCGTCATGAACCCGTTCCGCGTGCTGGCCGGAAGGCCGGGGTTGTTCCGCATGAGCTGGAACATCTCGGCGATGGAGAGGTTTTCCACGCTCTTTAGGCTGCCGGCGATGTCGTCGGGGGATTCGGTGAGTTCCGGACAGTCCAGGGCGGCGAAGTCCGCGCCGGCGTCCTTCGGCTGTTCGCCGGTCGTATCGTATTCGGTGCGGTGCCCGTTCTCCAGGTGCCAGTGGCCGTCCTGGTAGACGGCGGCGGCGGCGCGGATGTCCCACAGCACGCGGCGGTCGGGGCGGAACTGCGTGATCAGCACCCCCTCCTGCCTGCCGTTTTCCGCAAACTTTTCCACGAACCAGTCGCGGCCGCCGCGGGAATAGCGTGCGGCGAGCTGCTTGCGGGCGCCGGCGACGAAGCCGGGCTCGGTCAGCTGGTGGATGAGCGTGTCGGCCTTCGCCGTCGCCGTGGGGGCCACCCATTCGACCAGGAAAAACGAGAGCGCCGAAAACGCCACCGCCACCATCCAGACCGGCAGGAACGCCGTCGTCATCGAGACGCCGGCGGCGCGGATGGCGGAGACCTCGTGGTTCCGGACAAAATTGCCGACGATGTAGCCGCACGACAGGAGGATGGACATCGGCAGGATGTTGACCATGTTCTGCGGCTGGCGGAGTACCAAATAGCCCAGGACGTCGGACAGCCCCGCCTTCGCCCCGACCAGGTCCGACAGCGTGTTGAAGACGTCAATCACCAGAAACAGCAGCATGAAGCCGCCCAGGCAGCAGCCGAGCGCCAGCAGGAACTCGCCGGCCACATGGCGGAAAAGAATCGGCGAAAGACGCCGGCCGTGCTGCACGGAAAAATCATGGGGGGTGGTCATGGCTGGATCCGTTCGGCGGTGTCGGGGATGATGCGGGTGCGGATGACGCGCGTTCCGGTCAGTTCATCGGCCAGGGATCGGCCCTGCGCCCGGAACAGCGCTGTCGGCAGCAGGACGGCGCCGAGCCCGGCCGTGGTCAGGGCGGTGATGAACGCGCGGTCCGCCCACAGTTCGCGGAGATTCTCCGTGCAGCAGATCAGCCCCCAGAACCACTGGCCGGCCGTCTGGCCGCGGAGGGCGAGGCTGGCGGCAAGGTACAGGAGGGCGCCGGCATACCAGCAGGCCATCCAGAGGACGGCGGCGGTGCGGGACGCGGGGCCCCCGCAGAGCCAGGCGGCCGCCAGCCCCCAGGCGCAGACCACCAGAAGATCGGTCAGCCCCGCGGCCAGCCGGAGCGAGACGGGGGCGGGGGAGAAGCGGATTCCCTCATCGCCCAGGCGGCTGGAAACCATTCCCACGAAAGCCGGCGGCCGCTCCTTCGGCGGGGCCGCATTTTCTTTTTCCGGCGCGGAAGCTTGACAATACCCGGAGAGGAATGGATATTCCACCGCTTTTTTCCATCGGCGGAGAGAGGCGTCGCAAACCGTGCAACCGGCATCCAGGCCTCCGCTGCCGGCCAGCGCCTCCAGTTCCGTACGGGAAAAGGGCCCCCGTTCGGTGCCGTCCGTGCAGCGGACGCAATACAGTGTTACATTGGTGCCAGGCAATCGTGCCTCCCGTGACAAAATGCCGCTCCGGAAACTTGCAAGCAGGCGAAGTACCGGTAACATAACAAAAAATCGGCCAAAGGAAAACCGGACGTGAAGATTTGCCGGACACCGGGAAAAGGGGATCAACACATGAGCGACTGCCCGAAAGATCTGCATTACACCCAGAACCATGTTTGGATCCGCGACGAAACCAAAGGGAAAAAACGCGGCGCACGCATCGGTGTCACGGAGGAGCTGGCCAATCGTCTCGGCCATCTGCTCGGCGTGGACATGCCGATGGTCGGCGACGAACTGGAGATGGACAATCCGTGCGTCCACTTCCACCGCACGAAGAACAGCATCTACGACCTGCCTGCGCCGCTCACCGGCCGCGTCACCGCCATCAACAAGGACGTCCTCGACGATCCGGCCCTGATTGCGCTCGGCCCCTACCGGAACTGGCTCTACTGCATGGAATACGACGAGGACGAGGAATTCGAGATGCTTCTCTCCGTCCAGCAGTATAGCTCTTACCTCGACAGCTTGTGATCCTGCTCCGCGCGCCCCGCCAACCCTCCGCACCCCCGCCACACCACCGTCGGGACGGACCCTAAAAGTGGGGGCGGGGTGGTGCCGGATTTTTCCACGCAATCTGGATTCCCCCGCATCATGCCGCTCCCAGACCCGATTACATTCCGGTACGCACCGCCTCCCCCGGCCGTGGCTGCCGGACTTTCCACGGGTCCCCGGAACCGCGCGGAACCGGCGCTCCATTTCTGCTTTGCCGGACTGCTGGCCGGGCTGCTGGTCTGGACCGGGCAGCACTTTTCCGTCACCCCCTGGCAGGGCTGGACCGCCTACCTCGTCCTGCCGCCCGCGGCGGCCGCCGGGATCGGGCTGATCCTGCTTCCCGAGGTGCCGCATCCCTGCCGCCGGCGCACGCCCCTGCGCCTGACGAGCGCCCTGGTTCTTGCCGGCCTTTCCCCGTTCATCGTCTGGTGGTTCCGCATGCCCGGCCAGATTTACTTCACCGTCTGTGCGCATGCGGCCATGCTCGCCGCCGGCTGGTTCCTCTTTGAATGCGCCGGCTGGCTGCACGCCTTCTTTGCCGGACGCCACCGCCCGCTCCTCGCCGCCTGCGCCTGGTTTACCCAGTTCCTTTCTTACTTCGGCTTCATCCTCATCGTCGCCGTGGTTCCCATTCTCTACCTCCTCCGCTGCGCCATTCTCTGGTGGAAGGAGATGCACGGAGAGGCCGGCACCGTCATGGATGCCTGGGCGCGGCTCTCCGAACCGACCATCCGCACCGCCATGCTGCTCCCCGGCCTTTCCCTGCTGATTCTCCTGTTCCTGGCCCGGATCATGCCGGCGCGCCCGCCGCCCGTCCTGTCCGCGCTTTCCAACCACGAACCGCTGCCCGCTTCCCCCATCAAGGAGACCGAAGCCCCATGAGAAACGCCGCCGAAATCGCCGTCGCCCTGGATGTCGACACCCTGCCGGAAGCCTTCGACCTCGTCCGCCGCATCGGCCCCTCCGTCACCTGGTACAAGGTCGGCAAACAGCTCTTCACCCAGCACGGACCCGAGACCGTCCGCATGCTCAAGGCCGAGGGCAAGAAAGTCTTTTTGGACCTCAAGTACCACGACATCCCGAACACCGTCGGCCAGGCCGTCCGCGCCGCCGCCGCCATCGGCGCCGACCTCACCAACGTCCACGCCTTCGGCGGGCCCGAAATGCTCGCCGCCGCCGCCAAGGCCGCGACGGAGACCGGCATCAAGGCAATCGCGGTCACCGTTCTCACCAGCATGGACGCCGCGCAGCTCCAGGCCGTCGGCGTCAACGCCACCCCCGCCGAACAGGTGCTCCGTCTCGCGCGCCTTACCAAAACCGCCGGCATGCACGGCATTGTCTGTTCCGCGCTCGAAATCGGACTGATGCGCGGCGAGTTCGGCCGCGACTTCCTCCTCGTCGTCCCCGGCATCCGCCCCGCCGGCTCCGACAAGGGCGACCAGAAGCGCGTCATGACCCCGCGCGACGCCGTCCGCGCCGGCGCCAACATCCTCGTCATCGGCCGCCCCATCACCGGCGCCGCCGACCCCGCCAAGGCCGCCGCCGACATCCTCGCCGACATGCGCAACTGAAGACACTTTTCACCACGAAGGACACGAAGAGCACGAAGATCAGGCAAAACGACAAAGTCTTGCAGACGACTTAACGTTATCCATTGCCGGAAGATGTTTCTCTTCGTGATCTTCGTGCCCTTCGTGGTGAATCTCATTCGCAACAAGGGGCCTTCCATGAAAGCAAAAACGGGATGCCTGTGGGGCTGCGGCGGCCTTCTGGGGCTGCTCCTGCTCGCCTGGGGGGCGCTGCTCGTCCTCCAGCACACCGTCGCGAAATGGCCCGACCCCGTCCCCGGCGTCCGCCTCGAACCGTCCCGCCCCATCCTC
Source organism: uncultured Lentisphaerota bacterium (assembly GCA_903921725.1). Classification (GTDB taxonomy): domain Bacteria; phylum Verrucomicrobiota; class Lentisphaeria; order Oligosphaerales; family CAITYL01; genus CAIXRA01. Next base: position 99,077 of record CAIXRA010000028.1, read on the forward strand.
GCCGAAGCCGGCGTCAAGCCCGACAACGCCTTCTACTACATCCGGCAGTGGAAGGACGTAAAGCCGGCCGACTCTCCAGCAGATGAATCTCTGCGCTGGCCGGCCTGTGGCCTCGCTGGAAGCCCATATCCGATATTCGAACGAGCCATAGCGGACAACGCTGAAAACCTTGCTCTTTACCAAAAGGCGGCTACCCTGCCGAATTGTCAGGTCGTCACGCCGCAAAAAATATTGACCGAATTACCCGAGATCAAAGTCAAATGGCACATTATTCTGCTCTGCTATCGTGCAGAAAAGGCTGCGGCTATAAGAGACTGGTCGTCCTCTTTGGATGATCTCCGCACCGCTTTGGTTGTATCCAGCCATCTCAGCCGTGGCGGCGTGCTGATTCACAGGTTGTGCAGCATTTATGGTCACAAATCCACCACTGCCAGCCTCCGCCGAATTGCGCAGGAACGGAATCCACCTGTGGCGTTCCAGAAAACAATGGACGCCGTTCTTGCTGAAACGGCACGCACAATGGAGCCGATAGAGGAAACCGTGCGGCAAGAGTGGTTGATGACGCACTCTTCGTTCAATGAGTTCTATAGGGACGGCAATCCGCCCGTTTTGTGGGCGTACGAGCACGGCTTGACGGCCCCCATCGGCAGCTCTCCATGCCGTTCTCTACAGATGCTGGATTCTGTTTTTTCTTTGGCCATCAATGGACTCGAAAGGGGGGATGAACGCGTCATCCAAACCGCCATAGACATGACATACAGCCGAAGTGCTGACACGTTGAATAGCGCCCTCTTGGGCGTTCCTCCACCGCTGACAAGCCGACAAGAGATGCGGTGGGAAAGGATACGCATGCTCAGCAATCCGGTAGCGGAACAGTTTCTTGCAGCTTTTCTGGGTTCTTCCATGTACAGCATCAAGGTCACACTTGACCGCTCCCTCCTCGAGCGCGCCGACCTCGACAGCACCCGGCTGGTGCTTGCCGTACGGCGCTGGGAGCTCGAGCACGGCGGCAAGCCGCCCGCCGCCTTGGCCGAGCTGGTGCCGGGCTATATTCCCGCCGTCCCCGAGGACCCGTTCAGCCCGAGGCACGAACCGTTCCGCTACCGCAGCGACGGCATGTCCTGGGCCGTGTACAGCGTCGGCGAGGACGGCAAGGACGGCGGCGGCCGCTATTCCCAGCTCGACCGGGAAGACAAGAAGCTGCACCCGTCCGAACTGGATCTGGTTTTCGCCTCCGACGAATTCCAGAAGAAACGCACCCGCTACGAAGAACAACAGGCGAAAACAAAAAAGTGAAAGCATCCGCAGATTACACGGATTTCGCAGATGATGAGGCGGGAGCCACAAAGCCGTGAGAGCGGCTTCCCCTAATCTGCGCAATCGGTGTAATCTGTCGATAAAACGCCCCTCCCTCCTTATTTTGTACCCATTTTGTGTTATTTTGTGGTTACCCCCCCTCCCCATCTGCGAAATCGGTGTAATCTGTGGATGATTCTCCCATGAACGTCGACTACACGCTTTATCTCGCCACCGACCGGACGATTCTCGGCGCGCGCTCCCTGGAGGCGGCCGTCGAGGAGGCGGTCCGGAACGGCGTCACCGTCGTCCAGCTCCGGGAGAAGGCGTGCGCCTCGGGCGAGTTCTACGAGATCGGGCGCCGCCTGCTGGCGGTCACCCGGCGCTGCGGCGTGCCGCTGATCATCAACGACCGGCTGGACATCCTGCTGGCGCTGGACGCGGACGGGCTGCACGTCGGCCGCGGCGACCTGCCGCTCGGCCGGGCGCGCGCCCTGACGCCGGGGAAGATCCTCGGCTACTCCGTGCACTCCGTCGCCGACCTGCGCCACGCCGAGGCGTGCGGCGCGGACTACGTCGGCATCGGCCCGGCGTTCCCGACGGGGACCAAGCCGGACGCGGCGGCCGCGCTCGGCGTGGCGGGGGTTGCGGAGATCGCACGCGCGGCGTCGATCCCGTGCGTCGCCATCGGCGGCATCCACGCGGGCAACGCGGCGGCGGTGAAGGCGGCGGGCGTCTCCGGCGTCTGCGTCATCTCCGCCATCCTTGGCGCGGCGGAAATCGACAAGGCGGCGCGCGGACTCCGCGCGGCCCTGGGCTGAATCGGGCATCACCGACGGTTGCGCCGGTGCCCGAGCAGCGCGAGGGCTCCGATGGCGAGCAGGCCAAGCGTACCGGGTTCGGGGACGTAATTGAGGATGATGGAACCGCCGGATTGGGTGACGGAGAAGCTGTTGGGACCGACGGCATTGTTGTCCGTGAATTTGTCGGTCTTGATGAGGATGGCGTTTGCGTTGAAGCCATGGACGGCGCTTGCCGTGGCGATGGTCCAGCTGTAGCTGGAGGCGGGGTTCCAGCCGGTCACGCCGCCGATGCCGGTGATGTCGAGCAGGAACGGGTTCTGGGCGGTCGCATTGAGCGTCAGCTCGCCCGTAATCTGCAGGAAATCGAATCCGGGCGACTTCCCGGTCAGGTTCTTGCCGTCCTGCGAGCCGGTGCCGGATACGGTGTCCAGCTGCCACTGCATGGCGCCGCCGGAGTTCAGGAGCACGTTGCCATTCACCGAAAGGGCGCCGACGCCGTTGTTGACGCCGCCGTCGCCCGGAGCGAGCGTGCCGCCGTTTTCAATCGTCGCGCCGCCCACCGTGCCGGAGCCGGTGAGGATGGCGCCAGCGTTGACGGCGGCCGTGCTGAGCAGCGAGCCGTTGACCTTGAGCACGCCGTCGTTGACCGTGGTGGCGCCGGTGTAGGTGCCGCTGCCCGTGACGGCCAGGGTGCCGGCGCCGGTCTTGGTGATGCCGAATCCGTTGCCGGAGAGTGTCCCGGAGAGGGTGAGGGTGTCGGCGGCATGGCTCACGGCGAAGCCGGAATTTCCAGCCAGAATCATCGGTGCTGAAATTTCATGGCTGCCGTTGGCATCCGTGACGGAAGCCGGGCCACCGTTGCCCTTGAGTGTCAGCGCGCCGCCGGTTCCCCGCGCAACGGTGTAGGAGTAGGAGGCATTGTTGAAGGTGACGGCACTCAGGCTTGGGTTTGCACCGTTGAGGCTGATGGTGGCGGGCGCGGAGATGGCGCCGCCGAACGTTGCGGTGTCGTTGGCGCTGAGGGTGCCGTCCAGGCCTGGCACGCCGCCGGCGTAGGTCCAGTTGCCGAAGGCGTCGGCATTGTTGCCCCAGCTGCCGCCGCCGACAATGTTCCAGACACCCTGTCCGGTGTAGGCGAAGCCGGTGACGGCGACGGTCTGCGGTGCCAGGGCGGTGTCGGCAAGCCCGCTGGCGGCGACGGCCTGGGAGGTGAAGTTGACCGCCACGCTGCCGCTCTTCTCGCCGGCCGTGTTGTCGGAGATGCCGACAATCATGCTACTGCCGTTGCTGGAGCCGCCGGCCATGCCGGTGACGGAACCGGTGGCGGTGATGCCCGCATCCGGCGTGCCGAAGCTGCCGGCCAGCGATTCGGTGAAGTCGCCCGCGGCGGTGGTGTTGGCCACGGTCAGCGTCCGCGTGCCGAAGTCGCCGCCAGCGTGGATTCTGCCGAGGTTGACCGCGGGGGTGACGGTGGCGACCGCGTAGTTGTACATGTCCACATAGATGGCCTTGTCGGCCGTCACGTCATGCAGCGCCCAGTGGTAGGCGGGCAGGCCGCTGACCGTGGCAAAAGAGCCGATGGTGGAGCCGGTGTAGGTGAAGAGCTTGTAGGAGCCGGGGCCGACGCTGCCCCGGCTGTTGGCGCCGGCGTTGTCGGTCAGGTTCAGGTTGCCGCCGAGATAGATGTCGCCGGTGACGTTGACGCGGTCGCTGATGCCGGGGTGTGCATGATCCGCACCCGGCGTCCCCATCTCGAAGTCGGCGTTTCCAGTCAGTGTCAGGGTGGTCGAGACGCCGAGCGTGCCGATGCCGAAATTTCCGGGGGAGAGCGTGCCGTTGCTGTCCACCGTCATGGCGCCGGTGGTGCCGGTGCCGGTAAGGGTCGCGCCGGTTTTGACGATGGTGGTGCCGGAACCGGCGATGGAACCGTTCACGGTCAGGACGCCCGCCTCCACCGTCGTCGTGCCGGTGTAGCTGCTGGTGCCGGTGAGGATCAGAGTGCCGGTGCCGGCCTTGGTGAAGCCGCCCGTGCCGCCGTTGTTGGCGATGACGCCGCCGTAAGTCAGTGTTTTGGTTCCGAGCACATCGATGGTTCCCGCGCCGGTGGGGCCGACGGCGATGCCGCGGTTGGCGTTGAGCGTGAAGGTTTCGGTTGCCGTGAGCGAGGCGCCGGCGTCAATCACCAAGCTGCCCGGCGTGGCCAGCGTGGGATCCGCGCCCAAGTTTCGGTCCTGGCTGATGGAAAGCACGCCCTGCAGGATGGTGGTCGTCCCGGTATATGTACTGGTGCCGGTGAGCGTCAGGAGGCCCGTGCCGGTCTTGGCGAGGGAGGTGGTGCCGCTGCCGTTTTCAATCACGCCTCCGAACGCGCCGGTCTGGTTGTTGGCGCCTGTGGTCAGGGTGGCCGGGCCGGTTCCCGTGTTGCTCACGGTGCCCGAGCCGGAGAGGCCGTTGACGGTGATGCTGGTGTTGTTGAGGTCGAGCGTGCTGTTGAGCACGAGATTTCCCTTGCCGTCGCCGTAGGGGATGGCTGAAACGCCGCCGACCTTCAGGGAACCCGCGGAAACCACCGTGTCGCCCGAGTAGCTGTTGGAGCCGCCCAAGGTCACCGTGCCGAGGCCGGTTTTGGTCAGGCCACCGATGCTGGATCCATTGTTGGCGATGATGCCATTGTAGGTCAGCGTCTGGTTCAGCGCCGCGTCCAGAATGCCGTAGCCGCTGCCGGAGGCGGGGCCGACGGCGATGCCGCGGTTGGCGTTGATTTCAAATGTGTTGGTTGCGGAGATCCCGCCGCCGTTGAGCACGATATTACCCGGAGTCGGCGACGCGGGAATGGCACCCAAGGCGCCGTAGGAGGTGATTGCCAGGAGGCCGCCGGTGACCGTTGTGCCGCCGGAATAACTGTTGGCGCGAGTCAGCGTCACGGTGCCTGTGCCGGTCTTGGTCAGGCCGATGGTGCCGAGGCCATCGTCAATCGTGCCGCCGAAGCTGCCTGAGCCGCCGCTGGCGCCTGTGGTGAGGATGACCGATGTGACGCTGTTATTGGTGATGGAGCCTGTGCCCGCGAGGCCGTCGATGGCGATTACTTTCCCGTTCAGATCCAATGCGCCGCCATTGTTGATCGTCAGCGTGCTGTGCGATGAAAGGCCCGCGTTGCTCCCCATGGAGAGCGTGCCCTGCGCGATGGTCGTGGCGCCGGAGAAGGTGCTGGTTCCCGACAAGGTCAGGATGCCGGTGCCGGCCTTGGTCAGACCGATGGTTCCCGCGCCGTCCAAGATGTTGCCGCTGAAGGTGCTGGTCTGGTCATTGGCGCCAGCCGAGAGGATGGAGGCGCCCTGGCTGTTGGTCAACGTGCCGGAGCCGGAGAGGCCATTGACGGTGATGCTGTTGCCGCCGAGGTCGAGCGTACCGGCGGAGGCGAGCGAGAGATTGCCCTTGTAGGCGCCGTAGGGGATGGCGGCCGCGTTGCCGATCTTCAGCGTTCCGGCGGAAATCGTGGTGGAACCTGAATAGGTGTTGACGCCGCCGAGGGTTTCGGTGCCGGAGCCGATCTTGGCCAGAGAGATCGTGCCGTTGCCGTCCTGCACGATGCCGGTGAAGAGCGCGGAGGCGTTGTTGCCGCCGACGGTGAAGGTCACCGGCGAGTACAGGCTGTTGGTCACCGTACCGGCACCGGACAGGCCATTTACGGTCAGGCTCAGGTTGTTGACGTCCAGTGTTCCGGCGGCGGCGATGGCGACGTTCCCTTTGCCGCTGCCGGAGGGGATGGCGGCGGCATCGGTCACCTGGAGGATGCCCGTGGAGATGGTCGTGTCGCCGGAATAGGTGTTGGTGGTGGAGAGAACCATGGAACCGGCGTTGGCCTTGGTCAGGCCGCCGGATCCGGAAATCACGCTCTGCACAATGGCGTTGCCGTTGCCGCCGACGGTGAAGGTGCCGGCCGTGATGATGGCACCTGTCTGCAGCGTCAGCGTCTTCCCGGCCGTTGCCACATCCACCCCGCCGCCGCCGGCATTGACGGTGAATCCGCGGGTGTAAGCCTGGTCGGCACTGCCCGTATAGGAAAGTGTTCCCGTGTTGGTGGCGTCGCCAAGGATGATGGGGCTGGAGCCCGTGCCGAGCTTGCCCCCGACACCGATGTCGGCGGCGCTGACGGCCCCGTTGCTGATCGTTGTCGTGCCGCTGTAGGTGTTGACGCCGGTGAGGGTCAGCGTGCCGCTGCCGCTCTTGTTTAGGGAGAGGGTCCTGGTTCCGTCGGCGATGACGCCGCCAAAGGTGCTCGAACTGCCGGCAGCTCCGGCGGTCAGCGTGGCGTTGGAAGCACCGTTGTTGTTGATGGTGCCGGTGCCGAGCAGGCCGTCCATGGTGACGTTATACCCGTTGACGTCCAGGGTGCCGGCTGTGCTGATTGTGACCGTGCTGTTGCCGGAGAGGCCCGTTGAGCTGCCCATCGCCAGGGTGCCGGTTGAGATCGTGGTCGCACCGGAGTAGCTGCTGGTGCCGGAAAGTGTCAGCGTGCCGGTTCCGGTCTTGGTCAGCGCCAAGGTGCCTCCGATGCTGCTCCCGTTCAGGATGTTGCCGGCGAAGGTGCTGGTCTGGTCGTTGGCGCCCGCGGTCAGGACGATTGCACTGGCCGTGTCGGTGGAGATTGTGCCGGAGCCGGACAATCCGTTGACCGTGAGGCTGTTGTCCAGGTCGAGCGTACCGTTCACAATCACGTTGCCTTTGCCGATGCCGGACGGAAGGGCGGCCACGTTGGCGATTTCCAACGTGCCGACGGAGACGGTGGTGTCGCCGGAATAGCTGTTGGCGCCGACCAGCGTCAGCGTGCCGGAACCAATTTTGGCGAAGGCGACGGTTCCGTTGCCGTCCTGGATGACGCCGCCGAAGCTGCTGGTGGCGTTGCCGCCGCCTGCGGTGAAGAGCACCGCGCCGTTCAGGCTGTTGGTGACGGTACCCGTGCCGGTTAGGCCGTTGACCGTGGGGCTGAAGTTGTTCAGATCCAGCGTGGTGCCGGTCGCCAGAGAGAGGTTGCCCTTGCCGATGCCGGACGGAACCGCCGCCACGTTGCCGATCTGGAGCGTGCCACCTTGGACATCGGTAAGCCCCGAGTAGCTGTTGCTGCCGGAAAGGGTGAGGGTTCCCGCAGCCGCCTTCGTCACGCCGCCCGATCCGGAAATCACACTGGAAACGGCCGTGTTGCCCGCACCCTCAAAGAGAATGGAGCCGCCGCTGGAAAGGTCGACGCCTCCCGTACTCACGGTGAGCAGGGTCCCGGCCGTGAATGACTCCACTTCGCCGCCGCCCGCATTGACCGTAAGCCCGCGGGTGAAGGAGGCGCTTGCCCCCGTGTAATACAGCGCACCCACCGTGCTTGCGCCGCCGAGAACCACCGGCGAGGAGGCACTGCCCAAATTGCCGCCGGAGGCCAGGTTGGATACGCTGATTTTGCCGCTGCTGATTGTGGTCGTGCCGGTGTAGCTGCTGTTGCCCGACAGCGTCAGCGTGCCGGTGCCGGTCTTGGCCAGGCTCACCGTGCCCAAGCCGTTGGTGATGGCGCCGGAGAAGGTGCTGCTCTGGTCGTTGGCGCCCACGGTGATGCCCGCCGCGCCGGCCACGTTGCTGGTGACGGAGCCAGCACCGCTCAGGCCGTTGATGGTGATGGCGTTGCCGTTGAGGTCGAGCGTGCCGGCCAGGCTGACGTTGCCCTTATTGGTGCTGTAGGGGATGGCGTAGGCGTTGGCGACCTTGAGCGTGCCGCTACTGATCGTCGTGTCGCCCGCATAGGTGTTGGAGCCGCCCAGTACGAGCGTGCCGGTGCTGCTCTTGGTCAGGCCGCCGGTGGTGATGCCGGCGTTGGCGATGATGCCGTTGTAGGTCAGCGTTTTTCCGGAAGCAACGGAGATGGAGGCGGCCGTGGCGCCATTAATGGCTATGCCGCGGTTTGCCGAAAGAGTCACGTCGTTGGTGGTGCTGGCCAGTGTTGCGCCGCTCGCAATGGTGATGCTGCCCGGCGTGGGAGAATTGGGGGTGAAGCCCAGGGCGGCATCCGAGGTGACGGCCAGGCTACCGACGCTGATGGTCGTCACACCGGAGTAGGTGCTGGAGCCGCCCGAAAGCGTCAGCGTGTTGCTGCCGATCTTGGTCAGACTGACGGTGCCGTTGCCGTTGTTGAGGGCGCCGCTGAAGGTGCTATTGCCGTTGGTGGTGTCCACGGTCAGCCCCACTGTGCCGGACTGGAAGTTGGTGACGGTACCGGCACCGCTCAGGCTGTTGAGCGTGGGGCTGTGGTTATTGAGATCCAGGGTGCCGGTGACGGTGGTGGATCCCTTGCCGGTGCCGTAGGGGATGGCATTGTCGGTGCCGAGCGTCACGGTGCCGGCGCCGATGGTGGTGGCACCGCTGTAGGTGTTTGTTGCCGACATGGTCAGGGTTCCTGTGCCGTTCTTGGTGAACAGGCCGGTGCCCGTAATGGCACTGGTTCCGAAGGTGACGTTGTTGCCGTTGGTATCGATTGTGGCGCCGCCGGCCGACGTAGTCGTGACGGCTCGCGCGGTGATGTCGGGCGCGTTGACGCCGAGGCCGGCGGCGTATTGTAGCGTGCCGCCGTTGAAGCTGATGGCTGCGGTGTCCGCGCCCAGGTTGTTCAGCGCGGAGAAGACCACCGTGCCGCCGTTGAGGTTGGTCGCGCCGGAGTAGCTGTTGCTGCCGGAGAGCGTCAGCGTGCCGGTGTTGATCTTGGTCAGGGTGCCGGTGCCGGAGACGTTGTTGGCGATGATGCCGGCGTAGGTGAGGTTGTAGCCGTTGGTGTCAATCGTGCCGGCACCGGATCCGCTGGAGGGGCCGACGGCGATGCCGCGGTTGGCGTTTAGCGTGCCGGTGGCGCGCAGCTGGAGGGTGCCGTTGTCCAGCACCAGCTTGCCGGGTGTCGGGGAGCCGGGAGCGACGCCAAGCGACCCGTCGCCCGCCGTAGCCGATCCGTAGGAAAGAACCGCACCGCCAGTCACCGTGGTTTTTCCCGTAAACGAATGGGTGCCGGAAAGGATTACCGAGCCGTTGCCGTTGGACAGGCCGGAACCGACCTGGAGGTCGTTGTTGCCAGAGAGAACATTGTTGGCCGAAATCGTCAGAGTACCGGCGCCGCCGCCGAGCCGGTATGTGCTGCCGGCGCCGACGGTCAGGGCGCCGCCAAACGTGCCGGTGGATGCGCTGCCCAGGAACCAGTACCCCTGGCCGGCGCCGGAACCGAACGTGCTCAAGTTAATGGCGCTGTTGTAGCTGATGCCGCTGTTGAGTCCAAGAACGCCGCCGTAGCTGCCCGTGCCGTCGATGATCATGCCGGTCAGGTCGGCCGCCGTGAGGCCGGTGTTGGAGGTGCCGATGCCGCCCAGGGCGCCGCTGGTGCTGTTGACGGTGATGGTCTGGCTGCCGCCCTTGTTGCTGGTGCTGCTTAGGGAAAGGTTGGCACCGGCGGTAACCGTGACGTTGTTGGAACTGGAGTTCGCGCCGAGGGGCGTTCCGCTGGTGGCGGTCACATTCAGCAGGCCGGTGCCGACAACCGTTCCGCCGCTGTAATCGTTGGCTGTTCCGGAGATCTGGAGAACGCCCGTACCCGCCTTGTTGAGCGTTCCAGAGCCGGAAATCACGCCGGCTTCCGTGTAGGTGACGCCCGGATCCACGACGATGGTCGAATAGGCGTCCGTGAGGGCGATATTCCGGGGCGAGGAGGTGATGGTGGCGGTGACTTTCAGCGTACCATTGCCGATGGAGAGCTGGCCGCCGGTGGCGCCCAGCGCGACATCCTTGCTGATGGCCAAGGTGCCGCCGCTGATGGTCGTGCCGCCCGTGTAGGAGCTTGTGCCGGTCAAGGTCTGCGTGCCCGTGCCGCTCTTGACCAGTGCCAGCACGCCGGCGGCACCGTCGTTGATGGCACTGGCATAGGTGTAGGTGGCGCTGTTGTTGATGGTCAGGGTGGCCGTCCCGGATGCGCCGTTTTCGACGATTGGCGAGCCGGCTGTCGTGTTGGTCTGTAAGCCGGCAATGGTCACGCTGTTGCCGTTGAGTTGGAGCTTGGTCGCCGCCGTCGCGCCGGAGCCGAATGTTACCGTATTCGTACCCGTCGCATTGATTGCCCCGGCGTTGGCCAGCTGCAGGACGCCACCGGTGTTGATTGTCACCCCGTTGGTGAAGGTGTTGTTGCCGGAAAGCGTCAACGTGCCCGTGCCGTTCTTGGCCAAGGCGAAGTTGTTTTCATTGGAGTTCGGCCCGCCCAGAATGCCGTCGAACGTTGAATTGGCCGAGCTGTCGTACGTCAGCGTGACCGCCGTGCCGCTTCCATTGACAATGTGGTTGCCGGTTCCCGTTCCGGCCGTGGCAAGACCGGCCACCGTCTGACTGCGGCCCGACAGGCTGAGGATGCCGCTGGTATTGGTCGTGGCATCACCCAGCGTAAGGGTGGTAGCGACAGGCAGGCGGTTGTTGCCTGACCCAAGAGCCAGCGTCCCGTTTTTGATTATCGTTGTCCCGGTATACGTGTTGGATCCACCAAGCGTCTGGGTGCCCGTGCCAATCTTGACGAGACTGACCGTGCCGCTGCCGTTTGAGATGACGCCAGTATAGGACAACCCGTTCGCATTGTTCTCCCCAATCGAAAGCGTCAGGGCGCCCGCTACACCGCTACTGATGCCGCCGGCGCCGGAAAGTCCATTAATGGTGATGCTGTTGCCGTTAAGATCCAGCGCGCCGGTCAAGCTGACATTTCCTTTCCCCGTGCCAAAGGGGATGGCTGAAAGATTGTTGAGTTTCAGCACGCCGGCCGTGACGGTGGTGAGGCCGGAATAGCTGTTCGAGCCGGAGAGCGTCAGCGTGCCCGCTGTCACCTTGTTGATGCCGAGCGTGCCGGTGCCGTCCTGGATGGTGCCGGAAAAGATCGACGTGGTATTGTTGTTGTTCACGGAGATTGTTTGGCCTGTGGCGCCGTTGTTGAGTATGACGCCAGATCCCGACAATCCGTTGATGGTGGGGGTCTTACCGTTGACGTCGAGCGTGCCGTCGACCTGTACATTGCCGTTTCCGGTGCCGTTGGGGATGGCGGCGGCGGAGCCCAAGGCCAGCACGCCCGCCGAAATCGTCGTGTTGCCGGTGTAGGTGTCGGAACCGGAAAGCGTCAGCGTGCCCGAACCACTCTTGACCAGGCTAAAATTATTTTCGTTGTTCCCCGGCCCGCCGAGAATGGCGGCAAGTGTGCTACTGACGGGAATGTTGAGTGTCAGCGTTGAGGCGGTCAGACTGCCGTTGACCACGCGATTGGTGCCGCCGCCAAATTTCACCAGGCCGGCCAGTTCCTGGTTTTTTCCGTTGAGCTTCAGTATGCCGCTGGTTATTGAACCGCCCAGCGTCAGGCTGGTACCGACGGGTAGCGCGTTGGACGTTCCCAGTGCCACATAACCTTCCAAAATGGTCGTCGTGCCGGTGTAGGTGCTGGTGCCGGAAAGCGTCAGCGTGCCGGCGCCGCTCTTGATTAGGCTGCCAGTGCCGGAGCCGTTGCTGGCAATCACGCCGCCGTAGGTCAGCGCGGTGCCGGAGGTCACGTCAATCGTGCCGGAGCTGCTGCCGCTGGAAGGGCCGAGCAGCACGCTGTGGGCACTGCCAAGTGTGAAGCTGCTGTTGGCCGAGAGCGTGCCGCCATTCAGCGTGATGCTGTTGGTTGCGCCGCCGAGGTTGTTGTCGCGCCCGACCGAGAGCACGCCGTTGGAAACGGTCGCGCCGCCCAAATATGTGTTGACGCCGGACAGCGTCAGCGTGCCGGTTCCCGACTTGATCAGCGCCAGATTGTTTTCGTTGGTTCCGCCGCCGCCGAGAATGCCGGAAAAGCTGGTGGCGCCGGCGGTGCTGATCGTGAGGGCGGAAAGGGCCGCATTGCCGCCGGTGACGCGGTTGGCCGTGCCGTTTCCCGTAGTCGCCAAGCCCGCAAGCGTCTGCGCGTTTCCATCGAGCCGCAACGTGCCGCTGGTGTTGGCCGAGGAATCGCCCAGCGTCACCGTGGTGCCGCTGGGGATGCTGTTTGCCGCACCCAGTGCCAGCGTCCCGTACTTCACCATGGTGGCGCCACCGTAACTGTTGATTCCGGAAACTGTCAGCGTGCCGGATCCGGTCTTGGTAAGGCTACCGGTTCCGGAGATGGCGCTGGAAATGGCGGTGTTGCCGGAACCGCCGACCGTGAAGGCGCCGGATGTGGCGATGCCGCCCGTGGCAACGGTCAGCAGATTGCCGGCCGTCACCGTATCCAGCTCGCCGCCAGCCGCCGTCACCGTAAGGCCGCGACTGAATGTCTCACCGTTGCCAGTGTAGGAAAGGATGCCACCGCCAAGGGTTACGGCCGTCGCGCCGCCGCCGAGCCCGGAGAGAGCGGAGATGCTGAGCGTGCCGGCATTGATTGCGGTCGTGCCGGTGTAGGTATTGGAGCCAGAAAGCGTCAGCGTGCCCGCGCCAGACATGACAAGGTTGAAATTGCTTTCGTTGAGTCCCGGCCCGCCCAAAATGCCGGCAAACGTACTGCTGACAGCCGGGGCCAGCGTCAGGGAAACCGCAGTGGCGCTGCCGTTGATGATGCGGTTTCCCGTGCCCGTTCCCGCCTTGGCGAGGCCGGTCAGCGTTTGGGCAAATCCGTTGAGCTGCAGGACACCGCTGGTGTTGGTGGTGCCGTCGCCCAACGTCAGCACGGTTGTCGTCGGCAGAGCGCTGGCGGCCCCCAGTATGATGGCGCCGTTCTTGATGATAGTGGTGCCGGTGTAGGTGTTGGCATTGGAAAGGGTCAGTGTGCCGGTGCCGGTCTTGGCCAGGTTGAGTGTGCCGCCGGTACCGGTGTTGTTGGCAATCAGGCCGGCAAAGGTGGTGCTGGCGTCGCCGCTGCCCACGGTGATGGTCTTGACCGTGGCGGCGCGGTTGTTGACCACCTTGCCCAGCACGGCCCCGGTCGTGCCGGAGAGGCCGTTGATGGTGAGGTCGTAGCCGTTGATGTCGAGGAGGCCGGCGGCGGCACCGCCGTTGAGGATGACGTTGCCCGTGCCCGCCCCGGAGGGCAGGGACAGCGCCGAACCCGCCTGCAGGGCGCCGGCGGAGATGGTGGTGGTGCCAGTATAGATGTTGGCGCCGGAGAGGGTCAGCGTCCCGGTGCCGGTCTTGGTCACGGAAAGCGCGCCGCCGCCCGCGCCGTTCTGCAGGATGCCGGCGAAGGTGCTGTTGGCGGACTGGCTCACGGTCAGCGTGGCGGCCGAAGCGCTTGCGTTTTCAATCACGACCGTGCCCGGCGTGGCGTTGGTCGCCAGCGCGCCGATGGTGACGCTGTTGCCGTTGAGCTGCAGCCGCGTGGTGGTGGGCGCCGCCGCGCCGAAGGTGACGCTGTTGGGTATCGAGCTGTTGAGCGCGCCCAAGTTGGCAAGCTGGAGCGTGCCGCCGCCGATGGTCACTCCGCCGGTGAACGTGTTATTGCCGCCGAGCGTCAGTGTGCCGGTGCCGGCTTTGGCCAGGGTCAGCGTCCCGCTGCCGTTCTGGATCGCGCCCGAGAAGCTGCCGGAGGCGTTGTTGTTGCCCGCCGTCAGGGTGATGGCGCCGGCGGCCCCGCTGGTGATGATACCGGCGCCGGATCCGGAAAGGCCGTTGACGCTGGCGCCGAAACCGTAGAGGTCAAGCGTGCCGTTCACGGTGAGGTTTCCTTTGCCGGAGCCGGACGGAAGCGCCGCGGCATTGCCCAGGCGGATGGTGCCCGCCGAAATCAAGGTGTCGCCCGTGTAGGCGTTGACGCCGGAGAGGGTCAGCGTCCCCGCGCCTGTTTTGGTCAGGCCACCCGTCCCGCTCACGCCGTTGCTGGTGATGATGCCGCCGTAGGTCAGGGTCTGCCCCGAGGCCACTTCGATCGTGCCGGAACCGATGCCGCTCGTCGGCCCAATCTTGATGCCGCGGTTGGTGTTGAGCGTAAAGCCTTGAGTCACCGCCAGCGTGCCGTTGGAGTCGATGACCAGGCTACCGGCCGTGGCAGTTCCAGGAGCCGCGCCAAGGTTGGCGTCGGAGCTGATGTAAATTGTTCCGTTGGTGATGCTTGTTGTTCCAGTGTATGTGTTGGTGCCGGAGAGGGTCAGCGTCCCCGTGCCGGTCTTGGCCAGGCCGCCGCCGCCGCTGCCGACAATACCGGAAATCGTCGTCGCGCCGGATCCGCCGACGGTCAGCAGGTTGGCGCCGTTGACGACATTTGCGCTGATGGTGAGAAGGCTGGAGGAGTTGTTGGTCCACGACTGGGCCGCGCCCAGCGCGATGCCGCCGGCACCCGAGATGGTGGCCGCACCCGCATGGGCGGACATGACGATGCCATTGTTGCCCAGCGTAAGGGTGTTGTTTGCGGACAGCGTTAAGGCGGCGGTGGTGGTCGATCCGTCGCCAATCTGAATGCCGTTGACGGAACGGGCGGCGTCCACCGCCGGCTGCTGGGCATAGGAAGTGCCGTCGAACTGGGCAATGTCGCTTGTGAGGTCGTTCGTCGGCGCGGTGCCGCCGAGCCAGTTCGCGCCGCTGCTCCACGCCGTCGAGCCAGCCGTGCTGCTGAACGTGAGCACGCTTGCTGAAGCGGCTCCCGCGGCCAGTCCGGCCAGCGCTGCAAATAGAATCCACGCATGTCTCATGGGAAATCCCCTCCCGAAAAACCGAGCATCATCTTAAGCGCAATGCAATTGCGTGACCTGTAAGCCATCTGCAAAACATTCTGAGCAAGGACAAAAAAGCTACGCCAAACGCTCCGGCCCCCTTCGAAAAGACGCTGGCGAGCCTTGATGTGAATCTATGCCTGTATTGACATTTCGAGCACAATATACCGAACTTAGGCAAAAGTCAAGTGGCGAAGGGGCGCGCACTCCATCCGCCACGGCATGCCATGGGCTTCAATGTGAAGGAGAAGGCGGGGGCGTCTCCAAGACAGGCGCCGGGGCGGGAGTTTACCGCTGGTGTTTTTCGAGAAACCGACGGAGCGCCTCGCGCGTGGTGATGCCGGCGTCGGCCGCGTTGGTCTCCGGCCGGCGGAGCAGGGCGCGGAGCAGGGGAAAACGTCCGCCGCCGCCTGCCGCCGCGTAGCTGTTGAACGCCACCGGGATGCGGTGGTCTTCCGGCAGCGGCCGACCGTCGGCTCCGCGGATTGCATAGGATCCATCCGGGCTGCGTACCGCGCGCAGGCCGCTGAGGCCGCCCCGGGGGCTCACACCGCGTTCACTCACCGCGCCGTCCTGCTCCGTCAGCACGCGGCCAATCTCGGCCGGAGTCAGTTGCGCGACGACAATGCCGTTCTCGAACGGCAGCAGGCGGAAGAGGTCGAAGCCGGTGACTGCGCCCGCCCCAAGTCCGCCATCCGTGAACTTGCCATGCACCGCGGCGCCGGCGCCGGTTGCCGCCATCATGGCGCGGCCGATCAGCTCCGAGCTTCCGCAGTCCGCGCCCGGCGTGCCGGTTCCGGAGACGGGCAGGGGGACGGAGCCGGCAACTTGCCGGGCGGACTGTGCGGCGAGGCTGCGGAGTTCGCGCGTGGCCGCCCCGAGCGCCGCGTCGGGCGGGATGTCCGCCCCGGCGGCGCGGAGTTCGGATTGGATGTCCCAGACCTCATGCTTTGCCACATCCACCTTCAGTCTCACCACGCCAAATGCGGAGGCATTGCAGTCGGCCTGCACATACCAAGTTCTGGAACCGATCTTCCTGCCCGGCACCGGCTGGTGCGTGTGTCCGCCGAGGATGAGGTCGATTTCCGGGAAGCGCCGGGCGATTTCCGCCAGTTCGTTCACGCCGCGCGGATCGTTCGGGAGCCAGCCCTGGTGCGCGGCAAGAACAATTACATCGGGTTTGGCACGATGGACTTCAGGAAGGATGCGTGCAACGGTGGCGAGCGCTTTTTCAACGCGGAATCCGGGTACGGCGCCGCTCCAGAACCACTGGTCGAGATAACTGGCGGTGACGCCGATGACGGCGATGCGCGCACCGCCGCGTTCAAACAGTTTCCATGCCGGCAGGCGGCGGTACCGGCCCGGCGCGGTGGCATCCGCAAGCTCAAGGTTGCCGGCAAGGCAGCAGCCGTTCATTTCCCGGACGAATTCATGGAGGCGCGGCAGGCCGTAGTCGAATTCGTGGTTGCCGGGGACCCAGGCGTCGTACCCGAGCGTCTTCAGCGCCGCGAGGCCGGTTCCGCCGTGCGACTCCGCCGCGTCGAAGGTGCCCTGCGTCGTGTCGCCGCAGTCAATCAGCAGCGTGTGGTCGGCCCCGGCTACCGCGCGTTCGTTCCGGATGAGCGTGGCGAGACGCAGCCAGCCGCCGGACTTGTTGTCCGCGGCTGAATGTTCCAAATGCCCGTGGAGGTCGGTTGTGACCAGGATTTCAAGGGCGACGGCTGGCGGTGGCGCGGCGGGGCTGCACCCGGCGGCGGACAGCAGGGCGAGCAGGAACGCAAGATGGCGCAACGTCAGGGTCATCGGCTTGGTGAAACTTTCGGATTGTCCTGTCAGCGGAACGGAAAAAGTCTCCGTTTGTTGTGTTGCCGCCGACTTTCCTCAACGCATGCCGGCGTACACAGTCCTGCGGACTCCGCACCACCGGTGCAAACCGGCGCGTGTCGCTCGCTCCTGCCCTCATTGGCGGCGGACTGTGTGCGGGAAACGGCACCGGCCACGGGGCGTGCGCCTCGTGGCCGGTGTGCGCGGAATGTTTGTTCGATTCTGATGCCGGGAGTTCCGGTCACGCCCAGATGACCATCCCCATCTCTTCCTTGCAGGCGAGGTTCTCGTTGTAGGGCATGATGCGGATGCCGTAGGCGTAGCTGCCCTTTTCCTTGGCGGGCAGGGTCACGGTATAGGTCACGATCCGGCCCTGCGGCGCGCCTTCGGCGGCCATCGGGAATATCTTCGGGTTCTTGACCTGCTGCTTGGCGTCGGCCGGGCCGAACACCAGGTCCACGCTGACCTCTTCCGGCTTGAATTCGCCGAGGTCGAGTCGGACGGTGGCGGTGACCTTGTTGCCGAGCTGGATGACGCCGTCCTCCGGCCCCGCCAGCGCGATGTCGAGGATGTGGAGGGACGAGAAGTTGCCGGCGGCGCGGCGCTTCCAGTCGGCCAGCCCACGGGCGAGCTTGCCCTTGTCGGCGGCGAGGGTGCGCCCGCGCTCGGCGGTGGGTTTGTAGATCTGCGTGAAGTAATCGAGCAGCATGCGGTTGGTGTTGAAGGCCGGGATATTGGTCTCCATCGAGCGGCGCATGACGTGGAGCCAGCCCTCGGGCAGCCCCTTGTTGTTGCGCTGGTAGAAGAGCGGGACGATGGTGTCCTCCAGCAGCGCGTAGAGGTGGTTGGTCTCGGGCGCGTCGTTGGAGATGGTGTCCTCGTCCACTTCCGCCGCGGGGGTGCCGATGGTCCAGCCGTTCTCAGGCTTCTCGCCCTCGCACCACCAGCCGTCGGCGACGCTGAGGTTGATGCCGCCGTTGACCGGGGCTTTCTGGCCGGAGGTGCCGCTGGCCTCATACGGGCGGCGCGGGGTGTTCATCCAGACGTCCACGCCGGAGACGAGCTTCTTGGCGACGGCCAGATCGTAGTTCTCGACGAACACGATGCGGCCGGCGAAGCGCTTGTCCTGACTGATGTGGACGACCTGGCGGACGAGGTCGGCCCCGTGCATGTCCTTCGGGTGCGCCTTGCCGGCAAAGATGATCTGCACGGGGCGTCGCGGGTTGTTGACGATGCGGTCGAGCCGGTCCAGATCCTGGAACAGGAGGTAGGCGCGCTTGTACGGGGCGAAGCGGCGGGCAAAGCCGATGGTGAGCGTGGAGCCGCGCAGGCGGGAGACGACATCCTCGCGGGCAAGGTCGCAATCCTTGGTCGGCACCCAGTGCTCGGAGACATGCTCGCGGACGAAGGCGATGAGCTGCTGGCGCAGGTTGCACTTGACCTCCCAGAGGGTCTGGTCGGGGATGTTGTGGACCTTGGCCCACTTTTCGGGCACGAGCAGGTCGTTGATCCAGTCCACGCCGAGATAGGTGTCGAGCAGCGCGCGCATTTCCGGCGCGACAAAGGTCGGCATGTGCACGCCGTTGGTGACATGGCCGATGGGGACCATGGAGCGGTGCATGCCGTTCCAGACGCGCTCCCACATCTTGCGCGACATGCGGCCGTGCAGCTCGCTGACGCCGTTGGACATGGCGGCGGCCTTGAGCGCCAGGATCGTCATGATGAACGGCTGGTTCTCGCCGGAGTCGAGGCGTCCCAGCTCGAAGAAGCGCTCGGGGGTGATGCCGGTTTCCTTGATATAGCTGGTGAAGTAGTGCTGGATCAGGTCGCGCGGGAAGCGTTCGTTGCCGGCCTCCACCGGCGTGTGCGTGGTGAAGGCGGTCTGGCTCTTGACCAGCTCCTTGGCCTCGTCGAACGACATGCCGTTGGCCTTCATCGAGTGCCGGATGTTTTCGAAGATGAGGAACGCGGAGTGCCCCTCGTTGAGATGGAAGACGCTGGGCGTGACGGCCAGCCGGCGGAGCATGCGCGCACCGCCGATGCCGAGGAGAATCTCCTGCTCGACACGGACGCGTTCATCGCCGACGTAGAGCTGGCCGGTGATGGCGCGGTCCTGCTCGGTGTTCGCCGCCAGGTCGCTGTCCAGCAGGTAAAGCGTGATGCGGCCGACGGCGAGCTTCCAGATCGTTGCGTAGAGCGTGCGGCCGGGGAGTTCGACGGAAACCATGGTCGGCGCGCCGTTGTCGTCGCGGATCTGGCGGATCGGCATGTCGCCATAGCGGTTCTCGATGTACTCGGGGACCTGGTTGCCGTTCTCGTCGATCCGCTGCGAGAAATAGCCGTTCTTGTAGAAGAGGCCGACGGCGACGAGCGGGATGTTCAGGTCGCTGGCCGACTTCAGGTGGTCGCCGGAGAGGATTCCCAGGCCGCCGGAGTAGATCGGGAACGACTCGTGGATGCCGAACTCCATGGAGAAATAAGCGACGGGGTGCGCCCAACTGATTGCATCGGTCTTCGGCAGCGCCGGATTGATGGCGGGCTCCTTCATGTAGGCGTCGAAGTCGGCCATCACCGCGCTGTAGAGGCGGGCGTAGCCTTCGTTGCCGGCCAGCTCGGCCAGGCGCGCCGCGGGGACCTGGTCCAGCAGCCGGACCGGGTTGTGGCGCGTGGTCTCCCAGAGGAACGGGTCGATGCGCGAGAACAGCTCGACGCCGCGCGGCTGCCAGCACCACCAGAAGTTATAGGCCAGCTCCCGGAGGCGGGCGAGCGGCTTCGGCATCTTGGTCTCGACCACGAAGGAGCGGAAGTGCGGCTGCATGGAGCTGGTGGCCTGCAGAACCTGCGCGCCGGCGGCCTGGGCGGCGACCTGCCGCACGCCGCGCTTCTCGGCGGAGCGCAGGGCGCCCTCGTAGGCGTCCAGATAGTGCGCGTAGAAATCGCTCCAGCAGGCGCGCTCGGCGATGCGGCGGGCGTTGACGCGCTGCGCCTGCGTGTCCGCCTCGTCCCACGCCATGAAGTCCTTCAGGATGACGGTGAGGGAGTTGACGGCGTCGTCCGAACTGTGGCTCATGCGTGGGATGACGTACACGCCGGGATGCGTTTCGGGGGTGCCGATCTGCTTGACCCAGAGGCCGAAGCCGGCAAGGTCGGTGGAGACCGTCGGCACCGCGTACGCCACGCTTTCCAGCGGGGTGTAGCCCCACGGCTCGTACTTGGACGGGAACACGCCGAAGTCGCACCCCGCCAGCAGGTCGTAGTAATGCGAGTTGAAGACGCCGTCGTTTTCGCTGAGATAGACGGGGCAGAAGATGACATTCACGCGGTCGTTCGGCTGGTTCGTCAGGCGCAGCTGCATGCAGGACATGAGGATCGGGTCGTTGTTCTCGTTCGGCAGGCGGTGCGTGCAGATCGTGGGGGCCCACGGCTGGTTGCCGCCGTGCCGCATCTCCATGTGCCCGCCGATGACGAACGCGAAGGCGACGATGTGCTGCGTCTCGGGGATGGTCTCCTTGACCTTGGCCAGCGCCTGGAGGAACACGTCCACTCCCTTGTTCGCGAATTCGTAGCGCCCGGAGATCACCAGAAGGCGGCTGTTTTCCGGAATGTCGCGGCCGAGGAATTTTTTGGCGAAATCAAGCAGCTTCCGGCGGGCGTCGATGGCGCCGTTGCGCTCCACGGCCAGGTTGGGGATCTCTTCGAGGTTGATGCCGTTCTCCGTCACCATCGGCTTGCGCCCCAGCAGCTTGTGCGCCTCCCGCGCCGTGATGTCGCTCACCGCCGTGAACGTGTCCGCCTCCCGGGCGCTGACGTGCTCGATGGAGTGCTTGGCGATGACATTGTAGTTCTTCGCCTCCTCGATCGGGGAGACCGAGTCCAGCTCCGCGTACAGGTCGCGCCCGGCGCCCATCATGGAACGCCCGAGCACCGTGGCGTGCGTGGTGAAGACGGTGCCGACGTACGGCGCCTTCTCCTTCAGCTGCAGAAGCCCGGCGCCGCACATCCATTCGTGGAACTGCGCCAGGATGCGGGTGTTCGCCTGTTCGCCGCCGTTCGTCAGGCGCTTGGCGATGGCCGCAATGACCTCGCCGCAGGCCGTGCTGAAGAGAACCGGCTCGATGTAGTCCCAGCCGCCGGCGATGGAGTCCACGCCGAACTTCTCCCACAGGTGGAACAGCACCTGGTCCTTGTTGTAGCGGCCGTTGTCGTGGACCAGGATCACCTTCGGCCGGCCCGGAATCGTCCAGCGGCCGAAGCGGCAGTCAAACCCCTTGATCGCCAGCAGTTCGCGGATCTCGCGCCAGCACGCCTCGTCCGTCTCCTCAAACTCGATGTTCTGCGGCAGATACGGGCCGATCATGTAATAGTTGTCGCCGAACTCCTTCAGCGCCTGGCCGGCTTTGCTGCGCAGGACGGTGTGGATACCGCCGACCTTGTTGCAGACTTCCCAACTGACCTCGAAAAGATGCGTATTTTTGAGCTTGGAAGCCATATGTGCCGTCTCCGGAAGAATCATGTTGAACGGTTGGGCGGTGCGGGGGTCGGTAATCGGCTTGCCCCAACGCCTGTGCGCGCCCCGGCGGAAGCCGGAACACGCGGCTACTATACCGCGCAGAACAGCCGGCCGCCACCCCTTTTTCATTGCAAAACAGGTGCCCGCGCGGTACATTCCCGCACATTTTGGAACTACGAAAACCGTTTCCCGCGTGGTGAAGGAACAGGCGCATGCCATACCGCGTGCTGACAACCGAACAACTGGCCGACTACCTCCATGTGGCGGCGGCGGATATCGAGACGCTGGTGCTCCGGCGCGAGATTCCGTTCGAGCGCCAGGGGAGCCGCATCCTGTTCCGCCGGCAGGAGATCGACGAGTGGGCCTCCCGCCGCCTGCTGGGACTCTCCGGCAAACGGCTGGAAACATACCATCAGGACAGCTCCGCCGGCGTCCGCAAACAGTTGGACACGGCCGCCGCCATCGTCACCGAACTGCTTCCCGCCGGTTTCATCGAACCGGCGCTGAACGCCAAAACACGCGCCTCCGTCATCCGCGACACTGCCGCCCTCGCGGAGCGAACCGGCCTCGTGACGGATGCCGCGGAGCTGGCCGCCGGCCTCCGCGACCGTGAGAATCTCTGCTCCACCGCGATGCCCGGCGGTTTTGCGCTCCTCCACCCGCGGCAGCACGACCCCTACATGTTCGAGCGCTCCTTCGTCATGCTGGTGCGGACGCCGCAGCCGCTGCCGTTCGGCGCCCCCGACGGCGGCGAGACGCGCCTCTTCTTCCTCGTCTGCTGCCAGGAGGACCGGCTGCATCTCCATGTCCTCGCCCGCCTCAGCATGATGTGCGCGCAGACGGAGCTGCTGGCCTACCTGCGCGCCGCCACGACCCGCGATGAAATGGCCGAGGCGGTTGCTGAAGCCGAGCAGAAGGTCCTGCAGACACTGAAGCAGGAGTAGGGAGTTTTTATCCTGTTCGTGAAGCGAAACGGCCGAGGGACGCGCGGGCCATCATGCGGGTGCGGCGGAAAACTAGGATAAACAGAGGGAACGGATGCGATGAGCGATGCGCGGATGGAGAAGCTGGCCAGGCTGCTGGTTGAATATTCGGTGGCGGTGCAGCCGGGGGAGAAGGTGCTGATCGACACCGCCGAGGTGCCGCCGGAGATGGCGTGCCTGCTGGTGCGGGAAACCGCCGCTCGCGGCGGCATCCCCTTTGTCGAGACCGGAACCAGTCCGCGGGCGCGCCGGGAGCAGCTGCTGCATCCCTCCGAGGAGATGTTCCGCACGCTCGGCCGCCGCGACCTGGCGTTCATGAAGGAGATGAACTGCACGATCTCGTTGCGCGGCAGCCAGAACATCACGGAGCTTGCGGATGTGCCGGAGGCGACGATGAAGCTGGCCGGTGAGCACTGGTGGCGCCCCGTCAGCGACTGGCGCGTCAACAATACCAAATGGTGCGGGCTGCGCTGGCCGACCCCTTCCATGGCCCAGCTCGCCGGGATGAGCACGGCGGCGTTCGAGGATTTCTATTTCGACGTCTGCACGATGGATTATGCGAAGATGGCGCGCGCCGAGGAGGCGCTGGTGCAGCGCATGCAGGCCGCGGACTGTGTCCGCATCACGGGGCCGGGCACCGACCTGACCTTCTCCGTGAAGGGGATTCCGGCCGTTCCGTGCTGCGGACGCCGCAACATCCCTGACGGCGAAGTGTACACGGCCCCGGTGCGCGGCACGGTTGAGGGAGTCATCCAGTACAACGTGGCATCGACCTACAACGGCCGGGTTTTCAACGACGTGCGGCTGTTGTTCCGCGGCGGGAAGATCGTGGAGGCGACGGCGTCCGACAGTGCGGCGTTGAATGCCATTCTCGACACGGACGCCGGAGCGCGGGAGATCGGGGAGTTCGCCCTCGGCGTGAACCCGCGGATCACCCGGCCGATGAATGACACGCTTTTCGATGAAAAGATTGCCGGCTCGCTGCATGTGACGCCGGGGCAGGCCTACTCGAAGGCCGACAATGGGAACCGATCCAAAATCCACTGGGATCTGGTGCTCATTCAGACGCCGGAATATGGCGGCGGGGAAATCCGCTTCGACGGCGAACTAATCCGCAAGGACGGCCGCTTCGTGCCGGAATGCCTGCAGGGGTTGAACCCGGAACGGCTGGCCTGACGGTCAGCGCACGGCCTCCGCCGGTGCGATTGCGGACGCCATCCGGCAAAGTTCATCCAGATGGAACGGCTTGACGAGCACCGGCGGGGTGCCTGCAAGTGCTTGGAGCTTGCGCGCGGTCATCGGGTCACCGGTGACAAAAAGGAAGCGGCCGGCAATGTCGGAGTGCGTGCGCTTCAGCTGTTCCCACAAGGCGATGCCGTCGCCGTCCGGCATGCACACGTCGCAGATGATGAGGTCGGGAGTCTGCCGCCGGATTTTTTCCCCGGCGTCCGCGATGCTGCCGGAAGCGGTGGTGCTCCAGCCATGCCTGCGCAGGGCCGCGACCGTCATCTCCAGGACGGCCGGTTCGTCATCGACGACCAGCACGAAGCCCCTGGTGCCCGTAGCGGCGGCCGTGCTCGCGTTCTTCCGCTCATCCGGCACGGTCCGCTTGCCGGCGCCCGCCCCGATGGGGAGGCGGATGGAAAACCGGCTGCCTTTTCCGACTTCGGTCTTGACGGAAACATCGCCGCCGTGGCTGCGGATGATTTCCTGTGAAACGGTGAGGCCGAGGCCGGTGCCCTGGTCGTCGCTCTTGGTGGTGAAGAACGGGTCGAAGATGTGTGGCAGGAGGTGTGGGGGGATGCCGGGGCCGTTGTCGGCAATCTCGATGAGGAGTTCGCGGCCGTCGTTGCAGACGGAGGTGGCGACGGTAATCTGCGGGGCGATGACCCTGGCGTCCCGCATGGCCTGGACCGCGTTGATGATCAGGTTCATGAATACCTGCTGGATCTGGTATTCGTCCAGCTCCATCACGGGAATCGATTCGGCGTACCGCCGCTGGACGGCAATGCTGTTGGTGCGGAAGTTGTAGGAGAGCAGGGAGAAGCAGCGCTCCAGGAGTTCGTGGACGTCCGCCGGTCCGCGGCGGTTGGTGCGCTGACGGCTGAAGTTCAGGAGATTTTCCACGATGCACGCCGTGCGCGACGCTTCCCGTTCAAGGATATTCAGGTTGTGCTCAAGTTCTTCCTTGGAGATGCGCGGATCCCGGCACAGCTCCGAAAACCCGAGAACGGCGGACAGCGGGTTGTTCAGTTCGTGCGCGACGCCGGAGATCAGCTGCCCCAGCGCAGCCAGCTGCTCGGAACGGTACAGCTGCCGTTCCATCCGTTTCCGTTCGGTAAAATCCCGGAGCACGACGATTTTGCTGCGGTTTTTCCCGCCGTCATTTTCCACGATGGTCAGGATGCAGTGGATGTGCAGGCTGCCACCGGTTGCCCGGGCGCAGACCAGGTCCTCGTCAACCGGCGTCCAAGCCTCAAGGATGGCGGCAATGCGTCTGCCGTCCTCCGCGCCCAACAGTCCTTCGGCTAGGGCGTGCCGCATGTTTTGATCCGGAAGCAGGCCCAGTTTCTCCCGCGCCGCCCGGTTGCTGAACGTGATGTGGTTTTTGCTGTCCAAAATCAGGATCATGTCGCTGGAATGGCTCATCACATTCTGGAGGTTTTCCAAGAACTGGGCCTGGTTGCGCGCCTCCTCCATGTTTTTTGAAAATTCGGAATGGATGCGGTTCAGCGACTGGGTCAGGGATATGAGCTCGTTCTGGATCCGGATCTCGTCTGGTTTTGCTCCCGCATGCAACGCGGGCGGCGCGAGGCGGTCAAGGGCGGCGCTGGTTTCCGAAAGATGGCGCAGGGTTGAGCCGAAGGAGCGCAGGACGACAAAGCCGCAGGCCAGCGATGCGGCGACAAAGGCGATGAGTGCGCCGATTTCAACTGTGGCGAGGGTCGAGCCGGCCGCCTCGTAAAACAGGAGCCAGATGCGGAAAATGGCGAGAATCGGCAGGACGGCAAGCAGGGAGAAGGACACCCACAGCAGCGCCTGAAAATTCCGATGGAACAAGGATGCTGGTCGTGCCATGCTTGATTTTCCCCTTCGCCCCGCTGTTCGTCACAAAAACGAACAACGCCCTTGGGCCATGGACAAACAACGCATTCTCCACCAAAAGTCAATAGGACTATAAAACACAAAGCAATATTATGCAACCGGAACGAATGGGACGATAGGAACACCCAGCCGGACCGGTGGAGCAAACGGCTGCGTCTCGTCAAATTTTCCAGCACCATCCATGGGTGTCCGCCAGATCGCCATACTGGATGCCGGTAATCTGCCGGTACAGGCGTTCCAGCGTCGGACCGCAGCCCTCCGCCGGCCCCGTCGTGTAGGAGCGGCCGCCGCGCACGACCTCGCATACCGGCGTGATGACCACCGCCGTGCCGCACGCCGCCACTTCGGCCATTTCCGCAATCTCTTCAAACGGCACCGGGCGCGCCTCGACCGGAATCCCCAGGTCGCGGGCAATCTGCTGGAGGCTGTCGTTGGTGATGCTCGGCAGGATGGAGGGTGATTGGGGGGTGACGTAGCGGCCGCCCTTGGTGATCCCCACGAAATTGGAGGTGCCGAACTCCTCGATGTACTTGTGCTCGCGCGCATCCAGGTAGAGCTCGACGGGGAACCCCCGGTCGTGCGCCACCATGTGCGGCTCCATGCTGGCGCCGTAATTTCCGCCCGCCTTCACGTTGCCCGTGCCCATCGGCGCCGCGCGGTCATAGTCGTCCAGCACCACCGCGCGCACCGGCTTGAAGCCGCCCTTGTAATAAGCACCCACCGGCATGACCATGACAAGGAAATGGTACTCGTCCGCC
>CAIXRA010000029.1 GCA_903921725.1 uncultured Lentisphaerota bacterium
CGCCTGCGGTGTTCGGGCACTCGCGCTCAACCAGGGGTGGGCGGTCCACGCGGCGACGCGCAGGGCCCGCGGTCGTGTCCAGATTCTTTCGCACATTTAGATGGGCCGTCCTCATCGGTAATTGGCGGTCTTTCTTCTGCTTGGCCCACAGGAAGCCCCGTGGACCCAAGTTCTCAAGCCGCTTCATCCTCCTTTTGATGGAGCCTGTGCATGCTCATATATTGCTGCGTGCCCCAGCGCGTGCCGGCGATGTGGCGCAGGCGGGCCGCGACCAGCAGCAAGGCTGCGTTACCATCGGGGAAGGCGCCGACCACGCGTGTCCGGCGGCGGATCTCCCGCATGATGCGTTCCAGCGGATTGGTGGTCCGGATCTTCAGCCAGTGCTCCCGCGGGAAGCTCATATACGCCAAGGTCTCGGCCACGCCGTCCCGGACGACCTGCGCCGCCTTGGCTAGTTTCATCGCCAGCAGCTTTTTGATGACCTCCTGGGCCTTCTGCTGCGCAGCTTCGCGATCCTCCTGGGCGTGGATCGCCTTGAGCATCGCCACCACGTCTTTCAGCTTCGAGCGCGACACTTCCGCCATCACGTTCCGGTACCAGTGCACCACGCAGCGTTGCCACTTCGCGGCAGGAAACACTTCCGCCACGGCCGCGACCAGGCCCAGGCACTTGTCCGTAATGAACAGCTCCGTGCCAGCCAGCCCGCGCTCTTTCAAAGCCTTCAGGAAGTTGTACCAGCTGTCATGATCTTCCCGCGCGCCTTCCTGAACACCCACCACCTCCCGGAGACCCTCGGCGTTGACTCCGATCGCCACCAGGACCGACACGTTCTGAACCTCGCCGCCCCAACTGCGCTTCAGCCAGATCGCATCCAGCCAGACGTAGACATAAGTGCCGGTGAGTTGCCGGGTGCGCCAGTCATCGATGCGGCCGGCCAGCTTCTGGTTCAGGTCGCTGATGGTGCTCGGGCTGACCCGCGTCCCCCAGAGCGCGTCGGTGATGTCTTCCACGCGCCGCATGGAGACGCCTGCGTAGTACATCTCCAGCAGCGCCTCCTCCACGGAACTCTCCCGGCGCCGGTACCGTTCAATGATCTGGGTCTCGAAGGGCAGGCTCCGCAGCTTGGGCACCTGCAGTTGCACCGTGCCAGCCTGCGTCTGCAGCTGGCGTTGATAATGCCCTGCGCGCGTGTCCGCACGCTCCGCGCGGCGCTGATACCGCGACGCCTTGCAGAGCCGGTCCGCTTCCGCCTCCAGCAAGCCGTTCAACGTCTCTTCCACCGACTGCCGTACCAGCTGTCCGAGCTGGGCCTTGATCTCGGTTTCATTCACTGCAATCACGGGCTTTGACTCCGTCTGCTTTTCCGCTACCGTCTTCGCCATGGCCGTCTCTCCTGTGGTTTGGTTGTTTCCCTAACCACCAACTACCGGGAGAGCGGCCATCTGGAAAGTGCGAAAAATAGGATACGTTATCCCGTGGAACGAGTGGTCGGGGCCGGAGAGATATTGGCGGCTGTTGCCGTAGCGGCGGGAGGGCGCGCCGGACGCTTGTCCCGACAGGTGTCCATCCACATAGCTGCACGCCTGCCGCTCATGGAGGGTGACAGAATGTGCGAAGCATATACGCGGCAGGCGCCGGCCAACTCAGGTGCGGAACTCCCGTGACACCCGGAAACGGTTCACGCCGGCTTGAGCCAGGCGTGCTCGCGGGCGGCGCGGTAAAGGGTTTCCATCGCGCCGACGCGGCCGGCGGCCTCGCGCGCGGGGACCGCGCCGGGGCCTGCCTTGCCGCTGACGGCTTCGATGAACTGGTCGAGCGGGCTGGGGAGGCTCTCCGGCAGTTTCTTCCAGGCGCGCATGCCGTCGGCACCCTCGACCTTGGCGCTCTTGAAGAAGAGCTGGCCGCGGTAAATCATGGCATGCCCCTCGGTGCCGCTGATCAGCGTCGTCACGGGATTCTCCACATCCACCCAGCCGGCGGCGAAACTCGCGGTGACGCCGTTC
>CAIXRA010000030.1 GCA_903921725.1 uncultured Lentisphaerota bacterium
CTTTGGCGTGTCCGGCCTGGTACTGGCGTCTGCATTGACCTTGTTTTCGATCTTCCTGTACTCGGACGACATGGTGACCAAGCGGAACACCGCGCTGAGCATCGCCCGCAGCCAGCTCGATTATCTCCGCACCGTGCCGTACGTCAGCCTGGCTACGGCCGCGGAGGACTCGGTGCGCGTCAACGGGGAGGGCGCGCTGGACGAAACCGGCCTTTTCCTGCGCTCCACCACCATCGGCAATTCCACCGATTCCACCCCCTGCAAGAGCATAACGGTGACCGCCGTCTGCCCCAGAATCCTGCGGCGTCCGACGGTAACCGTAACCCTCTCCACCATCGTTGTGGACCGGGAACAGATCATCGGCATGCAATGAAAGGGGCGGCTTCATGCGCACGCACCGCACGACCCGATTCACGCTCACCGAGCTGATGGCTTCCTCGGCCATCACGCTGCTGCTGCTCGCCTCGATCCTACCCATCGCCATCAGCCTGATCAAGGCGTCTTATGTCACCGGCGTCAAGATGGATCTGCGGGAGCAGGTCAACACCGCCCGCGGCTGGCTGATGAACGACCTCCGGCGCACGGCCAAGGACGTCATCCTGACCTATCCGACGGACGGGATCGGCAATCTCACGGCCGTCTCCCTGCTCACCTACGAACGCACGTCTGACACCGAGGTTCCGATCGATGTTTCCGTCACGCCCGCCAAGATCAAATGGAACAGGGAAATCATCTACCTCGTCAAGCAGATGCCGGACGGGACGTGCGAGCTGCGCCGCTCCACTTTCTCCTACGATTACCAGAACACCACCGCGGCCACGCGCCAGGCCCGGCTCTCCAATATTGTCGCCAACGGCACGCCTTCCGCCAGCAATGCCCTGCTGGGCACCCGCGCCATCATGAAGGGGATCACGAACTATTCCTTCACGCTGGGCAACAACATGCTGATTGACGGGTACAGCGCCGCGGTCACAAAAAAGACGGTGACGATCGGGACGGCCATCCTGAGCCCGTCGCAGAACCCGCATACGGTCTCCTTTTTAACGCGGGGAAAGAATTCCGCCTCCAGCGGCTACAGAATCGGCGTCGATTCGTTGATTATCAGCCAGGCGGGTCTGCCGCTGGAGGCGGAGTCTGCGACCGTGGCCAGCGCCTCGCCGTCGGTGACGTACAGCTCCCCTTCTTCCGGTGTCGGCTGGAGCAACCACCAGATCCTGGAATTCCCGGCCACCGGCACGGGGAGCCAGTTCACGCTCAGTTTCGGATATGAAACCTGGGAGGACAGCAATTTCAATATCGGCAGTTTCACCATGCACAACGCGAGGGGGAATCTGCTGGATTCCGGCGGGGTTTTGGATCAGGTGCTGCAGATGGGCGGCACCCCCGTCACCTCCGCGTCCGATCCGTTCTACGGCTACAGCATTTCCTGGCAGGCGGTGCAGGTGTCCGGCGGAGATTCCACCAACATCCAGAACAGCACGGTGCGCACGCTGGTGCCCGGCGGCAGTCTCCTGTACTGCGGCC
>CAIXRA010000031.1 GCA_903921725.1 uncultured Lentisphaerota bacterium
AAGGGGGCGGGGATACGTTTCTGGGTGCCATAGTTCCTCCATGTGAAGTTGTAACACCTTACACTATAGAGCACTATGGCACACTTTCAAGAAACTATCGCGGCTTTATTAAGCCGCCGCATACCTTTTCGAGCGGGCTCCTTATAAAGTCGCTGAACCGAAGCAACTTGTACTGACCAGCCTGGACATGAAAAGCGGCAGGACGAGGATGGTGCCACTTTCATATTCCTTGTTCCCCCTGCCATCGGACTATGAACGGCATGTGGATTGTGTTTTTACCCACGCGAAGAACGGCGTGTGGGGGTTGTTTGGGGATCGGCCCAAAGACATTCCTTCGGGTGCGTCCGCCAAACCACATTTCCATGCCATCTGCCATGTGGATGTCAACGGGACGGTTACGCCAGTCTTTCGGCATGAGGGCCTAACAGACTCCGCGTTCGCCGCCAGCCAGGACGGGAGCGTGCTGGCGTATGCAGAAAGCGCCAAGGATTCGCACCTCATCCGCGTCGTCAGGCCAACGGAGAAGAAAATAGTTAGGGAGATTGACAGCCATGAGCTTGGGCTGCGGTGGACATCAAGCATGGCGCTGGATGCAAACGGCAAAACTCTTTTTGTCAGCGGCCGTGGCGATGACGGCCTGGGGTATCTGATCCAATACGATTGGGAAACCGGCAAGTGGAAACGCGTGTTGTCTGGCAAGCGGTTGTATGATGTTACTGTTACCGGCGCGTCATGCGTCAGCGTGTATCTCGATGGGAAATACGTCGTTATTGATATTGCCACCGGTAAGATTCTCCACACCATCACCGGCAACCGCCTCAATTATCTCCACGCCACCTCCGATGGCCGTTACGTCATCATACAGTGCAACTAAATGACACTGACGAATAATGGGGGTGCCCACCAAGTCTGGTGAGAAAGCCAAGCCGTACGAAGATCCGCTGGAACCTTAGGGATAGGGTGCATTATACCGGTTGGGTGGCAAGTAGTTAGGTTCTGGAGCAATTGAATACATGACTTCAAGAATCTTCACCGCCGTCGCCTTTTTCCTGTTTGGCCTACTGCCTTTGGCATCCTCTGCCTCCGCCGCCCCCCAGCTCCAGATTACCCCTACACAACAGGAGTTCGGCCGTCAAGCTAGGAACCTCGGCAGCTATCCGTTCGCGTTCAAGCTCAAGAATGTGGGCGACCAGCCGGTCAAGATCGACTCGGTCCGCGGCGGGTGTGCATGTCTGGCAGTGACCATGCCCAAGTCTGAGATTCCGCCCGGCGAGGAGGTCGAGCTTTCGGCCGTCTTCCACTCCGCCGGTTATGAGGGGCATGTCGAGAAGGCGATCTTCCTGGCGTCCAATGACGAGACCTCCAGAATGCGGGTGCTCTCGTTTCATGTCTTCCTGCCCTACAGCTCGGTCGGCCTCCGCTTCAACCCGCATTGCTACCGGATCCCGGTCCAAGCAGCGGGCAAGACCTTGAAGGCCGCTCCCGTGGTCGAGAACTGCAATCCCTCGGGCGTCATCAACCTGACCGCCGTGATGCTGCCCGACGGCTGGCGCTGCGCGACGCCGTTCCCGGTGGCGGTCAAGGCCGAGAGCTGTTCCGCCCCCATAGAGTTCATCCGCGACGACGGGACGCCCCTGCCGCCCAATGCGGAGCTTCTCTTCGTCTTCAAGACTGACTCCCCCAAGCAGCCCGAGCTCAAGGCCGTCCTGGTGCCTGCCAAGCCTCCAGCGCTTCTGCCTGCGTCGTCGGCCGCCCATCCTTCGACACAGCCGCTGCCTTCAGCCTGGCCAGTTCAGGCTCCTGTCATTGACAACTCGAAGCAATCCGGCAGCCAAGGAGTGGGAATGGCAGGTGTCACAGTCGCGAAATGAGCACAAAACCACAAGCCTTTCGCGCAGAGACGCGGAGGCGCGGAGAATGCTTCAGCCACAAAATTGCACAACATGGGCACAAGATTCTGAACGCAAAGGTGCCATGGCGCAAAGTCGTCGCAGCAAGGATGGGAGCGCGGGCACCCCGCCCGCCTGGAACGGCAAACGACCATCCCGGAGGGCTCGGTGCCCGACCACCGGCGAACGGCAGGATCAGGCGTCCGTGCACAGCCCCAGCGCCAGTTCCGCAATGCGGCGGGCGGCGCCGTGGGGGACGGCGGCGCGGATGCGGCCGGCATACGGCGGCAGCGGGACGTCGCCGGACAGGATACGGTCCAGCGCGGGCAGCGCGCCGTCCAGCTCCGGTTCGTAGAAGCCGAGGCCGTGCTTGCGGATGAACTCGACGTTGCCGCGCTCCTGGCCGGGGACGAACGCCGGGATGAAGACCGGTTTCCCGGCGGCCAGCGATTCGGAGACGATGCCGCCGCCGCCCTTGCAGACGACGAGGTCGCAGGCTCGGAGCCAGTCCGGCATGCGGTCGGTCCAGCCGAGCACGGCGCACGGCTCGCGGAATTTCCACGTTTTCAGCTCGTCGCACAGCTCGGTGAACTTGCCGCAGACCACAAGCGTCTGGAACGGCCCGGACTGTTCCCGGAGATGCTCCAGGATGGCGCGGAATTTGTCCACGGCGCCGAGGCCGACGGATACCAGAACCGTGCGGCGGTCGGGGTCCAGCCCGAGTTCACGGAGCAGCGCGGCGCGGTCCGCCGGCGCCTCCAGCAGCGGGTTCACGGGGAAGCCGGTCGCCTCGACGGGCACCTTCACGTGCGCGGAGACGATGGCGCGGGTGTCGTCGTCCATCACGCAGTAGCGGTCCGCGCCGGTGCCGTACCAGGAATGGTGGATGACGGTGGAGTCGGTGACCACGCAGAGCGCCGGCACGCGCTTGCGCCGGCGGGCGTAGGTTTCCAGGATGATCCCCCAGTAGGGGTAGGCGGCGACCGCCGCGTCGGGCCGGAACTCGTCCAGCGCCTTTTCGGCGGCGCGGTAATAGAGGATGCGCACATAACGGCGGAGGGCGGCGGAGAAGGCGGCGTTCGTGCTCGACCAGAAGGCCAGGTCCCAGAGGCGCGGCTTGAGCATGGACCAGTTGTAGAGCTTCTGTGAGAGGAGCGGGCCGCCGGACTCCCCGTCGAGCTTGGTGACGTCGATTGTCTTCAGTACGGCATCTGGGCAGCGTTCAAGAATGGCCTGCGCGAGCGCCTTCACCGCCGAGTTGTGCCCGGTGCCGTAACTGGCCGTCAGGAGAAGGATGCGCTTGGGCATGGGGATTACCGTTGTGTTTTCGAACCGTTGTCGCCGATGTTGGCCGGCGTGCATGCTTTCGTTTGTAGTTCCGCCTTCAGGCGGCACCGCCTGCCAGAACCATGAAAATCCCCGCCTGAAGGCGGAACTACAAACGGAAAGACCGGGATCACCCGCCGTTGATTTTTTTGATCGTGTTCGTCGTCGAGCGTCCCGGGACGGCGGGCAGGATGACGATTTGGCAGCCGAACGCCTCCAGGGCGCGGCGCTCCTCCTGGACGATCGTATCGATCGTGTAGTCGCCGCCCTTGGCGTAGACGTCGGGGCGGAGCGCCTCCAGCAGCGGCGTCGCGGCCTGTGTCCGGAACACGACCACTCCGTCCACGGCCTCCAGCGAGGCCAGGACGTAGGCGCGGTCCTCCTCCGGGTTCACGGGGCGGGAGGGCCCCTTGATGGCGCGGATCGTCGCGTCGTCGTTCACCGCCACGAGCAGGGCGCCGCCGAGTTCTCGGGCGCGGGCCAGGTAGGTGGCGTGGCCGCGGTGCAGGATGTCGAAGCAGCCGTTGGTCGCGACCAGCGGCGTGCCGGCCGCCTTCAGGGCGTTCCGCCAAGCCAGCGCCTGCGCAAGGGTCATGATTTTTTCTTCGGGTTTCCGCATGGCGCCCCTTCCCTGTGTCCGCGTGTTGATTCGTGGAGGAGGAATAAAGCCGCTGATCCGCGCATTGTCAAACGCCCCGGCGTGCTTGCAAGAGCCGGGATGCCGTGTATACTGGAAGGCACTGCATTCTTCGGGAGGGAAACGTCATGACTGCCCCAGGCGCAAACGTGCATGTCCTCGTAGTCGCGGAACGGTTCGATTCCGCCGCGGTCCCCGCATTCAAGGAGGAGGCAAAAGCCGCGCTCCTGGAGGCTCCGCCCCTGGTTTTGGATCTCTCGAAAACCCGCTTTGTGGACAGCGCGGGCCTCGGCGCCATGATCGGCATCCTCAAGGAGTGCAACCGGAAGCCCCGGCGCATGGCGCTGGCCGGACTCTCGCCGGAAGTGCGCCAGATTTTCGAGCTGACCCGGCTCCACATGCTGTTCGACATCTACGAAAGCGTCCCGCAAGCGGCCGCCAGCCTCAACCCCTGCGGATAGGCGCCATGGAAGCCGGTGAAAAACGGATTCTCTGGCTCCGCAGCTGCTCCGAGGCCGGCCGCAGGGCGTGCGCCTTCGCCCGCACCGCCGCCGAGCCGCACTTCCCGGCGGCCGAATGCTCCCTGCTGGAGGTCGCCGTCTCCGAGGCGTTCACCAACATCGTCGAACACGCCTACGGCCGCGAAGAGGGGCATCCCGTCTGCATCGTCGTCATGCACGAGGGCGACCGGCTGTCCTTCACCTTCGAGGACCGCGCGCGCCGACCGTTCGTGCTGCCGCCGGAGCCGGCCGCACCGGCCGCGGACGGAACCGTGGTCTCCCGGCGCGGCCGCGGCATCTTCCTCATTTATCAGGCCATGCATGAGGTCGCCTCCCTGCGCGAGGGCGGCTGGAACCGCCTCCGCCTCGCCCGGCACCTGGCGGTGCCGGAGGAAAAGCCGCCGCCCGAACCCGTCCGCGCGCGCTGCCCGGCGGAAAGCCGCCTCCACGAGGAGCTCGCGGAACGGGTCGCCGATGGCCACAAGCTATCAGCCGAACTCTCGCACACCCGCGAAACGCTCGACACCATCTACTCCTTCAGCCGCGACATCGTCACGCTTTCCGGCGAGGAGGAGCTTCTGGAAAAAATCCTCCGGCGCATCGCGGGGGCCGCCGGAGCCGCTTGGGGAATCCTCCGCCTGCGCGATGGCAAAGTCCTGCACCGGCGGGCCGTCATCGGCAAACCGCCCGAATTCCCCCGCGACGTCCCCCTTCACGACGAACATCTTCCGGAATCACGGGCCTTCGCCTCCTTCTCCGAACAGGAGGACGCCGGCCCCGGCGGCACCCCGGTCCTCGCCCTCCCGCTGCTCGGCCTGGAACATCCGCTCGGCACCATCCTCCTCGGCTCCCCGAAATTCCACGGCGGACAAGTCCGGCTCGCCCGCGCACTGGCCGACCAGGCCGCCGTCACCCTCGAAAATTTCTTCATGACGCGCGAGGTCTTCAACACGCGCCTCGACCGCTGCGAACTCGAGATTGCGCACGACCTCCAGCAGCGGCTCTACCCCACCGCCCTGCCCGAAGTCCCCGGCCTGCGCATTTTCGCCGAGGGTGTCGCCGCGCGCCAGGTCGGCGGCGACTACCTCGCCGTCCTCCCCGGCCCCGGCGGCACCCTGGATTTCGTGGTTGCCGACGCCATGGGCAAAGGCATGCCCGCCGCCTTCTTCTCCATCCTCACCCATGTCGCCTTCCGCAGCGTCCGCCAGCTCATGCCCGACTCCACCCCCGGCCACACCCTCGCCGTCTTCAACCGCATCATGAGCGAGGACCTTGAGCGTTTCGACATGTTCATGACCGCCCTCGTCGGCCGAATCAACCCCGCGGAACACACGCTGGTCTGGGCCAGCGCCGGACATTGCGTCCCGCTTCTAACCACCCCGGGAAAAGCGCCGCGCTTCCTGGAACCGCTCGACTTCATGCTCGGCGTCAACCCGGACATGGCCTTCCGCGAGAAAACCGTCCCCTTCCTCCCCGGAGACAAACTCCTGGCCTACACCGACGGTTTTACCGACATCGCCACCGCCGACGGCAACATCCGCGGTCCGGACGCCTTCCGCGCCGATGCCGCGCGCCGCCTCCACCTCCCCATCATGCAGGCATGCCGCCAGCTCGTGGACGAAACCGTCGGCCGCTTCCGCGAAAGCGGGCTCCAGGACGACCTCGCCCTCATCGGCATCGAATTCCTCCCGGAAGCGGAGGCCGCGCCGGGAAACAGCCCGCCCGCCTGACCGCTGGAGCCCCGGCGGCCGCACGGTATATTTCACCCCGGAATCTGATGCGCCGCATTCAAGCTCGAAAACCGTCATTCAAAATCGAAACTCCTTTTTATCCCCCCGCCCCCGCGGCGCAACGTTTTGGGAGAATCCACATGCACCCGCTCGCCGGCAAACCCGCCCCCAAGTCCATCCTGCCCGACATCCCGGCGCTCGTCAGCGCCTACTACACGGTCAAGCCCGACCCCGCCGACCTCCGCTGCCAGGTCAGCTTCGGCACCTCCGGCCACCGCGGCACCTCGCGCACCGGCAGCTTCAACGAGGCGCACATCCTCGCCATCGTCCAGGCCGTCTGTCTCTACCGCAGGCAGGCGGGGACGACCGGCCCGCTCTACATCGGCAAGGACACCCACGCGCTCTCCGAACCCGCCCAGATAACCGCGCTGGAAGTGCTTGCCGCCAATGGCGTTGAAACGATGGTCGCCGGGGGAGCTGCCTTTACCCCGACGCCGTCGATTTCCCACGCCATCCTCGCCTGGAACCGCGGCCGCACGCAGGACCTCGCCGACGGCCTGGTCATCACCCCCTCGCACAACCCGCCCGACAACGGCGGCATCAAGTACAACCCGCCCAACGGCGGCCCCGCCGACACCGACGTCACCGGCTGGATCGCGGCCAAGGCGAACGAGCTGCTGAAGAACGGCAACCGCGACGTGAAACGCCTCGCCTACGCCGCCGCGCTCAAGGCGGACTGCGTCCACGAACACGACTTCATCACGCCCTACGTCGAGGATCTGAAGAACGTCATCGACATGGACGCCATCCGCGCCGCCGGCCTGCGCCTCGGTGCCGATGCCCTCGGCGGTTCCGGCCTCGGCTACTGGGAACCAATCGCCGCGCGCTACGGCCTCAAGATCACCCTGCTCAACGGCCACTACGACCCGACCTTCGGCTTCATGTGCGTGGACAAGGACGGCAAGATCCGCATGGACTGCTCCTCACCCGCCGCCATGGCCGGCCTCGTCGCGCTCAAGGACCAGTACGATGTCGCCTTCGGCAACGACCCCGACTTCGACCGCCACGGCATCGTCTGCCCCTCCGCCGGCCTGCTCAATCCCAACCACTACCTCGCCGTCGCCATCCAGTACCTCTTCCAGACCCGCACCGGCTGGCGCAAGGACGCCGCCATCGGCAAGACCCTCGTCAGCAGCTCGATGATCGACCGCGTCGGCGCCGCCCTCGGCCGCCGCGTCGCCGAGGTCCCCGTCGGCTTCAAATGGTTCGTCCCCGGGCTGGTGGACGGCTCCTTCGGCTTCGGCGGCGAGGAAAGCGCCGGCGCCTCCTTCCTGCGCAGGGACGGCACGGTCTGGACGACCGACAAGGACGGCATCATCCTCTCCCTGCTCGCCGCCGAGATCACCGCGACCACCGGCAAAGATCCCGGCCAGCACTACGCGGAACTGACGCAGCGATTCGGCGCGCCGATCTACGACCGTCAGGACGCCCCGGCCAACGCCACCCAGCGCAAGGTCCTCGCCAAGCTCTCCCCGGAACAGGTCACCGCCTCCACCCTCGCCGGCGAATCGATCACCGCCAAGCTCACCAAGGCCCCCGGCAACGGCGCCGAGATTGGCGGCCTGAAGGTGATCACCGAAAACGGCTGGTTCGCCGCGCGCCCTTCCGGCACCGAGGACGTGTACAAAATCTACGCCGAAAGCTTCAAGGGCCAGGCGCACCTCGACACCATCAAGTCCGAAGCCCAGGCCATCGTCTCCGCCGCGTTCAAGACCGCGGGGGTGTGAACACAGAAAGGCCCAATTCTTATGGGACTGCAAAGTTTCGGCAACTGCCCATGCTGTAAGGGCCGCATGGAGATGAAGAAAGAACGCGGCGCATTCGCATGTCCGCACTGTTCCTGCCGGTTCAAGCATAAATTGACTGTTTGGCTTGTCGGAATCCCCGCCGGCGTCGCCGTTAGCATTGCCATTTTTCAGCTTGTCCACATAGGGCTTTTTTCGGTTTTCGCCGGGGTTCTACTGGTCATCGTCATGCTCAGAGTCTTCGGGCTGTATGTCATCCTGCCTCGGGGAACGGGCGGCGGTGAAAACGCCCGTAGCAGCGGCACAGCAGATGTCGATCGCGGCAGGAAATACGACGATGCTTCCTGGCACTACGGCGGCGATTTCCCCAAGGAACTTCCGAACGAGGCTGGCGCCACCCATTCCGGCATGTTTCTCGCGTGGGCAATCATGAATGGAATGGCGGGGGAAATCCTTGAAAATGATGCGTCAGGCCTGCTGGCGAATCTAAAAAACCGGAAGCTGACGCCGGGCCAATATCTCATCAAGGCGTGCGATGAGAAATTCATCGACATTGACCTCAACGAAGAAGGCAATGCGTTCGCGCGGGAGTATTTCGACTTCGAAAACGGGGCGTACGCCAGCGACTACGAGAAGACGCTTGCCCAAAAGCTTCCCACCCTGTACCACGTTCCCGACAGTTGGGAAACATACGACAAGCTGGCTCCGGTCATCACTTCTAGATTCAAGGCTTGGAAGATCCGGTAGCTGCAAAAATGAGGGGGGGGGATTGCTGGGCAACTCTTGCTACGCCCTTTGTGCCGGATAGCGGATTGCACGACCATTCCTCCGGCACGGTTTATATTGCCCGCCATGCAGGATTCCCATACACCTTTCGATGTCATCGTGGTCGGCGGCGGGCACGCGGGGTGCGAGGCGGCCCTGGCCTCGGCGCGCCTTGGCGCGCGCACGCTGCTGCTGACGCAGAACCTCGACCATGTCGCCCAGATGTCGTGCAACCCGTGCATCGGCGGCGTCGCCAAGGGGCATGTCGTGCGCGAGATCGACGCGCTCGGCGGCGAGATGGCACAGAACGCGGACGCAACGGCGATTCAGACGCGCATGCTCAACCGTTCCCGCGGCGCGGCCGTCTTCTCCCCCCGTTCACAGTGCGACAAGATGCTCTACCAGAAGAGGATGAAACTCGTCATCGAACTCCAGCCGAACCTCGCCGTGCACCAGGCGGAGGCGGTGCGGCTGCTGGTGGGAAACCGGCGTGACGGTATGACGGTGGAGCCGTGCGACGGTAAAGCGGAATACAGCAGCCCCCCTGAAACCGGCACGGCAAACGGAAAATCCCCGGATCTCAGCGTCCATACCGCCACACCGCCACACCGTCACACCGCCACACCGGTTCCCTCCGGCCGCATCCTCGGCGTCCGCACGGAGTTCGGGGAGGAGTTCCGCGCCGCCGCGGTCGTGGTCACCACCGGCACCTTCCTCAACGGCAAACTGCACTACGGCATGGACTCGTTCCCCGGCGGGCGGGCGGGCGATCCGGGCGCCTATCCGCTGGCGGAATCGCTGCGCGCGGATCTCGCGCTCGAAATCGGACGGCTCAAGACCGGCACGCCACCGCGCGTGCTCGGGCGCACCCTGGATTTCGCCGGACTCGAGCGGCAGGACTCCGATGTCGAGCCGGTCCGTTTCGCCTTCCGCGAACCGCGCACGGAGCTACCGTTTTTCGGCACGCCACCGCCGGCGCTTCCCTGCTATCTGACGGCGACGACGCGCGCCACCGCCGAGGTCGTGCGGAAAAACCTGCACCGCTCGCCGATGTACGCCGGGCGCATCGAGGGGATCGGCGCGCGCTACTGCCCCTCGTTCGAGGACAAGGTCGTGCGCTTTCCGCACCACGAGACGCACCACATCTTTCTGGAGCCGGAGGGCGTGACGACCGGCGAATATTACCTCAACGGCATCTCCACCAGCCTGCCGGTCGACGTGCAGCGGGAGATGGTGCGCTCGCTGCCGGGGCTGGAGCACGCCGTGATCACGCGCTACGCCTACGCCATCGAGTACGATTTCGTCTTCCCGCACCAGCTCGACGCCTCGCTCGCCGTGCGCCGCTGGCCGAACCTCTTCCTGGCCGGCCAGATCAACGGCACCAGCGGCTACGAAGAGGCCGCCGGACAGGGACTCGTCGCCGGCATCAACGCCGCGCGGCTCGCCGCCGGAAAGCCGCCCGTCGTCATCCGCCGTGACCAGGCGTTCATCGGGGTCATGATCGACGACCTCGTGACCAAGGAGATTTTCGAGCCGTACCGCCTCTTCACCAGCCGCTCCGAGTACCGGCTCTCCGTCCGCCAGGACAACGCGGACCGCCGCCTGATGCCGCTCGGACATGAAATCGGCCTGGTCTCCGATGCGGAGTTCGCGCGGCACCAAGGCTACGAGGCGGAGATCGCCGCCTGGCGCGGGCGGCTCCAGAAGACATCGGTGGACGGCGGCCCCGCCTGGGAATTCCTGCGCCGGCCCGAGGCGCGCGCCGCGGAGCT
This sequence comes from uncultured Lentisphaerota bacterium, assembly GCA_903921725.1. GTDB lineage: Bacteria > Verrucomicrobiota > Lentisphaeria > Oligosphaerales > CAITYL01 > CAIXRA01. Next base: position 10,425 of record CAIXRA010000031.1, read on the forward strand.
GCCGGGCGGCGCGGAGATTCCGCCGCGCGTGGCGGAGCAACTCGAACTGGACGCGAAGTACGAGGGCTACATCAGGCGCGAGCAGAAACTGGCCGCGGAATTCCGCCGCCTGGAGGAATGGTTCGTGCCGGACGATTTCGACTACGACCGCATCACCGCGCTCGGCGCCGAAGCCCGGCTCAAGCTCAAGAAACGCCGCCCCCGCACCCTCGCCCAAGCCGCGCGCATGGACGGCGTCACCCCGGCCGAAATCGCACTGCTCCAGGTCTATCTGCGCCGGAAATGACGCCGCGGCCGCCGTGTTTCTCCGCGCTTCTGCGGGAAAAAACAGTCCGCATGCGCCGGGCGTCCGGGAAAGATGCGGGCCGCGGGTTATAGTACGGGAATCAGGACAAGAGCAGGCGGCTCCGCGGAACGCGGGGCGCAGCCGGGCCCTTCGGGCAGCGGATGGCATCCATCCTGCGGGACTTGGAACAACCTTGTTGAACCATGCCTCCGAAAGGGCCGATGCGCATGCCGCACCGACGCAAAAAAACGCCGCGCTTGTCTCCATCGCCTCCAACTCCACCCTCGTCACCGGCAAGCTGGCGGTGGGACTCCTAACCGGCTCCGTCTCGGTCATCTCCGAGGCCATCCATTCCGCCGTCGACCTCCTGGCGTCCATCATCGCCTACATGGCGGTGAAGGTTTCGCACCTGCCGCCGGACGAGCGGCATCCGTACGGCCACGGCAAGTCCGAGAACATTTCCGGCCTGCTGGAGGGCATCCTCATCTTCCTGGCGGCCGGCTGGATCATCCTGGAAGCGGTGAAAAAACTGCTGCATGGTTCCGCGCTGGAAAATCCCGGCTGGGGCGTGGCGATCATGTTGATCTCCACCATCGTCAACTGGCTGGTGTCCCGCTACCTGTTCAGGGTCGGCAAGGAGACGGATTCCATGGCGCTGACCGCCGACGCCTGGCATCTGCGCACGGACGTCTGGACCTCGCTTGGCGTGATGGGCGGCCTGGGCATCATCCAGATCGGCGGGCATTTCTTCCCCGGCGCGAAGCTGGGATGGATTGACCCGGCGGCCGCCATCGCCGTGGCCCTGCTCATCATCCACGCCGGATGGGAACTGTCGAGCCAGGCCTGCCACGAGCTGATGGACAGCCACCTGCCGCGGGAGGAAGTGGAATGGCTGCGCGGCTGCATCTCCCGGCCGCAGCCCGGCCTCTTCAACATCCACAAGCTCCGCACGCGCAAGGCCGGCGGCACGCGCTTCGTCGAATTCCACCTGGTCGTGGACCGGAACCTCTCGGTCGACGCCTCCCACCGGATCACGGACGAGCTGACCGCCTGCATCCGGGCGCAATACCCGGAAACCCAGGTGCTGATTCATGTCGAGCCGTGCCGCGAAGGCCAGGAACCCCCGGCCGGCGCCATCCCCATCTCCGGGTGACCCGGAAGCCGGGACGTTTCGTGTTGCGTGTTGAACACAGAACGTGGAAAGAGGAGGTACAGGCGCCGTCCCGGTTCTGCGTTCTGAATTCTGCGTTCTGCGTTTTCCCCGTTCCGCCTCACACCCGCCGGCCGAAGCGGCGTTCGATTTCGCCGTGGGGGACGGTGATCATGGTGGGGCGGCCGTGGGGGCAGGTGTACGGCATCTCGCACTCCGCGAGGTCCGCCAGCAGTTTTGCGATCTCCGTGGAATCGAGCGGATCATTCTCCTTCACCGCATGCTTGCAGGCGGCCTGCGCAATCCGCACCTCGTCGGGACGCGGCGTGCCGGCGGCGGCCTGGCGCAGGTCGTCAAGGATGTCGCGCAGCAGGCCGGCCAGGTTCTCGTGCGGAAAGCGCACGGGGACGGCGGTGACCAGGAAGGCGTTGCCGCCAAAGGTGTCGAGCCCGAAGCCAAGCCGGTTGAAATGCTCGAGGTTCCGGCGCAGCAGCGCAGCATCGGCCGGGGAAAGCTCCACGCTGGAGGGCATCAGCAGCGGCTGGCTCTCCGGCGCGTTCGACTCCGCCATGCGCAGCAGCCGCTCGAACAGGATGCGCTCGTGCGCCGCATGCTGGTCCACGACGACCAGGCCGCCGGCCCCCTCCGCGACCAGGTAAAGCGTGCTCAACACGCCGAGGACGCGCAGGCTGCGGATCTCCGCCCGTGTCGCGCTGGAGGGCGAGGTGCCCGAGGAGGCCGGTGTGACGGTGTGGCGGTGCGGCGGTGTGGCAGTGGAGAAACCTGCCGGCGGAGCCGTGGGGGCGGCCGGCGCCGTTCCGTCCACGTTGTCCATCCCGTCCACCTTGTCCACTCCCGCGGCGGGCCGCGTAAAATACGGCACGGGCTCCGCACGGGCGGCGGGCGGCGGCCGTCGATTTTCAAACGAGGCCGGCGCCGGGAACGGCAGCGGCACCTGCTCCGGCGGACGGTTGCGCGAAACCGGCGTGGTGGTGTGGCGGTGTGGCGGTGTGGCAGTGGAAGCGCCGGCGGCCGACGAGTCCACCGGCTCTACCGGCCTACCGTCATACTGCCCCACTGTCACACCGGTTCCCGCTCCCGCAGCCGGCATCCCGGCGAGGCCGCGCAGCGCGCGGCGCACGGCGGCGGAGGTGATCTGGCCGACCAGCGCGTCCTCGCGGAAACGCACTTCGCGCTTGGCGGGATGCACGTTCACGTCCACGCGGTCGGGGGCGATCTCCACGTACAGCACGAGCGGAGGATAGCGCCCCTTCATGACCAGCGTGTGGTAGGCGTCGCGCACGCCGAAGTACATGCTGTCGGACATGGCGGGGCGGCCGTTGACGAAGAAGCGTTGCTCGCGGCGCGAGCTCCGCGTCAGCCCGGGGCGCGCGACAAAGCCGGTGATGCGGATGCCGTTCTCCTCATAGTCCACGGGGATCATGGCCGCATAGACGTCGCGGCCGAGAAGCATGGCGACGCGCGCCCCGGGGTCGGTGGCGGCGGAGACCTGCAACGCCGGCTGCTCGTCGAGGAGCAGTTCGAAGGCGGTGCCGGGATGCGCCAGCGCCTGGAGCAGCACGGTCTCCTGGATGTGCTCGGACTCGGTCGCGGCGCCCTTGAGGAATTTGCGGCGGCCGGGGAGGTTGAAGAAAAGCTGGTGCACGCGGATGCTGGTGCCGGGGGCGCAGCCGCACTCGCGGCAGTCGCGCAACGCGCCGCCCTCGACGTTCACCTCGAACCCGGAAAGCTCCTCCGGCCGGCGCGTCTGGAGCTGGAAGCGGCTCACCGACGCGATGCTGGGCAGCGCCTCGCCGCGGAACCCGAGCGTGGTGATGTGCTCGATGTCGCCCGGCTCGCGGATCTTGCTGGTGGCGTGCGGCTCCAGGCAGAGCAGCGCGTCGTCGCGGTCCATGCCGCTCCCGTCGTCCATCACCTGGATCAGACTGCGGCCGCCCTGCCGCGCGTGGATGACGATGCGCCGGGCGCCGGCGTCGATCGAATTCTCCACAAGCTCCTTCACGACGGAGGCCGGGCGCTCGATGACCTCGCCCGCCGCGATGCGGTTGGCGATCTCGTCCGGCAGAATGCGGATGATGCTCATGGAAAGGGATTCCGGAAAACCGGCTGTTGCTGTTTGGGGAAATATAGTATGTGCCGCGCGGGTGGACAGGACGCCGCCGCCGTTTTCATCCCAGGAAAAGGATACACGCACGCCGATGCCGGAAAACACCGAGTCCAACCCGCTGCACGACATGCTCCCCGCCGCCTGGCAAACCCCGCTCGCGCCGTTCTTTGCGGACTCCGCAACGGCGGCGGGGCTGGCGTCGTTCCTGGCGGAGGAGTGGCGGACGCAGACGGTCTTCCCGCCGCGCGCCGACATCCTCAACGCGCTGCGCCTGACGCCGCCGGAAAAGGTGCGCGTGCTGATCCTCGGCCAGGATCCGTACCATGACGAAGGGCAGGCGCACGGGCTCTGCTTCTCGGTGCGCAGGGGCGTGCCGCCACCGCCGTCGCTGCGCAACATCTTCAAGGAGCTGGCCGCCGACCTGGGCGTGCCCGCGCCGCGCCACGGCGAGCTGACCGCTTGGGCGGAACAGGGCGTGCTGCTGCTCAACACCGTGCTTACCGTGCGGGCGCACCAGGCGCAGTCGCACGCCGGCCGCGGCTGGGAGGCGTTCACCGACACGGTGATCCGCGCGGTCTCCGCAAAAACGGAGCCGGTCGTCTTCGTGCTGTGGGGCGGCCCGGCGCAGAAGAAGCTGCCGCTGATCGACCGCACGCGGCACGCGGTCGTGCAGGCGCCGCACCCCTCGCCGCTCTCCGCCTACCGCGGCTTCCTCGGCAGCCGCCCGTTCTCCACCATCAACGGGCTTTTGCAGGCCAACGGCTTCCCGGTGGTGGACTGGTGCCGCGGCGACGACGAGCCGGGGCTTGCGCTCGGGCTGTAGCGGCCCCGGCATCCGGCGATAGCAAAAGCGGCGGGCGGCATTACAGTTTGCGAAACCATCCTCCCCGGGAGTTTTCCGCCATGAACGGACTGATGCCGATGCCGCCGCGTTTCCTCCTGCTGACCGCCTGCCTGCTCGCGCTGGCGGCTCCCGCGCTGCGGGCGGCGGAAAACCCGCCGATGAACCTGGATGCGCCCGCCGCCGCGGTGGACGGGAAAATCATCACCTACTCCGAGGCCAACGCCCAGATCACGGAGGCCGTGCGCACCCTGTCCGGGCAGTACAAGGGCGCCGCGCTGGACGCAAAGATCATCGACCTGCAGCGCGAGGTGATTTCCCGCATTGCCGAGGACGAGCTGCTCTACGCGGAGTTCAAGAAGCGCGAGTTCAAGGTCCCGCAGGAACTCCAGCGCCGCCGCATGGACGCCATCATCCGCACGCAGAGCGGGGGCAGCCGGGAAAAATTCGAGGCGACCCTTTTCGCGCAGGGATTGTCCTGGAACGACTTTGAGGAACAGGTGCGCAAGTCGGTGGCCGTGGACATGATGATCGGCGAATTTGTCCGCCGCATGGTGCGGGTCAGCCCCACGGACATCCGCGCCTACTACGATGCGCACACGGCGGAATTCTCCGCGCCGGCCCGCCTCCGGCTTTCGATGATCCTGCTCAAGCCGGACGGCAAGTACGCGGGCAAGCAGGAGGATACCGTCAAGACCATCCGCCAGCAAGTGGCGCAAGGGGCCGACTTCGGCTGGCTCGCGCAGAATTATTCCGACGACGGCAACGCCGGAAAATCCAAGGGCGACCTGGGCTGGATGAACGCGGCCGACGTGCAGCCGTCCTTCTGCGAGGCGGTCAAGGGACTCGCCGCAGGCGCCGTCGCGGAACCGCTCACCATCCAAGGGAACACGGTGCTCCTGAAGCTCACCGCCCGCGAGGAGGCCCGGCTCGCCCCGCTGGACGCCGCGCTCGCGCAGCGGATTGAGGACAAGCTGCGCGCCGGAGCGGAGGCGAAGCGCCTGGACGCCTATCTCGCCACCCTGAAGAAAAAGTTCCAGTTCCGCCTGTACTTCTAAGGCGGCGGCCCGCCGGGCCAGGAGACAAAAAAGGGGCCGGCTCCGTTGTGGCACCAGCCTCCGCCTGTTTTTCCGGCGTCGGACACCCGGTCCTGCCTGCCGGATTTTATTCCACCCGCCGGAGCAGAACCCGCTTGCGGGTGGGAAACAAGCCCCCCTTCCTGGATGCGCGCCGGATTCCGCATTGGCAAACGCGACAAACCGCCGCCGCGGAAAACGGCTAAAACGCTCCGCCATACGCAACGGAGCGCCGGACGAACGTGTTAGATTTTTGCTAATTCTGCTACCGATCAATACCGGCCTGGTGTTGGCATTCTATATTTCGAGCGACGGATACGTTTTTCCTCCTTGCCCACGGTGGACGTGCCGCTACATTGGGAAGGCCATTGCACATGCGACAGCGTCAAGGCAGAACAAAAAAGCTCCCGCTTCTTCCCGAAAAACGGCCCGCACACGGTGCCGCGCCCGAATTGGTCGCCGCGATTGACCTGGGCGCCAGCGCGGTGCGCATGATGCTGGCACAGGTGCATCCGGACGGCAACTGGACGGCGCTGGAGAACTTGACGCAGTCGGTAAACCTTGGCCGGGAGGTCTTCCAGCACGGCTACATCTCGCAGGAGACGACGGAGGAGATTGTCGGAATTTTCCGCCAGTTCCGGCGCCGACTCAGCGAGTACCGCCTGGACGATCCGGCCTGTATGCGTGCAGTCGCCACCAGCGCGGTGCGCGAAGCGGAGAACCGCGAGGCGTTCCTCGACCGCATCTTCATCGCCACCGGCATCCAGGTCGAAGTCGCCTCCGCCGCAGACATCAACCGCATGACCTTCATGGCGCTGACACGCGTGCTGGAGACGGAGAATCGGCTGCGCCGGGGCGCGCTTCTGATTACAGAGGTCGGTGGCGGTGTCACGGAATTCCTCGGCCTAGAGAAGGGGCGGGTGAAATTTTCCCGCACATCCAAGCTCGGGCTGTTGCGCCTGCGCGACCAGATTGCCGAACACCGCATCGCGCCGGATCGGCTCAAGCCATTCCTCAACGGACAAATCGACTCCTCTCTCGGGTCGCTCCGCAAGACGGCCGGATTCGGGAGCCCGCCGGCGTTGCTGCTGATGGGCGGGGAGGCCCGCTTTGCCGCCGCCACCATCTGTCCTGAACATGACGAAGGCAAGCTCTGCCGCCTCCCAACACGAAAGGTGGCGAAACTGGCCGACGAACTTCTCGCCCTGCCGGCAGAAGAGGTGGCGGCGCGATACGGCTTGTCCCACACCATGTCCGAGACCGTCGGTCCCGCCCTGCTCTGCCATGTGCGGCTTGCGGCACTGTTCGGCGCGGAGGCGCTGCTGGTGACCAACGCCTGCCTGCGCGACGGCATCATCGCCGAAATGGTCGGCGGCGCCGCCTGGAACCGGGAACTGCGCCGCCAGGTGCTCGCCTCCGCCGACGAGATTGGCGGGCGCTACCAGTGTGACCGTACCCACGCCAAGGCCGTCGCCCGGCATGCGCGCCAACTCTTTTCGGTTCTCCAGACGGAGCACGCGCTTCCCGCACACTACCGGCTAATCCTCGAAGTCGCCGCGCTGCTGCACGATGCCGGCATGCTGGTCAGCCCGCGCTCGCACCACAAACATTCGATGTACCTGATCCAGAACAGCGAGCTGTTCGGCCTCGGCGAGCAGCACCGGACCATTGCTGCACTGACGGCCCGCTACCACCGCAAGTCGCCGCCGCGGCCGGCCCACGAGGAGTTCGTGCGGCTTGACCGCAAGAACAGGGTCGTCGTGATGAAGCTCGCCGCCATCCTGCGCATCGCCGACGCCCTCGACTGCTCCCATTCCCGCCGCAACAGGCCTCTCACGTTTGAGCTGGAAGATGACCGGCTGGTCATCCGCGCGACCGGCCCCGCCGCCGCATGGGCGCAGGAGGAGGTCGCCGTCCAGGCAAAAGGCGACATGCTCCGCGATGTGTTCGGCATAAAGCCGGCGATGCGCTTCGGGTAACCGGGAAAAGTCTTTTTCATGATAAAAAACTGATTTCTCTTTGGTTTAACGCCCCCCAATCCGACACGCAGCCGGGTTCAGGGGATGTCGGACATAAAACCATGACGCTCGACGGATGACGGAAGATCTCCCCATGCCCCCCAAAAAACTTAAGGCCGCCGACGCAGGCCGACTATTCATCAACCGTGAAGCGAGCTGGCTGGAATTCAACCGCCGCGTGCTCGCCCTGGCGCAGGACGCCGCCGTCCCGCTGCTGGAGCGGTTGAAATTTCTTGCCATCACCGGCTCCAATCTCGACGAGTTCTGCCGGGTGCGCCTCGGCTCGTTGCGGATGATGGAGCGCGAAGGACGAACCGCCTCAACCGACATTGCCGGCATGGATGTCGCCACGCAGCTTGCGCTGGTCCGCGGCGGCGTCGCCGGAATGGCCGCCGACCAGTACAAATGCCTGCATGGCCTGGAAAAGCGGCTGGACGCCGCCGGCCTGCACCGGCTGGCCGCCGCCGCGGAGCTCCCCGAATCCGCCTGCCGCCATCTGCGCGGCCGGGTGGAGGAGGAATTCCTGCCGGTCGTCACCCCGGCGGCCCTGGATCTTGACCAGCCAAATGAAAATATCATGCCGCTGCTCGACAACCTCGGGCTGTACGTGCTGGTGCGCTTTGCGGACTCCGCGCCGAAACGGCCGCGTTTTGCGGCGCTGCTCCTGCGCGGCATCCCGCGCATCGTGCCGCTCCCCGACGTCGTCGGCAGCCCCCGCGAATTCATGCTTGCCGAGGATCTCGTCCTGCGCCACCTCGACGCCTGGTTCCCAGGACGCGCCGTGGCCGACGCCGGCACTTTCCGCATCACGCGCAACGCCGACCTGGCGGTGCGCGAGGACGAGGCGGCCGACCTGCTCTCCGGCATGGAGGAGATCCTCGCCTCGCGCCAAACCTCCTTCATCGTGCGCATAGAGGTAGGCGGCACGGTTTCCACGGAGTCCGCGGAACTGCTCGCGCGGTGGCTCAGCGTCGGACCGGAGGACGTGTACCGGCCGGACGGCCCGCTCGACCTGGCCGCGTTTCGCCGACTCGCCGCATTCCCCGGATTCGACCACCTGCTCGACAAGCCGTGGGAGCCGCAGCCCAACCCGCGTATTCCGAAGACCGGCTCCATGTTCGATGTCGCTGCCGCCGGCGACCTGCTGCTCGTGCATCCGTACGAATCGTTCGATCCCGTGGTGCGCCTGCTTCGCGAGGCGGCCGACGACCCCGGCGTGCTGGCCATCAAACAGGTTCTTTACCGCACCAGCCCCGACAGCCAGATCGTCCAGGCCCTGATGCGCGCTGCCGACAACGGCAAGGCCGTCACCGTCCTCGTTGAGCTGAAGGCGCGTTTCGACGAGGAGCGGAACATCGACTGGGCGCGGAAGCTTGAGCTGGCCGGCGTTCAGGTCGTGTACGGCGTCAAAGGCTACAAGACCCATGCCAAAGCGTGCCTGGTCGTGCGGCGCGAAGAACGCGGCATCGTCCGCTACCTGCACCTCGGCACCGGCAACTACAACGAGGCCACCGCACGTCTCTACTCCGATCTTTCCCTGTTCACCGCCGACCCCGCGCTCGGCCAGGACGCCACCGCCTTCTTCAACACCGTCTGCGGCCTCTCTTCCCCGGTGACGCTGTCCAAGCTGGCCATGGCCCCGCTGCACCTGCGCGGCCGGCTGCTGGCAATCCTCGACCAGGCCGTCGAGTACGCCGAGGCCGGAGGCGCCGCCACGGTGACGGCCAAGATGAACTCCCTGTGCGACGAGCCGCTCATCCGCCGACTCTACGCCGCCTCCGCCGCCGGCGTCAAGATCCGGCTCAACATCCGCGGCATCTGCTGCCTGCGCCCCGGTGTCAGGAAGATCAGCGAAAACATCCGTGTCATCAGCATCGTCGACCGCTTTCTGGAGCATGCCCGGGTTCTCTGCCTGCAAACCGGCGCCGAAACCCGCGCCTGGTTCTCCAGTGCCGACTGGATGCCGCGCAACCTTGACCGCCGCATTGAACTGCTGGTTCCGGTGGAGGATCCGGCCTGCCGAGCGCGCTTGGCCGGCATGCTTGATGCCTGCTTCCGCGACAACACGCACGCCTGGGAGCTCGGTCCCGACGGTGGATGGCGGCGCCTCACCCCCACGGGGCGGAAAACGCCGCGGGGTGCCCAGGAGGAACTTTGCCAGCAGGCCCGGCAGGCCGCCGCCCGCCGCCGCCGTTCCCCGGTTCTCTTCGAACCGCACCTGCCGGTGAGAAAATAGACCTATCATTTCTGTCCTCGTTCGCGCTTCCGCGTGCTTGCGAAAACACGCCTGCGGTCTAAATTGGGCTGAGTCAAACATAAAAAGTCAGAGATCACGGGAACATTTAGCGTGCTCAAAACCACTAAAATGAGCGATTCGCCAACTTCGCCTCGGAATGAGGAAAATGGCGTCTCCGGCTTGCCTGAAGACGTCAAGGCAATCCGCAAAGAAATACGTGATTTCTTTGCCATCAAGGATGGCACGGGAAAGCGCATCGGCGGTTATAAACACGGTATTTATGCGTTCTATGATTATGACGGTGAGCCAATCTATGTCGGACAGACAGAAGAAAAGCTGAGTGGCCGCGTGAGCCGACATCTGACCAATCAACGGACAGATGCGGTCGCGATGAACGTCCTTGATCCGTTTGAAGTCGCCAGCATTGAAGTTTGGCCGCTGGATCACCTTGTGGACAAACTTTCCAAAGTGGAAAAGAAGGCGTTTCTGGACCGTGCCGAGTACACGGTTTTTCAAAAAGTCCTTAAGGAGTCCGCCCTCCAAGCGGTCTTGAATGAGAAAGAAATGGCGCCGCGCAAGGAGATCGAGCTTCCCCAGTCTTACAGGCGACGGATAATCCCCGACGCTATCTATCCACATCGCAAGCACCCGGACGTGCGAATTGCACGCAGGGCAACGACCATAGCCAATCTGGCTCGAGTCATTAGTGAACGTGAGGTTTCCGATGGCCTGCGCCGTACGCTCCTGACCCAAGCCAGACGCTTGGAGAAATTGGCGACCCAGCGCATTGAAGAACTTGGCATCACAGTGGACTATAAGAAAGAAAAGCCGAAACCGGCGGACACGAAATAGCGCGCCGCCTTCGTCCCCCTCCTAATCGCACCGCCGGTGGCGATGGCAAAAATGCACCTTGTTGCTTGAACTACACGCTAATAAATGTATGTTATTGATGAGACAAACGGGAAAGTGTGCATTTTCCATTTTACCGTTTATGGTGGGGTGGTTCACATGGAAGAAGCAGACACCATGAAACCGACATTCATCGATTTCTTCGCGGGCAGCGGCTTGGTCACCGAGGCGCTTTCACGCTATTTTGTGCCGCTATGGGCCAATGATATCTGCGCTAAAAAGGCTGAAGTCTATCAGGCCAACCATGGCTCCGGCCACTTCCACCTGAAGTCCATCACGGACGTCCACGGCGCGTCCGTACCGTTGGCGGACGTCTCTTGGGCCAGTTTCCCGTGCCAGGATTTGTCGCTGGCGGGTAACATGGGCGGCATTGAAGGCCACCGCAGCGGTTTGGTGTGGCAATGGTTGCGCGTCTTGGATGAACAGCCCGTACGCTCCCCCATCCTTGTGGCGGAAAACGTTGCCGGCTTGGTTTCCGCAAAAAGCGGCATGTACTACCGACGGCTACACATGGCGCTGGTTGAACGGGGATACCAAGTCGGAGCCATCATGCTTGACGCCTGCAACTGGGTTCCCCATTCACGCCCCAGGATCTTTGTCATCGCCGCGCCCAAACAGATGGACGTTTCCGCCCTCACCTCCAGCCAGCCGTGCTGGTGTCATACCAAGGCGATCATTGCAGCTGCCAATGGCTTGCAGTCTTGGGTCTGGTGGAAATTGCCTGCGCCCGCCGTCCGGACGCAGTCATTGCGCGACTTGATAGATTGGGACGTTCCCTGTAATGAAAAAGCCCGCGCCGACAAGCTTCTTCGCCTGATTCCGGCAAATCATGCACGGAAGGCGGGATCGTATCTTCCCGGCGAGCCCCGCGTTTTTCCCGCTTACCGGCGTACCCGGAACGGAAGACAGGTTTTGGAGCTTCGCTTTGATGAAATTGCCGGTTGTCTGCGAACTCCCGAAGGCGGCAGTAGCCGGCAGTTCTTGGTCATCAGGTCCGCCAACGGTGACAGCGGTGTACGGCTTTTGACGGCGCGCGAAACGGCACGGCTCATGGGCGCGCCTGACTCGTATAAACTCCCGGGGTCGTACAACGACGCTTACAAGGCCATGGGCGATGCGGTCGCGGTGCCGGTTGCCGGATTCCTTGGACGCCACCTTCTCCTGCCGCTTGCCAAGCTGGCCGGAAGAGAAAAAATCTCCTCCCGGCGCGTTGCATGATGGCGGTGGGTGGTAACGGAAACAAGTTACGCCGGCCGTCCCACAAGTCGGCAAACACATCCACTACCTTTGGCGGACTGGCGCGCGGCGAACTCATGGCCCGCATACGCAGCTCGGGTAATGCCAGTACGGAACTACGTTTCGAGCGCCTGTTACGCGCCACTCATGTCACTGGCTGGCGAAAGAACTGGGAGATCATTGGGAAACCGGACTTCGTTTTCCCCAAAGAAAAAGTCGCCGTGTTTATCGATGGCTGTTTCTGGCACGGCCATGATTGCGGCCGCAACCTTACTCCGCGCCACAATGCCGCTGCTTGGAGGGACAAGATTGCCGGCAACCGCCGCCGTGACCGGAAAGTTTCGCGCGCGCTCCGCGCCAAAGGCTGGAGCGTCATACGGGTCTGGGAATGCACGCTCGCCCAACGCACGCTTACAGTTGTTGCCCGGCTTGAACGTGCCTTGCATCCCCCCCCCACGCCCACTACATTTGCCTGCAAGAAACACCGGTGAATAGCCCTTGAGTTCCCGCCGTCCCGGACGGCAAGGAGAATCCCCGATGGCCCGAAAATCCCCCCAGCCCCGCCGTATCGGCATCCTCACCTCCGGCGGCGACTGCCCCGGGCTCAACGCGGCGATCCGCGGCGTCGCCAAAGCCGCCATCTCGCACTACGGGATGCGCGTGTTCGGCATCCAGGATGGCTTCCGCGGTCTGGTCGAAAACCGCTTCATCGAGCTGGACGACCGCGCCGTGTCCGGCATCCTCACCGCCGGCGGCACCATCCTCGGCTCCGCACGCGACAAGCTGGCCAAGATGCTGATTGACGGCGAAAAGTGCGACATGGCGGCGACCGCGGCCGAAAACCTCAAACGCCATCAGGTCGACTGCCTGGTCTGCCTCGGCGGCGGCGGCACGCAGAAGAACGCGCTCCATCTGCACACCGCCACCGGCTTCAACGTCGTCACCCTGCCCAAGACCATCGACAACGACGTCGCCAAGACCGACATCACCTTCGGCTTCAACTCCGCCATGAACATCGCCACCGAGGCGATCGACCGCCTGCACACCACGGCCACCAGCCACCACCGCATCATCGTCTGCGAAATCATGGGGCACAGCGCCGGCTGGCTCGCGCTCGGCTCCGGTATGGCGGGCGGCGCGGACGTCATCCTCATCCCGGAAATCCCCTACGATCTGGGAAAGGTCGCCGAACATCTCATCGAGCGCCGCCGCCACGGCAAGCGCTTCTCCATCGTCGCCGTCGCCGAAGGCGCCATGTCCGTCAAGGAGGCCCAGGCCCTCTCGATGCTCAGCAAGAAAGAGTTGAAGGAGTTGGAGGCAAAGAAGATACGGAAGGTGGAAAGCGGCGAGATCCATCTGGTGGAGGAGCCGAAGGCCTCGCGTCTTGCGCGGCAGCTCCAGCAGCTCACCGGCACCGAGGCGCGCGTGACCTCGCTCGGGCATGTCCAGCGCGGCGGCTCCCCTTCGCCCTACGACCGCCTGCTCTGCACGCTGCTCGGCACCCGCGCGGCCGAGCTGATCGCCGCCCGCCATTTCAACGTCATGGTCGCCATCAAGGGCGACCATGCGGAACCGGTCCCGCTCAAGGAAGTCGCCGGCCTGTGCCGGCGCGTTCCCGCCGACCATCCGTGGATCCACTCCGCCCGCCTTGCCGGCGCCTCCTTCGGCGGCTGAAGTTCCCCGGCGTTTCCGGGCAACACGCGGAGCACAAAAAAAGGGACAGGCTCCGTAAAGGTGCCTGTCCCCGGTGTGTCTCTGCTGTTTGCGTTACTCGACCAGCTTGCGCATTTTCTCCGCCTGTTCGGCGGACAGCGGGAAGAAGCCGTCCTTGACGGTGATTTCCTGCCCCTGCTTCGAAAGCACGAACCGGATGAACTCACGCACCAGCGGGTCCAGCGGTTTGCCGGGCTTGCGGTTGATGTAGACGTACAGCGCGCGCCAGACCGGGTACTTGCCGCTCTTCACGTTCTCGTAGGTCGGCGCGTACGCCTTGCCGTCGTCGCCGATCACGGAAACCGCTTTCACGCCGGAGGTCTTGAAGCCGATGCCGGAGTAGCCGATGCCGTTCTTGTCCTCGGTGATCCCCATGACCACCGACGAGGAGCCGGGCTGTTCCTTGACCGTGTCCTTGTAGTCGCCCTTCGCCAGCACGTGCTCCTTGAAGAAGCCGTTGGTGCCGGAGGCGGAGTTACGGCCGTACAGGCTGATCGGGTTTGATGCCCATACCGGATCGCTGACGCCGGCAGATCCCCAGGTCGCAATGTTCTTCCCCTTGCGCTTGAACGTCTTGGAGAAGATGGAATCAATCTGCGCCAGGGAAAGCGCTTCGACTGGGTTGTCCTTGTTGACGAACACCGCCAGCGAGTCCAGCGCCACGCTGAGCTGCAGCGGCTTGTAGCCGTAGGTGCCCTCGAACTCGACGGCCTCGCTCTGCTTCATGGCGCGCGACATCGGCCCGAGCTGCGCGGAACCGGCGATCAGCGCCGGGGGCGCGGTACCGGAACCTTTGCCCTCGACGCCGATGGTCACCTCCGGATAATGCTTCCGGAACCCCTCGACCCAGAAGGTCATCAGGTTGTTCAGCGTGTCGGACCCGACGCTGTTCAGGGTGCCGGTGACGCCCGCGACCTTGACGTAGTCGGGCAGGCGCTCGTCCACCTTGATGGCCGTTTCCTCCGCGCGCAGCGTCCCCGCTGCGGCCAACGCCACCACGGCGGCGGCGGTGATTTTCCAAATGCTGGACTGTTTCATGTTCGTTTCTCCTTTTATTTGATTTGCCTTGGATGACCGGATTGCCCGGATTAGAACTTGTACACCACGTCGAGCTGGATCAGGTTGGCCTTGTCGGCTGCGTTGATGGCGGCATTGTTGCCGGAACCACCGTTGATGCGGTTCATCAGCATCAGCGTTCCGCCGACGTTGACGTTCTTGGTCACGTCGTAGCCTACGCGGAATATATGCCCTTGCATGTCCGTGTCCATCATGCCGCCGGTCTCGCCGAAGTCGCTGTCGCGCAGCGGGCCGAACACGCATTCGGCGCCGATGTAGGCGTAGCCGTAACCGACGGTCCACTTGCCGCGCTTCGCGTCGATACCGAGCAGCCAGCCGAGGTTCTCGGTGCCGGTGCTCTTGCTGCTGTCCGCCTGCTGCGACTTCATGCCGTCCGCGCTGGCGTTGTACACGACGTGGCCGTACGGCTTCAGCTCGATGCCGTTGACCGAGGTCTTGTACTCGGTGTAGGCGTCGATGATGTCATAGCCGTAACCGGTGCTCAAGCTGCCGAACGGCGTGCTCGGGTTCGTCGAATATTTCCACAGGTTGCCCGTGCTGTTGCGGTAGGCGTTGGTGATTTTCTGGTAGCCGAGGGCGCCGAGCCATTCGCTGTTCTCGCCCTTGTACTTGTACCCGCCCTGGAGCTGGAGGGAGTAGACGTTGTCGCCGAGGCCGCGCTGCGATTCCTGTCCGATCAGCGAACCCGAACTCAGATACTGGATCATGTACACGCCGCCGGTCAGGAACGCGCCGGAGTACTCCTTGTCCAGCGGGTCGCCGTACTGGAGCGTCAGTCCCTGCGGCCGCAGGTCGCTGTCCGTGTTCAGGATGGTGCCGATGAACGGGTTCTTCTGCTGGCCGAGCGTCAGGCTGGCCGGCGTGCCGTCCAGGCTCCACTTGTGCTTGGCGTACGCGTAATCGAGCCACAGGCTGAGGTGGTCGTACGCGCCGTTGGTCGCCGTGCCGTAGTCCGCGTTCGTGCTGCGGCCGGTGGAGTCGTTGCCCGTCGCGACGCCGGCGCCGACTTCCCAGTCCTCCGCCTTGTTCGTCCAGACGCCGCCGATGCGGAAGCGTTCACGGATGCGGGAGCGGTCGCCGTTGTTCAGGTCGTTCGCCTTGGACGGGGCGTTGTACTGGCGGTCGCGGAATTCGGCGCGTGCGCGCAGGTCGCCGGTGATCTTCAGTCCGTCGATCCCTTTGCCGAGCGTGAGCTTGCCATCCGTCGTCTCAACCTTCTTGTTGGTCTCGGCCACCGCCGCATTCGTCTCCATGACGACCTTCTTGACCTGCGCCGTGTCCTCAATCTGCTTTTTCTCAAGCTGGTCGAGCCGCTGCATCAGCGTCTCAATCTGGCTGTTCTGCTTTTGCACGAGTTCCGCCAGCTTGGCCGGATCCTGCGCCGCGGCGTCCGCCGCCCGCACGGAGATTGCGCTCCCCGCAATCGCCATCGCCAGCCCCGCCTTCATCCACTTCAGATTGATTGCCATGCGTCCTTTTCCTTTCTTTTCCGTAGCTTGCCTGTGTTTGCCGGTTTCGCCGGTGCGTTTTCGTTCTCTTTACGCCACCCACTGTAGGCCCGGTTTGTGAGCGGCCGGTTAGCTTTTGTTAGGGGGTGGTTAAGACTCCGCAAGGAATTGCCCCGGCGCATCCTCAGGCCACGTTCATCGCGCGGCCGGCGGCGGGGTCGGGCTGGATGGCGAGGTGGCCGCCCCGTCCCGTCTCCCGCTTCCGGCCCTCATCGGCGGCACGCCAGAGCAATTCCATGCTGGCCGTCCACTCCGAAGCCCGCGCGTTCTCCAATCCCCGCGACGACAGCACCGCCCGCAGGCCGGCATCCACGGCCAGGCGTTCCATGGCCCGGGCAAGCAGGCCGGGGCGCGCCACGTCCACCACGAGGCCGGAATGGTTTCTGGAGACGATCTCGCACGGGCCGCCGCGGTCGGCGACAATGACGGGGAGCCCGCACGCCTGCGCCTCCAGCACAACCGTTCCGCAGGTGTCGTCCGTGCCGGGAAAGACAAAGGCGTCCGCGCTGGAATAGGCCTGGACCAGTTCCTGCCCCTCCAGCGCCCCGGTGAAGAAGACGCCGTCGGCGGCGCCCCATTGCTCCTGAAGCGCGGGAAGGTGCGGTCCGTCCCCCACGATGATGAGGCTGTCGCCCGTCCGGCGGTGCCGCAGGTCTTGGAACGCCAATAGCAGCCCGTCCAGATTCATTTCCGCGGCGACGCGGCCGGCGCACAGGTAGCGGAAACCGTCCTTCGGGACGCCGTAATCCCCCCAGAACGCGGGACTGCACTCCCGCAGGGAGAACTGGCCGAGATTCACACCGCCGGGCAGGACCACCAACTTTTCCTCCTCAAGCCCGCGTTCCGCGAGCTTCCGCCGGTAGGCGTGGCTGGGCACAAACACGCTGTCGAGCTGTCCGAAAAACCAGCGCATATAGCGCCATGCGAGGTTCTCCATGATGTCGTCCTGAGTGAGCTGGAGGGCGCTGAGCGGCAGGTCGGTGTGGCAGACCCCCGTCACGCGCAGCCCGAGCAGCCGCCCCGCCGCCAGCGCCGCGACGCCGACCGGACCGGGCGTGGAGATGACGATCTCCGAAAACCGTTCCTGCTCAAAATATTGCAGCATCTCCAGAAACGGCGGAAAGACCGCCTCACGCATCTCCCATTCCGGCAGGCTGAAGGTGCCGACCGGCTTGAAGTTCTTCAGCGGAACCGTAACCTTCGGCGATTTCTCCTGGCAGGTGACTATGACCAGCCCCCGCCCCGCCTTGCGCGCGGCTTCCGCCATTGCCTGGATGGTGCGTGAGGTGCCGTTGCCATCGCCGAAAACGTCCGTCACCCAAGCCTTCCTTTCGCCCACGTCGATCATCCCGTGCGCGGCGGGGAAGTGCGCGGCGATCACCTGGAGGAACGCCTCGTCCTTGTGCTGGGAGGCAAACGAGGCGAGGTACGGCGAGACGCCCAGCACCACCGGCACCAGCGCGGAAACAGCCTCCAGGCTTTCCAGCAACTCCCCCTTGCGGACGTGTCCGGCAAAGCGCTTGAGGAACGCGTAGCCGAGCTGCTGTCCGACCCGGCAGGCGAACTCGAACGCCCGCTGATTGTCGATTGTCTCCTCCGGTGCGGACTCCGCGGAATCCGACGCTAGGCTGGCGAATTCGCGCAGCAGCAGCGCCTCCGTGGCGGTCTGGCGGCGGCGCCCGAAGATGCGGCCTGCCAGGTGGCCCAGCGCCCCGCGGACGGAATTCGGCCGCGGCGAACCCTCCACCAGATGGCGGAGCAGGGCGCCCAGCGGGCTTCCTTCTCCGGCTTTCCCCCGGAGCACGCGCTGCCGGTAGTACTGGTATGCGATGGCGTACAGGCTGTGCGCGAATTTCAGACTGGTCCCGCACGAACCGCCCGGTTCATGCCGCCCGTCACGGAGATGCCCGAGGAACTCCTGCACGGTGGCGGCGTGCGGCGTGACGGTGAACCCCTGCGCGGGGTAGCAGCCGCTGTGGTCGTCGCTGCCGCCCGTGAAGCTTTTCCGCCACGGTTCCGGCAGAACCGGCGCGATACCGTGTTTTGCGACCAGGTCGGCGATCACCGCCGGCGTCAGGTTCCCGAGGACGACCCGGGCCAGCTCGCTTGCCCGCGGATGCCGCGAACCGTTGACGCCCTCGAAGTTGTTGAACAGCAGGATCAGCTTCTCGACGTGCTCGACGGTCAGCCGGCTGTTCACCCGGAAGAGCGGATGCGCGATGGCGTGCGCAATCCGGCCGCGCACCAGAAAGTCGCGGAGCTTGTAGATGTTCTCCCGCACCGCGTCGATTTCGGCGAACTGCGCCTCCGTCACGCCCCAGACCAGGCAGTGGATCTTGCAGCCGTCCTCCGGAAAATAGGTGGTGACCTCCGCCGAAAGGAAGGTGTCCGGGTACTCCGCGATCTCCAGCGCGCCGGCAATCGAATTGTGGTCGGTGATGGTGACGAACCGCATCCCCCGCTCCTTGCAGCGCCGGTAGATCTCCTTCGGATCCATGAAGCTTTCCGGCGATCCCAGGCGGCGCAGGATCCACTCGCTCGGGCGGTCGGAGTATTTGCTGTGGACGTGCAGGTCGCAGGCGGAGGTGCGGGTTGCGCACGGGGCGGCGGCTCTTGGTGCCATGGTGGGTCTCCTTCGTCGGCATGGTTTTCATCATGCTCGAAAGGAAGGTAAACCGGCAATGCAAGCCTTTGGTAAGCAAAGCATTAAAAATCAGATAATAACGCCGCCGCATCCGCCGCCCGCGTCTCCTTCGTGCATCCGCAGCGCACGGCGGATGGCGCGCCGTTTCCGGACGCCGTTGGCGGCCAGGGTTCGGCGGGTGCAGGCCGCCAGCATGCGAACTCCGCAACCTTTTTCGCGTGCGCGCCTCCGCAGCTCCGCCGCCGCCGTGCGGAACGCCTCCCGGAACACCGCGGCGTCGTGCGCCTCGCCAAGGGCGTCCTGAAGCTCCGTCAACTGTCCGATGGTGACGCCGTCAGGGACGGCCTGGCCGGGCATGGAAGAGAGCGCCTCCAGCCGGTAGCGCAGTTTTTTCACGGCGACCCGCCAGCCGTGCAACGCCGCGTCTTCCGGATTGGCGAGCGCGGCGTCCGCCGCCTGTTGGCATGCCGCCTGCAGTTCAAGGGCTGAATCCGCCAGCCGTTCCGGCCCCGGTCCGCCGCCTTCCGCCCCGGCCTTTTCCAACGCCCCGGCCAGCTTCCGGATCCGCGCCGCCAGCCTGCGGCCGCGCGCCGGCTCTCCATCCAGCGCCTCCGCCAGCCGCCGCCGTTGTTTCAGGAAATGACGCCGGAGCCGCCGGAACGCCGGCGCCAGATCCGGCGCGGCGCGTGCCGCCACGCGATCCAGGAACGCCATCTGCACATCCAGATCCCGGAGCGCGCCAAAGCCGGCGGCGAAGCGCCCCAACGCCCGGGAAAGCTTGCGGAATTTCCCACGCCCGCCCCAAAGCTGCGCCAATCGCAGGGCGTTCCGCATCCGCCGCGAGGCCACCCGAAGCTTGTGGACACGTTTCACGGCCAACCCGTGCCGTTCCATGCCTCGGCGCACGCGATCGAATACCTTGGCACGTTCGTCCAGCAGCGAGGCAAGCCAGTGTCGGTAAACTTCTTGTTTTTGACTGGCCTTCATGGCACATCATCCATTGTGCGCCCGCCGCGCGGCATTTTCGCTGTACAAGGGGAACCACTTTCACACCATTATAGCATGATTTCAACAATCAAAACACCAAGTTGAATCGGTTGCCTCGTCTGTTATCGGCGCGAAGCTTTAACAAGAAGGGAATCTGCGCGTGAAACCTTTGCGGGAGTGCAACATTTTCCGGGCGGAGCGTGTCTAATCCGCCGTTGCCACAGATGGCAACAAACCGCCGGGAACCAGCCGTCACCAACCGAACGTTGTGTTATACTATCTTCATGCGCACCACCATTCCCATCCACGCCCTCATCGGCTGCCTGCTGCTCGCCCTGTCGCTTTGGGCACCGCGCAACGGGACGGATGCGTGCACGCCGCCTGGGGAACCGGTGGCGGCCTCCACCGCAGACATGGCTGCCGATGTACCGCATGGGGATGACGCCATCGAGGCTGAATGGCCAGGCTCCCTGCCGCGCCCGATGACCCTGATCCTCTTCGCCGCCCCCGGCGTTCGCACACGCCTGGCCGTTCCGGCCATCTTCCGCCCGCCGATTGCCTGAATTCCGGCCATGACAACGGCCCGAAACCCGATCGCCCGGCGTACCATGCGCGGGATCCGAAGTGAAATCGCACCTCCATGCGAGGGTTGACGGTCTCATTGCGCACCCCGCACAAACACCTTTAGCGCTTATCCGTGAATTAAAAATGCCGCCGCGACCCGGAGGGCTGCCATCCTTTTGGGCCGCGTTTTCCAATGTTCAGTCGTTACATGCTCCTCCTTCACATCGAAAAAAATCGGCTCAAAATGATTGGCAACAGACGGTATTTTTAATTCACGGATAAGCACTTAGGCGTCGGGCTGACCGATACGCCGCGGAACGCCGCCCCAGATTGCAGACGCCCTCGCCTGTTTGAGTTCATCATGCATGGAGTTCACCATGAGCAAAGCCCGTCCCTCCATTGACACCATCAAAGGCCTGACCGCAGCCGAAGCCTCGGCCCGTTTTGCGGCCGACGGTCCCAACGAACTGCCCGCCGGCCGGCGGCGCGGCATGCTGGACACCGTGCGCGATGTCCTGCGCGAGCCGATGTTCCTGCTGCTGGTCGCCTGCGGCACCTTGTACTTCATCCTGGGCGATGTCCAGGAAGGGTGCATGCTCATGGGTTTCGTGTTCGTGATCATTGGCATTACCGTTTATCAGGAACGCAAGACCGAACGTGCGCTGGAGGCGCTGCGTGATTTGTCGAGCCCCCGTGCGTTGGTGATCCGTGACGGCAACCAGCAGCGCATCCCGGGGCACGAAGTCGTCCGCGGCGACGTCATCATCGTCTCGGAGGGCGACCGCATCCCGGCGGACGCCCGTCTCATGGAATGCGTCAACCTCGCGGTGGACGAATCCATGCTGACCGGCGAGTCCGTGCCGGTGCGCAAGCACCAGTGGGACGGCACTTCGGCGGCGACCCGTCCGGGCGGCGACGACCTGCCCTCCATCTACTCGGGTTCCCTGGTGGTGAGCGGCTGGGGCGTGGCGGAAGTGCAGGAGACGGCCGGGGCGACGGAAATGGGCAAGATCGGCAAGGCGCTGCAGTCGGTGGAGACGGAAAACACGCGCTTGCAGAAGGACACGGCCAAACTGGTGCGCACCTTTGCCATCATCGGGCTGAGCGCCTGCGTCGTCTGCGTCGTCGTGTTCACGCTGTGCCGTGGCGACTTCATGCAGGGGCTTCTGGCGGGCATTGCCCTGGCCATGGCCACGCTGCCGGAGGAGTTTCCGGTGGTGCTCACCATCTTCATGGCCCTCGGGGCGTGGAGGATGTCGCGCCACCGCGTGCTCACCCGCCGCATGGCCGCCGTGGAAACCCTGGGTGCCGCCACCGTGCTCTGCACCGACAAGACCGGTACGCTGACGCAGAACCGGATGACGGTGGTGCGGCTGTGCGATGCCACCGGCAACCGCTGGGTGGCGGGTGACAAGCGCGAACTGCCGGAGCCGTTCCATATCACCATGGAATACGGCGCCTTGGCGAGCCAGCATGAACCGTACGACCCCATGGAAAAAGCAATCCGCGGGCTGGCCCGTGAATTCCTGGCCGGTTCGGAGCACGACCACGCGGACTGGGAACTGGTGCGCCAGTACCCGCTGTCGCGCGAACTTCTGGCCATCTCGCATGTCTGGAAATCGCCGGACGGCGAGACGTACACCGTGGCGGCCAAGGGCGCGCCGGAAGCGATCCTTGATCTCTGTCATCTGCCGGAGGCGCAGCGCGCGGTGATCCTGGGCCAGGTTTCCGAACTGGCCAACCAGGGCTTGCGCGTGCTCGGCGTCGCCCGCGCCGATTTCGCGGCCGGAGATCTGCCGGAGCATCACCACGCCTTTGAGTTCACCTTCCTCGGCCTGATCGGCCTGGAAGATCCCGTGCGCCCGACGGTTCCCGGAGCCATCCGTGAATGCTACGACGCCGGCATCCGCGTGGTCATGATCACCGGCGACTATCCCGGCACCGCCCGGAAAATCGCCGAAACCATCGGCCTGCGCGCGCCGGACCGCATCATCACCGGTCCGGAACTGGACGCCATGGATGACGCGGCCCTGACGCAGCGGGTAAAGGACGTCGCCGTCTTCGCCCGCGTCGTGCCCGAGCAGAAGCTGCGCATCGTCAATGCCTTCAAGGCCGCCGGCGAAGTGGTGGCCATGACCGGTGACGGCGTCAATGACGCGCCCGCCCTCAAAAGCGCGCACATCGGCGTGGCCATGGGCGAACGCGGCACGGACGTGGCCCGCGAGGCGTCCGCCATCGTGCTCACGGACGATGATTTCGCCTCCATCGTCCGGGCGGTGCGCATGGGCCGGCGGATTTACGACAACATCCGCAAGGCGATGACCTACATCCTCTCGGTGCACGTGCCGATTGCCGGCATGTCCATGCTGCCGATCTTCTACAAGGAATGGCCGCTGATCCTGCTCCCGGTACACATCGTGTTTCTGGAGTTGATTATCGACCCCGCCTGCTCCGTCGCCTTTGAGGCGGAGAAGGAAGAACGCAACATCATGAACCGGCCGCCGCGGAGTCCGCTGGCACCGCTGTTCTCCGGCCGTGACATGCTCATCGCCCTGGCCCAGGGCTTTATCGTGCTGCTGCTGACCGTGGCGGTGTTCCTGATGGGCATTCATCGAGGACTGGCACCGGAGGACACCCGTTCGCTGACCTTCGCCACGCTGGTCGTGTCGAACATCGGGCTGATCCTGGTGAACCGTTCATGGACCCTGTCGCTGGTGGCGTCGCTACGCATGTCCAACCGGGCCTTCTGGTGGGTGCTCGGCGGTGCGTCAAGCATGCTGGTGCTGGCGGTGTACACCCCGATCCTGCAACGGTTGTTCCACTTCCAGGCGCTGCACGCCGCAGACTGGGGCGTCTGCCTGGGTGCCGGCTTTACCGGCATCGCGCTGATTGAATTCCTGAAGCGCCTGTACCGCACGGGCGGCGGCAACGCCGCCCCTGCCGCCAAGGCGTAATGCAACCTGCCAAATTAAACGCTACAAGGACATACTGCCATGGATTTTCTGGAAGACCTGTTTGAACGGCGCGAAGGCCGCCGGGGCGGACGCAACAACAACCACAACCACGAGGACGACCGCGACCGTGAGCGCATGGCGCCCCCCGGCTCCAAAAACAGACGGCAAAATCACGAGGAGGAGGAGGACGGCCAGGGCCGGGGCTGGCATCAAGGCGGCCAATACGGCCATGATGAGGATGAGGGCTGGGGCCGCGGGGATGCCCATTCGTCACTGCTTCGCTGGCGCGAACATCTGCGCCAACCGATGGTGCGAGTCGGACTCGCGGTGACCGCCATTCTGCTGCTGCTGGTCTGCGCCGGCATTCTGGTGCTGGCATGGCCATGGCTGGCAAAGGCCGCGGCATACGTCAACCAGCACGGCATCCAGGGCGTTCTTGAGTCCCTGCAGGGAACCGGCAACCGCGTCTGGAAAGGCAGCGGGTGAAACGCCCCCCCCCCTGAGCGGGAATCCGCCGGCCGCGCAATAGGCACGCGAAAGCGTAAACTCCAACGAAAAACACGTTGGCGGGTCTTTGTGCACAATTGAGCTTGGATTGGCGGGCGGGGGTGTGCGGACGCCGCAAAACACAACCCCCGCCCCGTAACATCCGTCTAAACTAGTCGTCAAAAGGTAACCGCGACCATGGCCATCCACAACCGCCACCGCCTTCTGTTGCGCGTAAGCGCCATCGTCGCCGCGATCATCGGCGTCAAGCTCCTGGTTCATTTCGCCGGGTGGGAAATTCTTTCCGTCAACCCGTTGTTTTCGGGGATTGTGGCGGCCAACGTCTTTTTGATGGGGTTCCTGCTGAGCGGCGTCCTGGCCGATTTTAAGGAAAGTGAGCGTCTTCCCGGTGAGCTGAGCGCGTGTCTGGAGAATCTGGCACAGGAAGTGTCCAGCATCCGGATGACGAAACCGGAGGCCAAAGTCGGCCCTTGCCTGATCCTACTGTCGCAGTTGGGCCAGGACATTTTGCGCTGGTTCCACAAGCGGCACAGCACCCGCGAATTGGTGGCGCACCTGGATGCGCTGACTCCGCAGTTCGCCGCGATGGAACAATGGACACAGGCAACACTGGTGGCCAGGTTGAAGCAGGAACAGGGCAATCTCCGGCGCGTCATCACCCGCATCCACACGATTCGGGAAACCTCCTTTATCTCGTCTGGTTATTTGCTTGCCGATCTTGTCACCATCCTGCTTTGTGTCGGATTGATCTTTGCCAGGATCGAGCCGTTTTACGAGTCGTTATTCTTCGTCAGCGTCATCTCGTATCTGATGATTTTCCTCCTCCTGCTCATCCGGGATCTGGACAATCCGTTCGGCTACTATGACCAATCTTCCGGAGAAGACGTCTCCCTCAAGCCGCTCGAAGACACGGCAGGGCGTCTTGCACAGGCCGCCGACCGTGAAAGTCCACGGTAGGGCGCAAGGCTCATGCGTCATAGGGGGCACGCCAGACGACCCCATGCTTAGTGCTTATCCGTGAATTAAAAATGCCGCCTGTCGCGGCGGAAACGGTTTCCGCCGGCATTTTTTCACCCTTGACTTTGCTCTTCCGCAGCCTTGCGATGGGAACGGGATTCATTGACGCTCCCCTCGGTCATCTTGGCGACATGGGCAAGACCGATTGCTGAAATGATGAACAGGAAGTGTATTCCCATCTGTATGTAGACGTCGGTCTTTTGCAGCTTTTCGATCTCAATAAATGATTTCAGCAGGTGTATGGAGCTGATTCCGATAAGCGCCATGGAGAGCTTCACTTTCATGGTGCTGGCGTTCACATGATCCAGCCAGTCCGGCGGGTTCTGTTCGCTGAAATGGATTTTGGCCACGAAAGTATGGTAGCCGCCAATAATCACCATTATCAGCAGATTGGAGATCATGACTACGTCGATAAGACCAAGAACCATGAGCATGATGTCCTGGGCCTTGAATCCTCCAAGTCCGCACATGAGATGATAGAGTTCGACGCAGAACTGGTACACGTAGACTCCCTGTGCCACGATCAATCCGAAATAAAGTGGTGCCTGTAACCACTGGCTTGCAACAATTATATTCGCAAACATACGGCCAAGCTTGAGATTTCTTTCCATTCTTTACCCTTTCAATAATACTCAAAAAATAGTAACGGGTTGGACAATGGATCCGCAGTTTTGTTCCATCTTCTTCAATGATAATGATCCAGCCCGTCCCACGCATGAAATTGGGGTCTGAAAAATGGGGGTAGCCCTACTTTTTTAATCGGGTTTACTGCTGATTCTGGCATCCGGCCGTCATCGGGAAACTGCTTTGCGCCCACAGGGTGCGTGCGAGGTCCGCAACGTTTGTCCAATCCCCGCCGGTGATCCATCGGGCGACGCCGCACGCGACGTCGGGATAGGTTATCGGCGGCCTTGACGGCAGGGCGAGCCATTCGGCCATCGCGCCAGCATCCAGCGTCCGCATCGTGCGGCCCAGTCCGGCTTTTTCGAGCGCCAGGCCGTTCGACAATTGCTCGAGCTGGCCAGCCAACGGTTTTGCCAGCAGTTTTTTGCCGAGCGAAAGCGCCTCGCCCGCCAGCTCGAACCCGGCGTTGCTGACGACACCGGAACAGGCGTGCAATTCACGCAGGAACCCCTCACGGGAAAGCGGGCGGAACTCGACATGGCCCGGCAACCGTTCGGGCTTCGCATTGGTAAACACCGCAAACCGGTACCGGGAAAACCCGGCCAGAAATTCCGCCACGCACAGAGAATCCTCGAACGGCAGGTAAACGACGACGATTCCGTTTTCGCCGCCCGCCGGTTTCATGCGGGGGATGATCGGAGGAAGAATTGGGCAGTCAAAGTGGTGCCAGTGCAGGCCGACCGGGATTGAAACCGGGGCAAAGCTGCGCATGATGAGGCTGTCGGGCGAAAACGCGCGGGCTTTCGGAACCGGGTGCAGGAATGCGTATTGGTGCCCGATACCCATGGAAGGGACGCCGCGCAGCTTCGCCGCCCGCGCCGTCACCGGTTCGTAGTCGGAGAGCACCAGGTCAACCCCGCGCAGGTCGAGCGAAAAAATGTCCCGGTAGAAACGCGGCAGGTCGAGCTGCATGGCCGTCCGCCCCGCCTTGATCCGGCCCTTGTCGAATGCGAATGTCAGCCCCTTGAGGACGGTGAACGGCCGGAACTCCTCCACGCCCCACAGTTCGGAGGCGGGTCGGCCGCTGAACACGCAGCTCACGTCGTGCCCCAGCGCCCGCAGTTCCCGCACCAGTTCGCGCGACCGGCTGATGTGCCCGTTCCCCGTCGCCTGGATGCCGTACCTTATTTTCATGATTTTTATCTCCAATCCGTGCTGCGCCGTCTTGTGAATTCCCGTCTGGCGGCGCAGGCGGGTTGGTTCAAATTTACCCGCGTTTGGCAGGGCATTTCGACACTCACGCAATTCTCACACAAACAAAATGGACGGTTCACCGGCAGGAAACAAACACCCATTACACTCTTCCTTGCATGGACACCCAATGCGCCGTTTTCCAGCAAGCGCCACCAGCAGGCAGAAGGAGACCACGAAATGGCAATCCAAACAATCCAGAAAAAGGCAGCCTCCAAGAAAACAACGCGGAAGAACGCAGAGGTCGCGGCCCCGGCCAAGACCGTCACCCGGGCCACACTGACCCGGAAACTGGCGGGCTTGGCCGCGGCGAAGCGGCTTGCCGTTGCCGTTGCCAAAATCAAGCTGGCATCCGCCGTCGAAGCAGTCATACCCGCAACGGCTCAGGCGGTCTGCCCCGCGCCGGAACAGATCACGGCAAACGCCGGGCCGGCGGAGGTCGTCTTCACCTATTCTCCGGGAAACCGGACGCAGGCACCCGAAAGCGTTTTTATCGCCGGTGACTTCAACGGCTGGGATCCGCAGGCGCATCCGCTGCATTTTTTTGACGGCGGCGATTACCGTGCCGTGCTCCGGCTGGCGCCGGGAACCTACCAGTACAAGTTCGTGGTGGATGGCGAATGGGCGCACGATCCGCGCGCGGAACAGCACGCCGGCAACGAGCACGGAACTCTCAACAGCATCGTCCGCGTGTGAGCGTCAGTAGATTCAGTAGATATAGAAGCACCCGCCGGGGGATGGCGGGAGTTCTGGTTTTGGAAACCGCAAAACTAACCGAAATCTAAATCCGCCGTCATCATTCCCTAACAATCGGCCGCCATAGTGTTGTGCAAACCCACAGAAAGGACCGGCACAACATGGTGACACCGACCAGCCAGGCCCCCGTTTCCGATACCCGCATCCGCCCCCGCCCGGATGTTTTCTCGCTGCCGCTGCCGTTCGCCAGCCGCGCGGCCAACGCCGTCGCGTCCTGGGTGACCCGTCCCCTGGAAAAGGCGTGCGGACTCCGCGCGCTGGGCGGCATCTATGCGTCGCTTCCGGAGGCCGCCACACCGCACGAGTTCTGCACGATGGCCCTGGAGAAGCTCGGCGTCACCGTCCGCATTTCCGACGAGGATCTGGCGCGCATCCCGAAGACCGGGCCCGTCCTGCTGGTGGCCAACCACCCGTTCGGCGCCATCGAGGGAATCGTGCTCGGCAGACTGCTCGGCGACGTGCGGCCGGACTTCAGGCTCATGGCCAATTTCCTGCTGGGGCGCATCCCGGAACTGCGGGACGCCCTGATCACGGTGGATCCGTTCGGCGGCCGCAACGCCCCGCGGCGCAACCTCAGCCCGATGCGCAAATGCCTCTCGTGGCTTCGTGACGGCGGCGCGCTCGGCGTCTTCCCCTCCGGCGAGGTCGCGCATCTCAGCGCGGCACAAGGTTTCTCCGTCACCGACCCCGCCTGGAACCCGAACATCGGCGGCATCGCGCGCCGGGCCGGGGTAACGGTCGTCCCCGTCTTCTTCAACGGCCGCAACACCGCGGCGTTCCAAGCGCTCGGGCTCGTGCATTCGGCGCTGCGCACCGCCATGCTCCCCCGCCAGCTCCTGAACAAGCGGGGCGGCACGATCGAAGTCCGCATCGGCCAGCCGATACCGGCGGAGCGGATCGCCGGATTTGATTCGGACGCGGCGCTGACGGAGCACCTCCGCTTCCGCACCTTCCTGCTGAAGAGCCGCGAGGACGACATGGCGGCGGCGAAGCGCGCCCTGCCCCGCTTTTTCCGCAAGCCGCGGATGGCTGCGGTGGCGGAGGGCGACGCGGCCGACCTGCTGCAGGAGGAGGTCCGCGGCATCCCGCCCGCCCGGCTGATGGTGGAAAACGGAGAACTTGCCGTGTACTGCGTGAAGGCGCAGGAGATTCCGCTGCTGATGCGCGAAATCGGCCGCCTGCGGGAAATCACCTTCCGCAAGGTCGGCGAAGGCACCGGCAGGAGCCTCGACCTTGACCGCTTCGACGCGCACTACCGCCATCTGGTCGTGTGGAGCCGGAAGAACAACGAGCTGGTCGGCGCGTACCGCGTCGGCAAGGTCAACCAGATCGTCCACCGGCACGGCCCCGGCGGCCTGTACACCCACACCCTTTTCAACTACAGCCCCGAACTGCTGGCGGAGCTGGGGTACGCGTTCGAGCTGGGGCGCTCCTTCGTGCGTCCGGAATACCAGCGCAGCTTTTCGCCGCTGCTCATGCTCTGGAAGGGGATCGGCCGCCTCGTGGCGCTCAACCCCGAGTACCGGCACCTCATCGGGCCGGTGAGCATCAGCAACGACTACACCGCCGTCTCGCGGCAGCTCATGGCGGCATACCTCCTGGACCGCCACCAGCCGGCAGCCGGCGGCAACGTGGAGCCGCGCAACCCGCTGCACCTCGAACGCTGCGGCGGCATCGATCCGCGTGAGAACGCGCGCTTCATCGCGGGGATCGACGAGATTTCCGCGCTTGTTTCCGGCATCGAGCACGACGGCAAGGGCGTGCCCGTCCTCCTCCGCCAATACCTCAAGCTCGGCGGCACCATCCTCGGGCTGAACGTGGACCGCCAGTTCGGAAACTGCCTCGACGGCCTCGTGCATGTCGACCTGGCCAGGACCGAACCGCGGCTCCTGGAGAAATACATGGGCCGGGAGGGAGCCGACGCCTTCTTCGCCTTCCACCGCCGCCGGGAAGACGGGGCCGGCCGCATGCCGCTCCTTTTTCCGACCTGAGCGCACATCCCTCCGCCGGATTTGAATTCCGGCGCAGCAGGCCGTACGTTTGCGAAGCATAAAAGGAGCCGGCATGCCCAACGAACTGATCCTGGTGGTGGACGACGAGCGGGAGATCCGCGAGCTCATCGAATACAATCTGAAGCGCGAGCGCTACGAGGTCCGCTGCGTGGACAGCGGCGAGGCCGCGCTGAAGGATGTCCTGGCACGCAAGCCGGACCTGATCCTGCTCGACATCATGCTTCCGGCGCGCGACGGGCTCGACGTCTGCCGCACGCTCAAGTCCGATCCCGCCACCGCCGGCATCCCGGTGATCATGGTTTCGGCGAAGGGCGAGGAGGTGGACGTTGTCACCGGGCTGGAACTCGGCGCGGTGGACTATGTGACCAAGCCGTTCAGTCCGAGGGTTTTGCTGGCCCGGGTGCGCGCGGCGCTCCGGCGCACGGCCGCACTGGAGGCCGAGGCGGAGGCCGCGGGCGGGGAGACGCCGCTGCAGCGGCACGGGATCGTTCTTGACCCGACCCGGCGCGACGTCACCGCCAACGGCAGGTCCGCCGACCTCACGCGCACGGAGTTCGACATCCTGCAGTTCCTCATGCGCCGCCCCGGCTGGGTCTTTACCCGCAACCAGATCATCGGCGGCATCCACGGCACGGAACACGCGGTGACGGCGCGCGCGGTGGATGTGCAGGTCGTCAGCCTCCGCCGCAAGCTTGGCGAGACCGGCGAGGCACTGGAAACCGTCCGCGGCGTCGGCTACCGGATGAAAGAGTAAGGGAAGGGCAAACGCAGAACGCGGAATGTGGAACGCGGAAGAAGCAATCGGGGAATTCTGAGTTCTGCGTTCTGAATTCTGCGTTCCCCCTTAAAGGAGTCCCCATGCACCGCATCCGTCTCGCCTGGCAGATTTACGTCGCATACATGACGCTCACGCTGCTGGCGCTGCTGGCGGTTGGGCTATTCGTGTCCGCCACCGTCCATAATTCCTACCTCGCGCACGCGAAAGCCGCCGTGCAGAACGAGGTGAAACTGCTGGAGCCGGCCGTGCTGCCGCTGCTGGCGGCCGGAAGGACGGAGGAGCTGGACCGTCTCTGCAAGGAGGTGGCGCGGACCTCGCACTCCCGCCTCACGGCCGTCGCGCCGGACGGCACGGTGCTGGCGGACTCCGCGGAAAACCCCAAAGCCATGGAGAACCACGGCGACCGCCCGGAAATCCGGGACGCCAGGAAAGCGCCTTTCGGTTCGGCGGTCCGCTACAGCCACACGCTCAGCCGGCAGGCCATCTACGTCGCCCGCGCCATCGCCGCGCCGGACGGGCGGCACCTCGGCTTCCTGCGCGCCTCCGAACCGCTGGCGGATTTCCAGCGCGACCTCCATGCGCTCAGCCTGCACATCGCGCTGGTGACGGGCGCCGTGGCCCTGCTCGCCGCCGGACTCAGCCTGCTGCTGGCGCGACGCATCACGCGGCCCCTGCTGGAGATGCAGGAGGGCGCGGCGCGAATCGCTAGGGGAGAGTTCAACGTCCGCCTGCCCGCCGCGGGGACGGTGGAGATCCACCGGCTGGCGGAGGCGCTCAACGCGATGTCGGTCAAGCTCCACGAACGGTTCGAGACAATCACGCGGCTGGAAAACGTCCGCCGCGACTTTGTCGCCAATGTCTCCCATGAACTCCGCACACCAGTTACTTCCATCCAGGGCTTCGTGGAGACGCTGCAGGACGGCGCCGCGGACAATCCGGCGGATGCCAAGCGCTTCCTGGAAATCATCGCCCGCCAGGCCGCGCGCCTGGAAACCATCATCTCCGACCTGCTCCTGCTCTCGCGCCTGGAGAACGAGGCCGACCGTTCCGTGCTTGTCCGTGAGACGTGCGACTTGGCCGACATCCTGCACGCCGCCGTCCAAGGCTGCCAGAAAGCCGCCGCCGGCAAACGCATCCGCCTCTCCCTTGCCTGCCCGCCGGAACTGCGGGTGCGCGCAAACCCGAACCTCCTCCAGCAGGCCGTGGTGAACCTGGTGGACAACGCGGTGAAATACAGCGCGGAAGGAACGGCGGTCGAGGTCGGCGGCGCCGCGGCGGCGGACGGCACCCTCTGTGTGACCGTGCGCGACGAGGGGTGCGGCATCGCGCCGGAACACCAGGAACGGATCTTCGAACGCTTCTACCGCGTGGACAAGGCGCGCAGCCGCGAGTCGGGCGGGACCGGCCTCGGGCTGGCGATCGTCAAGCATATCGTGCTCGCCCATGGCGGCAGGGTCGCCGTGGAAAGCACGCCCGGCCTCGGCAGCACCTTCCGCATCACCGTGCCGGCGGCCGACGCCGCCGCCGAAACACGCGACGGCGCGCCGCACTGAGGCCGGAATGAAGCCGGCCGGCTCCCCGGCGGGCCCCCGGCTGTGGCGTGATGCCCCGTTGGGGCGGCTTGCGGAAGGCGTTGAACGTTGAGCGTTGAATGTTCTTTGGGCCTGCATGCCGTCCGTTCGGGATTCGTTGTGCAACCCCTTCAGGGTTGAAACCTTTATTGTTGCCATTTTTC
>CAIXRA010000032.1 GCA_903921725.1 uncultured Lentisphaerota bacterium
CAAGTCGCAGATTTGCTTCAGCACGGTAAATTGATGCCGGGTCGGTTTCATGGCAGTGCCTCCTTTTGTGGTAAAAAGAAAGTACGCCATGACCGGCCCTTTTCTACTCAAAACTCAAAGCCCGTGGGATGACTGTGAAAATCATTATCAAAAAAACATCTTTTCTCATAGCTTCTTTTGCGTTGATTTGTTTTTCTTTCGGATGCAAGAAAAATCCATCCATATCATTTTCTTTTCGTTCAGTGGATGGATGGTATAGTCAAGAGTTTTTCCAGATTTCAAATATTAAATATTATGACGACTCCGGAATGTTGTCTTTTAAAATAAAAGACTGTGACATTAATAGATTTGCTGAATATACCAATGAAAACAGAGGGAAAAATATCGATTTTTTGTTTGGTGGCATGATGATTGGTAATATTAAATTTGAGTGTTCAATAAAAGATGGTTGTTTCAGCGGTCATCTTCTTGACGGAAAAATACCGTCTGATGAAATTATTAAAAAAATCAAGCCGTGCCGGTAGCAAAACAGGTGCATGGTCTCCGTCCGCATGCAGAACCTGCCAAAACCGGAAATAATAACCATCCAAAAACGGGCGCGTCACATCGCCCCCCAAGAACATGTCGCCCCATTCTCCCGCCCCAAAGGGTCACAATCTGATTGTCCATGCAGGGTTGAAACCATGATTACTCGCCTATCTTTA
Organism: uncultured Lentisphaerota bacterium; assembly: GCA_903921725.1. GTDB lineage: Bacteria > Verrucomicrobiota > Lentisphaeria > Oligosphaerales > CAITYL01 > CAIXRA01. Next base: position 705 of record CAIXRA010000032.1, read on the forward strand.
TTGTTGTTATTGCTGTTTTCAATTTCCTGCAAGCAGGAATGCAAAACGGCAGTACTGCGTCCCAGCAAAGAAACAATGGAACAATACGAACAGGCTACCCGCGTCGTCGGAAAGGTTAACGAACAGCAATATGTGAGTGGGTTGTCCGCAAAAATACTCCATGAAGGATATGAACGAGATGACACCGTCTTTATTAGAGCAAGCATTTCAAATGACACTGACAAGGAAATTCGTATACCATATCGCCTTGTTTTTGGAGACGGTTACGCTTTCGACTTAATTGATAAAGATGGCTATCGTCTTCCTCCGTGTCCGGAAATAAAAGAAAACAATGACTTGGAGGTGGTTTTTCCACCGAATTACACATATCGCTTTGTCCGTTATAGAATATCCTTGGGGAATTGGTATTTTGCTTCTCCGCGGCGAGAGCATCATGTACCCGGTTGCTATCAATTACAGTTGCGTGGCATTAGATCTAATTCAATAACATTGGATATTCAATGAAGCCTGTTGTTGTGGCTGTGGAACATGGCCTTAGAGACAGGCGCATGGTTTCAGCCGGCGGGCGGGGTGCCGCGGGCTGGAAACGGGCTGGATCGGTGCCGCGGCGGGTTCAGTGCCAGGAGCAGATGTCGTCCTTGGCGTGCGCCGGGTCGTAGCAGCCGCCGTCGTCGCGCTTGTTCTTGCCGAGCGACCAGACGGCGATGGGGACGCCCCCAATTTTTTGCCGCCGGAACTTGTCCCCTGCGGTGAACGCCATTACAGTTCCCCCTTCATCGGTAAAACGGACAGACGGAAGGACAGGGGCAATCGCTATGGAAACGGAAAAACGGACAGACGGAAGAGCGGTCAAGGTCGCGATTCTCGGGGCGTCGGGCTATTCGGGCGAGGAGCTGCTGCGCATCCTGCTCCGGCATCCGCGTGCGGAGATCACCTGCATCACCTCCCGCCAGAACGCGGGCCAGACCATCGGCACGGTGTTCCCGCGCTTTGCGGAGTCCGCGCTGACCTTTTCCGCGCCGGACCCCGTGGAGATCGCGAAGAAGGCGCAGGTCGCCTTCCTCGCCCTGCCCCACGGCACCGCCACCGAGTATGCCATCCCGCTGCTCAAGGCCGGCGTGAAGATCATCGACATCAGCGCCGACTTCCGCCTGCGCAGCGCCGCGCAGTACAAGAAATACTACAAGGAGGAGCACCCCGCTCCGGAGCTGCTCAAGGAAGCGGTCTACGGCCTGCCGGAGCGCTACCGCGGCGCGCTCAAGGGCGCGCGCCTCGTCGCCTGCGCCGGCTGCTACCCGACCAGCATCATCCTGCCGACCTGCGCCGTGCTCGCCGCCGGCCTCGCCGAAAGCTCCGGCATCCTCGCCGCCAGCCTCAGCGGCGTCTCCGGCGCCGGGCGCAAGGTCGACCTGCCGTACATCTTCCCGGAATGCAACGAGAGCGTGCGCCCGTACAGCATCACCGGGCACCGCCACCTGCCGGAGATCGAGCAGGAACTGGCCGTCGCCGCCGGCGTCGACGCGCTCGCCATGAGCTTCATCCCGCACCTCGTGCCGGTCAACCGCGGCATCCACTCCACCATCGTGCTGCAGCCGAAGGCGGGCGCCGCCGTCACCGCTGCGGCCGTGCATGAGGCGCTGAAGAAGGCGTACGCCGACGAACCGTTCGTGCGCGTGCTCCCGGCCGGCTCCCTGGCGGACACCAAGCATGTCACGCTGACCAACATGTGCGAGATCGGCTGCGCCTACGACGCGCACACCGGCCGCATCCTGCTCAGCAGCGCCATCGACAACCTCACCAAGGGCGCCTCCGGCCAGGCCGTCCAGTGCATGAACATCCTGTGCGGTTTCCCGGAAACAACGGGACTCCTGTAAATCGGCACACCCCACAGCCGACACCGGCACGATAAATGTTTCCGCCTGCTTGTATACTAAAAGTACAGGCGTTATCTTCTCGCTGTTTGTTTTCTTGTCAATCCCCCGGGGGGGGGGGAATGGGTCTCCAGCTTTTTCCCCACAAAGGCTAAAGCTGTGAGTGCACCCAAACAAGGGATCGCGACGAACCGTAAACGCGAGGGAGAATTATGGCAGACTTCATGATGTGTCAAGTGGTTCGTCGGGCTGGAAAATCAATGGTTCTGGCGTTTGCCGCCGCATGCGCGGTGATGCTGGGATTGGCACCGCGGAGCGCCGCCGCCCCCGACCACGCGGGAAAGCCCACCGGAGCGATGCGCCCCACCGAGGAGCAGAAGGCGTGGGAAGACGACCACATGATCCGCCCCCAGAGCATCAGGCCGAATGCGCTCGGCCTCCAGCGCGCCAATGACGAACGGCGCCGCCATGGACAAAAAATGTTTACGGCGAAGGAAGCCGGAGTGGTTCCAGTCGGGGTGGAAGTCAGCGGCACAACGGCGTCGGAGCCGGTGTTCGCGGCCGCGCCCGCCACCGCCGCCACCGCCGCCGGAAGCACGCCGGTCGCCGCCACGGGCATCCTGCCGGCCACCGTGGACAACTCCACGCTCAAATATTTCCCGCCCATCCGCTCACAGGGAGCGCTGGGGTCGTGCGCCCAATTCAGCGCGGTGTACTACACGCTCACCCACATGACGGCCATGGCCCGCAACTGGGACGCCAAGAACGGCGGAGACAGCTACCGCTTCTCCCCCAAATGGACCTACAACATGGTCAACGGCGGAGTGGATGCCGGAAGCTGGTACACGGACGCCTACGCCATCGCCCAGAAGCACGGGCTGGCCACCTGGGCTGAATTCCCCTATGACAGCAACTACCGCCAGTGGTGCACCAGCGGCGATGTGTGGCAGCACGCGATTTCCTTCCGCGCCAACCAGACTGGAAAGGTCGCCTCCCTCGACACCGCCGCCGGCCTCGCCCAGCTCAAGCAGTTCCTCACCAACGGCTACGTGCTGAATTTCGCCACCTACGTCAACTCGTGGCAGTACAAGACCATCGGGAATGATCCGGCCACCACGGCGGACGACGCACTGGCGGGACAGAGCTGCGCGTTTTTATCCTATGGCAGCAGCGGCGGCCACGCCATGACGATCGTCGGCTACAACGACGCCATCTGGGTGGACATCAACGGCAACGGCGTCGTGGATTCCGGGGAAAAGGGTGCCCTGCTCATCGCCAACTCCTGGGGCAGCACCTGGAACGGCAACGGCATGGTCTGGGTCGCCTATGACGCGCTCCGCCCGGTTTCCACGGTGGCCGGCGGCCCGACCGCCCGCAACACCGAAGGCATTTTCTGGTACAAGGAAGCCGCCTGGGTTACGGCGCGCCCCGTCTACCAGCCCACGCTGGTGGCCAAATTCACGCTGAACGCCGCACGGCGCAACCAGCTTGCCATGAGCCTGGGCCTTTCGGCCGCCACCGCCTCCCAGCCCTCCACCTACTGGTACCCGTCCGTCGTCCTCTCCAGGGCTGGCGGCGCCTATGCGTTCGACGGCACCACCACCGCCTGCGACGGAACATTCTGCCTTGATTTCTCCGATCTGGCGGCCGCAACCACCGGGGCGATGAAATTTTCCCTCTGCACGACGGACACCACGGCCGGATCCGCCTCCACGCTCAAGGCCTTCCAGCTGATTGACCTCACCCACTCCATCCTGTCGAACGCGGCGGCGCTGCCGGCAACGGCGGACGCTTCAACCCTCCTGTCGGCCATCCTGTACAACGCCGCATCAGGCAGCATCCCCCCGACGGCGCAGATGACCGCCACCCCCGCAGCCGGCTACCTCCCGCTCATCGTCACCTTCGATGCCAGCACCTCCTCTGATGCGGACGGCACCATCGCCTCCTATGACTGGAATTTCGGCGACGGCGTCGCCGGCTCAGGCATCACGGTCGCCCACACCTACACGGTTGCCGGCGTTTTCACGGCCACCTTGACCGTCACCGACAACACGGGGAGCAAGAGCACGAAGAGCACCACCATCTCCGTTGTTGATCCCACCATTCTGACCGCGCCCTCCAGCCTGACGGCGAAGGCGGTGACCGGCGGCGTGAAGCTGACGTGGGCGGACAAGTCGGGCAACGAGACCGGCTTCGCCGTCGAGCGAGCCTTGAAGAACAAGAACGGCACCATCGGCATCTTTGCCCGGATCGCCACGACCGGCGCCAACGCCATCACCTACACCAACCTGTTCTCCACTTCGGGCACCTATTACTACCGGGTGAAGGCCGTCAACGCGACGACCGGCGCCTCTTCCGCCTACAGCAACACGGTGTCCATCAAGCGCTGAACTTGAGGGACAAAATACCCGGCAAAGGGCTTTCTGCCTTTTGCCGGATTTTTGTTGCCATGCATGAGCCGCCAAAACCAGTGAGCTGCGTGGGATGCCCCGCGGACGAACATCCAGACTGACATGCGGGCCAGATTCAGGGGGAACGTGGGTATGAATCCAGGCAGGATGAACGATACACCCGAACGCTACAGCACCAAACGCGCGCTCCGCATGCTCAGCGAGTGCAGTCGTGCGCTCATCCGCGCCGACGACGAAGCCGGACTGCTTGGCGCCGTCTGCCGCATTGCCGTTGAACACGGCGGCTACCGCTTGGCGTGGGTGGGCGTTGCGGAAGCGGACGAGGCCAAGACCATCCGCCCCGCCGCACAGGCCGGCTTCAAGGAACAGCATCCTGCAAGCCTGAACACCACCTGGGCCGACGCTGAGAACGGGCACAGCCCCACCGGCACCGCCATCCGCACCCGGCGGCCGGTCACCGCGCGAAACATCGCAACCGATCCGGCGATGGCCCCGTGGCGTGCGGACGCCATACAGCAGGGTTACGCATCGTCGGCCGCCCTTCCACTGCTGTGTGAGGAAACTGCTATCGGCGCCTTGACGGTTTACTCCGGAGACCCGGACTCTTTCGACATCGAGGAGACTGGGGTGCTGATGGAGCTGGCCCAGAACCTCGCCTACAGCATCACCTCCCTGCGCACACGCGCCGAGCACCGACAGGCGGCGGAAAAACTGCAGGAAAGCGAGCGGCGTTACGACCAGCTCGCCGAGCAGGGCCGGATTGTCACTTGGGAAGTCAACTCCGATGGCCTTTTCACCTATGTCAGCCATGTGGCGGAACAAGTCTGGGGGTACCGTCCCGATGAATTGACGGGACTGAAGTACTTTTACGACATGCACCCGGATGACGGACGGGCCGCATTCAAGGCGGCGGCGTTTGAAATGGTTTCGGAAAGGCAGCCGTTTGTCGGGCTGGAAAACCCGGTTCAGACCAAGGACGGCCGGATTGTATGGGTTTCCACCAACGGGGTGCCGGTTTTGGACGTGAATGGCGGACTGAGGGGTTATCGCGGATCGGACATCGACATCACCGAGCACAAGCAGAAGGGGGAGGAGCTGCGGCAACGGGAAGCGCTGTTTAATGGGCTGTTTGAGAACCATACCGCGATCAAGCTGCTGATCGATCCCGACACCGGAGCCATTCTTGCAGCCAACCAGACGGCCGAACACTATTACGGGTGGCCGAAAGCACAACTCCTGCAAATGAAGATTCAGGACATCAACACGATGCCGCCCGACGAGCTGAACCTTGAAATGGAAAAGGCCAAGAAACAGCTCCGGACCTATTTTGAGTTCCGCCACAGGCGGTCTGACGGCTCCATCCGGGATGTTGCGGTGTTCAGCAGCAGCATCGTCGTAGACCATAAAAACATTCTTCATTCCATTATTCACGACATCACCGATCGCAAGCAGGCGGAAGTCGCGCTGCGCCGGAGCGAAGCGACCATCCGCAGCGTGTTTTGTACGGCACCGGTCGGAATCTGCATCATGAAGGATCGTCTTTTTGAAAGCGTGAACAACTACATGTGCGAAACCTTCGGATACCGGGAAGAAGAGTTCATCGGCAAACCTACCCGGATGCTGTATGAGAGCGACAAGGAGTGGGCGCGGGTGGGACTGGAAGTGTATACCCACCCCAGAGAACGGGGTCAGGCTTCCATCGAAACCAAGCTGTGCCGCCGCGATGGGACTGTATGCAACGTCATCCTGATCACAGCCCCTGTTCAAATGGACGACCCCTCCGCCGGCACGATGGCCATCGTTTACGACATCACCGCACGCAAGCAAGCGGAAAATGAGGCGGCGCAGGCGCTGCGCAAGACATTTTTGGCCGAGCTGGAAACCATCGAGCGGCTGGCGCGGGCGGCAGAGCACAAGAATGAGGACACCTCGCTTCACATCAAACGCATGAGTCGCTACTGCTACCTGATTGCCCAAAAACTCGGGCTGCCCCCGCTGGAGTGCGAGATTATTCTCATGGCCAGCCCCATGCACGACGTAGGCAAGATCGGAATCCCGGACGCGATTCTGATGAAGCCCGGGAAGCTGGATCCCGGCGAGTGGGAGATCATGAAGACGCATGCCGAGATTGGCGCGCGCATTCTGGGCGGGTCATCCTCCGATCTTCTTCAGGCGGGGGAGATCGTGGCCCGATCCCACCACGAGAAATGGGACGGCAGCGGCTACCCCCGTGGGTTGGCCGGAGAGGCCATCCCCCTCTTCGGCCGCATCGCGGCCGTGGCGGATGTGTTCGACGCCCTGACAAGCACGCGCCCGTACAAGGAGGCATTTTCGTGCGAAATGGCGGTTCAGGTGATGCGCAACGGCCGCGGAACCCATTTCGACCCGCAACTGCTCGACCTGTTTCTTGACAACCTCGACGCCGTGCTGGAAATCCAGGAGCAATACAAGGATCTGTAAGCGAAGGGAATCCGGGACGGCGCATCAATGCACAGCCGGGGAAGTTGGCCAATCTCCCGCGTGGTCAGTGGTTCACCAACTTCCGGCCGTGAATCCAAAACAGGGGAAACCCGGCAAAGGGCTGACGGCCCTTTTGCCGGGTTCTTTTTTGCCGTGCTACCCGGCGGTAATCCGCTCCCGCGTCAGCGGTAGGTCACGCCGAGTTTTTTGGCGAGGGCGGCCTTGATCGCCTCGTGGGCGGCGGTCGCCTCGTCGTCGGTCAGCGTGCGGTCGTCGCGGCGGTAGGTGAGCGAGAAGGCCAGGCTCTTTTTGCCGGGGCCGAGCGCTTTTTCATCGGCGAAGAGGTCGAACATCTCCGCGTTTTCGAGGAAGGCGCATTTTTCGCCGCGGATCGCGTCGCGGATCTCGCCGCAGGAGAGTGTTTCGGGCACAATCATCGCGACATCGCGGGTGGTGGCCGGGTATTGCGGCAGCGGCTGGTACTTCGCCACCGGCGGCTGGAACGCCGCCAGTTTCTCCAGCTCCACCAGCGCGGCGAACAGCGGCGTCCTCAGGCGCATCCCCTTCGTCAGTTCCGGCACGATCTCGCCGAAGACTGCAACCTCCTCAGCCTCGACCGTGATCCGGGCGCAGGCACCCTTCACAAACGCGGGGTGGGCAGCGGGCTCGACATGTGCGCCGGCGATGCGGCGGTCGGCGAGCCAGCCATCAAGGATTCCCTTGAGATCATAGAAGTCCAGAGTTTCCGCGCGCTCGGCGCCGAAACGCTCGGGGTGCCGGCGGCCGGTGACGGCCAGGCACGCCTGCCAGCGCTCCTCCGGCAGCCGCGGGGTGTGCGCGAAGACGCGCCCGATTTCGAACAGGCCGAGGTCGGGGTTGCCGTGGGCGATGTTGTGCGCGACGGTCTGGAGCATGAACGGCAGCAGCGAGGGACGCATGTAGGCGGATTCCGCGCTGATCGGGTTCGCCAGTTTCACCAGCTCCTCCTCCGTCATGCCGGTGCCGGCGGTGGCGGTGGAAAGCGGGAGCATGCTGTAGTTCACGATCTCGTCGAGCCCGAGCCCGACAAGCTGGTTGCGCGCGGCCTCCACCAAGGTGTGCCGGTCGTCGCGGAATGAACCGCCGCTGCGCGCGGTGCTGGCGGCCTCGGGGATCTTGTCCAGCCCGTGGATGCGCACGACTTCCTCGACCAAATCGATCTCCGACTTCAGGTCGAGCCGGAAGTGCGGGATGGAAACCGCGAGCACGCCCGGTGCGGACTCCGCAACGCCGAGGCCGAGGCGCGCCAGGATGCCGGCAATCTCCGCCTGTTCAAGCTTGAGGCCGAGCAGGCTGTTGATGCGGGCCGTGCGGCATTCGATCACGGCGGGCCGGTACGGCTGCGCGTAAAGATCAATGACACCCTCCAGAACCTCGCCCCCCGCCAGCTCGCAGAGCAGCGCGGCGGCGCGGCGGCCGGCGGTGTCGACGGTTTCCAGGCTGACCCCGCGCTCGAAGCGGTGGGAGCTGTCGGTGCCAAGCCCGTGCTTCCGGGCGGTGGCGCGGATGTTCGAGGGGTTGAACGCGGCGCTCTCCAGCAGCACGTCCTTCGTGGAGTCGCCGATGCCGCTGTGCAGGCCGCCCATGACGCCGGCGAGCGCGACGCCGCGCTCCGCGTCCGCAATCAGCAGGTTCTCCGGCGTGAGCTTCAATTCCTTGCCGTCCAGCAGGGTGAGCGTTTCGCCGGGGGCGGCGCGGCGGACGATGATTTTGCCGCCCTTCAGTTCGGCGAGATCAAAGGTGTGGAGCGGCTGGCCGTATTCGAGCATGACGTAATTGGTGATGTCCACGACGTTGTTGATCGGGCGCAGGCCGACGGCCTCCAGCGCGCGCCGCATCCACTCCGGGCTCGGGCCGACCTTCACGTTGCGGATGACGCGGGCGGTGTAGCGCGGGCACAACTCCGCATCGCGCACCTCGACCGAGGCGGCGGCCGTCACTTTCGCGCCGGCGGCGGGCGTCAGTTCCGCCCGGGGCGGGCGCAGGCCGGCGGAGCCGGCGCCGGTGACGGCCGCAATCTCGCGGGCAATGCCGATGTGCGAGAGCCAGTCGGGGCGGTTCGGGGTCACCTCCCAGTCGATTACGGCGTCGGTCGAAACAATCGAGGCGAGCGGCGCGCCCAGCGGCGCATCGGCCGGCAGAATCAGCAGGCCGTCGGACGCCTCCGACATCTGCAACTCCTTGGCGCTGCACATCATGCCGTTGGACTCGACGCCGCGGAGCTTGGCCTTCTTGATGGTGAAATCGTCGCCGAACTTCGCTCCGATGGTGGCCAGGGGGACGCGTTTTCCGGCATCGCAGTTGGGGGCGCCGCAGACAATCTGGAGCGGCTCGCCGGAGCCGGTGGACACCTGGCAGACGCTGAGCTTGTCCGCGTTCGGGTGCGGCTTGCGCTCAAGGATTTCCGCGACGACCACGCCGTCGGGAATCACGCCAAGCAGGACGATTCCCTCGACCTCAAGTCCGGCGCCGGTCAGCCGTCGGGCCAATTCCCGCGGCTCCCACGGAATGTCCACGTAATTCTTCAGCCACGCAACGGATGTCTTCATGTTATGCCACCCTGCCGGTTACCGTCAAGCCAATATTCGAATCCCGCGACCGCCGGCAAACGCCGTCGATCCGCGCCACGGCACAGACACAGAACGCCGGGGCTTGCCCCCATATCCGGAAAGCGGGGGCGCCCGGCGCCGCATGCGGCCGCCCGACGGCGGTTTTGCCGCACCGGTAATATCCACCGTCAAGAGGATGAATCAACACCCGTCCGCGCCGGCGGGGGCGTCACATGTCGGACCATTTCGGCAGCGGCTCGGGTTTCGGCGGTTCCGGACGGGTCTGCGGCTGCCGTTTGCCGGATCGTTTTGTGGGTGCGGGCAGCCGCGGGTTCACCGAAAATGTCTTGAGGACCGGCTGCAGCGCGTCCAAGGACGGCCCCAGGGTTCCGAGCAGGGTTTCCGCCCTGCCCGCAAGGATGGCGTTTTTCTGCTTCTCCGCCATCTCCTGCGCCAGCAGAAGCTCATTGCGCGCCTCCGCCGGACGGTTCAGCTGGATCAGTGCCTCGGCCAGATGCAGGCGTGTCTCCTCGCGGTCGCTTAGCTCAAGACTACGCCGGAAGGTGAGGATGGAGTCCGCCACCCGCTCCGCAAGGCACTGCGCCCGGCCGAGCGTGTCAAGGACGGCGGCCTGGACGGCGGGGTCGGCGGTCGCGGCGGCAACGGCCCGCTGCGCCATTGGAATCGCCTTCTCCGGCATCTTGAGCGTTTCCGTGTAGATCACGGCCAGATTGTTGAGGGCTGTGAGGTGGTTGGGCTGGATGCGCAGGATTTCATCGTACGCAGCCTGGGCCTTGGCCGTCCAGCCGGATGCATTGTCGGCGTCCCCCTGGAGCGCGAGCACGGCGAGATGAAGCGGCTGGTCGTCCCTGCTGGCGGCGGCAAGCGGTTCCAGGATGGCCATCGCCTCCGCCATTTTTCCGGTCTGGATGCGAAGACGGGCGGCGACTGCATCCACGGCGCCGGGCTGCCGCCCGTCCCGCATCGCATCCAGGCGCCGGATGACGCCTTCCGCCTGCTCGACAAGCTGGAGCTGGTCGGCAACCGCGCCGAGATCCTCGTAGCTGCCCGCCGTCAGACGCACGGCTTCCGCAAAGGCCGCCTCCGCATCGGTTTTCCTGCCGGCGGCGGCAAGCGCCCGGCCGCGGATGACGTTGAGGACGGGAAACGCCTTGAGCTGGGCGGCGTTCTTGTCCAGCACGTCAACGGCCCGCTTCGGCTGCCCCGCGGCCAGGAGGATGTCGGCGTACTGGGCGGTGATGTCGGGTGTCGGAACCGCCTGCGCTGAATAAATGCCTGCAAGCTCGGCGACGGCCTCCACCGCCCAGCCGCGTTTCAGGTAAAGCCGGGCGAGCATCTGGTGCCAGACGGGCGCATCGCCGTCGCGGATGGCTTCCTTCAGCAGCGGCTCCAGCTCGCCGTCGCGCCCCTGTCGCGCATACAGCTGGGCAAGCTGCAGACGGTAGGCGGGCAGCGACTGGCGCAGTTTCTGAAGCTGAAGCCCCTGCTCTCCGGCCTTGTCCGCATAGGACTGGCTGAGGTACCATTCCTGCAGCAGTTCCCGTGCGTGGACCAAACCGGGTTCGAGCGCAATAGCCTGCTCCAAGTCCGCCTTCACCTGGTCGCGCCCCCGGTTGCCGCCGGCACCGCCGAACAGCAGCTGGGCACGGACGAAATAAAGCTGCGCGTTGCCGGCGTCGCGCTTGATGGCGCGGCCGAGTTCGCCTGCAGCCTGTTCCAATTTCCCGTCCGCCTTGAGCACCTGCGCGGAAACCATGGCCTGGAGACTGCTCCAGGCGGGAGCGGTGGCGCGGCGCCAGGCGTCAAGCTCGCGGCCGGCCTCCTCCGCCTGGTTGTCCCGCATGAGCAGGCGGATGACCGCGGGGCACACGGCGCAGTCGCCGGTCTTCTCCCGGTATTCCCGATAAGCCGCCACCGCCTCCCCGACGGCACCGCGTTCCGCCTGCCATTCCGCCAGTTCAAGCGTGACGGGCATGGCTTTGGGATCCTGCAGGGGAAGCGCCCGGTTGTATGCGTCCAAGATGCGGTCCGGAACGGCCTTCATCTGGCGGAGGTAACGCCCCAGGCAAACCCAGTCCTCCACAACGGCTCCGGCACCCCGTTTCCGCACAAACTCCTCCAGTTTCCGGCGCCCGGCGTCCGGCCGGTTCCAGGCTAGGTCCAGCTGGGCGGCGGCCTCGACATTCTCCCGGACCCCGGGTTGTTTTTCAAGCAGCGGCTCCAGCCAGCGCTGCGCTTCGTCAAGGAAGTTCTGCGCAATGCAGAGGCGGATGATTGCGCGGCGGTTGCCGGCGTCGTCCGGATATTCGGCGGCCCACTGCCGGCGGATCTCCAGCGCCTCGGATACCTTTCCGTGCTGCCCCAGGTAGTCGCAGAGACCGCCTCGGATGCGGGGGTCGTCCGGGCGCAGAAGGGCCAGCTGGCGGAGGCAGCCGAGCGCCTGTGTGTACCGGTGCGCCGCATCGCTCATGCGGAAAAGCCACCAAAACGCCGGTTCGCTGTCCGGCTTCGTCCGCGCCGCCTTCTGGAAATCGGAAAACGCCTCGTCCGGCTTCCCCTGCATCTCGTGCACCACGCCCAGCAGCCTCCACCCCTCGGAGTTGCCGGGCCGCCGCCGCACCACGCCCGCCAGAATGCCGGTAGCCTCCGCCGCATCCCGCTTCGCAACGGCAAGGCGCGCCTGCCACAGGAGGACCTCCACGGGGTCGAGCACCACCGACGGCGCCTCCTGAAGAAGGCCCTTGACGGCTATGAACCGGTTTTCCTCCAGCGCACGGTTTATCAGGAGGCGGAAAAGATCCGGATCCTTCGGGGAAAGCGCCTTGGCGCGGACGACGGCCTGCTCCGCCTCAGCGGGCATTCCGGCGGCGAACGCCAAACCCGCCAGCAGGACTTCACGCCGGACCGGGGAGCGCTCCAACGCCGCGCGGAGGAGCCCGTCAAGCGGAAGTGTCCCGGAACCGGCGGCGGACGACAACGCCTGCCGCGCAAGCGCCGCGGCACGCCCCGGCGGAACGGTGGCCAGCGCGGTCTCCATGTGGGTGCGCGCCCAATCAGCCATGCCAAGCGCCTGTTCGGCGGACACAAGCCGGCACCACAACTCCGCATCCTGCGGATCCGTCTTCACGCATTCCATCAGCAGAACCCGGGCGGCACCCGTCTCGCCGAGAAGCATGTGCAGCTCCGCAGTCCGCTTGCTGGCATCGGGGTGCCCCTGCTTGGCCAGCGCCTGAAGCAACGCCTCCGCCCGCCGCAAAATTTTACCCCGTTCCCGCTTCTGCCCAAAACCCGTGAGACGGGCCCGCGTCATCAGCAGATCCGCCTCCTGCATCTGCACGTCCGGATCGGACGGAAGCGCCTTGTCCATCGCCTGCAGAAGCTGGCCGGCCGCGTCCAGGCACAACATGCGGATGAGCGCCGGCGCCATCGTCCTGGCGGCGGCAATCCGCTGCTCGCCCGAGGAGGACGTCATGCCAAAGACGGCGTCGCAGCGCCGCACCGCCTCCGCATGTTCACCCATCCTTGAGGCCGCAATCCCGGTCCAAAGCGCCGGCGCCGCATCCTGCGGATTCTCATCGCAGACGGCGCCCGCCTTTTCATAGGCCTCCCACAACCGTCCTTCCCGCAGCAGGATACGCGCCTCCAGCAATGCCCCGGCGACGGGCGATGCCGCCAGCGCCTGAAATTCCCGGCACCGGTCCTTTATTTCCGCCAGTCCGTCCGCGCGCTCCGCCTCCTCCAGCATTTCCAGCCTTAGGTCAAGCCACTCCCAAAGGGCGGCGGCCCGAATATTCCGCGATTTCTGAATGGTGAAGCTGACGGCGGGCGGGCCGACCTTTGACGCCCTGCCAAATGCCGCCAGGGCCACATCCAGCCGCCGCGTCTGCCGGCACAGCCGGCCCAACTCGTACTGGCCTTCCGTCTGCTCCGGATGCACGGCCAGAAACGTCTGCAGGAAACGGATGGCCTTCTCCATGCCGCCGGTGGTGGCCGCACCGTCGGCGAGGGTCTGGGGCGCCGTGTCGCCTGCGCATAGTAACCGGGCAAAATCCACCGCCAGTTCCGCGTGTCCGCCCGATGCAAACTCCGCCCCGGCGGCGGACACCATCCCGCGGGCGCGGCGGCCCGCATCCGCTCCTCCGGGCAGCCCCTCCAGCCCCAGGAGGATGCCGGCCGCCTTCAGCCGCGCATCCAGCTCGGCGGGGTGCCGCGCCACATATTCATCCATGATCCGCACCGCGTTTTCACGATACGCGGACGATGCGGAGGCCTGCTCCGGCAGAGACGCTCGGATTTTGGCCTCTCCCGCATTCCATTCCGCCAAAAAATACGCCAGCTCGCCATCGTCGGGCAGGCGCAGCCGTATCCGTTTCAGGCGGTTCCCAATCTCCGTCCGCGTCTTCTCGTCCGGCGAACACTGAAACATCCAGAGCACGTTGACGATTGCATCGTACTTGATGACGGCGGGATCCGGATGCGCCGCCGCCGCCAAGCGTCCCGTCTTTGCCCGGAAAGCGTCCCATGCCTCGCGGGTTCCGGCCGCCCTGGCCATGCGGAAGGAATTCGCCAGCCACAGGCGGAGCGCCTCTTTGTCGGCCGGACTCTCGTTCACGATTTTTTCTTGGTAGGCCAGGATGTTGCAGGCATGGAAATAGGCGGCCGCTTCCGTGGGAGGGGGCATCTTTTCCAATGCGCCGATGGCATCCCGCATCAACTTGACGCGCCGGCCGGTGTCGTGCTCCAGAAGAAGGGCGCGCCCGTAGAAGGACAACGTTTCCGCCAAACGCCCTTCGCGCCCTGCCTTCTCGCCCGCCGCCTGGTACCGCGCCAGGTTGCGCTGGAGGGCATAATACCAGATGCCCGCCGTGCCGGCAAGCACAACCGCCACGACAAGCAAAACCCAGCCAAGGAACCTCAGGTTGATGCGTGCCTTCGGCTTGTCGCCGGCAGAACCGCCATTCGATTCACGGTTTGTCATTTGTGAAATCCGCCCCGGATTGCGAATGTTTTATCGGCTCTTTGATAATTTCCGTAAAACCATTTGATCGCCGCCAACAGGAGAAGGCGTGGAGTCACTTGGAGTGCGGCAATACGTGCATCCGTTTGCCGCTTTCCAACCAAGGCGGAGCCGCCATCAACAATATCTCGCCGGCAATGAGAGAAAGGACGCCAGCGCTCCGCGCAAATTAAAAGCGGCAAACGGATGCACGTATTGCCGCACTCCAAGCTTGCACCAAACAGCTTGACAGGACAACCGCGTCGACCTGTTTAATTGAGTACTATTTTACAGGAATCATCAAAGAGCCGTTTTACCCGCAATTCCCAAAAGATACAACAGAATCAAACCTTTGCACGCCAGCGCCCACGCTTTGGCGCTGAATCTTTACGGCGTACCCGCTTTTCGATAAAAGGCATCCGTCATGAAAACATCGCAAACACGCTGAACGCTCATGGTTACATGTTAAACATTCACACTCATCCCCCAGCATATAAAACACACCGTGTTTTGATGTATTCTTGAGCTTGCCCCTGACGTTTTTTCAACTGACCCATTTTGCATTTCTCCGATCGAACCTGCGGCTGTCCCACAGATCAACAGAGTCTCAATCCCGGCAGGTAGGCCTGCTCCGGTGCGGCGCAGCATCGCGGTGGTGGGGATGCTGTCCCATAGCGATCCAGCAGCTTGAACAGGTCAAGGCATTCCCACAACGTCCCG
>CAIXRA010000033.1 GCA_903921725.1 uncultured Lentisphaerota bacterium
AAGGGGGCGGGGATACGTTTCTGGGTGCCATAGTTCCTCCATGTGAAGTTGTAACACCTTACACTATAGAGCACTATGGCACACTTTCAAGAAACTATCGCGGCTTTATTAAGCCGCCGCATACCTTTTCGAGCGGGCTCCAAATAGGGAGACCAGCCCGAACGGGCCGGTGGGGGCACCGGCGCTCCCCGGGTATTGGCACGGTTGACATGTACATATAAATGATGTACAATATGGCATGGGATTAGGGACAGGTGCATAGTGTCCGTTGAACGGCAAGCGGTTGTGAATCCGTGGTTTTCCAATATTCTTTTGTAGCGAAGTGGAAAACCGGGGCGTGGTTTTCCCGTAAGCCCGGTGCATTTTTCGATTTCGCGTTGTTTCGCTTGTTTCGCGGACAATCATGATTGGATGAGCGTCGCGAAGTGCGCAATGAATGGAGGCCGGACAATGATCCGTCAAGTGATTCTTGGTGCGGTTTTGATGATGGGCGCGCTGGAATGCCAGGCGCGCATTGGGGAGACGGAGGCCGAGAGCCAGCAGCGGTACGGCAAGCCGGTGAACGAAACGATTGCCAACGTGATGCCGATTCTTGACGGGGCCGTGCATCACACTTACCTGTACCAGGGCTGGCATATCCGGGCCGCGTTCGCCGGCGGAAAAACGGTGCGCATGCACTATTTCAAGCGGGCGGCCCCGATGGGGATCAAGGAGGACGAGGCGCAGGCGATCCGGGACGGCGAAGCCCTGGGCGGCAGGTGGAGCGAGGTGATGGTGTTCAAGTGGTACGACACGATCTTTTCCCGTGCATGGGTGAACACGAACAGGTGCATCGCCTATTTTAGCGGCATTGGCAGCATGCTGTTCGTGGTGGACTCTCCCGCGGCGCAGGCGTTCATCCAGGCCAAGAAGGAAGCCGACGAACAGAAGCGCAAAGCCACCATCCCCAAGTTCTGACTCCCCTCCAGCCGCCATGGTGGCGCGCTGCATGCCGGAAGAGATCCAATTGAAAGTCTTGCTTCCCGGCCTTATAATACGGGTAAGAATTTCTTACCACGTCAAGAACAGGAGCATCCCCATGCAACTCTGCATTACCAGTGTTTCGTCCAAGGGACAGGTCGTCATTCCCGGCAACATCCGGACCAAGCTCGGCATTGCCGCCGGCGCGCGGATGATGGTGATGACCGACGGCGAAAATGTGCTGATGAAACCGATTGCGGCGCCGCAGGCGGAGGAGTTCTCCGCGCTCGTCAAGGAAAGCCAGAAGGCGGCAAAGGCCGCGGGACTGACGAAGGCCGATCTGCAAGCCGCCATCGTGGAGGTCCGCCGTGCGCATCGTCGTTGACACCAACGTGCTGGTTTCCGGCATCTTCTGGGGCGGCGGGCCGCTCCGCCTGCTATCCGCCTGGGTTGCCGGAGAAATGGAACTTTGCGCCACGCCGCAGGTGTTGTCGGAATATTGCGATGTGATTGACCGCCTCGCCGTCCGCTGCGACCGGCAGGATTTGGCCAAGCGCTGGAAGTCGTTCATCTTCGAGCACCTTGTCCTGATCGAAGAAACCCGCACCTACCACGGCGTTCGCGATCCGAAAGATGACAAGTTTGTCGCCTGCGCGTTGAGCGCCGGCGCCACCATCCTGGTCAGCGGAGATGACGATCTGCTGACGCTTCGCGAAGTCGAAGGCGTGAAAATCATCAAAGTTGCGGAGTGGCTCAAGGGGCACATATAAGGGGCTCACCACATCCGGCGCGACTTGGCGATCCGACCTTGCAGGGCGGCGTCTTCGCGCTGGCGCTCGGCCAGCACATTGGCGGCATGCTGTTTCTGCCAGGCGTCGATCTCCGCGGGGTTCACCTCCCACACGCCGCCGACCAGCCGCAGGCATTTCGCAAAGTGCGGGTCCCGCGACATCCAAATAGGGAGACCAGCCCGAACGGGCCGGTGGGGGCACCGGCGCTCCCCGGGTATTGGCACGGTTGACATGTACATATAAATGATGTACAATAGGGCATGAATGAATTCAAGTTCATCTGGGACCCGAAGAAGGCGGCGGCCAATGCCAAGAAGCATGGCGTGAGCTTTGACGAGGCCGTAACCACTTTCGACGATCCGGCGTCGAAAAGCTTTTACGATCCCGACCATTCGCCGGATGAAGATCGTTTCATCCTGGTGGGCATGAGTTCGGCGTTGCGCCTACTGGTCGTCTGCCACTGTTATCGGGAGGATGACGAAACGGTCCGCATCATCTCGGCACGCCGGGCGGAGAAGAACGAACAATCCTTTTATCAGGAGGACTAAACCATGCGCAGCCACTACGATTTTTCCACCATGAAACAGGCTCCCAATCCGTTTGCCGCCCGTGCCAAGGCCGCGCAGAAGAAGAAGCCCGTCACCATCCGGCTTGGCATGCAGACGGTTGAGTATTTCCGGCAGGTCGCGGAGGAAAACGGGCTGCCCTACCAGCGGGTGATCAACCTGTACCTCGACGATTGCGCCGCCCATGAGCGGAAGCTCAAGATGAGCTGGCACGCACCCAAGGCGCGGCAGTTGCAGCCTTCGTGATGATGGTGCTTGAGTCGGGCGTCGGTGCAATGCTTCGGCGGCTCCGCTGTGGGCGGTGCCTTCAGGTGGGAACCCGCAGCGGATCAGACGAATCTCCGCGCTTCAGGGACGCGCAATCAACCACGCCACCGCCTCGCGCCAATCGGGCCAGTTCGGCAAGTGCATCCTTGACGGGCTGGTCGGTTCTCTACGCCCCGCCAACCCCAAACCGACCGATTTGGTTTTTGCGGGAATCAAGTTTCATAATACAGACCAGCTCCAAGGCGACATGAAGGCGGCGGGGCTTGCCTATAGCATAAGGGATGGCAAGCATCTCACGTTACGCGCGTTCCATGCCTTCCGGCATACGGCCAGCACGGATCTGCAAAATCTGCCAGGGGTGACTGATGCCGCCATTCAGGAATTGATGGGGTGGAGCGGTCCTCGGATGATCCGCAACTACCGCGACAAAAGCCGCATCCTGATGGATGTTGCGGTGTCCAAACGTCCGTCCGTACTGGATTTATGCCCACAAATAGGGACACACGGAAACGGCTTTTTAAGTCCTGAAGTGTCACGAAACGCCGAAATAAAAGCGGCGGGTGAACATGTGCAACATCCTGCGAGTGAACAAGAAGGGCACACGTTGTCACAGTCTGGCGCGGGGGGTGGGGATGGTGGACGCTACAGGACTCGAACCTGTGACCTCATCCGTGTGAAGGATGCGTTCTAACCAACTGAACTAAGCGTCCGGAATGGCCGGAAAATGAACGGCATTCAATCTAATCCGCCGGCCGCTGTTTGCAAGGCGGCCACGCTGAATTTCAGGCTGCATTCCGGGTACCGGGAGCGGTACGACCGGCGGATCCGGCCCATTTCAGGCGAGGCGCTTGCAGCGGGGACCGGCGGGGGTGTCCTCGACGGTCCAGCCTTTGGCGGTGAGTTCCTTGCGGATCTCGTCGGCGCGGGCGAAGTTCTTGGCTTTGCGGACGGCCTGGCGTTCCTCGGCGAGTGCTTGGATGTCGGCGGGGACGCCGTCGGCGGCCTTGTCGATGTCGAGCGTGCCGAGGACGGAATCCATGCGGCGCAGCGCGGCGAGAACCTGGTCGGCGGGCGGGCCGGCAAGCTCACCGGCATCGAGCATGCGGTTCACATCGCGGACGAGGTTGAAGAGCGCGGCGAGCGCGGCGGAGATGTTCAGATCGTCCTCGAGTCCGGCGGCGAACTCCGCAAGCGCCTCGTCGAGGCGGATTTTGACTCCGGCTTTGTCGGCGGACGACAGCGGCAGGATCTCGTTGCGGATACGCGCAACCAGGCCGTCGACGCGCTGGAGCGCGGTGCGGGCGTTGAGGCAGCTCTGGAAGGAGAAGTCGAGCGACTGGCGGTAGTGCGTGGCCATCAGCACCCAGCGCACCTCACGGCCGGAATAGCCCTTGGCGAACACCTCGCGCAGGGTGTGGAAGTTGCCGAGGGACTTGGACATTTTCTGCCCCTCGACCATCAGATGCGCGCAGTGCAGCCAGTACTTGACGAACTTTTGTCCGGTGGCGGCCTCGCTCTGGGCGATTTCGTCCTCATGGTGCGGGAAGAGATTGTCGATGCCGCCGGTGTGCAGGTCGAAACTCGGGCCGAGGTATTTCATGGCCATGGCGGAGCATTCGATGTGCCAGCCGGGGCGTCCGGGGCCCCAGGGGCTGTCCCACTTCACGTCGCCGTCCCCCTCGTCCCACGCCTTCCAGAGCGCGAAGTCGGCGGCGGACTCCTTGGCGTACTCGTCGTTCTTGATGCGGACGCCGGAGCGCATTTCGTCACGGTTGATGCGGGCAAGTTGGCCATAGGCGGGAAAGCGGGCGATGGAGAAATAGACGGAGTTGTCGTCGCCGACGTAGGCAATCCCCTTTTCCATGAGGGTCTGGATCAGGGCGATCATCTCCGGGACATGGTCGGTGGCGGCGGGATAGACCTCGGCCTTTTCGATGCGCAGCGCCTGGAGATCCTCGAAGAAGGCGTCCTTGTAGAGCTGCGTGTAGTCGCGGAGCGGCTTCCCGGCCTGGATGGAATTGCGGATCGTCTTGTCGTCGACATCGGTCAGATTCATGACCTGTTTGACGTCGTAACCGCAGAACTTGAGCGTGCGGCGGAGCAGATCCTCGAACATGTAGGCGCGGAAATTTCCGATGTGCGCGTAGTTGTACACGGTGGGGCCGCAGGTGTATAATGACGCCCTGCCCGGCGTGAGGGGCTCGAACGGTTCGACCTGGTGCGAGAGCGAGTTGTAGAAGCGCAGCGGCATGGGGATGCTTTTCGGTTTCTGATTTTCGAGCTGGGATTTCGGGGAAGGAAATAGTATAGCCGGAACGGAGCGCGTTGCCAACGAAAGGGAACCGCGGTGTTTCCGCCCTGCGGATTTATGGAATCCCGCAATCCCGTCCAAACGTCTTGTGCCGGGTGAACGACAGGAATCAAGCCGGTGTTCGTCTTCTGTTTGGGGAATATTTCTTATGGGCATGGAAATCATCTTCGTCGCCTTGCTGGTGCTGCTGCTGTTCGGCGGCAAGCGCATGCCGGAATTCCTCCGGGAGCTCGGCAAGCTGATGCACGGGCTGCAGCGGGCGCGCCAGGAGCTTGCGGACGCCATCCGCCGGGAGGCCGATGGCGTCTCGGCGGCGATGGAACACAGGCCGGCGCCGGAAAATGGCGCGGAGGCCACGGCGCTGCAGCGCCCGAATGACCCCTCGATTGAGCCGGAGCCAGCCACGGAGTCCGGCGCACAGACACACGAAGGCGAGATCCCGCCGGAATATGCAGGATACGCCTCCCCGCCAGCCGAGGCCAGCATCGAAGACGACGGGGATGGATGCGGCGACCCGAGCCGCCAGGATACGTCCCGATCCGCTACTGCCGCCGGACGTGGCGCCGTTCCTGATCACGCGGCTTGAGTCGCCGCCGGAGGGGGCTGCGCCTGCGTCCGTTTCCGGCTTACGTGCGGTAGCGCTTCACAATCAGCACGGAATTGATGCCGAGCATGCCGAAGGAGTTGTTGAAGATCACGTCCACCTTCTCCACGGCGCGGGGCTGGTTCAGGACCAGGTTCGGCAGGGCGCACTCGGGGTCCAACTCATCCACGTTGATTGTCGGATGCACGATCTTGTCCTGGAATGCCGGAAGATTGCCGGCCAGTTCGAGGACGCCCGCGGCGCCCATGGCGTGTCCGATGAAGCTCTTGGTGTTGTTGAACCACGTTTCAGGGCAGTCGGTGCCAAACGCCCGGGTGATTGCCTGGCACTCCTGGATGTCGCCCGCCTTGGTGCCGGTGGCGTGGGTGCTGACGATGTGGATGTCCCGCGGTTCGATGCGGGCGCGGGCAATGGCTTTCTGCATGCACTCCGCCTGGCGCTCGGGGTTCGGGAGGACGAAGTCGGTGGCGTCGGAGTTGACCGCGTGCCCGATGATCTCGCCGTAGATCTTGGCGCCGCGCTTCTTTGCGTCGCTGAGGCGCTCCAGGACGAATACGCCGCCGCCCTCGGCAATGACGATGCCGTTGCGCTTCATGTCGAACGGGCGGCTCGCCTTCGCCGGATCCTCGTGCGCCGCCAGGGCGCCCTGGCTCTTGAAGCTGGCAAAGATGCCGAAGGTGTGGATGCTCTCGGAGACGCCGCCGGCCAGCGCCACGTCGACCTCGCCGAGCAGGAGCTGCTGAAGCCCCTGCGTGCAGCCGAGGTTGCCCGCCGCGCAGGCCGCGCCGATGGTGTAGTGCGGGCCGGTAATCCCCATGTTGATCGTCACTTCGCCCGCCGGGTTGTTCGCCACGGTGCGAGGGTTGTGGTAGTGCGACCAGAACTTGATGTCGAAGCCGTACTGTGCGAGGTTGTGGACTTCGTTCTCGGTCTCGACGTTGCCATGCTCGGTGATGCCGAGATAGACGCCGACGCGGCTCTTGTCCACCGCCGCCCAGTCAATGCCGGAATCCTTCACCGCCTCGTTCGCCGCGTAGACGGCGATGGAGCCGGCGCGGGTGCCGGTGCGCAGATCCTTGCGTTTCTGGTGGCGCATCGGGTCGAACCTGCAGACGCCAGCCAGCGTGTCGCCGACGTAGCGGATGTTGTATTTCTGGACGCCTGAGACGCCCGCCAGCAGGTTCGCGCGCATCTCCGCCAGCGAGTTGCCGTTCGGCGACGCGATGCCGATACCCGTGATGACAATCCGTTCCCGATCCGTCATGCTGCTCCGTCCCGCCGCTTGTCAGGTTGTTCTCCGCCGGGCGAAACCTGGGAGCCCGGCAAACGCACCCTACTATAATGCCGCAAACCGCCCCTTGCCCCCCCGATGCCGGAGGCGCCCGCCCCATCTGCAGCGAAAAGCGCCACGGAATCCGCCGGTCAAACCGCCGCTCCGGAACGGTTGCGCACGCGCACATGCCATTCGTTGAGCGCCAGGGAGGCCAGGATCAACGCCATCCCCGCCACCAGACGCCAGCCCCCCGCCTCTTTCTCGCCGAACAGCAGCAGGGCGCAGGCCGTCCCCAGCGGGATTTTCAGGTTGTTGAAAACGGCGAGCGTCCCCGTGTTCGTCCGCCTCGCGCCCACATTCCAAAGGAAGAAGCAGACGCCGGAGGCGAGCACGCCCAGGTACAGGATTGTCCAGGCCTGCGCCGCCGTGAGCGCGCACGCCGCCGTCCAAAGACTACCCCCCTGCCCCGCCGCCACCGCCGCCGCGGGGATCGAGGCGGCTAGGAACCCGCCCAGGTAAAGGACCGCGAACAGCTCCCGGTCGCGGATGCCGCCGCCGCGCCGCGCCATCAGGTTCCGGTACCGCACCTGCCCCCAGGCAAAGCAGAGGTTCGACAACTGCATCACGGCAAACCCCGCCAAGTGCGGCCGGGCGCCGGCGGCATCGCCGTGAAAGCCGGCCAGCGCGACCCCCGCCGCCGCCGCCAGCGCCGCGGCGAAGAACGCCGGATGGAAGCGCCGCGTCTCAACATCGTCCAGCAGCGTGACATAGAGCGGCGTGAAGCAGGTGAAGAGCACCACGTCGTGCGCGTCCAGCAGGCGGTAGCTGGAGAACAGCGCCGAATACATCAGCCCGTACTGCACCGCACCGATGAAGAAGAGCGGGACGGACAACCGCCATTCCCGCAGCAGGCGCAGGCGCAGGAAAGGCAGGAAAACCAGCAGGGCCAGCAGCAGCCGCACCGCCGCGATAAAGAACGGGTCGACCCCCTGCAGGTTGACCTTGGTCAGCCCGAAAGAAAAGGCCCATACCACGGAAACAACGGCCAGATAGAACATGTGTGGCGCCTCCCCCGCCATTTACGGGTGCATACTGTAGCACGCCTCTTTCATGAAACCGCCGCTTCCGCGCGGCGGCCCGCCGGCGGGGATTGGAAAATGGCCGGGGCCGTATATCGTATGCCTCCGTTGCGGCACGCCTGCAACCGGAGCCGCCTCCCTGATGGCGGCGCCGCGGACGGCTTGTCCCATCGTTTCCAAGACACCTTACAGACAGGTTTTTCGCCCATGAGCTTTTCATCCGAAGAAATCCGCGACCTGATCCTGGCCAAGGAACAGGAGCTCCGCCAGCCCGGGTCCCAGCTCTTCTCCCAGGGCCGCTACGAAGTCGTCCGCGTCCTCGGCGAGGGGGGGATGGGAATCACCTGCCTGGCCAACGAGATCTCGGCGGGCAACCTCTGCCGTCCGGTCGTGCTGAAGTTCCTCAAGGACAGCTTCTCTCCGGAACAGCTGCACCAGTTCCTGAACGAGGCGCAGCTCAGCATTCTCTTCAACCACCCGAACCTGCTGCCGGTGTACCGGCTGGAATCGGAGACGCTGCGCATCGAGGCGGCCAAGTCGCGCTTCCACCGCAAGTACGACCACACGATGTACTTCACCGTCATGCAGTACATCGACGGCTGGAACATGCGCCAGATTGTGGACCGCCTCCGCCGGCTTGAGATGATCATGAACCACGACATCGCCGTCTACGGCATCTCCCGCATCGCCCGCGGCCTGCACTACGTCCACCACTACCACGACACCAACGGCGAGGCGCTCGGCCTGGTCCACCGCGACGTCTCCCCGGAAAACATCCTCGTGGACTGCTTCGGCCGCATCAAGGTCGCCGACTTCGGCATCGCCAAGTCCGTCAAGGATTCCGCCCTCGACAACTCCAACCCCGGCAAGCTCCTCTACTGCTCCCCGGAACAGCTTGACGGCAAGGTGCTCGACCTGCGCTCCGACATCTACTGCGTCGGCCTGGTCATGTACTTCCTCTTCAGCGACACCGACTTCTTCGAGGCCGAAATCACCGCCGACCACCCGCGTGAGCGCATCCGCCAAAAGATGAAGAAAGGGGTGAAGCCGGATGAGTTCAAGGGGCTCCACCCGCGCCTGGCCCAGATCTGCTCCGTCTGCCTCCGCGAGGATCCGGCCAAGCGCTACCAGAGCTGCGAAGATCTGGCGACCGACATCGACATCTATTTCAAGGACGAGCGCAAGATTGTCACCAACGACGTGCTTGAGGAGTTCCTCACCGACCTCTTCAGCCCGGATCCGCAGTTCGTCTCCCGCCGCTTCATTTCTCTGGCCGGCAAGCCCCAGCTCGACCAGCCCGACTTCGTGCCCCGGCTCAACAAGCCCACGGAGATGCCGCTCACCGTGCGCACGGTGAAGATGCTGAAGTAAGCCGCCCCCTGAAAGGGCACGGGATGACAGCCCCAGGGCAACGCCCTGGGTTGGATCATGACCGATGCGTTACGCCCTGAAAGGGCAATGGAACGCATGGATGGCCGATGGGGCAAGGCCCCATTGCCCTTACAGGGCGCGAATTTTATGGACGTCATTACCCAGGGCGTTGCCCTGGGCTGCCTTCCATTGCCCCTTCGGGGCGTAAGCCGCGCTCGCCGGATGCGTCATCAGCCGGATCCGCCGCCCACCGTCCGCCTGGCGTTGATGGCGACGGCGATGGTGGCGGAGTCCGCAAAGCCAAGGTCGGCGCCGACGGGGATGCCGGAGGCGAGCCGGCTGATGGTGACGGAAAGCCCCCGAAAGGCGTCGGCAAGATAGGCGGCGGTGGCCTCGCCCTCAACGTCCGGGCTGGTGGCAAGGATAAGTTCCCGCACCTGACCGCCCTCCAGACGGCGGCGGAGCGCCTCGATGCGGAGTTCGCCCGGCCCCCTGCCCTCCAGCGGTTCGATGCGGCCGCCGAGGACATGGTAGAGGCCGCGGAAGCAGCCGGCGCGCTCGAAGACGGGGATCTGGCCGGCCTGTTCCACGACGCAGATCACATCCGTCTGGCGCCGCGGATCGGAGCAGATGCGGCAGAGCGGTGCCTCGGAGAGGTTGCCGCAACTGTCGCAGAACCGAAGCCGTTTCTTGAGGTTGGCCAGTTGAGCGCCAAACAGCTCGAGGTCATGGGCGGTCCAGTCGAGCATGGCGAGGGCGAGGCGCTCCGCAGTCCGCGAGCCGATGCCCGGCAGGCGGCGCAGGGAAAGAATAAGTTCTTCCAATGCTTGCGGATAGCTTCCGGAGCTTGCCACGGCATACCTCGTGCGTGCTGTAAAAATGGATGCTAAAAATTGACAGAACAGGTTTCCTGTGTACATTAGCACACGTTTTATTTCTTTCTTGCGGCCGGAGTGGCGGAATTGGCAGACGCACTGGACTCAAAATCCAGCGGGCCCTAAACCCGTGTGGGTTCGACCCCCACCTTCGGCACCATAGCTGTCATGGGGGCGGCAGTGAGTTGCCACCGCCGTGTGCGAAACTTGTGCGCAACCGGCTGGCGGGTGCGCGTGTGTGCAATCTGGCATGATGGAGAACCGTCGTGAACGTATCGCTTTTGCATGAAGTCGGCTTTCTGATTCTTTTCCCCATCCTGGTTGCCATCCTGCTGCTGTTCACCGGCAAGTCCGACCGCGTACGGGCGGCGATTGTCGGCGTTGCATCGGTGGCGATTATCGCCGTTTCGGTCGCCCTGCTGTTCGGCGACTCCCCCAAGGCCATCTCCACGGAAGAAATCGGCCCGCACCGCGCCGAACTGGCCAGCCAGACCATGTTCTGGATTGAGATGGCGCTGGGCGTGGTCGTCCTCTTCATCAGCATCCGGGCGAAGAAGTTCCTGGTCACCGCGCTGATGACCGCGCAGGCCGGGCTGATGATCTGGTTCGAACACGCAAACGCCGGGAAGCTTGAGGCGAAAAACGCCTTCTTTGTGGACAATTTTTCCGTGATCATGGCGCTGATCATCGGCATCATTGGCTGCCTCATCTGCGTGTACGCGGTCGGGTACATGAAGGATTTCCACCACCACTTCCGGCAGGAGGTGAAGGACCGCCGTCCGTTCTTCTTCTTCATCCTGTTCGCCTTCCTCGGCGCGATGTTCGGCATCGTCTTCGCCAATAACCTGCTATGGATGTACTTCTTCTGGGAGGTCACCACGCTGGCCTCCTTCGTCCTGATCGGCTACAAGGGCGACAAGGAATCGGTCAACAACGCCTACCGCGCGCTGCTCTACAACCTGCTGGGCGGCCTGGCATTCGCCCTCGCCATCGTGGTGCTGTTCAACAAAACGCACAGCGTCGAGATGAGCGAGCTGCTGAAGGCCGGCCTGCTGGCGCCGGTGGTGCTGATCAGCTTCGCGGGCATGACGAAATCCGCGCAGCTCCCGTTCTCCAAGTGGCTGCTGGGCGCGATGGTGGCGCCGACGCCGGTCTCCGCGCTGCTGCACTCCAGCACGATGGTCAAGGCAGGCGTGTTCGTGATCGTGCGCATGGCGCCCGCGCTGTGCGGAACGAAGGCCGGGACGCTGGTGGCGCTGGTGGGCGGCGTGACCTTCCTGGTGACCTCTTTCATCGCCGTCTCGCAGAGCAACGCCAAGAAGGTGCTGGCCTACTCGACCATCGCCAACCTCGGCCTGATCGTGATGTGCGGCGGCATCGGCACGCCCGAAGCCGTGTGGGCCGCGGTGATGCTGATCATCTTCCACGCGGTGGCCAAGGGGCTGCTCTTCCTGTGCGTCGGCGTGGTCGAGCACAAGATCCACAGCCGCGACATCGAGGACATGTCCGGCCTGATCATCTCCATGCCGAAGCTCTCGGTCATGATGCAGATCGGCATGGCGGGCATGTTCCTGGCGCCGTTCGGCATGCTGATCTCCAAATGGGCGGCCATGAAGGCGCTCATCGACAGCAACGCGCTGCTGGTGGTCTTCGTGGTGTTCGGCAGCGCGGTGACGCTGCTCTTCTGGGTGAAGTGGATGGGCAAGCTCCTCCAGATCACCAAGCCGGACGCGGCGAACCTCGAGGGCGGCATCAGCGCCGGCGAATGGACCGCGCTGGGCTCGCTGGCGGTTCTGACCATCGGCGCCTGCCTCTTCTTCCCGCTGCTATCCTCGCAGCTCGTCGACCCGTACGTCCAGTCCGTGTGCAAGGGCGTGACCATGGATCTCGGCGCGGGCAACATCATCATCATGCTGATCATGCTGGGTCTGGTGGCCCTCTTCCCGCTGAGCTTCCTGCACTACGGCCGCCGCGTCCGCGTGGTGGACTCCTACTTGGGCGGCGCGAACGCGGGCTGCAGCACGCGCTTCACCGGCTCCGCCGGCGCCACGCACGACATGGCGCTGAAGAACTACTACCTGGAATCCTGGTTCGGAGAGAGCCGGCTGCTCATGCCGGGCGCGCTGGCCTGCGCGCTCCTCATCTCACTCATGCTTGCCCTGACGATCATCGCGAGGTAATCCACAAATGAACGAAACGACCGTGAAACTGATTGCCCTTGGACTCTACCTGGTGCTGGGCCCCGTCCTCGGCTGCCTGCTGGGCGGCATCGACCGCAAGATCTCGGCGCGCATGCAGTCGCGCATCGGGCCGCCGATCCTCCAGCCGTGGTATGACTTCCGGAAGCTCCTGCTCAAGGAGAACCTGGTCGTGCGGCGTTCGCAGAACTTCTACGTCTTCTTCTACCTGCTGTTCATGGTCTTCACCGGCGGTCTGTTCTTCATGGGCGGCGACCTGCTGCTGGTGGTGTTCTCCCTGACACTGGCGAGCATCTTCATGGTGCTGGGCGCCTACAAGGCCAGCTCCCCCTACAGCTTCCTCGGCGCCGAACGCGAACTGCTCCAGATCATGGCCTACGAGCCGATGCTCCTGCTGGTCATCGTCGGCCTCTACATGATCACCGGCAGCTTCAGCGTGACGGACATCCTCGCCTTCGACTGCACGGCGGACACCGCGAAGATTCACGCACCGGTCATCCTCCAGGGCGCCGGCCTGTTCCTCGGACTGATCTACATCCTGACGATCAAGCTGCGCAAGTCCCCCTTCGACCTCTCCTCCTCCCACCACGCGCACCAGGAACTGGTCCGCGGCCTCACCACCGAATTCTCCGGCCGGGCAATGGCGGCGATCGAGCTGGCGCACTGGTATGAGACGGTGCTCGTCCTCGGCCTGGTCTACCTCTTCCTCGGCTCCTGCTGGTGGCTTGCGGTGCCGGTCGTGCTGCTGGTGTTCTTCCTGGAACTGGTGGCGGACAACACCTGCTCCCGCGTGAAGTGGCAGATGGCCGTCAAGAGCTCCTGGATCATGGCAGTCATCTTCGGCGTCGGCAACGTCCTGGTGCTCCAGTACTGGAAGCCGATCCTCCAGATGTTCGGCAAATAAGCGCCCATCGACAAGAGAGAGCAAACATGTCGCACTTGGTAAAATCTCCCTGGATCATCCATTACGACGCGTCGAGCTGCAACGGCTGCGACATCGAGGTGCTGGCCTGCCTGACGCCGATGTACGACGTCGAGCGCTTCGGCATCGTCAACACCGGCAACCCGAAGCACGCCGACATCTTCCTCATCACCGGTTCGGTGAACGAGCAGACGCGCAGCGTGGTGAAGAACATCTACGAACAGATGCCCGAGCCGAAGGTCGTCGTGGCCATCGGCATCTGCGCCAGCTCCGGCGGCATCTTCCGCGAATGCTATAACGTCGCCGGCGGCGTGGACAAGGTGATTCCGGTCGACGTCTTCGTCCCCGGCTGCGCCGCCCGCCCCGAGTCGATCATCGACGGCGTCGTGCAGGCGCTCGGCATTCTGGAAAAGCGCCACGCCTACCAGCAGTCCGTCGAAAACAGCATCGGCCAGCTCATCATCTCGCAGGCAGAGGAATCGGACCTGCCGGAAATCATGAGCGTGCAGAAGACCGCCTACCAGAGCGAGGCGGAACTGTACAACGACCCGAGCCTGCCCCCG
The DNA here is from genome assembly GCA_903921725.1 of uncultured Lentisphaerota bacterium. Taxonomy (GTDB): domain Bacteria; phylum Verrucomicrobiota; class Lentisphaeria; order Oligosphaerales; family CAITYL01; genus CAIXRA01. Next base: position 13,781 of record CAIXRA010000033.1, read on the forward strand.
CTGCAGCAGACGCTTGAACAGCTGCGCGAAGCGTTCAAGACGCAGATCCTGTTCAAGGCCGTGATCAACGGCAAGGTCGTCGGCTCCATCCGCGGCTACACCGCCGAAGGCACCGGCCACATCTCCCGCCTGAGCGTCCACCCCTACTTCCAGAGCAAGGGCATCGGCAAGAAGCTGGTGTCCGCCATCGAGGCGCGCCTCACCGAGGCGAAGCGGTTCGAGATCTTCACCTGGCACAAGAGCAGCCGGAACCTCGAACTGTACGGCAAGCTCGGCTACCGGGAATTCAAGACCGACCAGCTGAACAGCGCAATCAACCGCGTCTATTTGGAAAAGGCGAAGTGACCATGATTGAAGCACAGCCAACCACGAACATCACGCCGGACACCCTCGTGCCCGAGACGCAGAAGATGAAGGCGAACGGCTACCGCCTCGTCCAGATGTGCGCCTCCCGCCTGCCCGAGGGGCTGGAGGTCAACTACACATTCGACAAGGATTGCGCCTTCGCGAATCTGCGCATCCTCATCGCCGCCGAGAGCCCGTCGCTCCCCAGCGTCAGCGGCGTCTACTGGGCCGCCCTCCTCTACGAAAACGAGATGCACGACCTCTACGGCATCCAGTTCCCCGGCCTGGTGCTGGATTTCAAAGGCAACTTCTACAAGGTCGCCAAAAAGCACGCCTTCAACGAGGCCGCCTCCTGTACGGCACCCGCAAAGAGCTGATAGCAAGAGCAACGGTCCCATCATCATACGGCGGCCCGCGGCCGCAAGGAATTACCATGGCAAACCGCACCATCATCCCGTTCGGCCCCCAGCACCCGGTGCTGCCGGAGCCGATCCATCTGGACCTCGTGGTCGAGGACGAAAGGGTCATCGAGGCGATCCCGTCCATCGGCTTCATCCACCGCGGCTTGGAAAAGCTGGTCGAGAAGAAGGACTTCATCGACTTCACCTACGTCGCCGAACGCATCTGCGGCATCTGCAGCTTCATCCACGGCCAGACCTACTGCCAGGGCATCGAGGAGATCATGCAGCTCCAGGTCCCGGACCGCGCCAAGGCGCTGCGCACCATCTGGGGCGAGATGTCCCGCCTGCACAGCCACCTGCTCTGGCTCGGCCTGATGGCGGACGCCTTCGGCTTCGAATCCCTTTTCATGCACTGCTGGCGCCTGCGTGAGACGCTGCTCGACGAGATCGAGGCGACCACCGGCGGCCGCGTCATCTTCGGATCCTGCAAGGTCGGCGGCACCCGCCGCGATGTGACCGACGCAAAGCTGGCCGAAATCGTCCGCATCCTCGACGGCATGGAGCAGGAGATCCGCGATATCACCGGCGTCTTCATGAGCGACTCCACCGTCAAGCACCGCATGCGCGGCGTCGGCATCATCACCAAGGAAGAGGCGCAGGCCCTCGGCGCGGTCGGCCCGACCCTGCGCGCCAGCGGCGTCGCCCAGGACATGCGCACGCTCGGCTACGCCTTCTTCAACAAGATCAACTTCAAGACGATCACGCGCACCGAAGGCGACTGCCAGGCGCGCTGCGAAGTCCGCATCGACGAACTCTTCGCATCCATCGACATCATCCGCCAGGTTGTCGCACAGATGCCGGGCGGCGCAGTGGATGTCGAGGTCAAGGGCAACCCGAACGGCGAGTTCTTCTCCCGTGTCGAGCAGCCCCGCGGCGAAGTCGTCTACTACATCAAGGCCAACGGCACCAAGAACCTCCAGCGCTTCCGCGCCCGCACCCCGACCTTTGCAAACCTTGCGCCGCTGGTGAAGATGCTCCAGGGCTGCGACCTGGCCGACGTGCCGGTGATGGCGCTCACCATCGACCCCTGCATCAGCTGTACGGAACGGTGACCGGAAACCCAAGAGAACGCTCAACGTTCAACCCTCATCTCTCAACGTTCAAGTGGATGGCCGAACCAGATAATCCTATGTTTTTCGTTGAAGGTTGAATGTCGGACGTTGAATGTTGAACGTTAAGAAAGTGCTACCGGGAGTTTTATCATGTCTCTCTTCCCCATGACCGGCACGATCCTGAAGAGCCTGTTCCGCAAACCGGCGACGCGCGCCTATCCCTTCGTGAAGCGCCCGCATATCGCCAAGACCCGCGGCAGCATCGAGATCAAGATTGACGCCTGCATCTACTGCGGCATGTGCGCCCGCAAGTGCCCGACCACGGCCATCACCGTGGACCGCGCCACGCGCACCTGGAGCATCGACCGCCTCCGCTGCATCACCTGCAACGGCTGCGTCGATGTCTGCCCGGTCAACAAAAAGGCCCCCGGCTCCTGTCTGGCCATGCGCGAATCGTACACGACCCCGACCGGCACCCGTGAGACTGAGCACCACCAGGGCCCGGAGAAGGCTCCCGCCGCCGCTCCAAAGGCGTAAGCCTCCGATACCCCGCAAAAACCCGCCGGCGCCTCTTGGTGCCCGCGGGTTTTTTGTTGCTTTGCCCCCATCGGGACGGCACTCGCACTCGCCAATCGAAATATCCGCTCATGCGGAAATCGAGGGCGGCAATCGAGCGCGAGTGCGAATGCGACTTGCGCCCCGAAGGGGCAACGGAGGATAGCCCAGGCAACGCCCTGGGTGATACTACGCCCCCCCATCTTCCCGCCCGGTCAAGGCATGGAGTGCGGCAGCCGGGGCCAGCGGCGTTCGGTCAGAAAATGAATGAATTTCAGCGTAGCGAGGGCGTCGAACCATTCGTCGAAGGCGCGGCGGCGGGCGGCTTCCGTCCGGAACTGGCTTTGGAACTTGGGCCAGATGGTGCGGAAGCCGCGTTCGTCCAAAAATTCGCGTGCCAGCGGATCTGCGAACTCCGCAAGGGCATCCGCCGCGGGGCGGTCGGTGACGGCGTGCGCGGTCTCCAGCAGCCCGGCGAGCGCGTCGAACACCCGCGGGTCATAGGGCGCGAAGCCGGAGTCGTCGCCCTCCTCCGCCTCGCCCATGCGCCGGCCGGTTCCGAACGGCACGCGCCAGGAACTGCGCGGCGATGGATGCACGGCGGTGCATGTCAGTTCGGCGACGCCGCCGGTCTTGGCCAGCTGCTGGAGGAGGTAGAAATCCTCGCCCGCCTGGCGCCCCGCATGGAAGCCGCCCGCCCGGACGTACGCCGCCGCGGTCATGCAGAAGGCGGACCCCATGCAGTGGAAGGCATAAGGCGACCCCGCGCGCCGCAGGCCAGCGACGTAGGCGTCGAGAAACTCCTCATATCGGGCGATGGAACGCCGGCCTTCCGGCGTGGCGGCCGGCTGGTGGAGGAAGGGGATGTTGCCGGCGGCCCGGCCCGTCCGGAGGAAGCGGTCCGCGGCGGCGAGGTAGTCCGGCCCGGCGAGCGTGTCGGCGTCCAGATTGAAGAGGACGCATTCGGGCGCGGCGCCGGCCGCGATCACGGCGTCGCATCCAATCTTGCGCGCCAGACCGACCCCGGCCTTGGGCGGCAGTTCGCGGCCCGGCGAGGCGGCGTCGATCCAGCACAGGTGCGGCGGCGCGTCCGGAGAACCCTTGCGCAATCCGAGCCATGCGAGCGTCCGGCGGTTGTCCTCCACGACATCGGGCGGCGCGCCGGCGGCATGGTTGACGACAACCACGGCCAGCGTGCGCTCCAGGAGGGACGCGGGATTACGCGCCAGCGAGGCGAGCGTGGCAGGCAGGTTGGCGGACTCCGCAATCGCGGGGATGACGACGGCCCGGTCAAAGGCGGGCGGCGGCAGGCCGGAAAGCGGCCGGAGGATGGCGCGCGAGCGCAGATATTTACCGGAAAAACCGGAGCTGCTGGCGGGTTCGGGGCGCCGGCTCATGTCAGAAATCAACGGTCAAGCTGTTTTCACGGCCGGCCTCCACCACCAGCAGGCGGTCGTCGGGCATGCACCATTTGCCATCGCGGAAGAAATTGACGTAATGGGAACCCGGCGGGACTGTGGCGGTCCACGGCGTGACGCAGGCGGTCCACTGCCCGTCCAGCAGAACGACGGCACCCGGGCGGGCGGTGCGAAACGTGACCGGCAGAAGGGTGAGCGGTGGCGTGGACTGGAAGGCGATGCAGGAGGGTTCGGCATTCAGGAGCGTGACTTCCAGCCGCGCCGGCTCCGTAGACAACGCTTCCGCACCCGGCGCTTCCAGCACATGTTTCGCCAAGGGAAGGAAGAGCGCCTCGCCGTTCGCCTTGCGCCCGGTAAACGCCCCGTTCCTGTAAAGATAGGCTGAATCGGCGCCCGTCGCCTCAAGGCGCCCGAGCTTGTCATCGGCTTGGAAGGTAAAGGTGATTCTGAGTTGCTGTTCCCGCGTGACAAACACCCGGTGGTATTGGGGCGTGACGGTGTACCCCTCCTTGCCCGCACAGATCACATGATAACCGACGGGGAGCTGGATGACCTGCCCCGGCTCATGGGTTTCGGCCACGCCATCCACGTAAAGAGTGTACGGCACCATTAGGTTGGTCGTGGTCACGGCCACGCCGCCCATCTGGGGGACGCCGGACAGCTTGAACTGCGCGGACACACTCTTTCCGGCCTTCACATGGGTCCGCATGGCGGGCGGCACGGCCTGGAAACCCTCTTTGTGGACGGCCACCGTATGCCAGCCTTCGAGCACGCCGGTGATCTTGGCCGGCGTGGCGGTTTCCCGCAGAAGCACGCCGTCCAGATAGACCTTGGCGCCGCCCGACTTGGGATCCTGCTGTTCCAGGGTGACGGTGAGCGTGCCCGGATCCAGCGGTCCGTGCGTCGTGGAGATCACAACGATGGCACCGGTGATGAGGATGGCCATCAGCAGCATGCCGGCAAGAATCCACTTGCGGAGGACGTTGCGCGTCCCCTTGCCGCCCTTGAAGATGGAACGGACGAATTCCTTGCGGCGGTATTGCCGGCGCAGCTTGGCCTCATCGGGCGTGATCCATTCCACATGTCCGTAACGGTTGACATGCCGGACATAGCCGCGCTCCTGGAAAAACTGCTCCTCCTCCTCGCGGCGGAGGCGCGCCTTTGCACGCTCGTCCATTTCCTTCCGCGCCGCCTCCTCGTGCTCCAGGGCTTCCTGGCGCATGCGCTGCTCGCGCTCCTCCAATTCTTTCCGGATCTCCTCGCGGTAGGACGCTTCCTGCTCCTCGTTGTGGGAGGAGCGGCGGCGGCGGTGGTGTTCATGCGCCGGGGAGGAGGATGGGGTGGATGTGTCGTTCATGGCCCGCTTCCGCCGGTTGGGGTTACAGAATAAAAAAATCCACTTGTCATGTCACAAGCCCGTTCGGTATTTTCGCAGCCAATTTAGCACAAACCACGGGAATCGCCCATGCGGAGTTTCAAAAAAACAACACAGGCCAGCCGTATGTCTTCTCTGCCGTCACCCGTGGATTCCGGCACCCCAGGCATACGAGGTGCTGGCGACCGCATGGAGTGCGGCATCATGGAACCGCTGCGGCTGGGTCGGCCCGCGTCAGCAGGCGGTGCCAAGCCCGCGGCGCAGGGAGGCGACAAACTCCGCGGCGCGGCGGATTCCTTCCGCAGGCGAAGGCGCCTCGCCCATGAGCCGGACAATGGCGCTGCCGACGACCACGCCGTCCGCATGCTCCGCGGTTTTCCGGGCCGTCTCCGGGGAGCTGACGCCGAACCCGGCCACGACCGGCGTCCGTGTCATGCCGCGGATGGCCTTGAGATTGGCGGCCAGGTCGGACGGTATTTCAGCGCGGGCTCCGGTAACGCCGGCAACCGTGATGTAGTACACAAAACCCGACGCGCGGCGGAGAATCTCCCGCGCACGCCCCGGCGGGGTTGTAGGAGCGAGGAGCGGAATGCGGTCGAGGCCGTGCTGCCGCAGGACGCCGTCAATCTCGCCGGCCTCCTCGTGGGGCAGGTCAACCACCAGCCAGCCGGCAATTCCGGCGGCGCCGGATTCCGCGGCCAGTTTTTCCACGCCGTACTGCATCAGCACGTTGTAATAGCTGAAAAGCACCATCGGGCAGGACAACTTCGGGCTGACGCGGCGGGCCATCTCCAGAATCTTGGGGAGCGTGGTTCCGGCCGCGAGCGCTCGCTGGCTCGCCGCCTGGATCACCGGGCCGTCCGCCATCGGATCGGAAAAGGGAACCCCCAGTTCGATGATGTCGGCTCCGGCCTCCGCCACCGCCAGAAGCAACTGCTCGGTGGCCGCCAGCGAAGGATCGCCAGCCGTCACATACGCCACAAGCGCCTTGCGGTCCGCCGCGCGACAGGCATCAAAAACCTGGCTCAGTCGTGCTTGCATGTTTGGGACTCACGGTCGCAGCAGGCCTTGCAAAGCTCGGGGACGATGACGACGCTGTTGACGCTGCCGCAGGAGTTCAGCGCCTGCTCGGGCGCTTCCGCATCCTGCATCCAGAAGCCGTCCACAATGAACTTGTACTCGTAGCGCCCCGGGGGGAGCTGGAGGCGGGCGCGATAGGCACCCCCTTTGACCTTCACCATGCGCTTGGCGGAGGGGCTCCATTCATTGAAGTCACCGGCCAAAAAAACCTTCTGTACCGGCTTGGCCGGGGTAAAGGAAAATACAGATTCGCCACTTTTTTCATCTTGGAACATCATACGGCTGTCCTTTCGTTGCGCAACGGAGACTCCGTTGTCCTGTCTTTTACGCTACATGTCTTACTATATACGTTTTTGGCTGGGTTTCAATCCTGAACTTGCACCGGTCGCAACCGGCCAGCAATCCGGGGCGTGTTCCGCCCCACCGGGGCGGAGGTTTGATTCCGCCTGCGTGCGTGGCATACTATCGGCAACGGCGCGGCGGTACGGCGCGCCTCATCCACCCATTTGCGGAGTCTTGGAAAATGCCTGTTGTGGAAATGCTTTCATGCGCCGTGTTGGGGCTCTGCGCCGGCCTTGGCCTAGCCTGGGTCTGGTCCGGGCGCGGGGCGGCGAAAACGGCCGCGGACTCCGCGGCGGGGCTGGCCTCCAGGGACACGGAGATCGCCCGCCTTTCCGCGCGCGTGGACGCCGGCGGCCGGCGCGCGGCCGAACTCGAAACGGCACGACAGACGGCGGAAATGCGCCTCGACGATGCCCGCGCCGAACTCTCCCGCCTCCAGTCCGCCAACGCGGATATCCAGGCACGCACCGAGGAGGAGCGCAAGGCCGCCCAGGAAAAGATCGCCATGCTCGGGCAGGCGCAGAAGGCGCTCTCCGATGCGTTCCAGGCGCTCTCCGCCGACGCCCTGCGCGCCAACAACCAGACCTTCCTTGAGCTGGCCAAGTCCACTTTCGACAAGCTTCAGGAAACAGCCAAGACCGACCTCACCGGCCGCCACAAGGCCATCGAATTACTGGTCCAGCCCCTGAAGGAAACCCTCACCAGCTTCGACAAAAAGGTGCAGGAGATGGAGAAGGCGCGCGGCGAGGCCTACGGCAGCCTCCGCGAACAACTCAAGAACGTCTCCGCGACACAGGCGCAGCTCCAGGCCGAGACCGGCAATTTGGTGAAGGCGCTGCGGGCGCCGATCGTCCGCGGACGCTGGGGCGAGATCCAGCTTAAGCGCGTCGTCGAAATGGCCGGCATGGTCGAGTACTGCGACTTCACCCAGCAGGAATCGGTCACCACCGCCGATGGCCGGTTGCGTCCGGACCTGATTGTGCGCCTGCCGAACCAGAAACAGCTCGTGGTGGATTCCAAGTGCCCGCTGCAGGGGTACCTGGAGGCGTTGGAAGCGCCGGACGAGGCGACGCGCATCCTCAAACTCAAGGATCACGCGCGCCAGGTCCGCACACACCTCCAGCAACTCAGCGCGAAGGGATACTGGGAACAGTTCCAGCCGACGCCCGAGTTCGTCGTCCTCTTCCTGCCGGGCGAAACCTTCTTCTCCGCCGCGCTGGAGCAGGATCCGTCGCTCATCGAGTACGGCGTGGAGCAGCGCGTGATCCTGGCGACGCCGACAACGCTGATCGCGCTCCTGCGCTCCGTCGCCTACGGCTGGCGCCAGGAAAAGATGGCGGAGAACGCGCAGCAGATCTGCGACCTCGGCAAGCTCCTCTACGAACGCGTGGCCACCTTCACCGGGCATTTCCGGAAAGTCGGCGGCGGCCTCAACTCCGCCATCGACTCGTACAACAAGGCCGTCGGCTCCTTCGAAACCCGCGTGCTCGTCTCCGCCCGTAAATTCCGCGACCTCCAAGCCTCCTCAGGCGATGAAATCGAGGCGCTGCCGCCGGTGGACACCGTCCCGCGCAGAATCGAGGCCACGGAGCTTGCCAGCGGGGACGATCCGGCACAGGAGGGCTGACGGGTATCTCTGCTTGCATTTGGAGTGCGCCAATTGCTTGGCGTTTTGGATTGCCCGTTTTTTCGAATGATGCAAACCAAGGAGTCTCTGCATGAACCGCATTCTTTCTCGCCGTGTCCTGCTGGGCGGCGTCTTCGCCGCCGCCGCGCTAGTCCTTGCCGCCAACGCCGCCCCCGGCCCTTCCGCGCCCGCTTCCGGCAAGGCGGAAAACGCCGGGACTGCGGCCGTCTCCGCCACCGGCGCCAAAGACCAGGAGAAGATCAAGACGCTGCTGGCCGACAAAAAGACGCCGCGCACCTGGCTCTTCACCGGCGACTCCATCACCCACGGCGCGCTGTGGACCGCCGGCTGGCGCTCCTTCCCCGAAATCTTTGCCGAACGCATGCGCTGGGAGCTGCATCGCATGAGCGACATCGTCGTCAACACCGGCATTAGCGGCAACAAGGTCACCGACATCCTCGGTGCCTATGACTGGCGCGTGCGCCGCTTCAAGCCCGATGTCGTCCTCATCCTGATCGGCATGAACGACTGCACCGCCGTCAAGGACCCCGCCGAGTTCGGCAAGAACCTGTCCAAGCTCGTGGCGGACGTCCGGGCCGACGGCGGCATCCCCGTCCTCCAGACCCCAAACACGGTCGCCCCCGGCTCCCGCGAGAAGGCGCTGCCGCCATTCAACGAGCAGATCCGCAAGGTGGCGAAGGAACAGGACGTCATCTTGGTAGACCATTACGCGTTCTGGGAAAGCTCCGCCGCGAACGGCCGCCCGCCCGCCAAATGGCTCGGCAACAGCATCCATCCCTCCGGCGAAGGGCACCGCCAGATGGCCGTCCTCATCTTCAAGGTACTCGGCATCCACGACCCCAAGTCCGCCTGTGAGAACGTCAAGATCAATTGATCCTTCGTGGTAGGCATATGTCCGGAGAATCGGAATCATGAGGTGAAGAATGTTCAGTATGATGAGGGGGTGTATGCTGGCTTCGCTTCTGTCGTTTCTGCCGGGGTGCGCCCACAACAGCACGCGGGGGTTGCCGCCGGTGACGGGGTTTGATGCCGGGCGCTATGCCGGGACCTGGTACGAGATTGCGCGCTTCCCGCACGTCTTCGAGCGCGGGCTGACCCGCGTCACGGCCGAGTACACGGCGCAGGCGGACGGCTCTATCCGCGTGGTGAACCGCGGCTACGACCCGGCGAAGCAGAAATGGCGCTCCGCCACGGCGCGCGCCGTCTTCCCCGGGGCGCACGACATCGGCCTGCTGCGCGTAACGTTCTTCTGGCCGTTCTCCGCCAGCTACAAGGTCGTCAAGCTCGATGAAAAGGAGTACGCCTGGGCGGTCGTCACCAGCGGCACCCTCGACTATTTCTGGATTCTCGCGCGGACTCCGCGGCTGCCGCCGGAAACCTACGCGGAACTGGTGAAGTTCGCGGCGGATTCCGGCTTCGACACCTCGCGCATCGAGAAGGTGGAACAGATGCCGGCCGGCTGAAGCGCCGCAGTACTCCGCTCCCAACGCGCGGTCAGGAATGAGCCGCGTTACTTCAGCCAGGCCTTGCAGGAACTCGCCTCCCCTTCCCTTTTCCCTGCGGAAGCGCTGGCCGGTGCGGATTCCGCAACGATATTACGCGGAACGGCCGCAGCCCGGCCGGCGGGCGCGCCGCGCGTCCGGAGGGGAATCATGCCAGAGATGAAATCCAAGCACGGACAGGAGGCGGCCGCCGGGGAGGCGTTTCCCTCCATCGAGGTGGACACGCAGGTACCGGTCCGCTACCGCGTCCATTTCACCGACGACCTGTTCGTCCGCAGCAACCCGCTGCTGGCGTCCGTGCTGAGGGACGGCCCCGAGCCACTGCCGCGCAAATGTTTGTGCTTCATCGACGGTGGGCTGGCCGCGGCGCAGCCGGAACTGGACGGACGGATCCGCTACTACTTCGAGGGCTGCGCGGAGTCCGCACGGCTGGTGGAGCCGCCCATCGTGCTGCCGGGCGGCGAGGCGGCGAAGAACGGGTTCGGCGTGGCGCAGACGGTTCTGGAGGCTGCACGCGCGGCACGCATCTCGCGGCACGGCTTCATCCTGGCGGTCGGCGGCGGCGCGTTCCTGGACGCGGCGGGGTTCGCGGCGTCGCTCGTCCACCGCGGCGTGCGGCTGATCCGCGTGCCGAGCACGGTGCTGGCGCAGGACGACGCGGGGGTCGGCGTGAAAAACGGCCTGAACCTGAACGGTGCCAAAAATTTCATCGGCACCTTCGCGCCGCCGGCTGCGGTGCTCAACGATTTTTACCTACTGCGCACGCTGCCGGACCGGGAATGGATCGCCGGAATCGCGGAGGCGTTCAAGGTCGCCGTCATCAAGGACCGCGAATTCCTGGACTGGCTGCGGGCCAATGCCGGGGCGCTCCGGCGGCGGGACATGGAGGCCATGAAGTCGATGATCCGCCGCAGCGCGGAGCTGCACCTGCTGCACATCGGCCAGGGCGGCGACCCGTTCGAACAGGGGACGGCCCGTCCGCTGGATTTCGGCCACTGGTCGGCGCACAAGCTGGAGACGCTTTCCGACTACGAACTGCGCCACGGCGAGGCGGTGGCCGTCGGCATGGCGCTCGACCTCTGCTATGCGGCGGCCGTGGGGTTCATCGCCCCGGCCGAGGCGGGCGGCGTGATCTGCGCGATGGAGGAGGCCGGCCTTCCGGTCTGGCACAAGGCGATGGAGCTGAAGAGCGAGGCGGGCTGGCCGCTGGTGCTGGACGGGCTGGAGGAGTTCCGCGAGCACCTGGGCGGCGAACTGGCCGTCACACTGCCGAAGCCGCTCGGGGCCAAGATCGAGGTCGGGGCGCTGGATTTTGCGAAGGTGAAGTCCGCCATGAACCTGCTGCGCCACCGTGCGGCGGCGCGCACGGCCTGACGTTGCAGCAGGACGCACGGCCTGAATCGGCGGGGGTCACCCCCGGATCAGCGCCAGGAGTTCCGCCGTTTTCGCCCGCATCAGCGCCTCATCGCCGCGCGACTCGACGTTGAGGCGCAGGATTGGCTCGGTTTGCGAACTCCGCAGGTTGAAGCGCCAGGTGCCGCCGAACTCCAGGGAGATGCCGTCGGTCATGTCCCGCGCCGTCGCCTGCGGGCCGTACAGGGCCAGAATCCTGGCGACGACCGCGGCGGCGTCCGCCACCCGGCTGTTGATCTCGCCGCTGCACGGATAATTCCGCCGCCCTTCGGCGACCAGCTCCGACAGCGTCCGCCCGCCCTCCGACAGCAGCTGCGCCAGCACAAGCCACGGCACCATGCCGGTGTCGCAGTAGGCGAAGTCGCGGAAATAGTGGTGCGCCGACATCTCGCCGCCGTACACCGCATCTTCCGCACGCATCCGTTCCTTGATGAAGGCGTGGCCGGTCTTGCACAGCACCGGCATGCCGCCCGCCGCGCGGACCTGATCGAGCGTGTTCCATGTCAGGCGCGGGTCGTGGATGATTTTCGCCCCGGGCGCGCGCCGCAACATCTGCCGGGCAAGCAAACCGACGATGTAGTAGCCCTCGACAAAGTCCCCGTTCTCGTCAAAGAAGAAACAGCGGTCGAAATCGCCGTCCCAGGCAATGCCGAACGCCGCTTTTTCCCGCCGCACCGCCCCTGCGGTCTGCGGATGGGTTTCCAGGATCATCGGATTCGGGATGCCGTTGGGGAAACGGCCGTCCGGTTCGTGGTTCACGCGGACGAATGAAAACGGCAGGTGCGGCGCCAGCGCGTCCACGAACGGCCCGGCACAGCCATTGCCCGCGTTGACCACAATCCGGAACGGCTTCAGCTTCTTAACATCCACGAAGGAGAGCAGTTTTTGGACGTAGGCGGCCGTGACGTCCTCCGTGGTGTTCGTTCCGTACCCCGGATTTTGTGCCGCCTGCCCGGCGTTGAACGTTGAGCGTTGAACGTTGAGCGTTGAACGTTCCCCGCCCCCCCGCTCCACCGCCACACCGAATTCCCGCACCCTCCGCTCCAGCGCGTCCAGCCCGGAATCGCCGCTGACGGGGACGGCGCCGGAGCGGACAATCTTCAATCCGTTGTATTCCATTGGGTTGTGGCTTGCCGTAACCATGATTCCGCCGCCCATGCCGGGACGCGCCGCGGCGAAATAGACCATTTCCGTACCGCAGAGCCCGATGTCGCGCGTATCCGCCCCGCCCTCGTTCAGGCCACGGATGAGTTCGGCCGCCAGCGCGCCGCTGCTCAGGCGCACGTCGCGGCCGACCGCCACCGGGCCCTGCGGCCGGATCTCCGCCGCGTACGCCCGGCCCAGCCGGTAGGCCATCTCCCCGTTCAGCTCATCCGGCACCCTGCCCCGGATGTCGTAGGCCTTGAAACAAGCAAGCCGTTCCATCATGATACTCCTTCATGTATGCATCCAGCAAGCACCACCACACGGAGGGAAACCGACATAACATAAGCGCGCGGACGCCGGAACGGAGGCGGGGCGGCCCGCGTTGAAACCGGCCGGTGTTCCATGTACATTAAAATCCACGTCCAGTCCCGGTGCGTTTTGCCCTCAGGTAGAGCGTCCGGTCCCGATGCCAGGAACGCAGGAGCAGACATGAACCGCATCGAATACCGCCTGACGGAAAAAGATCTTCTGGCGTTCAACCTGTACCATTCCGCCACCTCGCCGCTGCATCAGAAACAGCGCCGGAGGCACCGGCTGCTCGTCCCCCTAATCTGACCCCATTCGAAAAGGTATTTTGGGGGTGAGTCCCTTGGCTGAAAAAGTAGCGGCGTGCGGGTGATTTTCCAGCCAGCCGGGCGGTTTTCGAAAACCACCACCATTTTTTGAGCACGCATCCCCAAAACCGCACTTTTCAGGCG
>CAIXRA010000034.1 GCA_903921725.1 uncultured Lentisphaerota bacterium
ACGCCGCGCTCTTCAACATTGAAAGCATCCGCCCCTCCGTCGTCTTCGTCGAGAACCAGGCGGTCATCGCCCGGCGCGGGCCGCTGACGGAAGCCGGCGCGCTGGCGGCCGCCAGGACGGTCACGGAGCAGACCCTCGCCGCCCAGGCGTTCAACATCTTCGGGGAGGAGGCGGGGGCGCCGGAACTTTGCGCGCTGTTCCGCGAGATGCACGCACGGGAACAGCGGCAGCTTGAGGCCATCATCCAGCAGATCGGGGATTTGGCGCCCGGGTACGGGAGGCTCTTCGGCCGGCTCTTCGGCGGCAAATGACGGCCGCTGGCCTCCGCCCCGCCATGTGCGGCGCCCGGGCTTGCGGAATTCGCGCATGGCCGGGCTGAAAAACGCGGATGGCGGGTTATCTTGATACCGATTCCGCCCGCCGCCCGGCGGCGCGGTTCCAGCCAGAGGCGGAGCCCATCATGATTGAGGCGAGAAACCTGAAAAAATGGTTTGGGCCCAAGCTGGCCGTGGACGAGGTCTCGTTCACGGTGGCGAGGGGTGAGGTGCTCGGCTTTCTCGGCCCGAACGGCGCGGGCAAATCCACGACGATGCGGATGTTGACGGGCTTTCTGCCGCCTTCCGGCGGTCAGGTTCTGGCCGGCGGAATTGACATGGCCGTCGACGCGGCCGCGGCCAAGCGGCTGATCGGCTACCTGCCGGAAAGCGCGCCGGTCTACGCCGACATGACGGTTTCCGGATTCCTGCGTTTTTGTGCCGAGGCGCGCGGGCTGTGGGGCCGGGCGCGCGATGCGGCCGTGGAGCGCGTGGTGGAAACCTGCTTCCTGGAAACCGTCCGCCGCCAGCCGGTCGACACCCTCTCGAAAGGCTACCGCCACCGGACCTGCTTCGCGCAGTCCCTGCTGCACGACCCGCCGGCTCTGGTGCTGGACGAGCCGACGGACGGCCTCGATCCGAACCAGAAGCACGAGGTCCGCAGCCTCATCCGCCGCATGGGCGAGCACAAGGCGATCATCCTTTCCACGCACATCCTGGAGGAGGTCGACGCCGTCTGTTCGCGCGTGCTGGTCATCGACCGCGGACGGCTGGTGGCCGACGGGACGCCGGCGGAGCTGCGCGCAAAGTCGGAATCCGCCGGCACGGTGTCGGCGCTCCTGCGCGGGGCGAACGCACCGCTGGCGCTGCCGGCTCTCCGCGGCCTCGCCGGCGTGCTGCGGGTGGACGTAGTGTCGGAGGCGGCGGACACGCTCCGCGTCCGGGTCGTGCCGCTCCGCGACGGCCGCCAGCCGCTGGCCGAAGAGGTGGCGCGCACGGCGGCGGCAAAGGGTCTTCTCTGTTGCGAGCTGCAGACCGGGGAGGGGCGGTTGGACGAGTTTTTCCGGGCCGTGACCGTGCCCGACACGGCCTCCGGCGCACCGGCCGCGGCCGTCACGGAGGGCGGCGCATGACGAACGCATGGGGCAACATCTGGGCCGTCTGCAAGCGCGAACTCGGGGCGTACTTCACCTCGCCGGTCGCCTATGTCTTCATCATCATCTTTCTGGTGCTGGCGGGGTTTCTGCCGTGGATTCTGCCGTTCCCCGCCGGGCGCTTCTTCGAGCGCGGCGTCGCCGCGCTGGACAGTTTCTTTTTCTGGCACCCGTTCCTCTATCTGCTGCTGGTGCCGGCGCTCGGCATGCGGCTGTGGGCGGAGGAGAGGCGGACGGGCACGGTCGAACTGCTCCTGACCATGCCGCTGAGCTGCTGGCAGGCGGTGGCGGGCAAGTTTTTGGCGGCGTGGGGGATGCTGGCGCTGGCGCTGGCGCTGACCTTCCCCATGGTGCTCACCGTCGCCTATCTCGGGGAGCCCGACGGCGGCCAGATCGCCACCGGCTACCTCGGCAGCCTGCTGGTGGGGACGACCTACTTGTCAATCGCCTGCATGACCTCGGCCATGACGCGCAATCAGGTCGTCAGCTTCATCCTCGCCGTCGTCCTCTGTTTCCTCAATGCGGCGGCGGGGCTTTCCGCGGTGGCGGAACTGCTGGACGGCTGGGGCCGGCCCGGCGCGGCTGCGGCGGACCTCCTCATGGGGCTCAGCGCCGCCTCGCACTTCGGCGCCATGCAGCGCGGCCTGCTGGAGTTCCGCGGCGTGGTCTATTTCCTGGCCGTCCCCTTGTTTTTCCTGTTTGCAACGGCGGTGATCCTGCGTGGACGGCGCACGCGGTGACGGGCTCCGGGCACCCGCGCCCGTTTCCACGGAACCTGCGGTCTTGGTTTGGAAGGAAGTCGGGATCATGAATGCGAACACGCGCTCCTTTTGGAAAACATTCCTCTTCTCGGCCGCCGGCCTGGCGGCGATGGCCGCCCTGATCGTGGTGGTCAACGCCGTCAGCCGCTCCATCGGCCTGCGCGCGGATTTTACCGACGGCCGCATCTTCACGCTGTCGGACGGCACCCGCGCCGTCCTGGCGAAGATGGACGCGCCGGTGACCATCCGCCTCTACCGCAGCCGCGACCCGGCGCAGATGCCGGCGTCGCTGCGCGGACTGGCCGACCGCGTCGAGGGACTGCTCCGCGAGTACCGCCGGTTCTCGGACGGCCGGATCACCCTGCGCGTGCTGGATCCGCAGCCGGCGACCGACGACGAGGATTCCGCCGCGCTGGACGGCGTGACGCCGTACCCGCTGCCCAACGGCGAGAGCATGTACCTCGGCCTGGCCGTGAGCTGCCTGGATAAGACTGTGCCGGTTCCGTTCGTCTCCCCGGACCGCGAGCCGGCGCTGGAGTACGACGTCACCCGCGCCGTCTGCCGGGTGCTGCGTCCCGGCAAGCCCGTGGTTGCGGTCGCCAGCTCGCTGCCGGTGCTGGGCGGCGCGGGCGCCAGCGGGGACGACCCCGGTGCGCCCCCGTGGGCCATCATCTCGGAGCTGGGCAAGGATTTCACCGTCGAGAAGGCGAATCTGGACGCTCCCATCCCCGACAAGGTCGCCGTCCTCCTCCTTCTTCACCCCTCTCCTCTTTCGCCCAAGGCGCAGTTCAACCTGGACCAGTTCCTGCTCCGCGGCGGCCGCATCGCGGCGTTCCTCGACCCGGTGAGCTGGGTGTCGGCGATGGATCCGCTGGCGCAGGCCATGGCCCGTGTCAACGGAACGCAGCCCGGCCCCTCCACCCTCGCCGCGCCGCTCTTCGCCGCCTGGGGGCTGCGCTTCGATCCGGAAAAGGTTGTGGCCGACCTGAAGACCATGACGCAGCTGACGGACGCCCAGGGGCGCCCGGCCATCCAGCCCGCCGTGCTCAGCCTGAAGCAGGACAACCGCAACGCCGCCGACCCGCTCACCGCCAGGCTCGGCACGTTCGTCCTGCCGTTCGCCGGCTGTTTCGAGGGTGCCGGCGCCCCCGGCCTGCGCATGACCACGCTCCTCTTCTCCTCCGGCAGCTCCGCGCTGGAACCGTCGCAGAAGGCGCTGATGCGCGGCGACCTCTTCCTGCGGGGGTTCACGCCCGACGGGAAACCGAAGGCGCTGGCCGTCCGCCTGGAAGGGAAATTCAAGAGCGCCTTCCCCGCCGGCATTCCGGCATCAAAGGAGACCGGCGTTGCGGCGGCCATCCCGCCCGGGCTGCGTGAAAGTGCCCGCGAAAGCGCGGTCGTGCTCGTGGGCGACGCCGACATGCTCTATGACCGCTCCTGCGTCCGCACCTTCAAGAACGCAATCGGCAAGACCACGGTCGTGCCGATGACCGACAACATGGCCTTCCTGCAGAACGTTGTCGAATACCTCGCCGGCGACGAAAACCTCGTCCGTATCCGCAGCCGTTCCGTGAAACAGCGCCCGTTCACCGTGGTGGAGGAGATGCTGGCGGAGGCGGGGCGCCAGTACCGCGACCGCATGGCGGGGCTGGAGAAGGAACTCTCCTCCGTCCAACAGAAGCTGGCCGAGCAGCAGCGGCAGAAAACGGCGGGACCGGCGGTCATCCTCTCGGCGGAGCAGAAGCAGTCCATTGAAGAGTTCAGAAAAGCGCAGGCGGACACGCGCCTGAAGCTGCGCCAGATGCAGAAGGATTTGCGCCGGGACATCGACCGGCTGGAGTTCCGCCTGAAGATGTTCAATATCGTGCTGCTGCCCGCGCTCGTGGCCCTCGCCGGCCTGGCGGTGTGGCTGGTGCGAAAATGGAGGAGGGTGTGACATGAAGCTGAAGCTGATTCTCTGGCTGCTTGCCGCCGCCGCTGGCATGGGTGTCCTCGGTGTGGCGATGGACTGGGGCCGCTCCCGCTCGACCGCGTCTCCGCGGGGCGCGCACCAGCTTCTCCTTCCCTCGCTCGCGGCGAACCAGGTCGAAACCATCCGCATCACGGACAACGGCGGCACGCTGGAAATCATGCGGAAGAACGACGGCTGGTGCCTGCCGCCGCGCTCCGGCTACCCGGCCGACTTCGAGATGGTCCAAGGGCTCCTGCTGACCGCCGTCTACATGAAGGCGGTCCAGATTGTCGACGCCCGCGAATCGCAGTACGGACGCATGAAGCTGCGCGCGCCAGGAAAGGGCGGGGAGGATGCGGGAACCGACATCAAGCTCTTCTCCATCAACGACCGGCTGCTCGCCCATTTCGTCCTCGGCAAGGAATACACAGCCCCGACCGTGCAGGAGGGCGGCGACCCGGACGCAAGGGCGGTGGTCGGCCGCTTCGTCCTCGTGCCGGAAAGCGCGCTTGTCGCCTTGACCAACATGAACCCCGGTCCCGTCCCCGCCGCTCCGGAGTCCTGGCTCAAATCCGGCCTGATTCCCGCGATGGAGCCCGCCTCCGTTATCCTGGAGGAGGATGGCGCCGCCGTCTGGACGCTGACCCGCGCGGCCCCCGGTGCCGAACTCGTGCTGGCCGACCTCAAGCCGGACGAGGAAACGCTCCCCGACAGGCTGATCGGCGCGGGAAACCCCTTGATGTGGGAGCGGTTCGCAGACGTGTGCGGCAAGCTTGACCCGGCGGCGGCCACGCCCCGACGGATTCTGCGCATCCGCGGCTTCTCCGGCATCGAGTACGCCCTCAGCCTCACGCATCCCGCCCCCAGGGAAAAATACGGACGGGCCTCCGTCAGCGCCTCCTTCACCCCCGCCCCGCGCGTGCCGCCAAAGAGCGAAACGCCCGACGAGGCGCGCAAGGGCGAGTCGCTCTACGCCAAGCGCCTGGAAAGCTACCGTGCCCGTGTGGAGGAAATGAACCGGCGCACCAACGGCTGGGTTTACTACCTGGACCGCAAGGTGTTCGATTCCGTTCCGCTGGAACGCAAGGCGTTCCTCAAGGGGGCGTGACCATCGGCATCGCGGAATCACACCCCGGCAGGACGGCTGGAGAAATCCAGCCGTCCTTTTTTGCACCGGCGCGCCGGCGTCCCGCCCGGGACATGATATTGAAACGCAAAGGCGCGAAGGCGCAAAGGGCGGGGAAACGTTCAACGCTCCCGTTGGGGGGATGCCTGTCGTCCCCGCCCGGCCGGCGTGTGAGCCCAAAGAATGTTCAACCGCTCAACGCTTTACGCAAGCCGCCC
>CAIXRA010000035.1 GCA_903921725.1 uncultured Lentisphaerota bacterium
ATGGCCCGTTTCCGCCGCGACCCGGAGGGTTGCCATCTTTTTGGGCCGCTTTTTCCAATGTTCAGTCGTTACATCTCCCGACATGC
Organism: uncultured Lentisphaerota bacterium; assembly: GCA_903921725.1. GTDB lineage: Bacteria > Verrucomicrobiota > Lentisphaeria > Oligosphaerales > CAITYL01 > CAIXRA01. The sequence continues at coordinate 87 of CAIXRA010000035.1, forward strand.
GCCTCCTTCACATCGAAAAAATCGACTCAAAATGATTGGCAGCGGACGGTATTTTTAATTCACGGATAAGCACTAAGCCACTGGTGTGTCATGCTCTCCAATAAATCGCCCGTCTGGACTCATGATAAAACTGTCTGTTGCGTCTGCCGTGTAAATCGGAATGAACCCTAACAGAGGCCGCTGTGGCTCTGCCCAAAAGCTGCCGCAAACCCGAACGCCGTCATGCGGCTTGTCATCCCAAAACGCATTGAACTCAATCTGAAACTGAGTGCCGTCGGGAGTAGTGGCCTCGATATGCTCCAAACAATCGTGCGACAAACGGTCGCGCTCGACGCGCTCAACCAGCTGCGCGTAGCTCCAAGCGCGAAACTTCGCCAAGTGCTCTGACAGAATCTTGCGCATCTCGTCTTTGTGCATGACGCTCGAAGTGTCCTACGTTATATGGACGTCCTGTCGCAAAACTCAAGGTTCTGACCTGAAGCCGTCCGCGAATGCTTCATTTCAAATACTGTACCGTGCTGGAAGATGCTGTGCAACCGACGCATGTCCCGGCCATGGCCGGGATGAGCGGCCAATCGGACTTTCGGGACATGCAAAGGTTTTTTCGTCGCCCCTGCGCCCTATGCGCCGGTTGCGGCACTTTTTGCCAAGGGCGGGACGGCACGGCGGCAATCCGCCAGCCGGATTGTCCCGCACGGTCGGAGCGACCTCTATTCCGGTTCCGTTACTCCCCGGCGGAGAAGAGCTTGTCGAGGCCGGGGTCGGCGGGGATGCCGAGCTCGCGGGCGCGTTTGTACCACTGCTGCGCCTCCTGCAGGCGCGGCGGGTTTGAGGAAGCCAGGAGAACGGCGAGGTTGAAGGCCGTATTCTTGTCCTTCGGGTTCAGCGCCAGCGTGCGACGGAACTGCGACTCGGCCGCGTCGCGCCAGCCGAGCTGGCTGCACGCCACGCCGTAGGCCCCGTGGATTGCCGTGTCCTCCGGCCGGAGCGAGGCGGCGCGGGCGAGCATGGAGACGGCCAGGTCGGGCTTGCTTTGGCGTACAAGCGCAAAGCCGAGCGGCAGCAGGACGTCCACATCGTCCGGATCCAGATAGAAGGCGCGGCGCAGGTAGCTCTCCGCTTCGTCCTGATTGCCGTTGCGGGAGGCCAGGATGCCGAGGCGCTTGCAGGCAAGGCGGTTGTCCGGCTGGTATTCGAGCACCTTGCGGTAGTTCCAGACGGCGGCCTCGGTCTTGCCCTGCTTCTCGGCGGAGACGCCGCCCTGCAGGAAGCCGTTGGCCATGGCGGTGCGGTCGGCGCGGCGGCGGTCATCCTCGGGGGATGCGGCGGATGCCGGCGCGGCGGAGACGGCCGGCGCGGCCGGCAGGAGGGCGAGGCGCGTCTTCATGTCCTCCACCGTCTGCTCGAGGGCCTTGCCCTTGTCGCGCTCCTGGTCGAGTTCGCGGTTGAGGTTCCGCAACTGCTCCATCATCGGCTCGCCGCCGGCGGCTCTGGCCAGCCGTTCCGCGCCGAGCGATTTCCGCGCGGCATCCAAGTCGCGGACGGTATCCTTGAGCCGCGTCTCGAGCATGACATTGTCGCCTTCCGCCTTGGTGATGCGCGTCATGAGCGCGGCCATCGCCGCCTGCACGTCGCCCTTGCCGGGGAGCAGCCCCTCCGTGACGGTGATCCGGTCGCGGGCCAGCTTCAGGTCCGCCTCGAGCGTCTTGACCTTTTCCTGGTTGTCCGCCAACGCCTTTGTCTGGGCGGCGGCTACTTTTTCGAGCGATTCGATCTTCTCCAGGCTGCTTTTGGCAAGCGGCAGCCCCTGTTCATATTTCGCCTTGACGGCGCCAAGTTCCACCGCCGCGGCGGCGCCGGTCTTCCGGGCCGCGTCCAGGTCGCGGGTGAGCTCCTCAATCCTGATGTCGCCGGCCTGCTTCTGGCCGACGGCGGAGAGGGCGGCGGCCTGTTCGGCATTTTTCTTCTGGAGCACGTCCAGCTCCCGGTTGAGCCGGCCGTTGTCGTCGTCGAATTTATTCAGCTGTCCGGCGGCGGATGTGAGGAGGGCGGCCTGTTCGGCATTCTTTTTCTGAAGCGCGTCCAGCTGACGGTTGAGCCGGCCGTTGTCGTCATCAAATTTGTTCAGCTGTCCGGCGGCGGCGGAGAGGGCGGCGGCCTGTTCGGCATTTTTCTTCTGGAGCACGTCAGCCTGCCGGTTGAGCCGGCCGTTGTCGTCGTCAAATTTGTTCAGCTGTTCGACGGCGTCGGCGATCAGCCTTTCCTTTTCCACAAGCGTCTTCTTCACGGCATCGGCCGCCTCGCGGGCCTTCTTCAATTCCACCTCGTACTGGGCGAGCAGCGCGGCGGCGGGTTCGCCTTCCTTGACGGCGCGCTTGGCCACGGCCTCGCGCAGCGCCACCTCCAGCTTTGCATTCTCCCTGCCGAGCGATTCCATCTCCGTGCGGAGTGCGGCGAGCACTTTTTCATCCTTCGCCTGCTGCTTTTTTCGCGCATTCTCCTCCAGCTTCGCCTTCTCCATGCCGAATGATTCCACCTCCGCGCGGAGTACGGCGATCACTTTTTCATCCTTTACCTGCTGCTTTTTCCGTGCGTCCTCCTCGAGCTTCGCCTTCTCCCTGCCGAACGATTCCGCTTCCTCGCGGAGTGCGGCAAGCGTCTTCTCGTCCTTCGCCTGCTGCTTTTTCCGGGCATCCGCCTCCTTGCGGAGGACGGCGACGGCATCCTCCCGCGCCGCCAGCTCCGTCTTTGCGGTCCGCAACGCCGCCGCCAGCGGCTTCGCCTCCGCTTCGGCCCGTTCGCGGGCGATGGAGGCGTCCCTAAGCTGGGAGGAAAGGCGCGCCACGGACGCCTTGTACTCTTTTTCGCCCCGCTCGAGTTCCGCCTTGGCCGCAAGGGTCACATCCAGCGTCTGCTGCAGTTCGGCGTGTTTCTGCTTCAGGCCGCTCTCGGAACGGAGCCCCTCCACTTCGGCCTTCAGTTTTTCCTCGCGCTGGACGGCGGCGAGCCCGGCCTGGCGGAGCGCCGCGTTCTCCTGGAGGATGCGGTCCGTGTCGGCCGCTGAGGCGACCTTGGCTGCGGCTTCGCTCCGCGCCTGCTCCAGCGACTTTTCCGCCAGCTCCAACCGCTTCTTCAACTCCCCCTCGCTTCGGGACAGTTCGCGGAGACGGGCGTCCTGACTCTGGGTCAGGGATACCAGATTCTCCTTGGAAAGCGAGACGCTTTTGGCGGCGACCACCGCCTCCAGGCGGCGGATGTGCTCCCGGCAGTAGTTCATGCGGTAGTCGAGCAGGGAGGGGTTCCAGTCGGAATACCGCGTCTGAACCTTGACGAACACGGCCAGCGCCTCGCGGTACAGATCCAGCGCCAGCACCTGGTTGCCGGCCGTCTCGATCCTGGAAGCCTCTTCATATTTCAGATAGCCGCCCATCCACATTTCGCGGGCGAGATCCTCCCCGCTGCGGGCGGCCAGCAACGGCGCGGCCGACGCGAGAAAGAGCGCCAGGGCCAGGCAGAAAGCCGTGCGGAATGCGCCGGCGGATGCGGGATGTTTTGTTTTCATGGAAACCTGCGTTTGCGGCATTATGTTCTCGTGCTTCACGCCGCCTTGTAGAGTAATGAAACTTTCGGATTAGTCAAGCCTTAGGTACCCGCATCAGGATTTGCGCGGGGGGCGCCGAAAAACCGGCGCAGGCAAGCCGCCATGACGACACCCTCCCCGAAACTCACGCAGCGCCTGTGGTTCCGGATCACCGCCGCACTCTCCGCCGCCGCAATCCTCGCCTGCGGGGTCGTCTTGTGGCGGCTGGACGGCTTGGCGCGCAACGCCTGCATCCGGACTGCGGAACAGGAATTCGGCCTGCGGCTCGATCTGGGCGCGGCGAACTTTTCCCCTTGGAGCGGCAGGCTGGAGATGCGCGACATCACCGTCCACAACCCGCCGAAGTTCAACCGAGGCGTCCTGCTGGCCGTCTCCGAACTCTCCGCCGACCTTGATGTCTGGGATTCCATCCGGCACCGCCGGCTGCACATGAGGACGCTCAGCGTCAAGGTCGCCGAAGCGGACTACGAGGTGCTGGAACATGGCGCAACCAATCTGGACCGCCTCCTGGCACCCCGCCCCAACAGCAGCGCGCGCTTCCCCGTCATCGACCGGCTTTCGGTGAGCATGGGCACCGTCCATGTGCAGAACGAGAGCCTCCAGCCGCCGGTTCGTTTCTCGCTCGCCCTGGCCATCCACGACCGTTCCGCTTTCGGCGTTGACACGCCCGCCAAGCTGCAGGCGTTCATCGCGCAGGAAATCTGCCCCGCCATCCGGAACGAGGCCGCCGAACAGCAGAAGCAGACCCCGAATTCCGGGCTTCTCGATTTTCTACCCCGATAGGCGCACCGACGGCACCGCCGTCCCGAACACAAGGACACACGGAACCATGATGACCGAAACCGACGCACTGAACGCCTTCTACGAGACCAAGTCCCTGCTCAAGGGCCATTTCCTGCTCCGCAGCGGCCTGCACAGCGACCACTTCTTCCAGTGCGCGCTCGTGCTCCAGCACACCCGCATCGCCGAACAGCTCTGCGCTGCGCTGGCCGCCCGCTTCAAGGGGGAGAAAATTGACACCGTCATCTCCCCGGCCATCGGCGGCATCGTCGTCGGCCAGGAAGTCGGCCGCGCCCTCGGCGTCCGCGCCATCTTTGCGGAGAAGGACGAGCAGTCGAATCTGCTCCTGCGCCGCGGCTTCACCATCGCCAAGGGCGAGCGCATCCTCATCGCGGAGGACGTGGTGACCAAGGGCGGCCGCGTCCAGCAGACGATCGACCTGGTCCGCCAGCACGGCGGCGTGGTCGTCGGCGTCGGCGTCATCGTAGACCGCAGCGGCGGCGGCGCGGCGTTCGACGTGCCGATGCAGAGCCTGGTCAAGCTCACCTTCCCGACCCACAAGCCGGAGGAGTGCCCGATGTGCAAGGCCGGCTCCACCGCCGAAAAGCCGGGATCGAAATAAGTACTTATCCGGCGTGGCGGCATGACGGGGGGGGGCGGAGGGCGCGCTTCCTGTTGACCGGCGCAGCGGACGGCTGTGGAACCATCCCGCGCGGCGGCTGTCCAAGCCGTCGCCGTCTTTCCGCCACGCCACTCCAAACAGGGAGAGCCGCCCATGCGCGCCACCGTTCCCCGCGCCCTTGCCGCCGCCCTGATGCTCGCCGCCACCACCATGTCGGCGGCGGACGGCCGCGGCATGGAAATGCCGGACAGGGCACGCATGGAAAAAATCCCCCCGGGCGTGGGCAACACCGCCGCCCCGGACGGAAAGCCGCATGCATTCACATTCGGCGGGCCGGGAAACTCCCAGTTCCTGCTCGACGGGAAGCCTTTCCAGATTCGCAGTGCCGAAGTCCACCCGCAGCGCATCCCGGCCGAATATTGGCGCCACCGCCTGCGTCAGGCCAAGGCGATGGGGCTGAACACCATCTCCATCTACATCATGTGGGCCGGCTTCGAGCAGCCCGACGGCTCCTTCGACTTCAAGACCGGCAGCAACGCCCTCGCGACATTCCTTCGCATCAGCAAAGAAGAGAAAATTTGGGTTCTGATGCGTCCCGGCCCCTATGTCTGCGCCGAATGGGACTTCGGCGGCATCCCCAACCGCCTGCTCAAGGATCCCAACGCCAAAATCCGCACCATCACCGACAAGAATTATGTTGCCGGCGCCACCGCCTACATGAAACACGTCGCCGATATCTCCCGCCCTTTCCTCGCGAAAAACGGCGGCACCATCCTCATGGTCGCGCTGGACAACGAATTCGGCTCCTGGCCCCGCCGCCACGAGCGCAACTACCTCGAGTGGCTCCGCGATTTTTGGGTGAAGGAAGGGTTCGGCCCCTTCTTCACCTGCGACGGCCCCGCTGACTCCTTCCTGGATAACGTCACCCTGCCGGGAGTGGCCGTCGGGCTTGATCCCGGCGAGAACGAAGCGGCTTTCAACATCGCCCGCAAACACGCCGTCAACGCCCCCGTGTTCTGTTCGGAAATTTATCCGGGCTGGATTCGCCACTGGGGCGAAGGCAACTGGACCCCTTCCGACAAAACAGCCGTCGTCGATTGGCTCATGAAACAAGGGTACTCCTTCAGCTTCTACGTCCTCACCGGCGGAACCACCTTCGGGTTCAATTCCGGCGCCAACAATTTCGGCACCGGCTACGAGCCCGATTTGACCAGCTACGACTTCGGCGCCCCGCTGGACGAACAGGGGCGCGTCACCAAGGCCTTCCACGACTACCGCAACATCATCGCCCGTCATCTCGGGCAGGCCGGCCAAAAACTGCCTCCCGTCGAGGCCGACATCCCCGCGATGGAAATACCGTCCTTCACTCCTGTGCGCATTGCCGGCCTCTGGGACCGCATTCCAGGCAGGCCGTCCTTGGTCAAGGCGGAACCTGTCTGCTTTGAATCCTTCGACCAAAACCAGGGCATCGCCGTCTATTCCGTCATCGTGCCCGCCGGCCCCGAAGCGAAGCTCGAGTGGGCGAACCTTCATGACTACGCCCACTTTTACCTCGACGGCCAATTCATAGGCCCCCTCGACCGCCGTGTGGGCCCCGCCAACCATCTGCGCCTGCCGGCCCGAACAAAACCCGTGAAACTGGAAGTGCTGGTCGAAGCCATGGGGCACATCAATTATACAACCCACACCAACTCCGCGGCAGGCATGGAAGCCGACCGCAAGGGCCTGTACGGCACGGTGAAACTTGACGGCACACCCCTAAAGGATTGGAGCATCGCCGTGCTTCCGCTAAGGACCGCCGACATCGCCGGCGCGAAACCCGCGGCCGCCCCCTCCGCGCGCCGCGGCTCGCACTTCCGCGCCACCATCACGCTCAAGGATGCGCCCAAAGACACCTTTTTCGACATGTCGAAATATGAAAAGGGCGTCGTCTGGGTGAACGGACACAACCTCGGCCGCTATTGGCATGTCGGCCCCCAATTGCGCCTCTATTGCCCCGCCTCCTGGTTGAAACCGGGTGAAAACACCATCGACATCCTTGACTTGGAAATGACCGAACCCCGCCCCCTCCGCGGCTGCCACGAACGAAATTTCGAGAACATCAACAAGGACACCCGCAACACCGACAACCAGTGGTAATGTCCTCGCCCACGCCTCCCATCCACCGCCGACAATAGCCGCCGGACAGCCCATCCGTTGCTTTTGCCGTCAGTACCCGATTTGCGTGGCTTCATCCAAACCCTCCTTTATGACCATTCTGAAAAATCATTGACGTTTTCAAAAACGGTTCCCTGTCAGCCGATTCCATGGTATTTTTCATGATGCTTTTTTAGTCGGAACCATGGAATATCCTGGTGCCTTTCCTTAATTTGCAGACATAGGTACATTCCCAATCATTACACGGAGTATCCTCATGAACACAACCTCCCGCTGTTTGTCCACGGCACTTGTCCTGTCCCTCGCCACCGTTTTGGCGTCTGCCGGCCCCGCGCGGCATCCCGCCTACGAGCCGAAGGTGGCAAGCGCCGGTGCAGCGCTGGGCGGCGCCCAGGCAGAAAACCTGTTCCTGAACGCAAAGGTGACCGCCTCCGGCCACTGGAGCACGCAGACGCCGGAGCTGGCGGTGGACGGGCGCAGCGACAATCAGGAAAGCCACTGGGCCTGCGAAGCGCTGCCGGTCTGGCTGATGGTGGACATGGGCGAGGTCAAACCGCTCGGCTCCATCCGCGTCTGGCCCTACTGGTCCGACGGCCGCGTCTATCAGTACAAAATCGAAGGCTCGGCGGACGCCCGGAGCTGGGAGATGCTGGCGGACCAGACGGCGAACTCGATCTGCGGCTCGCCGGAAGGCATCCTTTTCACCTTCCAGCCGAAGAAGCTGCGCTACGTCCGCACCACCATCACGGGCAGTTCGAAGGGCAAGGCCTCCGGCGGGCATATCATCGAGATTGCCGGCTACGCCTCGGCCCCGAAGACCGGCCTGGCGGGCGGCATCGGCTCCATCGACGCCCGCTACGCGCCGGACGCCACGTCCGGGTTTGCGGACCCCGCAGGCGGAATCAAGCTGACGGCGTGGCGCGGAGAGCGGGTCAACGCCCAGGTCGCCGTCTGGTCGCAGGCCGCACAGGAACAGTTGCGCGTGGATTCCGCCGTACTGACCGGCCGCGGCGGCGCCATCCAAGTCCAGACCAACTTCGTCCGCTGCGTGCTGGCCAACGGGAAGCCGCAGGCCGACATCCTTGACACGGAAACCATGCTCAGCCAGCCCGCCGGAACCGTGCGCCCGGTCTGGATCTCCGTCGATGTGCCGCGGACGGCGGCGGCGGGTCTCTATTCCGGCAAGGTCGTGGTACGCTCCGAGCTCGGCGCGGTCGAGTTCCCCGTTTCGCTGGAGGTGCTGGCGGCCGCGCTGCCGGCACCGAAGGACTGGAAGTTCCACCTCGACCTCTGGCAGCACCCGCAGTCCATCGCCCGCTGGCACGATGTAAGGCCGTGGTCCCCCGAACATTTCGCGCTCATGAAGCCGCTGATGAAGCGCCTGGCCGACGCCGGGCAGAAAACCATCACCTGCTCCATCATCCATGAGGCATGGAACTGCCAGACCTACGACTGGTTCCCCGCGATGGTCGAGTGGCGGAAGAAGGCCGACGGTGCCTGGAGCTACGACTACACCGTCTTCGACCAGTGGGTTTCCTTCATGTCGGACGAAGTCGGCATGAAGAACGCCCGCATCCACTGCTACACCATGATCCCCTGGTCGCTAAAGTTCCGCTACTACGACGAGACCAAGCGCGCCTTTGTGGATGCCTCCCTGCGTCCCGGCACGCCGGAATATGACGCGTTCTGGGGCCGCTTCCTCCAGGATTTCACCCGGCACCTCAAGGCCAAGGGCTGGCTCGAGCGCACCCGCATCGGAATGGACGAGCGCCCCGACGCCCTGATGCGCGGCGCCATCGCCACGCTCGCCAAGCACGCGCCCGCCCTGAAAATCGCCTCCGCCATCAACGCCCCCAGCGCCATGTCCAACGAAATCGACGACGTCTCGCCGGTCATCATGCACGCCTCTGGCTTCTCGCCCGCCGACCTGGAAGCCCGCCGCAAGGCCGGGAAACGGACCACCTTCTACGTCTGCTGCAGCCCCGAAAGGCCGAACACCTTCACCTTCTCGCCGCCCGCGGAGTCCGTCTGGCTGGGGATCTTCGCCGCCGCGCAGAATCTGGACGGCTTCCTGCGCTGGGCGTACAATTCCTGGGTTGAGAACCCGCTCGAGTCCACCGACTTCACCTCCTGGCCCAGCGGCGACTGCTTCATGGTCTATCCCGGCAACCGCAGCTCGGTCCGTTTCGAGCGCCTGCGGGACGGCGTCGAGGAGGCCGAAAAGATCCGCATGCTGCGCGAGGCCGCCGCCAACTCCGCGGTGCCCGGCGCAAAAGCCGCCATGGAAAAACTGGAGGGGGTCTTGAAGGATTTCACCTGGGCGCGCGGCCAGAAGCCCGGTGGCCATGCGGATGATGTGGCGCGGGCAGCCGAAGCCGTCACCGCCGCCGCCCGCCTCCTCGCCCCCGCACCCAAATAACGCGGGAAGCGCGCCGCTCCCGCGCCGTCGCACCCACGCATGCACGAGGCTTGGGTTGCGGCCGTTGGGGCGGTATAGTACGCATTCACGTTTTTTCCACGGTCAACACGCCGGGGCGCCGCAGGGCGCGCCGGTCCGGGAGATAGGCCATCATGATCGGCTGGGTTCTGAAGAAAATCATGGGCTCGCGCAACGAACGCGTAATCCGCCGCATCCGCCCGATGGTGGTGGAGATCAACCGCATCGAACAGGGGCTGCAGGCGCTCACCGACGAGCAGCTCCAGGCGAAGACGGAGGAATTCCGTGCGCGCCTGAAGAACGGCGAGACGGTTGACGGCATCCTCTGCGAGGCGTACGCCGTGGTCAAGAACGCCTGCCGCCGCCTCTGCGGGCGCGAGATCGAGGTCACTGCGCACAAGACCACCTGGGACATGATCCCGTTCGACGTCCAGCTCATCGGCGGCATCATCCTCCACCGCGGCGGCATCGCCGAAATGGCCACCGGCGAGGGCAAGACGCTGGTCTCCACCATGCCGCTCTACCTGAACGCGCTGACCGGCAAAAGCGTGCACCTGGTCACCGTCAACGACTACCTGGCCCTGCGCGACTCGCAGTGGATGGGCGCCGTCTTCAAGTTCCTCGGCCTCACCGTCGGCTGCATCCAGAACCAGATGCCGCCCCCCGAGCGCCGGGAGCACTACGCCTGCGACATCACCTACGGCACCAACTCCGAGTTCGGCTTCGACTACCTGCGCGACATGGGCATGGCCGACACCAAGGAGCACATGGTTCAGCGCGGGCACTACTTCGCCATCGTGGACGAAATCGACAGCATCCTGATCGACGAGGCGCGCACGCCGCTGATCATCTCCGGCCCCTCGGCCGTCAGCACCCACCGTTACGACAAGCTCAAGCCCTCCATCGCCGAACTCTACCAGCACCAGGCCCGGCTGGTCACCCGCCTCGTCCAGGAGGCGAAGGAGGTCCTGGACAATGCAGGCTCGACGGACGCCGACCGCGACGCCGCGCTCGTCAAGCTCGTCCAGGTCAAGGCCGGCATGCCCAAGCACAAGCAGCTCCTGCGCCTGATCGAGAACCCGACGGTCCGCAAGCAGCTCGACCGCGCCGAAATGATGTGCCGCAGCGACTCCAACCGCGGCTACTTCCAGCGGCTCAAGGAAGAACTGTTCTTCGCCATGGACGAGCGCAACAACGAGTCCGACCTCACCGAAAAAGGCCGGCAAAAACTCGCGCCGGACGACCCCGACGCGTTCGTCATCCCCGACCTCGGCACCGCCTACCACGAAATTGACACCAACCCCGACGTGCCCGACGAGGAGAAGGTCCGCCTCCGCCAGGCCGCCCTGGAAAAGTTCGAGGGCACCAGCGAGACGATCCACAACATCTCCCAGCTCCTGCGCGCCTACTGCCTCTTCGAGAAGGACATCCAGTACGTCGTCCAGGAAAACAAGGTCCTCATCGTCGACGAGCACACCGGCCGCCTCATGCCGGGGCGCCGTTTCAGCGACGGCCTGCACCAGGCGCTGGAGGCCAAGGAGGACGTGCTGATCGAGCGCGAGACGCAGACGCTGGCCACCATCACCATCCAGAACTACTTCCGCCTCTACGAGAAGCTGGCGGGCATGACCGGCACCGCCGAGACCGAGGCCGCGGAATTCAAGGACATCTACAAGCTCGACGTCGCCGTCATCCCCACCAACCGCCCCTGCATCCGCAAGGATTCCAACGACCGCATCTTCAAGACCAAGCGCGAGAAGTACAACGCGGTCATCGACGAGATCGCCGACTGCAACCAGCGCGGACAGCCGGTGCTCGTCGGCACCATCTCCGTCGAGGATTCCGAGGTCCTCAGCCGCATGCTGCAGCGCCGCAAGATCGTACACAACGTGCTGAACGCCAAGAACCACCAGTTCGAGGCCGAGATTGTCTCCCGCGCCGGCCAGCTCGCCGCCGTGACCATCGCCACCAACATGGCCGGCCGCGGCACCGACATCAAGCTCGGCCCCGGCGTCAAGGAGGCCGGCGGCCTGCACGTCATCGGCAGCGCGCGCCACGACTCCCGCCGCATCGACCGCCAGCTCCGCGGCCGCTGCTCGCGCCAGGGCGACCCCGGCTCCTCCCGCTTCTACGTCTCCCTTGAAGACGACCTGATGCGCCTCTTCGGCTCCGACCGCATCGCCGGCATCATGGAACGCCTCGGCATGAAGGAAGGCGAGGAGCTGTCGCACAGCTTCCTCAACACCTCCATCGAACGCGCCCAACGCCGCGTCGAGCAGCACCATTTCGGCATCCGCAAGCGCACCCTGCAGTACGACGACGTGATGAACAAGCAGCGCCAGGTCATCTACGGCCTGCGGCAGCAGGTCCTGCTCACGGAAAACACCCGCGACCTGCTCTTCGACTTCGTCTTCACCACCGTCTGCGACCACATCGAAGCCGTCCGCGGCGAAAAGGGCAAGAGCATGGACGCCACCGTCCTCTTTGCCTGGCTTACCCAGACCTTCCCCATCGGCTTCGAACGCGGGGACCTTCCCTCCGCCATCGAGGATGACGCCGCGGTCGAAACCCTCGCCCGCAAGCTCGTGGACCGCATCGACGCCGCCTACCAGCTCAAGGAAAAGAATGAGACCCCCGACGCCATCCGCTGGCTCGAACGCCGCGTCATGCTCGACGGTATCGACACGCTCTGGCAGGAGCACCTGTTCAACATGGACAACCTCCGCCACAGCATCCAGCTCCGCGCCTACGGCCAGCGCGACCCGCTGGTCGAGTACAAGCAGGAGGCGTTCCGTCTCTTCTCGACCCTCACCGACGAGGTCAAGAACCGCATCCTCACCAACATGTTCCGCTCCGCCACCAGCCTCGAGGCCTTCCAGCAGATCATGGCCATGCTTCCCATGCAGGAAGTCCACGAGTCGTACGGCCAGTTCGGCGACATCGCGCCCGCCATGACCGCCGGCACCTCCGCCGGCGGCGGCGCCCCCGTTCCCGGCGAGCCCGGCGGCGAACCGATGCAGGCCATGCCGCAGGAAATCCAGCCGAGCGTCCTGCCCCCCGGCGTCACCCTGCGCCGCGAACTGCCCAAAGTCGGCCGCAACGACCCCTGCCCCTGCGGCAGCGGCAAAAAGTTCAAACAGTGCTGCGGACGCGGGTAAGGGTGCTGCGGCCGGCATGCGGCGGCGGGCGGTAAAATACAGCCGCCGCCGGTTGAACATGCCGGGAGCCGGACTATAGTAGGCAACGTTTTTTCCGGGCAATTAGCTCAGTTGGTTAGAGCACTACCTTGACATGGTAGGGGTCACAGGTTCGAGTCCTGTATTGCCCACCAGTATCACTCCGGTATCGACGCCCCGACGACGGGCGGATTTTCCGGTTCATCCAGAAAAGCGGCCGCGCCTGCGGTCGCTTTTTTGTTTCCCTGGCTGCCCACCCGCTCCGGCAAGCCATGCCCCCGTCCCCAGGATCCCGAGCCGCCTCTCGCGGCAGCGCATGGCAGGATACCGCCACGCGCCATCCCGACCGGTGACCATTGTCGGCCGGCAGCACCACGTCAGCCTTGCGTATGACGCAAGATGCTTCCCGCATCGGATTGTCGGCTCTATCCTCGCGCTCCTTCTTGTCGGCAAACGTCTGCACTCGCGCCGCTCACTTCTGTTGGTGCCGGTCGTGTGCCTCAACGGGAACACCATTCGGATATCGGCAGCGCGCGACTTTGGCGTACAGGAGAATGGCATCGCCCAACGCATTCGCGCGGTAGTACGTCGTGCTTGTGCCGTCCCGCCGCGGTCCGCCGAATATCTCGAACACGCGCAGAATGCGAGTGAACCGATCCTGGTCGCCGAACAATTTGTGGCAGCAGAATGCCTCTCCCGTGGCGGAAGGGCTCATGCCGAGGAGCAAAGGGCCGGAGTCGGTATCGCCCGCATAGAACGGGTTCACCTTGGGAAACTCCGTAACGCCGGCCATGTTGAAGTACCGTTTCTCCCGGTACTGGCAGAGCCTCTGGTACTGGTCGCGCGCAAACTCAGGAAGCACATCGGCCAGGAATAACGCCGTCCAGCCGATGCTGCTTCCCAAAGGCTCGTCAAGGTGCCTGTCGGGCTTTGTCGCGATGTTGGAATAGAGCAGGCCGGTGCCACGGTCCATGAACCTCTCCCTCATCACGCGCTCCCAGCGCCGGAACAGGTCCTGATGGCTCTCGCCGGTCGCCTGGTCGTACAGCCAGATCGCGTATAACTGGGTGGCTTGGTCCGAACTCCAAAACTGCGGCATGCAATCCAGGCACTGCCCGATGTGGTTGACCATGCACTCGTTGTTCTGTTTCATCGGCACGTCGAAGAGGGAGTCTTTGGCGATCAGTTTCCGAACGCTCAGAACGATTCCGGCATAGCCGGCCTGGATCGCGGAGCCGCGGACATAGCTTCGATCCGCGAAGTATCCGGCCAGTTGCCCGTCAGCGACGCCCGTTGGCACGCGCAGGACACTGCGGGCGCAGAACGTGAGGTCGGGGATAAAACCCGCAGCCCGTTCGGGCTCCCGCTGGGCGATCTCGTAGAGGCACATGCTGTAGAACGTGTAGTAGGCTGCCGCCCATTCGGAACTGAAGCCGCAATAGGGGCTGTACCCATCCATGATGTCAACGCGCCCTTTTTCGCGGCTGCGCTCCACCAATCCGTGCAGGTGCGTGAGCTGACGATTCGCGTCGGGCGCAATGCGGGTTCCGAAATAGTCGCGGCCCGAGATGAAAGACGCGCGGAGGCACAGAGCCGCCCCTGCCAAGGTTATGCCGCCAACAAGCAGCATCGCCATGTAGCCAAGCCATCGCCACGGCCGCCGAGAGGATCGGCACCCCAAAACCTTCTTCCCATCGCCAGAAGTTCTGCCTGTGCATTCCACCATTTGCCTATCCTCCCCGCTGCACCCTTCCTGTCGCGATTTCATATTCCGCCGGGCCGAGCCGATTGCGGTTGCAAATCCCATTCCCCCGAGGCCGCCAACGGTGGCGTTAAGCCCGAGCCGCGGTAGTGGCGATAGACTGCGACGTCGTGTTCAGCCCCTATTCCTCAAAGACCGCCACGTTGTGAAACTCCTTCAAGAGTTTACCTCTTTCCTGCTCGGTGAACTTCCAGTCTGAACGCCAAGAATAGACCCTGGCCGGCTTGAGCGCGGTGCTGTGGGCGTTCATGATCCAGTTGGTTCCACCGACGACCCTGTACTCGATTTTGTCTACAAGAGGAGATGCCGGAATGTGATCCAAGAACGACGGGACCAAGTCGTCCAACGTCTTCGGCGGAACGCCGTTGGTCTCCGCAAACCGCTCAATGGCTATGGATGCCGGATAGAACGCGCCGTGGATGCGGTCTTCGATTCCGAATGTGCGCAGGGCAGAGAAGAACCCCCAGGCGATGGTGGCTGCGGCCGCGACCAAGATTGCCGCGATGCCAAGGATGATTCTCTTCGTTCCTCTTTTCATCTTCTCCTGCCGACGTTAAGGCTCATCAGCGGTTCGCTGGAGCGCCTTGTTAGGCATGGCTTTTTCTTCGCGTAGCTGCCCATGTCAAACAACCGCCAGTGAAACCTATCACAATCCAATAGAGTGGGACAAGTGGTAAATACAAAAATCCCGCATCTGCTGAACCATGGAGTTTCTGAGCGAGCCACTCAATCAAAGTGAAGACCGGCCAATGAAGCGCGGATGCTCCGAGATGCAGTGCGGACTGGCGCTCGGCGGTGCAGGCGACCAGAAACGTCAAACCTCCTAGCGCCACACCAATCGTCACTCCCCAGACAGTTGCACGTTTTAAGGTCATGGTGGTGCTCGATGCCTACATGATATAGACGTCCAATCGCAAAACTCGGGTGTTCCGCCCAAAACCGGCCCACGACGACTGTATTTCGGATACAATACAGTAAGCCATAGCGCCCCGCAACTCCCCCCCCCCCCCCTGATCTTGACTGCCATGAACGCGGTTGCACGCGCGCCGCATGCGGGGAGCCTCCGTGCGCCTGATCCTTATTTGAGCTTGCGGATGGAGATGATGCCGTTGGAATTGTTGCCGCCGTGCGTCCTCACCTTAGCGCGGATCTCGTACTTGCCGTTGAAGACAAGGCCGCCGGTGGAGAGCTTGTAGAGGTTGTCCGAGGAGGGGGTTCCGGCGGTGCCGGCATGCGTGTCGCGCATCACTTCGCCGCCGTTGACCAGCAGCGCCACCCACTCGATGTCCAAGCGCTGGCCGCCTGATTGGTAGGTGAAAATGACCTCGTAGGGGCCCTCCTCCTTGATGGCCTTCGAGGGGTCGAGCTCGAGGACCTTGCCCGCGGTGGTGACGGCGCCGGATTTCCACTGCCCGATCCGCACCGCGTTTCCGGGGAGCGCGTCGGGCAGCCCGTCCAGCGCGGCGTCGAGCTCGGCGGCGCCGGCGGCGGCCTGCACGATTTCGGGCTTGTACTTGGCGAGCAGGCGCGCGGCCGTGGCGACGCCGTCGCCGGCGGGCTTGGAGGGCAGGTCCTTGGGCGGGTTCTTGACGAACCCGATCTCCCAGTCCACCAGCTCCGAGTAGAAGGCGTTGGCGCGGAGCGCTTCACGGCCATGGACGCGTGCGTCGGGGTCGCGGTAGTCGCCCTTGTCGATGGACTGCGCCAGCATGGCGTGGAACTTGTCCCAGCGCGGGAGGTAGAACCCGCCGATCAGGCCGGACCATTCGCGCCAGGCGTAATCGTAGATGGGGGCGTTCGTGCCGGAGGGGTCGGAGAGCGGCGCCGGGCCCCAGAGGGTGAGCAGCTGCGCGGCGTTCCGCGCGAAAAGTTCGGACTCATCCGGCGAGGTGCCGCGGGCGCGGGCGTCGGCCAGCCATTTTCCGAAGAGGAATTCGCCGCGGGTGGCCAGCAGCGCGTCGGTGTCGGCGAGCAGTTCGTGGAAGCGGCCGGTGAGCCGGGTGAAGGCGGCGCGGTCCTTCCGCAGGTAGGCGAGGCGGATCTGCTTTTGCAGGTTCTGCGCGTGGTTGGAGAGCACCTGGCGCGTGAAGTCGACGCAGTCGTAGCGGCAGGCGTCGGAGCCGCCGGCGCGGGCGGATTCCGAAAGCACAAGCTCCACGGCCTCAATAAGTTTGGTCTGCTTGTAGGGGATGCCGAAACCCAGGTTCGGGCCCGACTTCTTGACGACCAGGGCCGGGCGCGCGGCGATCATCGAGCTGTGTTCCTGATTGCCGGAATCCTCGGGGCCGTAGGGCCCCTGTTCCAGCAGGATCTTCCAGGCGGCGCGGAGGCTGGGGGAGTCCACGCCGTAGCGGCGGCGGGCGTAGGCGTCGAGCCAGGCGGCGGTGTCGGCGGGGGCGTCGCGCCAGATGGCGTCGTAGACGGCGTCGTAGAACACCGGGTTCTGCACGATGGCCTCGGGGAAGAGCCCCATGCCCTTGCACTCCGGGTTTTTGGCCGCCGCCGCGGCGAACGGGTTGCCGGTGATGGCGCGGATGTCTCCGTGCAGGTTGATGCGGCCGCCAAAGTTGTGGAGCTGCCCTTTCACATAATCGTGCCCCCAGAAGCCGGGGCGTTTGCCGGAGAGGTCGAGCACGAGCAGTTCACCCTTGGGCACCGCGTCCGTGATCTCCTTGCGGATCGACCAGGCCTGCATGGCCCAGACGGCCTTCGGGTCGTGCGCCTTCATCAGCGCGTGGATGGCCGCACCCACGGCGTTCAGGTACGCGGCGCCGGGCTTGGGCGGCTCGCTTTCGTGGAAGGGGTCGGCGGCCCAGAGGTGCCCGTCGGCGCCGAAGAGCCGGATGCTTTCCTCCATGAAGC
Organism: uncultured Lentisphaerota bacterium; assembly: GCA_903921725.1. Taxonomy (GTDB): domain Bacteria; phylum Verrucomicrobiota; class Lentisphaeria; order Oligosphaerales; family CAITYL01; genus CAIXRA01. Next base: position 17,484 of record CAIXRA010000035.1, read on the forward strand.
TTTTGCCGATGACCTTGAAGTAGGGGGCGGTCGGGTCGAGCTGCGTGGAGCCGGTGAAGCCGCACCAGTCCGGCTGCTGGGCGATGGCCGCTTCGGGGTGCTTCTCCTTGAGCCGGCGCGGGACGTAGCCGGAGAACCCCTGGCGGATGGGGGTCATGCCCAGCTCGCGGGCGCGGGCGTTCCAGGCCTGGCCGACGGCCACGCGCTGCTCGATCCAGCGTTTGGAGACGGGGCCGCCGTGGCGCTCGATGTTGGTCATCCACTGCCAGGCGCCGAAGGCCGGCCCGACGAGGAACTCGCGCGCCTCCTCGTCGGTGAACCCCTCCCGGACGAGCGTGTTGTACCAGACGCCTTCAAGGCCGAGCACGCCCAGCGGCGAGTTGATGCCGTTCATGGCGAGGAAGTCGAGCTCGCGCTCCCAGCGCGGCCAGTCCCACCACGAACAGGTGTAGTTGAGCGTGCAGTAGTTGAACATCACGCGGTACTCGTGCGGGCATTCGATGCGGACCTTGGCGGGCACGGCGGGGAGGGCCGCGGGCAGGGCGAGCTGGTCGCCGCACCACGACAGGTGGCAGTAGGCGTACTGCTTCAGGTAATGGTTGAGCGCGGAGGCGACGCTCACTCCGTTGTCGCCGCGCAGCACGATCTTCCCGCCGGAGGACTCGATCTCGAAGACGTTCCGGCCCGATTCCGCGGCCGGGATGATCTCAACGGCGAAACCGTCGGCGCGCCCGCCGAGGACACGGCGGATGAGAGCGGCGGATGCGGCGGCGGGGTCGGAAACTTTGCACATGGGCACGGAGATGGGCGTGGCGGCGGCATCGGTGGGGGCCGCATGGATGACGCCGGCGGGCGGGAACGCCAGAGCCGCGGCGATGGCAAGCGCGGTGACGGACAGACGGGGCATGGTCGGACTCTACTTTCTGTTAGACGATGGGCCGTTTCGGTTTTGAATGCAGGCGAACGCCGCTCCGGCACCGTTGGCCAACCGGGAATATACAGGCTTTTGGTGGCCACCGCCTACGGGTTCCCTATTTATCGGATTGCGTGTTTCATGACGCTCAACGGGGCGACCGGCGCTTTCCCGCCGTCACGGGCATGCCGTCGCGATTCTTGCTGTCTTCTCCGCCAACACGATTTTGACCGCACCGTTGACGCGGAGCTGAACCGGCCGCGCTTCCTTTGCCGTAATCCGGTACGTCGTGACCTTGCTGTTTTTCCATTCGGCATCGACGGTGAATCCGCCGCGGAGACATGATGGATGAAGCTGAAGAGCGGCAAAAGCATTGGCGGGAACAACAGCATCGGATGGCTTGTCTTGACCGTTGTCCTTCATTGCATGAAAAAACCAAGAGAACAACATGTCCTTCAAGAACACCATGATGATTGCCGCTGCTGCTGCCGTATTGGCCGCGGGCCGGCTCCACGCACAGAATTCCGACGTCACCCCGGCAACCGCCGCGGCCGTCACGCTGAAGGTGGAGGCACGACAGGCGATGCTGGGCAACGGCCTGGTCACGCTCGGGTTCGACCTAGCCAAGGGAACCTATTCCGTGACCGACTGCGCCACGGGCGAAGTCGTCCTGGCGGATGCCGGCGTGGCGGAACGCTGGGAACCCGGAGCCGAATTGAAGGTCGAGTCACGGCAGGATGTCAGCGACGCGTTTGGCAAGGGCCGGCGTCTGATTCTCTCCTTGGATGATCCAAGCGACGGCGCCCGGTGGGGATTCCGCGACGCCGGCTACGGCCACCCGCACAGCATACTGGCACCCGCCCGCCTCTTCAGCTACACGCTGTACGAAGGCCGCGGTGCCGTCGTCATGGGGTTCGGCGTGAAGACCCCGAAGTGGTACCGGATGCGCCTCATGGACGCCTGGACGCTGGCCCGCGCAACGCTGCTTCCCGGAAAAAAACTTGCCAATCCGCTGACGCTCAACGGCGCCGCCGGCGCCGAACCCGCCATCGTCAAACCCGGACTCACCCGCCTGTCCGCCAACAGCCTGATGGTGACCGGCACGCTGGACGGCCGCCGCCGCACCGTGGTCTGGGGCGGACTCGGCAACCGCGCGTTCGGCAAGTACGCCGCCCTGCGCGAGGGCGTTCTGGAGCTCAAGGCTGAAGATCCGGTCGGCCAGCTCATCGACCCGGAACAGACGTACCTCTCCACTGACACCTTCTATCTGGACATCACCACCGCCGACCCCTTCGCCGCGCTCGAAAAATACGGCCGCGCCATGCGGCTCGCGAACAACGCCAAGCCCAATGTCTACGACTTCCCCATCCTCTGCGGCTGGGCTGTCGGTGCCCTGAGCAGGCTGCCCAGCGTCAATAACTCCGCCAAGCTGGTCGGCGAGCTTGAGCTCGCCCGGAAGTGCGGCCTGACCCGGTACACCAAGGTCGGCATCCGCCTCGAACCGGACACCTACTGCTACGCGGACAAGGGCAACACCGAGCAGGGCTGGTGGGACGACGCGCACTGGTCGAAGTACGGCCACCTTGTCCCGCCCTACGAGACCTTCGCGAAATGGTGCGCCGCCATCACGGAACGCGACGGCGTTCCCTACACCTATTTCCAGGTCGGCATGCCGTCCGACGACTACGCCAGGGCCTTCCCCGGCCACATGCTGTTCAACGACGTCGGCCCGCTGGGAAAGAAGCACATGCACCACCAGCCGTACGTCTCCTACGACTACACCGACCCCGACTTCCAGAAGCGCACGCTCGCCATGTGGCAGCGGCTGCGGAAGGACGGCATGCGGGGGATCAAGTTCGACTATCCGGAAACCGGATGGCGCCCCGAAGGCGGCTTTGAAGACCGCTACGCCACCACCTCCTCCGCCTACCGCAAGGCGTTTGAGCTGGCCCGCGAGGGGCTCGGCCCTGACGCCTGCCTCGACGAGCGCAATCTTGGCGAATCCGGCCGCCCCTGCCTCGACATCACCGCTGGCATCGTGGACACCCAGCGCACCTGGGGCGATTCCAACGCCTTCGAGCCCCGCATGGTCAGCACCGACGGCCTGCGCTGGTACAAGAACCGCACCGTCTTCAACTACTACCCCGATTCCAAGACCGTCCACGGCTGCACCCCGGAGATCCGGCAGTCCATGCTGACCATGGTTTATCTGACCAGCGGCCGCATCGACCTGGCCACCTCGTTCAGCCTGTTCACGCCGGAGATCACCCGCGACTTCTCCCGCATCTACCCGGCCTACCGCGAACCGTTCACCGCCCGCCCGCTCGACGCCTTCACCGGCATCGCCGACCCGCAGGTGTACGACCTTGAGCTGACGCCCGACTGGCACCAGGTCGCGCTGTTCAATTCCGGCGGCAAGCCAGCCATCGTTTCCACGGCGATCAGCGGCGACCGCACCGCCAACGCCGTCGGGCTCGACCCCAAGGCGGACTACTACGCCTACGAGTTCTGGACCGACACGTTCCTTGGCAAGCTCCCCGGCACGGGCAAAATTGAACGCAAACTCGGCCCGAGGCACTGCGCCATGGTTTCGCTGCGCAAGGTCCAGTCCAATCCGCAGATTCTTTCCACCAACCGCCATGTGCTTCAGGGCTGGATGGAGCTCGCCGGCGTCAAATGGGATGCCGGAGCGAGACAACTAACCGGCACCGCCAAGGTGATCGGCGGCGAACCGTTCAAGATTGTCCTCGCCGACAACGGCCGGAAGCCGGTCAAGGTCACCGCCACGGACGCCACGGCCAAGATCGAGCCCCACGCCGCCGCCGGCCTCTCCCTCATCACCCTCGAACGCACCGCCAACGGCAATGCGGAGTGGCGGGTCGAATACGAATAGGCGGCATGACATCGGTTGTGTCCGTTGCGGAAGGTGAAAAGCGACGGAACCTTGCAGGCCGCCGGAGCCGACATGGAAACGGGAGAGTCTTTCATGAACAAGACTGGAATCATGATAGGAATACTGGCGTTCGCCGCCGCAACAGCCGGAAGCGTCATAGCGCTGCCGGAGGCGAACGCCGCACCGGCCGCCGCGTCTGCGGGCGAGCCGTCCGGTCCCGGCGTGGCCGGCCGCCTGCCGGCCGCGTCCCGCGCCTCGCTGCAGGACAACCAGGCACGCCCGTGCATGTTTGCGGATCCCGGTTTCTACCAGTGGGGCGGCACGCCGATCCTTGGCGACGACGGCCTGTACCACATCTTCTACGACCGCTGGCCGCGCGGCAATCCGCGCGGCATGTTCGGCTGGCTCTACATCACCGAAATCGCGCATGCGGTCTCCGCAAAGCCGGAGGGACCGTATGTTTTCCGCAACGTGGCAATCAGCAGCCCCGGCGACAATCCGGCCGGCCGCTGGGATGCCGTGAACACGCACAACGCCTACATCACGCGTTTCCCAAATCCCGCCACCGGCAAGCTCCGGTACTATCTCTACTTCATCGCCAACCGCGGCGACAAGACGACGTCGGATCCATGGATGGTGCATGTCGGCCACCAGCGCATCGGCGTGGCCTGGTCGGATTCCCCCGACGGCCCGTGGACACGCCATTCCGGGCCGGTCTGCGAGCCCGGCGGTCCGCTCCGGCATTATGTCGTCAATCCCGGCGTCACCCGCCTGCCGGACGGGCGTTACCTGATGGCGCTCAAAGGCCGCGGCGCGGTCGCGGGTAAACCCAAGGAATGGGGCCCGATGCTGCACGGCTGGGCGCTCGCCGACAAGCCGACCGGCCCGTTCGTCATCCAGTCCACGCTGCTGTTTCCCGGTTCCGTTGGTGCCGAGGATCCCTGCGTGTGGGTGCAGGATGGACGCGTGTTCGCCGCCGTGAAAGACTGGAACGGCCAGCTCTCCGGCATCGCGCCCGGCATCTCCTGGGTATATGGCGACCTGCAGCCGGACGGCAGCGTGAAATGGACTGTGCCGAAAAATCCGCTGGTTTCGGCCCGCGTGCTGAAATGGGACGATGGAACGGAAACAAAAGTCTATGCACTGGAACGGCCGTATGTCCTGCTCGACAAACAGGGGCGCCCCTCGCATCTCTTCGCCGCCTGCAGCCTGCAGTCGGAGTTCGGCGGTTCTTCACAGACACCGAAGGCGAAACCGAATCCAGTCAAGCCGGAAAACCTCCCGTTCAACGTCTGCATCCCGCTCACCGCCACCAATGAAATTCCATATTTTCCGAAAGACCACACCGCCCCCTGCCGGCAATCGCCGCGCAAGGCCACCCTGGCCTGGTTCGACTAGGCCCGGCTGGGGATGTTCATCCGCTGGGGTGTCTGGGGCAGGCACCATGCCGCCTGGGCCATGCTCAACCAGATTATTCCCTTGGGCGAGTATCAGAAGCTGGCGCGCGAAGTGGATGCATCGGGGTTCAACGCCGTGGAGATTGTCAAGCTCGCCGAGGAAAGCGGCATGCGCTACATCACCGTTGTCGCCAAGCATCACGATGGCTTCTGCCTGTGGACAGCAAGGCCAACCTCCTCCTCAACTTCGGCCCCAAACCCGACGGGTCAATCCCCGAGGACGTCGCGGCCAATTTTCGGCTGCTCGGAAAGCACATCCGCGAAGAGGGGTACCCGCCCCTGAACCGGACGGCCTATCTCCAAAAACGCCAGACGGGACCGGCAATCGACAAGACGGAGAAGGAAAAGACCGCACGGTAACCAGCATCCCCAAAAACGCCCACCCAAAAAACTCGCCGGCAATAGGCGGGGGCGTAGTCGTGCGGCGGACACGGTGCACTGCGGGGTTTCGGTGGGCGGCGGTCATAGTATCCGGCAAAGAGCGGGTGGACGGAAAGCGCGCGGCTTACGGGGACGCCCGGCCGGCGGGAGGCTGACGTTCGGCCAGGGCGGCGAACGACTCCCGGCGCAGGAGGGCGTCGAATTCCGCGGCCTGCGCGTCGAAGAACAGCTGGGCGGAGGCGCCGTCCGGGATCTGGAGGACAATGGGGCTGCGGGAGTCTGGCACATCACCGCGGAAGGCGGCGACGACATCGGCGGGGGTGAGCGAATGGTTGTCGCGCGCCGGCAGGAAGCTGTTCGGCGCGGAGCCCTCGGCCAGCACGCCGTTGCGCACCAGGACCTGGAGGATGCCGAGGATCAGCGGCAGCGGCAGTTTGTGGCGCTCCGCGAAGCCGGACGCACCCCACGGCGCGGCTCCGGCGAGATGGGCGGCACAAATTTCCTGGGTCATGAGCAGGCCGAGCTTTTCGCGCCCCTCGAAGGAGAGCGGCGGCGGCTCCACGATGAAGCGCAGCTGCCCGCGGTTCTGGAAAATAAAGCAAAATTCGGCTCCGAGCAGGACGATGATCCAGCCGGAATAGACCCATAGCAGGAAGAATGGGATGGCGGCAAAGGTGCCGTAGATGGCGTTGTTCTTCGCCACGCCGATCTGGAACGAGATGAAGGCCGAGTTCATGATATACCAGGCCGCGCCGGCCGCGATGCCGCCCGCCATGGCGTTCCACACCTTCACGCGGGTGTTCGGCATGAACATGTACAGCAGCGCCAGCCCGATGATGACCGAACTCATGCCGAGCATGCTGATGCCCACGCGCGCCACCGGATAGAAAACCCCGAGATGCCCGGTGAGAAATTCATGGACGGACGGGTTGCGCACGCTGGCGGTGACGCTGGTCGCCAGGAGCATGAAGACCGGCACGACCAGCACGATGCTCAGGTAAGCCTGGAAGCGGCGCACCCAGGTCCGCGGCGCCGTCACGCGCCAGATCCGGTTGAAGGATCCCTCGATCTGGCTCATGGTGCTGACCACGGTCCAGAAGAGCAGAACGGAGCCGACGGCGCCAAGGGTGGCGAAGTTCACCTTGTCCACCGCCTCCAGCAGCCGGCCGATGGCCTCGTTCGCATAGGGCGGGATAGTGGCGTTGTCCTGGAGTGCCTCCCGGATCTTCTCGTGCGCCCCCATTCCCTTGGCAAAGGCGAACATCACGGCGAGCACGGGAACCAGCGCCATCAGCGTGATGTAAGTCAATGCGGAGGCCTGCTGCGTGCACTGGTTGCGTACGAAATCGCGGGCCAGGCACCAGGCAAAGCGGAATCCCCGCACCCCCAGGCGCCGGACGGGCGGCAGCTCCGCATCCCGCATCCGCCAGACTTCCTTCAGGAACAACCCCGTTTTCGCCCCGCTGGATGAATCCGCTCCGCTGGCTCCGTCCATGGCCTACCCCCGTCATTTTTGCATCACCGGCCGCCCGCTGCCGGATCAGCCGCCGAAAGATTGATTCCCGTAAACGGAATATACCATGCCGCCGGGGCGTCAATTGTCAAAAGCCTACACTTTCCTCATCGACAGGCGCTCCACTCGCTTGCATTTACCTTGCCCCCGTTTATTGTTTGACTGTGTTTTGCATCTTCCATTTGGCCCATAATCAAAAAATGAGGAGAAAATCATGAGCAAGTCTTGGATTGCCGCAGGAGTGGGTGCATTGGTTCTCGGTTCGTCCTTCGCGCAGGCTGCTGAAAAGGCGCCCGCCGCCAAGGTTGCCGACAAGGCCCCCGTTGTCGCCACGACCCCCGCAGCGGCCCCCGTCGCCCCGGTCGTCGCCCCGGTCGTGAAGACGAAGCTGACGAAGGACGAGGCCCTCAAGCTGATGAGCCTCCAGTACACGATCGCCATCGTCGAAAACAACTACATGAACCTCAACAACCGCTTCCAGGACCGCGCCGAGCTGCTGCTCTCCAAGTACCTGAAGGAAGGCGAACGCAAGGACTACCGCTTCGACCCGATTCTCGGCAAGTTCTTCCTCATCGCCGATTGGGAAAAGGCCCAGGCCCAGATGAAGGCGGATGCCGAGAAGAACAAGGGAACCGACATGAAGCTGCTCCTCGCCGGCGTGAAATCCATCAACGTGGAAACGTCCGAGGCGGTCTTGTTCAACAACCTCCAGAACGCCATCGCCCAGGCCCGCAATGACCTGAGCCTGCTCTACACCAAGCGCCAAGACATGGTCAAGGAGCTGATGGACCGCTACTCCGCCAAGCTCGAAGACTCCGACATCGACGTCCTGGTTGGCAACATCATCGAACGCGCCAAGACCGAAGAGGCGCCGGCCGCCTTGGCCCCCGTCGCCAAGAAGGCCGCCGAGTAAGAAATAGTCCCGATTTTCCCGGAAAATGAAAAGCGCGGCAGCCTCATGGTTGCCGCGCTTTTTTTCGTTTCAATCTGCGGCCGGCGCCCTGCGGTGCGCCGCGTCCGCCATGGGGCGGTCGGGGTGTCAGTCGGCGGCGGCCGAATCCAGCACAATCAGCGTAAGGCCACCCTCCATTCCCTCGACGGAGTGCGTCTGCTGGCGCGCCAGCCACGGCCTGCCGTCCGAAAAGACAATCGTCTCCTCCGGCTTTCCGCCGCAGACAAAGTCATGAAGGGGCGACCCGACCTCCACCACGGCCGAGGTTCCCAGAATTTTCCGGCCTGCGGGGTTCATGGCCAGCACATTCAACTGGGTGTCCGCGAGAATGACGGCGGTGCCGCGGCGCTCCATTTCGCCCAGCAGCGCGTCGCGTATTTTCATCAGCAACCTGGCGCTTCGCTCCGCCTCGGCCTCCGCGCCCGACCTCCGCATCTCAAACTCCCGCGCCATCATCTCCGCGGCGGCGGCCGGAGAGATGCGGCGCATCAGCACGGAATCTGCGGCCATCCGGGCGATGTTGCGGAACGTGGTCTCCGGCGGTTCGACAACCTCCGGCTCCGGCTCATGTCCGCCCCCCGCCTCTTCAAGCTCAAGATCCCAAGATTTCTGCGGACGGTTGCCTCCCGCGGGGGTTCGGCGCCCCACCCCACCCGCCGCGTTTTTCGCGGCTTCCTCCGGTTTATCCGATTCGCCGCCGCCGTCGGGAGCCGCGATCTGCACGGGGCTGTCGGTGCCGGTGGCGGAAATCCCTTCGTCCCGCGGTGACTTCGATATCGGTATGAGCTTGGGAGCCTGCCCTACAATTACAATCTTTTCCTTCCGCTCCCGGATGTTCTTGGCACCGGCTTCTTCGAGCATCGCCTGCAAGCCGATGTCAAAGATGCGGCTCCCGCCGTCGCGCCCCAGGCAATTAAAAAGCCGGCGCAAATCCTCCCCCGTCACGCCCGCCGTCAGCGTCAGCCCGGAAACCCGCTTTTCCGAGAAACACTGCGCCAAGCGGGAAACCATCAGGTTCCCGTCCTCCATCGAAACGGCTTCCCACCAGGCGCGCCCGTGGATGAAGAAGACCGTGAATTCGCCATGCTTCCCCAAAAACTCCGAAAACCGCGCGATGTGTTCCTGAGTTGAACGCACCACCACGGGATGCTCGAAGCCGTAGGAAAGGCACAGGTTGTAAATCATGGACATGGCCCGGATGAGGCCGGCGGCGGCCTCACGTTCTTCCGGGTTCACCACTATTTTGGCAGCAGGTTCCTTCATGTTGCATATCCCTTCGCGGCCCAGCCGCATCCCCCCCCCCGCCACGCCTATAATTATATGCGTCCGCCGAAAAAATCAACCCGTGAATACAAAACACGGCGCGCATTCAATGGAAAAAACGCCGGCGGACGGGTGCCGGACGCGAAAATCCCTCACGCGAAGGGCGCCCGGCGCCGACGGCGTCACAGCAGAAAATTAAAGAGAAAGCCGACCGCCATGATGCCCACTGCGACGATGCCGAAGAAAACGGCCAGCAGGCGCAATGTCAGCACCTTGCGCAGGATGACGGCCTCCGGCAGCGACAGGCCGATCACCGCCATCATGAACGCCAGCACCGTTCCCAGCGCCGCCCCCTTGCCCAGCAGCGCCTGCACCACCGGGATGATGCCGGCGGCATTGGAGTACATCGGCACCCCCAGCAGCACGGCGGCGGGCACCGACCACCAGGCGCCGCGCCCCATGATGGAGGCCATCGCGTCCTGCGGCACATAGCCGTGGATGCCGGCGCCGACGGCGATACCGAGCACGACGTAGAGCCAGACCTTGCCGACAATTTCCATCACGGCCTTCCCGCCGCAGCGGAAACGGGCTGGCCAGGACAGACGTTCCTCCGCGGAGCCCGCGCCGGACGCGGCCTGCGAGGCGTACACCCACGGCTCCACCCATTTCTCCAGCTTCAGCCGGCCGATGATCCAGCCGGCGAAAATGGCGATCAGCAGCCCCGTCCCCGCATAGAGCAGCGCGACCTTCCAGCCGAACATCCCGAACAGCAGCACCAGCGCGATCTCGTTGATCATCGGCGAAGCGATCAGGAAGGAGAAGGTCACCCCCAGGGGCACCCCCGCCGTCACAAAGCCGATGAACAGCGGCACCGCGGAACAGGAGCAGAACGGCGTCACTACCCCCAGCAGCGATGCCAGCACGTTGCCGCCGAACTCGTTGCGACCGGCAAGCAGCCGCCGCGTCCGCTCCGGCGTGAAGAAGGAACGCACGACGCCGACGGCGAACACCACCAGCACCAGCAGCAGCAGCACCTTGGGCACGTCATAGACAAAAAAGCAGACGGCCTCCCCCAGGCGCGTCCCCTTCTCCACGCCGATCAGCGAGTAGGCCGTCCACTCAGCCAGCCAGTTTGTGCAGCATGTCGCGCTCATTTTTCATCTCGTTTTGTGCGGGTGACTCAATGGTTCAGAAAGCGCTGATGCGCGTGCGGCCAAGCGATGCAACACGGGTTGCCAAGGCGTCCTAGATCAGCCTCAGGTGTCATGAATTTTGCTTGAAAAGCGTCCGCCTGAAACGCATCGCCACATGTACGAGTCCGAGCATGACCGGCACTTCAACCAACGGCCCAATCACCGCGGCGAATGCGGCTCCGTGATTGATGCCAAAAATGCCGACAGCGACGGCGATCGCCAGTTCGAAATTATTGCTGGCGGCCGTGAATGACAGGGTCACCGTCTTGCCGTAGTCGGCCCCGGCCTTGCGGCTCATCCAGAAGGACAGCAGGAACATGACCACGAAATAGATGAGCAGCGGCACGGCAATCAGCAGCACCTGCCCCGGCTCCCGGATAATCCGCCCTCCCTGCATGGAAAACATGACGACAATCGTGAACAGCAGGGCCACCAGCGTCAGGGGTGAGATCATGGGGATGAACGTGCCATGGTACCAGGCCTTGCCGCGCGCCTTCACCAGCACGAAGCGTGTCAGCATGCCGATGAGAAAGGGAATGCCGAGGTAAATGAACACGCTCTCCGCGACCTGGCCCATGCGCACGCCCACCTCGCGCGATTCGAGGCCGAACAGCGGCGGCAATACGGTCACAAACAGGTATGCAAACACGCTGTAGAACAGCACCTGGAAGATACTGTTGAACGCGACCAATCCGGCGGCATACTCCGGATCGCCCTTGGCCAGGTCGTTCCACACGATCACCATGGCAATGCAGCGCGCCAGGCCGATCAGGATCAGGCCGACCATGAATTCCGGCTGCCCCCGCAGGAACAGCAGCGCCAGCGCGAACATCAGCAGCGGACCGATGATCCAGTTTTGCACCAGCGACAATCCAAGTATCCGCCAGTCGCGGAAGACCCGGCCCAGTTCTTCATACTTCACCTTGGCCAGCGGCGGAATCATCATCAAGATCAAACCTATGGCGATGGGAATGCTGGTCTGGGAGCCTTCCGGGTGCAGCCCGCCAATCCAGGAACCGAACCCGGGCGTGAAGTAACCCAGCCCAACCCCAAGCCCCATGGCAACAAAAATCCATAGCGTCAGCCAGCGGTCGAGAAATGAAAGCTTTCGCGCAATGCGTTCCATGATTGTTAAACCTCCTCGTTCATTCTTGTTGCGTTTGCTTGCCCGTATCTGCATTGCCACAGCAGAACGAAGGGGCATGGCCTTTGCCTGGACCTGAACAGTAACAACCGCCTCCTGCGGCAGGCGGCAACGGGCGCGATGGATGTTGACAGCCGATGTTTACGACCGCAGGCGCTCCGGCAGCGTTTCCACGAATGCACGGATCTCGTCCCGCACGCGGCGGTAGTGCGTGAGCGCCTCCTCCTCCGTCGCGGCGGATTTCGCCAGCCGGGGCGGGTCGTCGAAACTGTGGCGGACCACCTTCGCCTTGCCGGGAAAGAGCGGACAGCTTGCCGCCGCGTTGTCGCAAACCGTCACCACATAATCCAGCGCCACATCCTTCAGCTCGTCCACATGCTTCGAGCGCTGGCAGGAAATGTCCACGCCCGCCTCCGCCATGACCCGGACCGCCAGCGGGTTCATCCCGTGCGTCTCGATGCCGGCGGAGTATGCCTCGATGCAGTCAGACTTCAGTGCCCGCGCCCACCCCTCCGCCATCTGGCTGCGGCAGGAGTTGCCCGTGCAAAGAAAGAGGATTTTAAGCTTGTTGTCCATGCTCCCCTCCTTTTTCTACTACGGGCAGCATCCGCTGCCACTGCCGGAGACGGGCGGCGGACAAATCTCCTCCGCGCCAGCCGCCGCAGGCGTTGCGGCGGGCGTTGCGGCGGGCCTTCCGAGGTCAATCCCCAGCTCCTTGAATTTCGCCACGATGTCCGCCGCCGACATCACGCCCTCGTGCCGGAACAGCTCCTTGCCGGAGGCGTCGAGCCAGACCTGCGTCGGGATGAGGTTGATCTTGTACGCATCCGCCTTCGCCTCCTCCGTCCGCACGTTGATAAACTCGACCGCCAGTTTGCCGGTGTATTCCTTGCGCAGCTCCTCCAGCACGCCGTCCATGATCTTGCACGGCTTGCAGCCGACGGCCCCGAGATCGACCAGCTTCGGCAGCGGCTTCACCTGCACCGGCCGCATCTCGCTCTTTGCGGGCACGCCGGCCGCCGGCCTAGCCGGTTCCGCCTTCGCCTCGTTCTTCGACTTCAGCCACAGCAGGCCGGCAACGGCGACGGCCAGCAGCGGAAACAGCCAGAGCCTGAGCATCGCCCCGCGGCCGCCGCGGCCGCAGCATCCTCCACCCTGCGTCGTGCAGGCACATGCCTGCGCGCCCGCCTTCGCTACGCCACCCCCGGCACATCCGCAACCGGACGGGATGGACTCCGCCGCAGAGGCCGCGCAGGACGGATTCAGAATTGCCTTGATCTCTTCCGGCGAAAGGACTTTCCCCGACGAAACGACTTTGCCGTCCACCACCAGCCCCGGCGTCGACATCACGCCGAACAGCATGATCTTCTGCACATCCGTCACCTTCTCCAGCTCGTACGCGATGCCGAGCGCCTTTGCCGCGGACTCCGCATTCCTTGCCAGATCCGCGCACTTCGCGCACCCCGTGCCCAGCACCTGAATTTTGACCGCCATGGTTCGCTTCTCCTTTTTTCGCTCTTCCGTTTTTCCGTCTTTCAAGCCTTGTAAATCAGATACAACGCCGCGGCGATGACCAGCACGCCGCACGCTTTTTTCAGCAGCTTCGCCCCGTGCGACGCGTCGTGCCAGTCCAGCGCCCTCTGCACCAGCCCGGCGGACGCCCCGGCGACCGCAATCACGCCGCAATGCGCCGCCGCGAACACAGCCAGCAGCCCCGCGCTCAGCAGCGGCGCCCGCGCCGCCGACTTGAACACCACGCCGAGCACCGGCGCCATGTACGCGAAGGTGCACGGCCCCAGCGCCAGCCCAAACACCAGCCCCAGCAGCAGCGCCGGCCACAGCCCGCCTTTCCGCGCCAGTCCGGCCTGATCCGGCACGCTCCACGGCACCCGCACCGCGTCGAGCAGGTACAGCCCCACTCCGATGAAGACCGCCGCCATGGCGTAGTTCATCCAGCCGCCCACGTCCCCCAGAATCCGCCCCGCCGCCCAGGTCGCAAAGCCGACGAGCACCACCGTAATCAAAACTCCGGTGGCGAAAACTCCCGACAGCAGCCAGGTCCGCCCCGCCCCCAATTTCCCGCGCGAGCTGATGAACCCCACCAGCAGCGGAATCCCCGCCAGATGGCACGGGCTCAGCACCACGCTCGCCACGCCCCAGACAAACGCCGCGCCAAGCGCCGGCAGCGGATGCGCCGCCGCCGCGTCGATCACCCCGGAAAGTGTTGTCAGCGTCCCGTCCAGCATCGTTGTCACAACCCTTTTCCGCCGCCGGGCGGCATGGTTTTCGTCACTACCGGAGACGGGGCGCGGGAAAGATCAATCCCCGCCGCCAGAAAATTCGCCGCGACCTCCGCCGCCGTGAGCGCGCCCTCGTGCAGGAACAGCTCCCGCCCCGCCGCGTCAAACCCAATCTGCGCCGGCACGTTGCGGACTCCATAGCGCTCCGTCTTTTTCCGCTCCGTCTTCACGTTTACATAATCGAACGACAGCCGCCCCGGATACGCCGCTGCCAGCTCCGCCAGCAACCCTTTTTTGAGCATGCACCCCAGGCAACCGCCCTCATCCAGCAGCATCAGCTTCGGCCGCGGCGCGGACGCCGCAGGCGCCGGACTCCCCGCCCCGCCCTTCCCCGCCGCCAGCCAGGCCAAGCCCGCCACGAGAAGCACGAAGAGCAGGAAGACAGCGCCCTGAATGACCGGATTTTTCTTTCCCTCCGCCATCGGCGACCACCCTCGTCAAAGTTCCGCAGCCAGCCTTCCAGCACGCTTGCGGAGCACGCCCTCGATGCAGCCGAAAAAATCAGTGAGGCACGGGCAGCTCAGCCGGTAAAACACCTTCAGTCCGCGCTTCTCGTTCTCCAGGATGCCCGCCCGCTTCAGCACGGCCAGATGCTTCGAAACCGTCGACATGTCTGCTCCGGCGAGCTTCTGGAGTTCGCAGACGCAGCACTCGCCCGCCGCCAGCCGGTCCACCATCATCAGCCGCGTCGGATGCCCCAGCGCCTTGACGATCTCCGCCCGCGCCCGGTAGCGCGCCGGCACCGGCACCGGCTTGGCCGGCAATGTCTTTGCCTTTGTTTTCATATTTGGCAATTTAGCCAAGCAGATGGACAATGCAAGCGGCCGGAAGAAAATCAGGAAAAGCGGGCGGCGAAGGCGCGGTGGAGCGGCTTGTCGGCGTACGTGTCCTCCGCGCCGGGGGCGAGCTCGCCGGGCGTGTAGCCGGAGCGGATGCGGAGCACTGTCACCGCCGCGCCGGCCTCCGCGATGGCGAACTCCGCGCGCCAGGTGCGGTAGGCGATCTCTCGGCGGCCGTCCTCCAAAAGGCGCACGCGCTTGCGGCGGCCGTCGCCCGGACGTTCCCGGAGCTGCTGCCGGAGAAATGCCTCCAGGCGCGGGCCGCCGTTCTCCGCAAGCCAGCCCAGCTGCGCCGCCGCCTCGGGGGCGAACGCGACCGCATGCTCCGCGGTGGCCGCATGCTCGACCCAGCCGGTGCGCGCCTCCGGGACGCTGTCGGAGTACGGCAGGTACGGCTTGAGGTCGAGCACCGGCGTGCCGTCCAGCAGGTCATGGCCGCGCACCCAGACGGAGAGCCCGCGCACCGCCGCCAGCTCGACACAGCTCAGGCCGACGGGGTTCGGGCGGTACGGTGCGCGCGTGGCGAAAACGCCGACCTTCCCCTGCTCCCCGCGCGGCGGCTGCACCATCGGCTTCCAATGCCGGTTGTGGTGGAAGAGGTAGACGATCCAGATGTGGGAGAACCCCTCCAGCCCCGTCAGCGCCTGCTCGAAGCCGCGGCCCGGCTCCAAGCGGATCTCGCCGGGATTGCCGCCGGCGAGCGAGGCCTGGCGCGGCACGTCGTACGGCCAAGTTTCCCGGCAGTGGAAAACGCCGACCGGTTCAAGTGTGGCAGGCCCGTGCATGCCGGTTTCAGCAACGCTGCTCATTTGGACGGCGGCACGGGTTGCGCGGCCAGCGCCCGCAGTTCCTGCAGACGGCGGCACGCGGAGGAGCAGGCCAGTCCCTTCCGGTAGGCCTCGCCGGCACCAATCTTGTCGCCACCCTTCTCCCGGATTGGACCGACGCAGGAGCCCCAGCAGGCGGCCACGTAGTCGGGGTCATCCGCATGCGCCTCGGCCATGGCAATGGCGGCGCGGATGGCCAGCGGACGGCCGACCTCCTTCATCATCTCCAAGTCAGATGCATATTTAAAGACGCGGTCGGCCACGTAGCCGTCCTGCGGGTATTTGTCGAACACCTCCTGCAGGACGGCCAGCCCGGAGGCGGCTCCCCCACGATGGAAGGCCAGACTGAAGCGCGCCTCGGCCAGCATCATGCCAAGCCCGGAGGAGAGATCCGGCGTGGCGGCAAGTTCCTTGTAGACCGCTTCCTCCTCATCGAACTGTTTGGCCTGGTCAAGTTCCCTGGCCTCCTTCAGCCGCGTCCAGACCGCCTTGGCTGTTTCCTTCCGGGCCGCAGTCGCGGCCGCCGCTTTCCCAAAGTCATAATCCGGACGCAGCATGGGGCCGATGGAGTAGGGGTCGAGGTCGCCGGCCTCCCCCGCCCACAGTAGGCGGCCATCCCTCACGAACAGACAGGCGGGCAGCGTGCGGATCTTCAGCGCCTGCATCCACCCCATGACGGTGCCGTCGTCGAGCACGACCGGATGCGGGGTGCGGAATGCCGGACGTTTGAGCACTTCCGCGGCGCGGGCGCGGGCATCGGCGCCGCCGAGCACCACCACGACCGGACGGAACGCCGGATCTCCCAGAAGCTTGCCGAGCCGCTTTCTTGCCTGCCCCAGCGGACCGCGCGTCTTCTGGTCAAAGTCGGCCGGGCCGGGGGCGGGGGCGATCCAGAGGTCGAGGATATAAACCTTGCCCGGCTCCCAGGCGGCCACGGGAGCCCCCCGAAGCCAGTCGAGGCGCGCCAGCAACAAGGCGGACAGCGGTTCGCCGACGGCCGGCAGGGCGGCGTCAGGGGCGGGCGCGGCCGGAGAGGCGGCGGGTGCCGATGACTTGGCGGGGGACGGCGGAGTCGCCTCCGCTGCGGCTTCTGGCTTCGATGCCGGGACGACGGGGAGCGAGGCGAGGAAGGCGTCCAGCGCCGGCTCACCCTCGAGCTTGACGAGGGCACGAGCGGCCGAGTGGAGGCGCACGGCTTTCTCCTGTGCGGCTACGGCCCCCGCGGCGTCCCCCATCATAAGCTTGGCTTCGGCAATCCGTGCCAGCGGAGAAGACTCCACCTTTCCGCACAACGTCATGAAACGTTCCAGACAGGCAATGGCCAGTTTGAGATCCTTGTCCTTCACCGCCAACTCGTCCGTGGTGAGAATGCAGTGCGCCACGCGGATCTGGGCGTACTTGTCATCCTTCATCAGATCCGCCATCCGCCGCAGCGCCTGCTGCGCGGCAGCCGGATCCCCCCCCAGCAGCCGGGGAAGGAACGGAGCTTCCAGCACGGAAGAGCGCAGCTCTTTGTCGGCGGCGGGATCATCGGCGATGCGGTTGATGAGCGCGTCCGCCTCCGCATTCCTGCCGTCCCGGAGTAGCTGGCGCACTTCCAGGGCCAGCTTCCGGCGCTCTTTTTTGGCGGCCTCGGCCGCGACGCGGGCGGCGTCCTCCGCGACTGGCGAGAAGCCGGGTTTGGCCATGCGCGCAATCAGCTCCGCCGAGAGCCCCTGCGGATGCCCCTTCCAGAGGATTTTCCCATCCTTCAGCGCGACGGCAAACGGAATCCCCGTCACGCCCAGCGGCTTGAGCCAGTTTTTCTCGGTGGCCAGCTCACCGCGGTCGGCCGCGATGGCGTAGGCGGGGCGGACCGGACGGTTGGCGAGAAACTCCGCGAGCTTGCCCGCCGGCGTCTTGTCGTACACGTTCACGCCGACGATCACGACCTCCTTGTCGTCCTTGAGCTTCTGGTGCATGTCGTTCATGTGCGGGATCATCGCCAGGCACGGGCCGCACCAGGTCGCCCAGAACTCGAAGACGTAGAGTTTGCCCGGTTCGAACGCGCGCACCGGCGCGCCTTGGATCCAGTCGGACGGCAACCCGGCGGCGGTCAGCGTTTCCGGCGCGGCGGGAGCGGCGGCGGCCTCCTTCGCCGGGGCGGGTGCGGCGGGGGTGGCCCCCTCGGCGCCCCAAGCGGAAACGGCGGCGGCAACCGCAACGGAGGCGGCAGCGAGAGTCTGGCGAATCGGCATCATGCTTTTGACTCCAACAGGTAGGTTAGGAAGAATTGGATGGCGGCAAGGAACTGGAAGTCGGCGTTCTTCTTCTTTTTGAAGCCATGACCTTCGTCCTTGGCCATCAGGTACCAGACCGCGCCGTTGCGGTCGCGGATGGCCTTGACCATCTGCTCCGCCTCGGTCACCGGCACACGCGGGTCGTTTTTCCCCTGTACCACGAAAAGCGGTTTGCTGATTTTTGCCGCGTTGGTCAGCGGCGAGATGCGCTGGAGGAACTCCGCCATGGCGGGGTCGCGCTCGTCGCCGTACTCGACGCGGCGCAGGTCGCGGCGGTAGTCCTGGGTGTTTTTGAGGAAGCTCAGGAAATTCGAGATGCCGACGCTGTCGATGCCGCAGCGGAGGCGGTCGCCGTAGTGCGTCATGCAGGCGAGCGTCATGTAGCCGCCATAGCTGCCGCCCATCACCGCGACCCGGCCGGCGTCGAGGCCGGGGTCCGTGGGGATCCAGTCGAGCACCGCGCCCGCATCGCGGACCGAATCCTCGCGCAGGAACCCGTTGTCGAGCGCGAGGAAACGCTTGCCGTAGCCGCTGGATCCGCGGATGTTGGGGTAGAACAGCGCCACGCCGAGCTCGTTCAGGTAATAGTTGTAGCGTCCCTGGAAGGTGGGGCGCGACTGGCCTTCCGGTCCGCCGTGCAGGGAGACGATCACGGGACGCTTGCCGGGGAATTTCCGCGGGTCCGGGCGGTAGAGGAACCCGGAAATCGTCAGGCCGTCGAAGCTCTTCAGCCGGATCAGCTCCGGCTCGGAGAAGCCGGCGGTGTCCATGCCGCCCGTCTCGCTTTCGGTCCAGCGGGTGAGGGCGCCGCGCCGGACGTCGACGGAATAGACGTCCAGCGGCGAGCGGGCGGAGCTGAGGCTGAAGGCGAGGTCGCGGCTGTTCTCATGCCAGGCCAGCTGGGACAGGACCCCCAGCGGAAGCTCCGGCCGCCGCCGCTCCCTGCCGCTGTCCGCGTCGAGCAGGCGCAGGCGGCTGGCGCCGTCCTCGTTGGTGACGCAGGCGATGAGCCTGCCGTCCGGGGAAAGCTCGAACGCCTCGACATCCCACGGGATCTGCGGCCCGAACGGGACTGGCTTGCGCGTCTCCAGATCCATCCGCATCAGGCGCGTGAATTCGGAGTCCCGGTCGGCCGACAGGAACACGCTCTTCCCGTCGCGGGAGAACTTGGCGCCGCCATAGGCGACGGGCTCCCTGCCATCGGGCGTCAGCAGGGTCCGGACGCCGGACGCCCGGTCGAAGAGGTACACGCGGCTCTGGTTGGCGGAGAGATATTCGAGAAGCAGGAGGCGGCTCCCGTCGCGGGACCAGTCGGCCACATGCCAGCCGCCGCCGGGAAGCTCGCAGAGCATCCGGTCGGTCGCGGGGTTGGCGGGATCCATCGCATAGAGGTCGCCGTCCTTGCCGTTGCGCCGCGTCGAGGTGTAGGCGAGCAGGCTGCCGTCCCGCATGAAACAGGGGCTGCCGTTGCGGGACTTGCCGTCCGTCAGCAGCGTGATGCGGCCGGCGCCGGGGTCGAGCCGGTAGAACTGGTTGAACTCGCCGCCGGCGGCGTCCTGCGTGAAGAGGATGTAGCGCGCCTGCCGCGGCTGCCAGCAGGCACCGCCGACCGGTTCAGGCGTGAAGGTGAGCTGGCGCCGGGCGCCCCCCGGCATCCGCACCTCATGCAGCTGCAGGGTGTCGGCAAAGCGCGTGCAGAGCAGCATCTCACGCCGCTCCGGGTGCCACCCCTGGAAGAGCGCGCCGCGGAACTCCATGTAGCTCCCTGCTTCCGCCTTCAATGCCGCAGACAGCGCCGGAATCCCCTCGGCGGTCAGGGAGTCCGGAAGCTGCACCGACGCCGGCACCGTTCCCCCCAGGAAAAGCAGGAAGAAAATTCCGCCTTGGATATGCTTGGACATGGGTACGTTGAATGTCATTGGATGGCGTGTTTGCCGCAGACGCGGTTGCAGCGGCCGCACTGGACGCAGGCGGCGGCGTCCAGCACCGGCTTCTCCGGCGCGCCGGAGGGCGGGACCGTGATGGCGTCCACGGGGCAGCGCTTGACACATCGGCCGCAGCGCACGCACCGGGCGGCGTCCAGCGTGCGCGGCCGCAGCGCCAGGCGCGACACGAGGTTCAGCAGCACGCCGTAAGGACAGACCCAGCGGCAGTACGGGCGCGCCACGAACACGCACAGCAACAACGCACCGCCGGTGCAGGCCCAAACCACGGGGCTGCGCTCGGCCAGCCGGAACAGCGGGATGAACGGATCCATCCGGCAGATGGGGAATCCGAGCCAGGCCCACGCGGAAACCAGCGCCCAGCCGAGCATCAGCCACGGCCCGAGACACAGCACGCGGTCCAAGGGCCGCGGGACGCGCTGCGACTTCCGTGCCAGGAAATGCTGGACCGCCCCGAGCGGACAGGTCGTGCCGCAGAACACGCGGCCGCAGGCCAGCGCCAGCAGCAGCGGCAGGATGAAGAAGACGACCGCCTCCATGGAAAGAATGCCGTTCCGGCACGGCGGCGGAGCCGGCGTCTCTTCCGCGGCGGGCGCCGGTTCCAGAATGCCGTTTGCGCCGACACGCAGCGGCGCAGCCGGCACGATGATGCCGCCCGGTGGCGGATTCAGGACCGCCTTCGCCTCCAGGGAGACCGCCTGCGCGACATTGCCGATGGAGCCGACGGAACAGATGCAGCCGTGCCGGAAAAAGCCGAGATAGGCGGCCGAGACCAGCAGCAGCCCGAAAAACCAGACCCGGCGGCGGCGGGTGAGCACCACCCACGTCCCGACGGCCAGCAGCCCGCAGAACACGCCGATGTCCGCAACCCGCAGCGTCCAGGCGCGGAACGGCGAGGCCACCATGCCCGGACGCTCGTAGGGCGTGAAATCCGCCGGCACCGGATCACAGGATACGGCGGGAGGCGCCTCCACTTCCCGGGGAGCGGAAGCGGCATCCGGCGCGGATACGTTTTCTGCGGCAGCGGCCGAAACGGCCGTTGCGGAGTCCGCACCCGCGGCGGCATCCTCTGCATGCGCGAAGCCCGACGAAAGCAGAAACAAAAAAGCCGCGGCCAGCACAAGGCCGCATGGACGGAAAAACGGCACGAACCGGGCTAAGCAGACCGTCCGTTTCATGCTTTCCACTCCGCGGTACCAATTGCCGCATGCGGGCATCGGGCGACAATCCCGCACCGGTTGCACTCCCTGCAGCGTGTTCCGCGGACCTGGAGGGAGAGCGACTTGTTGCCGTGCTCCCGGCAGCGCTTCACACAGGCACCGCAACCGATGCACTTCGCCTCGTCAATCGTGTACTCAAACTCGAATTCGCTGATCTGGCGGCGCTGGACCGCATCCACCGGACAGACCTTCGTCTTCGTGTCGTCCTGCACCTGACCGTAGCAGTTCACGCAGTAGCCGCATTCCTTGAAGTTGTTCACGGCCTTGACGGCGGACGGCTTCAGGACGCAGAGCGTGGAGCAGCCGCCGCAGCTCTTGCATTTCGCCGGATCAATCTGGGGAACACCGGCGCGCGCCGACCGCCTCAGCAGCAGTGCGCCGCCACCGGCCAGCGCCGCCAGCACGGCGCACCGGCCGGCAGTTTTGAAAAACGTGCGCCGGTCTATCATGAATGCATTCCCTTATTTCTTCTTTGCGCTATCGGGAAGCCTGAAGACCTTGACCGTGCCGGAAAAAAGCATGTAGATGTCGCCTTCGGCATCGGTCACGACCGGAAGGGCGCCGCATCCCTTGGGCATCGAATCCTCCGAGGTCATGGCCAGCAGTTTCCGGCCGCCCGGAGCATACACCTTGACGCGGGGAATGGTCTTTTCCGCCGTCACAATGCTCTCATCCGGCATCACGGCGACGCTGACGGGGTTGCAGCAGCCGCAGAACTGTTCCGGCCGCTTCGTCCCGCCCTCGCCCCATGCCGACGGTCCGGTGCCGGTTGCGGAGCATGTGGTCACCCGGAACTGCCCCAGGTTGGCAATCACTAGCTGCCCTTTTTTGTTGATGTCGAAGTCCAGGATGCCGCAGCAGGTGGCAAGCATGCCGTTTGTGCGCCCGTTCTTGTCGGCGCCGATGAACTTGATTTTGCCGGTCTTGGTGTCGAGGACGCGGATGCAGCGCCCCTTCGAGTCGGCCACATAGACGTTGCCCTTGCGCGCCTTCATGCCGGTGAGGCCCTGGGCGCCCTCCAGCTTCCAGGATGCCTCCACCGCCTTGGTCTCCGTGTCCGCCAGCCGGATTACGCCAAGCCCGCCCTCGATTTTACCGCCGACAAAGATGACGCCGGTCTCGTCCACGGCAACCCCCTCCACGCCGGAGATGGTGGACGGCAGCGGCCAGCTCTTGGATTTCTCGCCCTTGCTGTCGTATTTCGTCACTTCCGTGCCGTTGGCGGCATAAACGAAGTTTTTGTCGCCGCCGCAGATTGCCTGCGCCCCGGCCTTGATCTCGCCGACCACGTCCAGCGTGGGCACTTCCTTCGCCTGGACGGCCAACGCGGACATCAACACGGCCGCTCCGGCCACCATCGTCATTTTCGACCAGCTCGCACTCATTTTCCCATCTCCTTGTTTAGGTTACATCTGCGGTTCAATTTTCAACCGGTTTTTGCCGCCGGCAAACACGCCGAAAAAACGTCACCACGGCTTCGGCGTGTCCGCGGGCCAGCGGACCGGCTTCACCCAGCCCTTGGTGAAAAGATCCTGTGGCACGTTCGCCCCGGTCATGGTCAGCAGCTCCGCCGCCAGTCGAGCGCGCAGCTCCGCCGGAACCTTTTTCTTGTCCACCATGAAGGTGGTGAACGGCAGGCTCCCCTCGGTTGTGGCGATCACATGGAAATCCTTCGGGTCGCCGACCACCACGATGCAGCCGTACTCCAACGCGTAGTCGCTGATCACCGCGACATCCGCCCGGTTCTCCATCAGCGCCAGCGCGGCGCTCTTGCAGTCGAAGAATTCCGCCTGCTTCTCTGCGGACACCGCAATCCCGTGCTTCTTCAGCATCGCCAGCGGCACCGCGCACTTCTCCGTGTCCTCCTTGACGCCAAGGCCAAGCACATGGCCCGGAATGTCTTCAAGCCGTTTCACCGGACTGTCCTTGAACGTGATGAAGACACCGCGCAGGCCAGCCTCGCCCGTCGGTTTGGTGATGTCGGCAAGCCGCTCGAACTCGCGCTTGGCTTCATGCGCAAACCGGCCGCACGTCGTGTACTTGCCGATCATGCCGTCGAGCAGCCCCTTCTGCAGCGCGCGGTCCAGCAGTTGCGGATCCTCGAAATATTCCATTTCCAGAACGATGCCCGTCTCCGCGGCGACCTTTGCCGTCATCCCTTCAAAGGCGCGGATGGCCGCATCCGACACGCAGGAACAGGCCGATGCCTTGCACAGGGGGTCGATCACCCCGATCTTCAACGTCACCGGCGCGCCCTTGAGGGAAACGGCAGGCGCCTTCCCCGAAACGCAGCCAACCGCCGCCACCGCCAAAACCCCGACCGCCAGAATGGATTTCAAGCTCATTTTCCCGCCGATCCTTTTGTCGTTTTCCGGTGACAGCGCAGATAAAACAGGCCGCTCCGCCGCGGATGCCGCATAACCAATCATCAAAGCATCACCGCCGGCCGCTTTTACTTGGGTGCAAACACTTTGATGCTCTTCGAATCACCATCGGCCGCATAGATCACGCCCTTGGCGTCCACCACCAGCGCCAGCTCGGAACAGTCCGCGCGGAACTCCTTGCCGGCAATCAGCGCCAGCAGCGTCTTGCCGTCCGCCGCATAAACCTTGATGCGGGGGATCGTCTTCTCGGATGTCACGATTTTTCCGTCCGCCATGACGGCCACGCACACCGGGTTGCAGCAGCCGCAGAAATCCGCGTCGCTTTCGCCGGGCTTGCCGAAATGCACGACCTTGCTGTTGTCCAGTTCGCAGGCCGTGACGCGGTGCTGGCCGAGGTTGCCGATGAAAAGCCGCCCGGTCGCGTCCACATCAAACCCCAGGATGCCGCAGCAGGTGTTGATCCGCACCGAGCCGGGCTTCCCGCCGCCGACGGCACCGAGATATTTGCCATCCGCCGCGCTCACCTTGTGGATGCAGCCGCCGGCATCGGCAATCAGCAGCGTGTCCTTGTACAGGCGCATGGAGGCAACGTTCTTCACTGCCTTGTCCAGCGTCCAAGTGTCATGCGTGGCCGGCTTGTCCGCCGCCGGCGTCAGCTTCTCGACCACAAAACCCGTCTTCCCCCGCCCGGCCACATAGATGCAGCCGCTGCCGTCCACGGCCACGCCGGTGGCGTCGTTCGCCACATCGTAGCCCTGCAGAAGCTTGCCCTCGCCGGAGAAAGCCTTCACCGTGCCGGAAAAGATCTTCCTGCTGGCACCGGAGCCATACAGACTCCCTTTGCCGTCGATGGCGACCGCGGAAAGTTGCTGGAATTCACCCTTGCCGATCTCCAGCGTCCGGACATAAGCCCCGCACACTTCCGGGCTGGCCTTGATGGCGGGCGTGGCGGCGGCAGCCTTTTCGGGCATCGGACAGATTTCCACCTTCGGTGCCACGGCGTTCCCCTTGATGAACTCCGCCACCGTCAACTCGCCGTTCTTGTCCGCATCCAGCCGCTTGAACTCTGCAGTCAGAAACGCCTGCTCGGTCGCATACTCCACGGACGTTTTCTTCAACGCCTGCACGACCGCATCCTCCGCGGGCGCGTTCTTCAAAAAATCGTCCAGCGTGATCTTGCCGTCGCCGTCGCAGTCCTCAAGCTTGATGGCGATCGCCGGTTTCAGCTCGGCCGCTGGTACCGTTTCGGCCGCCGCACGCATCCCGACAAGCGCCATGGCAACCAATCCGGCATACATTCCAACGCGCGCCAGACTTCTCATGTTTCACCTCGCTTGGGAAGCACATTTTTTCATTCAGAGTGAAAATCCACAAAAAACATATGTCAATGTAGCACCCGCAAGGCGGCATTCCAAAGACACGCGCAGGGGGCGCACCTCCACTGAGACAACGGCGGGCTCCACGGGTTGCGGAGTCCGCCGTCATTTCTTTGTAAAGCGAGAGTGGAGAATCATGCCGGCCGTGGAGCGCCGGCAGCCGCGGTCACAGCTTCTCGCGGGACGTGTAGCCGGTGTGCAGCAGCTTGTGCGCTTTCTCGCCGTACGCCTCCCCGAGAAACTCCTTGTAGAGTTCCTGGATGTACGGGTTCTTGTGCGACGAGCGGATCTCCTTGCCGGCGTCCTCGGCGTAAATCGCCTGGGCGCGCTTCTTCATCACCTCAATCTCCTCGCGGGAATCCACGAACGGCTGACCGCCGCCGCAGATGCAGCCGCCGGGGCAGGCCATGATCTCGATCAAGTGGTAATGGCTCTTGCCGGCGCGGACCTCCTCCAGCAAGCGCCGCGCGTGGCCGAGGCCGCAGGCAATCGCCACATTGACTTCCATCCCGGCAATCTCGACGTGCGCGTGCCGGAGCCCCTTCGTGCCGCGAACCTCCTCGAAGTCCACGCTGTCCAGCTCCTTGCCGGAAATGACCTCCGCCGCCATGCGCAGCGCCGCCTCGCAGACACCGCCGGACACCGCGAAGATGTCGGCACCGCCGGAGCTGAAGCCGAGCGGGTTGTCAAACTCGCCGTCGGGCAGGCTCTGGAAATCCACGCCCGCCTCGCGCAGCATCCGCCCGAGCTCGCGGGTGGAGAGCACGTAGTCCACGTCCTGGTGGCCGCTGGAGGAAAGCTCCTTGCGGGAGGCCTCGTATTTCTTCGAGAGGCAGGGCATGATGGAGACGACCACGATCTTGGCCGGATCGATCTTCATCTTCTCCGCCCAGTAGGTCTTGGTGATGGCGCCGAACATCTCATGCGGGCTCTTGCAGGTGGACGGCACGTCCAGCAGATCCTGAAACTGGTGCTCGAAGAACTTGACCCACGCCGGGCAGCAACTGGTCAGCATCGGCAGGCGGCCGCCGTGCTTGAGGCGGTGGATGAACTCCGTGGCCTCCTCGACGATGGTCAGGTCCGCCGCAAAATTGGTGTCGAACACATGGTTGAACCCGAGGCGGCGCAGGCCGGTCACCATCCTTCCGGTAACGCACTTGCCGGGCTCCATGCCGAACTCCTCGCCCAGCGCGGCGCGCACGGCCGGCGCGGTCTGCACGACCACGACCTTTTCCGGGTCGTTGATCGCGTTCCAGACCTCCTCGACGTGCGACTTGCCCATCAGCGCGCCCGTCGGGCACACCTTCACGCACTGGCCGCAGAACACGCACTGGGTCTTCTCCAGCGGCGCGTGGAACGCGGGGCCGACCACCATGTCGAAGCCGCGGCCGACGCCTGAGAGGACGCCGACGGTCTGCATGTCGTTGCACGCCGTCTCGCAGCGGCGGCAGCGGATGCACTTGTTGAGGTCGCGCACGATCGACTCGCTGGAGGTCTCCACCATGAAGTCGGAGTGGGCGCCCTCGAAACGGTTCGAGTCGGTGTGCATGTCGTTCGACAGCGTCTGCAGGTCGCAGTTGCCGCTGGCGTAGCAGTTCAGGCAGTCTTTCGGATGGTTGGAGAGCAGGAGCTGCATGAGCACGCGGCGCGATTTGATCACCCGCGGGGAGTGCGTGCGGATGACCATGCCGTTCTGCACCTTCGTGCTGCACGCGGGGGCCAGGTTCCGGCGCCCCTCGACCTCGACCACGCAGATGCGGCAGGAGGCGACGCGGTTCACCGTCTCCTTGTTGTGCAGCTCCAGGTGGCACAGCGTCGGGATGTTGATGTTCACCTTCCGCGCCGCATCCAGAATCGTGGAGTCCGACGAAACCTGCGTCTTCACCCCGTCGATGATGATATTTACCAGAGGCATGAGAGGAACTCCTTTATGATCTCCAAAATGTTAAAAAGAGTAATCGGTCAGATTGGACCGATCGGACGGACGAGGAAAAGCAACCCGGCCGGCCGTCACACGGCTTCTTCCGTCCTCACTCGCTGTCAATCGCGCCGAACCTGCACTTCGTCTCGCAGGCGCCGCAGTGGATGCACTTGGACTGGTCAATTACATGCTTCTTCTTGAGCGCCCCCTCGATGCACTGCACCGGGCAGGCCTTGGCGCAGGCGCGGCAGCCGATGCACTTGTCGTTGACCGTGTAGACCGGGGGTTTCACGCCGCCGTTTTTGATGCAATCCTCGTACTCGGAACGGAACCAGCGCAGCGTCGAGAGCACCGGGTTCGGCGAGGTCTGGCCGAGGCCGCACAGCGCGGTGTCCTTGATCACATTGCCCAGCTCCTCGAGCTTGGGCAGATCTTCCGGCTTCCCCTTGCCCGCCAGGATGCGTTCCAAAATTTCATAGAGGCGGCGGTTGCCGACGCGGCACGGCGTGCACTTGCCGCACGACTCGTCGCAGGAAAATTCCATGTAGTAGTGCGCGATCTTGACCATCGAGGTCTTCTGTCCCATGACGATCAGGCCGCCGCTGCCCATGATTGAGCCGAGCGCGCCGAGCGTGTCATACTCGATCGGGGTGTCGAACTTTTCCGCCGGGATGCAGCCGCCGGAGGGGCCGCCGGTCTGGACCGCCTTCAGCGGCCTGCCGTCGCGGCTGCCGCCGCCGATTTCCTCCAGCACCTCGCGGATGGTGGTGCCCATCGGCACCTCGGCCAGGCCGACGTTCTTCACGTCGCCCGCCAGCGCGAACACCTTGGTGCCCGCGCACTTCGGGGTGCCGATTGCCTTGAACCAGGCCGCGCCCTTCTCCAGGATCGGCTGGATGCAGGCCAGCGTCTCCACGTTGTTCACCGTGGTGGATTTTCCCCACAGGCCGGACTCGGCGGGGAACGGCGGCTTCACCGTCGGCTCGCCGCGCTTGCCCTCGATCGAGTGGATCAGCGCCGTCTCCTCGCCGCAGACGAACGCGCCGGCGCCGAGCTTGATCTCCAGGTCGAACGCGAAGCCGCTACCCAGGATGTTCTCGCCCAGCAGCCCCAGCGCCCGCGACTGCGCAATCGCAACCTCCAGGCGCTTCACCGCCAGCGGATATTCCGCGCGGCAGTAGATGTAGCCGTAGCGCGCGCCGATGGCGTAGCCGGCGACGGTCATCGCCTCCAGCACGCTGTGCGGGTCGCCCTCCAGCACCGAACGGTCCATGAACGCGCCCGGATCCCCCTCGTCGGCGTTGCAGACGATGTACTTCGGCGCCGCGGCCGCCGCACGGGCATACTCCCACTTGAGCCCGGTCGTGAACCCGGCGCCGCCGCGGCCGCGCAGGCCGGAGGCCTTCACCGTGGCAATCACCTCTTCCGGCTTCATGCCGTCCAGAATTTTTGCAAGCTGCACATAGCCGCCGTTGCGGATGTAGTCCTCAATCTTTTCCGGATCGATCCGGCCGCAGTTGCGCAGCGCGATGCGGAGCTGCTTCTTGAAAATCGCGTCGCCGACGGAGAGCGGCTTGGCGGGTTCGGCGGCCACCGCCAGTTCCTTCACCAGTTCGCGGCCGCGCGCCGGCGTCACGCCGCCGAGCGTCACCACCGGCCGGCCCGGAACCTGGACCTCGACGGTCGGCTCCGCATAGCACAGTCCGACGCAGCCGGCCCTAACCACTTCGATGGCCGGGTTGCCGGACGCCGCCAGCTCCGCCGCAATCGCGTCGTACACCGGGCCGGCGCCGGACGCCACGCCGCAGGTGGACATCCCCACAAAAATCCGCGTCTTCGGCGCCGTCGCCTCCGCCGCCTTCACCGCGTCCGCGAACTCCGCAAACGCCACGCCTGTCGCCAGCTTCGTCATGATTGTATTCCTTTTCTCCGCGCCTCTGCGGGAGATTTTACTTGTACTCCGCCAGAATCGCCTCGACCTGCTCCGGGGTCACGCGGCCGTAGGTCTTGCCGTCAACCTGAAGCACCGGCGCCAGGCTGCACGCGCCGACACAGCGCAGGGAACCGAGCGTGAAGCGCCCGTCCCCGCTGGTCTCGCCCAGCTTCGTGCCGGTCTGCGCCTCAACCTGTTCGATGACCTTGCCGATGCCGCGCACGAAACAGGCCGTACCCGTGCAGAAATCGATGACGTGCCGCCCGGAGGGCTTCGTCTTGAAGAAATGATAGAACGAGACGACACCGTAGACCTCGCTGACATGCAGGTCCAGCTTCGCCGAAATATGCTTCTGCACCTCTTCCGGAAGCCAGCCAAAAAGCCCCTGTGCGCGGTGGAGAATCTGGATCAGGACGGCGCGTCGCCCGGCCGCGTCGCGCCCGTCAAGGCCGAGCGACTGGATGAAGGCGTCCAACTCCCGGATCTTCGCCTGGTCTGATGTTTCTTCTGTCTGCATGCGAGTAAGTTCCATCGTTTCGATTGCGCCGCCGGCCCCGCCCATCCCGGGCGGTTCCCGCGCGGA
Organism: uncultured Lentisphaerota bacterium; assembly: GCA_903921725.1. Lineage (GTDB taxonomy): Bacteria > Verrucomicrobiota > Lentisphaeria > Oligosphaerales > CAITYL01 > CAIXRA01. The sequence goes on from CAIXRA010000035.1 coordinate 46,798, forward strand.
AAAATGCGTGCGCCTGCGGCACAGGGGGTGTGAATATTTTAACAACTATAATCGCGAAAAGCGCGGGGGCAAGCCCGAAAAGCGATTTTTTATATGCTTTGAATTAAATAACTTGCAACAACGCCCTTGCCGCCGGAGATGGCGCTGCGCGAAAAAAGAAGCATTTCTGCAATTTCCCCGCATGCGGAACGGGGGCGGGCGGGCCGCCGCGAGGCGGAGGAAATCAGCCCGCGGCGGACGCCGGGGCAGGCTCCACGCCGAACTGGGCCGATTCGCAGAGGCGGTGGTAGTCCCCGTTCATCGCCAGCAGTTCCGCATGCGTGCCGCGTTCGACGATGCGCCCCTGCTCAAGCACGCAGATCTGGTGCGCGTGCTGGATGGTGCTCAGGCGGTGGGCGATGACGAAGACGGTGCGCTCCTCCATGAGGCGGTAGAGCGCCTCCTGCACCAGCTTCTCGGTGACGGAGTCGAGGGCGCTGGTGGCCTCGTCCAGAATCAGGATCGGCGGGTTGCGCAGGATGGCGCGGGCGATGGCGATGCGCTGGCGCTGGCCGCCGCTGAGGTTGCACCCCTTGTCGCCGGCCACGCGGCCATAGCCTTCCGGCTGCTCCATGATGAAGTCGTGGGCGTTGGCCTTCTTCGCGGCCTCCATGATCTGTTCGCGCGTGGCGCCGGGGGTGCCGTAGGCGATGTTGCTGGCGATGGTGTCATTGAAGAGGATGGTTTCCTGAGTGACGACGCCAACGAGCCTGCGGATGGAGGCGATGCGGAGGTCGCGCAGGTCATGCCCGTCCATGAGAATACGGCCGGACACCGGATCGTAGAAGCGCGCCAGCAGCCAGGCCATGGTGCTTTTTCCCGAACCGGTGAGGCCGACGACGGCAGTAACGGTGCCGCGGGGGATGTCGAGCTTGATGTCGGAGAGGACGGGGAGTCCGCCCGGATTGTAGGCGAAGCAGACGTTGTCGAAGACGATGCGGTCGCGGAACGCCTCCAGCGGGACGGCGTCCGGCTTTTCCTTCAGCGCGGTGTCGGTGTCCAAGATGGCAAAGATGCGTTCCGCGGCGGCGGCGGAGCGCTGGAGGTTGTTGTTGACACGCGCCAGCATCTTGATCGGGCGGTAGGCCATCATGGCGGCGGCACCGACCGGCACGATGATGTCAAAACCGATGCGAAGGTGGTAGCAGTACACCAGGAAGGCGCAAGCGCTGGTGACGGCGACGACCTCCATGAGCGGCGTCATCAGCAGCTCGTAACGCATGGTGCTGACGACCGTGCGGAAGTAGGTGCGAGAGGATGTCGTGAACCGTTCATTTTCAAACGTTTCGGTATGGTAGGCCTTGACGGCGCGGATGCCGGAAAAGACCTCCTGCATGCGGGAGACGAGGTCGGAGACGCGCTCCAGGCTGCGGCGGGCATACCGTTTCACGCGGCGGCCGAGGATGATGACGGGCAGGATGATGAGCGGAAAGATGAGGAAAAGCGCGCCGGCGACGCTGAAGAGCTTGTACTCAATGGTGGTGAGGACGATGAAGGTGGCGGCGGCGGCGATCTCCATCGGGGACTGGATCAAATCGGCCACAGTCTGGGAGATGGCGCTCTCGATCTGCGCCGTATCGTTGGTGCAGCGGCTGATGAGGCTGCCCACGTCCGTCTTGCCGAAATAGCCGAGAGACTGCCCCAGCAGCCGGTCAAAAAGCTTGTTGCGGATGTCCACGATGACATGGGCGCCCACCCAGCGGACGCAATAATTGTTGAGATAGCTGCCGCAAGCCTTGAGCAGGAAGCAGAAGGGGATGGCGAACATGAGGATCAGGAGAAAGGGCGCGGTCATGCTGCCGTCCGGCCGAGTCACCTCAATCCCGAGGTGTCCGGCCCATTTCTTGACGCTGGCCAGCGGATCCCGCTTGGGCTCCACGGCCGGCACGGCGGCCGGAGGCGAGTCCGGCGCGGCGGGCACGGCGACCGGTGCGGCGGCGGATGCGGCCGCGACCGGGCTCGGCGCCAACAGCCCGATCACCGCCGGGGACATGCGCAGCGAGGCGAACAGCGAGCCGCCCACCAGTATGCCGGCGAGGATGCCGACGGCCAGCCGAAGCCGGTACGGCTTGGTGTAGCCGAGCAGGCGCCAGTAGACGTGAAGACTGTTCCCTGTTTTCGCGGCGTTCCTCATCCGAACAGTTTCGCAATGGTGTCAACGACATGCTGGCGCTGGGCCGTGGTGGTCTCGGGATAGATGGGCAGCGCAAGGGAGGTTTCCGCCGCCGCCTCGCTGGCCGGGCAGTCGCCGCGCCTGAAGCCCAGCGAAGCAAAGCAGGGCTGGAGGTGCAGCGGCACGGGGTAGTAGACCTCGCAGCCGACGCCCGCCGCCTTCAACCCGTCCCACACCGCCTGCCGTTTCGCGGCGGGCACCCGGATGCAGTACTGGTTGTAGACATGGCGCGTGGAACCCTCCGCCTGCGCCGGCACGACGACCTGCGCGGCGGCCGGTGATTTGGCGAACATCGACCGGTATTCGGCGGCATTCGCCTGGCGGGCGGCAGTCCAGCCGTCGAGATACTTGAGCTTGACGGAGAGCACGGCGGCCTGCAGCGCGTCGAGGCGGAAATTGCCGCCGATGAGGTGGTGGTAATAGCGCGGCTTCATGCCGTGGTTGCGCAGAAGGAGAAGTTTTTCGAGCTTCGCCGCGTCGCGGACGGTGACCAGGCCGCCGTCGCCGAAGCCGCCCAGGTTCTTGCTCGGGAAGAAGGAGAAGCAGCCGTAGTCGCCCATCGATCCGGCGCGGCGCCCCTTGTATTCCGATCCAATGGCCTGACAGGCGTCCTCGATGACGCAGATGCCGTGCTTCGCCGCCAGTTCCAGGATCGGATCCATGTCGGCGCACTGCCCGAAGAGATGCACCGGGATGATCGCCTTCGTGCGCGGCGTGATCTTCGCGGCGATCTGGTCCGGCCGGATGTTGAACGAGTCGTGGTCCATGTCGGCAAAGACCGGAACCGCGCCGAGGCGGACGATGGCGCCGACGGTGGCGAAAAAGGAATACGGGGAGGTGATGACCTCGTCGCCGGGGCCGACGTCCTCGGCCATCAGGGCCATGAGGAGCGCGTCGGAGCCGGAGGAGACGCCGCAGGCGCCGGCGGCGCCGCAGTAGGCCGCGGCCTCCTTCTCAAACGCCTCCACCTTCGGCCCGAGGATGAAATACTGCGCGTCGCACACCTCGTCCATCGCCTGGCGGATTTCTTCGCGGATAGTGCGGTACTGCGCCTTCAGGTCAAGCATTGCCACTTGCATCGGGAAAACAATCCTTTCTTCCGGCGCCCGGCGGCGCCGATGACGTCACATGCCGGATTTGATCTGGAAACCGGGGAAGGCCTTGAGGGTCAGGATGACCATGACCCCGACACCCCCGCCGTCGTCGTACTCGAACCGCAGACCGCCCGTCCAGCAGTGGAGGTCGCGGGTGAACTCAATCATCTGCCGGGCGAGCCGCTTGTCGACGATGTCAAACTCCGTGCGCAGTTCGCAGTTCACTTTGGCGTTGATGGGAAAAAGGAAGCCGAGGCAGATGTAGTGTACGCTGTCGTACTCGTGGGCGAAGATGCTGTCGCCGATGGGGTCGGTGAGGGAGCTGCCCATGGAGTAGACGGAGCGGGCCGTGTAGTGGCTGCGGTAGAGATAGGACAGCTCGGTGCGCAGGACCTTCTTGTCGCCGATGCCGAACCCGACCTCGCCGCGGTTGAGCGTCGGCGCGCCCATGTCGACCACGGCGTTCGTCCACATGCCGAAATCCTCACGCGGGTCGAATCGGAAGACCGTGCCAAATCCGCCCGGGCCCGCCTTGCCGTCACCCCTGGCAAAATGGAAGTCCGCGTAGTTCTCCAGCGAGGCGAGCGTATAGATGCGGTTGCTGCGGCGCGTCTCCCAGCGCTGGCGCAGGCCGAAGCGGATGAAGTTCTGCTCGATCAGGCGGTCCAGCTCGTCGAAGAAATAGAGGTTGTCGCGGTCCTGGCTCGGCGACGGGGCGAAGGTGTAGTTGGCGTACGGCTGCACGACATGGCGGAGGCCGTCGATGTTCCACCGCTGGCTCTTGTAGTCCGACCAGGTGCGATAGAACTTGCTGGAGACTTCGACGCCGGTCTCCGCCGCCAGGCGCATGACGCTGCCGCCGCGGCTGTCATAGCTCGGCGACGCCACCGTGGGGATGTCCTGGTCCGGATCGTCGGCCGCCATCATCCGATCCAAGTCGTTGACGGTGATCCGCCTCTGGCTTGACTTGTCGTAGTAGGTGACGCGGCCGCCGGCCCGGGGCACGATCTCCAGCTCGTTGAGCTGCAGGGGGTAATAGAACATGTGCAGCGAGTCGGCCCGCAGCGCGCTGTAATCCTCGGGATTGGGCATGAGCGGGTCGTTCACGTCAAACCGGCGCCAGCTCATCTTCATCTTGCCGACGGAGGAATGCCCCTCGTAGTAGAACCCCGAATCGCCGAGCGGCTGACGCGGCATGTCGAATTTCAGCAGGGGCAGCTGTTCGACCTCAGACCAGAAGTCGTTGACGCTCTTGCGCGCGGAGAACGAGAGGGAATAGCGCTCGCTGTCGAGCGTCACGTCGGCAAAGGTTTTCGGCTGCGGGTCGGTACGGTATTCGTTCTTGCCCCAGCCCTTGCGGCCGAACCAGTTCTCCATCATGTCGATGTCACTCATCTTGTCCACCTTCGCGCGGAGAGTCAGTCCGTCGGCGAGGTTTTCCCGGTGATAGACCTTGGCGCGGTAGCGGAGGTCCGTCGCCGCAAAGCGGCGGTTGTAGCCGTCCGAGGTGGTTGGCGTGTTCATGTCGTCCATGCCGAGGAGGATGGCGTCTGTCTCGGTTTTTTCGGTCGTGATCCGGGTCTCGTTGCCGAGCGCGAGTCCGTTGCGCGAACGCAGATCCAGGTGCATCGTCGTCGTCACGTTCTCGCTGAGCTTCCATTGTTTCGACAGCAACAGGAAGGCGCCCCAGCGGCCGTTGTAGCCGGGCTTGACCTCGATGCCCGCGCCGGAGTTTGTCGAGCCCCATACACCCGGCAGCCAGAACACGGGGATCCACATGCGTCCGACATTGAACCGCACGTTCCAAGCGGTGAAATTGCCGTCTTGGTAATAGGTGATGCGGGAGGCCGTCATCTTGTAGTGCGGCTCGTCCTTGTCCGCCAGGTCGCAGGTGGTGAGATCACCGCCCTTGATCACCGTCTTGCCGTCCTTTCCCAGGGTGACGGAGGCGGATTTCCCCTCCATGTACAGCGGACCGGAATGCCCCTTGTAGTGGCCGACCTCAAACTGCCGGGTCCGGAGGTTGCCGACAATCTCGTCCGCACGCCAGACCGTCTTGCCGTCGCCGATCACCGGCGGCGCTTCCTTGCCGGATCCAGGCTTCGCCACGCCCTTGATGGTAGCGGCACGGTCGGCGCTTACGACGACGTTGCCGTGAGCCTTGATCGCCCCGGTGTTGTTGTCGTACGTCGCCTCGTCGGCGTCGAGCGTGAGCCCCTGGCTGGTGACGTGGACGTTGCCCACGCCGTGCCCGATGCCGCTCTTGCCGTCAAACTCATACTGGTCCGCCGCAACCGAAACATCGCCGGATCCCAAGGCGGACAGAGGCGCGTTCTTCGGTTTTGCGGCGGCTGCATCCGGCGCGCCGAAGGAGGAGGCCGCCCCCGCCGCGACGAGCATGCATGCGCAAAACGCCGCCCATCCATGCCACAGCCTGATTCTGATCATGCCAAACCCCTTGAGTTTCAAACGCGCCGGGCCACCCGCCCCGTCACCGGGGATCAAATCGGGAATAACATAACCGCACAACGCCGCTTTGCGCAACGGTTCCGGAAGGGGTGCCGGCCGTCAGAATCGGGCCGCCTCCGTCAGGCGACGGGCGGAAAGTCCGGAGGCGGCCGGCCTCCACGGCGGGGACGGAACGGGGCGCCGAACGCCTCCGCAAAATCATAGCCGTCCGCGAAGTCGGCGGGGGAATCCTCCTCCGTCGCGCCGAGAAACCCGCTGCCGACAAGCTTGAACACGAGGGCCCCGACATCCTCCGTGCGGCGGATGCCCCAGTCGTCCAGCACCTCCGCGGCCAGACAGCCGAAGCGCTCCAGCGCCAGCACGCGGAACCCTTCGAGAAGCTGACGGCCGGTGATGTGCACGCGGCGCCGGCCGCCGCCGTCGGGGAACTGCTGCCGTGTCGTGTGCGTCACCGCCTCACGGACAAAGCCGTAGGCGGCCGGCGCGTAGCGCGGATCCTCCGCAGCCAGAGCCTCGACCGTCCTTTGGAATTTTTCGTCGGTGGGCATGGTTCGGGAAAAGCCGGGTGTCCTAAAAATGGCGAAGGTCTGCAGTTTTCCGAAAGGGCGGCTACGGGCCGCATCACGCCTCGCGTTCCATGGATTCCGAATGGCGCGCCATCCGCTTGTGCACGGCGGCGACAACGGCCTCCTTCTCCGCCGCGTCCGCATACTCCACATGCCGCGAAGGCAGCACGATACCGTCCTCGGGAAAGCGCGGGATGACGTGGAGGTGGGTGTGCGGGACGACCTGGCCGGCAACCGTGCCGTTGGACAGAATCAGGTTGAACCCGTCGGCGTCCACCGCCCGCAGGAGCGCACCCCCCAGGCGCCCCGCCACGGCCAGCATGTGCCCAGCGGTTTCCGCGGGAATTTCCGTCACGCTGAAAAAATGCCGCTTCGGGATGACCAGCGCATGCCCCCTATTCACCGGGGCGATGTCCAGAAAGGCCAGCACTTGTTCGTCCTCGTACAGCTTGGCGGCGGGGATCTCCCCGGCGACGATGCGGCAGAACACGCAGTTGTCCTTCATTTCTTTCCTCCGGCTTTTCCGGCCGCCGGCCCGGCCACGTCCTTCGCATAGGTTACGACGCCGGCGGCCAGGCCCCGTGCAACCTTGTCCTGATAGGCAGAAGTTCCGAGCTGCCGTTCCTCGGATGCGTTGCTCAGGAACCCCATCTCGACAAGCACGGCGGGGCACGACACGTCGCGCAGCACAAGAAAATTGGCGTGTTTGACCCCACGGTCCTCGCCGCCGGTCGCCGCCACCATGCCGCCGTGCAAGTTGAACGCCAGGCGCGCATTGCACTTGTCGAATTGGTTCCCGCGCCTGGCCCCCTTCCAGACCTTGCTGTCGTAGGTCGAAGAGGTGCCGTACGGCGCCAGCAGGAACGTTTCAATCCCCTTCACCGCGGCGTTCCCCGCAGTGTTCATGTGCAGGCTGACATAGAGGTCGCCGCGGACACGCGCCGCAATCGCCGGCCGCTGCTCCAGCTCCAGCGTCGAGTCCAGCGAACGCGTCAGGTACACCACAAACCCCTGCTGGCGGAGGATGGACGCCGTCTTCCGGGCGACCCGCAGGCAGAGATCCTTCTCCAGATAGCGCCCGCGTCCGTTCGTCCCCTGATCCTTGCCGCCGTGCCCCGGATCCAGCACGATGGTCCGCACGCTGGCGCGCGGCAGGGCGGCGGGACGCAGGATCGGGTCGAGCAGCAGGCGCACATCGCGCTCGCTGACGATGAGAGTGCCCTGCCAGTACGCCGCCGGATGGGAAAGGTTCACCAGCACGCCGTCAACCGTCACCTCCCGCTTGTCCTTCTCAAAGCTGATCGAATGCGCCTTGCCGCGAAGCGCGCAGCTGTCGCCGGACATGCGGAACCCCAGGCCGTAATAGTCCGCCAGCTCCTTCACAAACAGGTAGTTGACTCCCTGGTAGGAGACGACGCGAACGCGGTACCCGGCCACGCCATCTGATGCGCAGAGAAGAACGGCAACCACCACCGCCAGAAACGGAAACAAAAGCCGTCGGACGCGTTGCATGGGATGAAGGCCGCCTTGGGAAAGGGAAAAATCATGCGGAGTCCGCACCCGCCATGGGCCGCCGCAATCACGGACTTCCTAAAACGGGAAACGTAGCCCGAAAACGGCGGGACGCCAACCCCCGTCACCATCTTTTTGGCAGGAGTTGCGGCGGGCGGCGGCTGGAGAGGGGACGCACGAGCGGGACGGCAGGCCGGCAGGCACCGTTACGCCCCGGAGGAGGCCGGCCTCATTTCACGGTGTCATCCATGAAATACCACTTCGTGCCGTCATAAGGATCCTGAAGAACCGCCAGATCCGCCCACGGCACCCAGCGCGCCGCGCCGTCCACATAGCCCATGTTGCAGCCGGCCATGCCCTCGCACTTCGGCTTCACGGCCAGCGAGGGGGTGGTCAAGGTGTCGGCCTTGCATGTATCAAACCCGCTTTCTGTGTCGTTTCCATGATATGCATGCGCGCCATCGTACATGGTACCCGGCCTGCAGATTGAGCTCGGGCAGGCCAGCAGGGTCCGGGTCGTCATCCGCCCGAAAAGGTTGGTCGGCAGGACGCACCCCTTGGATACCATCGTCGTCTTGTTCCGGTCATAGTAGTGCTGGGCGACAACCTGTCCGATGCTGTAAATGCCCCCTGAACTCGCCTTGTCGGGGGAATTGGCCGTATAGCCGCGGTTGCCATAGCTGCGCCAAAGCACCAGCTCATCGTCATAAAGCTGAACCGTCCTGTCGTACCCTTTTGCGGTCTTAAGGGTCGGGCTGATCTTGACGCTGTCCATGGCCGTGGCGTAGGACATCCCCCGGTAGCACGACCTGCTGTTATTCTGAAACACTTCGGGCTTGGTCGCCTGATTGCAGCCCGCCACCCTGTAACTCAGCCCGTAACAATCCCGGAGCTTGGCCCATTCCGACCCGGCAAGGCCGCCGCCCTCAATGCAGTCGCCCCAGCCCTGGGACTCATACGCGTTTATTCGGGCGCCAATGGGAAGGACCGCACGGTTGTCGGTGGTCATGGCAAAACAGGCGATGGCAAACTGTTTCATGTTGCTGAGATCCTGCGTCCGCAAGGTGCGCATCCGTACCTTGCTGAACGCCGGGAAAAGCATGGCGAACAACACGGTTACCACGGATATCACCGCCAGCATCTCGATAACGGTGAAAAAGCCCGCAGCCCGCTTCCGCGCAGTAGTCTTCATGCCCGTGCCCTCCGAAGTCCTGCTCACAACATGCGCAGCGACAACTTGCCGCCCTTGCCGACATTGATCTGCCGGGTCATCCCCGGCGTAACGACCGCACCAAGGTCTTTCCGCGTTTGCCAGTCTGGAATCTGTTCCGGATCGCAAAACCAAACCATCAGATACTTGTCGACCTTCGATGCGGCCCCCGGCTCAATCCGAACCTTGTGGGCGCCGATGCGTTTTTCACCGACGGAGAAATCGGCGGGAACAAGATCCAAGGCCTTCGCCATGCCGTCCGCCTCCTCCAGCGCCTGCAGCAAGGCAGCGGGCTTTTCATCCTGGCTGCCTGACATGTACATGGAAAACCGCGCCAACGTCTCCGCCCGAGAAAGCTGCTCCGCACTGGGCACCCATGCTTGGTCCGTGCCCCCGCACCCCGCCGACCCCAGCAGAAACGCAAAGGCGGACAGCAACACCCCCACCCCCCGCCAAACACGAATAGCCATTGCCAATCCTTTCGTCCTGATTGAACAAGTCCCCAGCCTGTGCCATTCACCCACAATCAACGACCATAACCCTTTTGCTTCAAAAATGATGCGATCTCAGCATTGAACATTCGAACACCGTCACGGCAACCCTTCCACCGCGGAGTTACGCCACCTACGCCAACGTCGGAATTCAGGTTCAATCAAACACGCCACCGCTAAAATTGAAAAAGGTCGCACGTTTCACTACTATAGACATGAGCGGGGAATTAAAAATGGCCAAATCGCTCAAATGGATAACCGAATCACTCATTATACCCCCCACATGCTCTGCGTGGTGGCACCGCACCGTGCCATCCGGCACATCGGCCGTTCACGCACAGGCGGCCCGTAGACGCCAAGGTTGAGTGCGGCGCGGGCCGCATATTTTCACGGGAATCAACAGGGTGCGCCGTTGGGCGTTGTGAATAATTCCGGAGGTGCTGCATGGGCGACAGGGCAACGCGGCTCTTCGCGAGCCCGCGTTTTGTTGCACCGGCACGGCGCAAAATCTGAAAATGCGGACTGATGTGCCGCATTGCCGCAAGAGGGGAACCCGCATACGTCGGCGCACTTTGGGTGCGCTGGAAAAGTAGCACCGCACCAGTAGCACGGCGAAACGCCTACGATGCCATGCGGGGAGCACCGCCCCCGCCTATTATTTTCCCGCCCCGCAGCCACGGCGAACTTCATCCCGCAGCAGCCCACGGCTTCAATAAAAAAGCCTGCGGAAATTTCCGCAGGCTTCCGGGGTGAAGACAAAAGTGGCCCGCGGGCTACCGCACCGTGTCGTCAAAATAGAGCCAGCCGACATCCTCGATGGCGTTCATGTCCGCCCACGGCACCCAGCGGGCCGCACCGTCCACATACCCCATGTTGTTTCCGGCCAGTCCCTGAGCCTTGGGTGGATTGATGTCGAACGGCGTGTTGAAAGTGCCTCTCTCCGCCCAAAAACCCGCCTCATCGCTTGCTCCGTGATAGGCCTGGCCGGAATAGCTGCCATTAATCTTCCCCACATAGGTCGGACAGGCGAGCAGCGTGCGGGAGGTCATCTGCCCGTAAAGATTCGTCGGAAGCACATACGCAGGCGAACTGACCTTGGTCTGCGTCACCCGATTCCAATACTGGCGGGTTACGCGTTGCCCCATGCTATACGGCTGCGTGCCATTGCCGCGGTTGCCGTAGCCGCGCCATCTCACCAAAGAATCGTCGTACCAGCCGTTCGACTTGTCATATTGGCTATTCGCCCCAGTCTTGGCGCCAAGCTGTACGGTCTTGGTCATGACCGTGGCGTAATCCTTGCCGCCGTAGCCCCATCCATTCAGAGCCGGCTGAATCTTCTCGGGGGCGGTCACCAGGTTGCAGCCCGCCACCCTGTAACTCAGGCCATAGCAATCCCGCAACTTGACCCATTCCGAACCGGCGATGCCACCCCATCCGATGTCATCGCTGTTCCATTCGTAACTGTTCAGACGGCAGCCGATGGGAAGGTTCCCGCGGTTGTCGGAGGTCATGGCAAAGCATGCCGTGGCAAACTGGCGCATGTTGCTGAGATCCTGCGTCCGCAAGGTGCGTTGCCGTACCTTGTTAAACGCGGGAAAAAGCATGGCGAACAACACGGTTACCACGGAAATCACCGCCAGCATCTCGATAACGGTGAAAGGCCTTGTCTTCTGGCATGCTGTAGTTTTCATGTCCGCCACACCTCCTTGCCGAACTCAAAAAACGCTCAGCGACATCTTTCCGTCACTGCCGACGGTGATCGGCCGGGTCAACCATGGCGGAACGGCCTGCACAAGGTCTTTCCGCGTCTGCCAGTCAGGGATCTGTTCCGGATCGCAAAACCAAACCGTCAGGCGCTTGCCGTCCTTTGATGCAGCCCCCGGCTGAATCCGGACCCTGTAGGCGCCGATGCGTTTCTCGCCGACGGAAAAATCCGCCGGCACAAGCTCCACCGCCTTTTCGAAGCCGTCCGCTTCCAGCACCCGGAGAAACTCCGCCGGCTTTTCATCCCGGCTGAATTCCATGTACACGGCAAACCGAGCAAGCTTCTCGGCACGGGTAAGCTGCTCCGCGCTCGGCGTCCACTCCTTGCCCGCCCCGCCGCACCCCGCCGACCCCAGCAGAAACGCAAAGACGGACAGCAACAACCCGATACACTGCCAAGCGCGAATAGCCATTGCCAATCCTTTCGTCCTGATTGAACAAGCCCTCAACCGGTACGACTCTCCCTAACGAGAAGCGTCCATAGACCACTCGTTGCAAAAGGGTTGACCGTTTATGGTTGATCGTTCATGCATGATTCCGGTTAGCTTTCCTATAACAAACATAGCCCATTTTAATCTCACTATCGCAAAATTGCCATTGTTTTACAAGGCGGGCGCAAAAAGAAGAAACCGCGAACCGGCTGCCGGGCTTGCAAGGGGCGGCATCCGTCCGACGTCACTCCCGCCCGCTCAGCCAGTCGAGGATGGCGTCGAGGAGCTGGTGACAGCGGGTGAAGCGTGCAGAACCCGAAACAAACGCCCCGGCATCGGTCTGGACAAAGACATCCGGCATAAGGTCGTGGTCGCATTCCCGTGCAAGAATCGAGAGTGATTCCGGCGTGGTTTCAAGATGGAACTGGAGTCCGAGAAACCGGCCGTTGGCAAGAAATGCCTGATGCTTGCAGCCAAGGGTGCGCGCCAGATGCACCGCGCCGGGCGGCAGGTCAAACGTGTCGCCGTGCCAGTGGAACGCCTCGAATTCCTCCGGCCAGATGGCGGCAATCGGCGATGCCCTGCCCTCTGGAATCTGCTTCACCGGGTACCAGCCGATCTCTCTGTAGGCGTTTCTGTACACGCGTGCACCCAAGGCAATGGCCAAAAGCTGGGCGCCGAGACAAATGCCGAGAATGGGAATGTCGGCGCGTACCGCATTCCGAATGAACTTTTTTTCGGGAACAAGCCAAGGATGCCGCCCTTCGTCGCGCACCCGCATCGGGCCGCCCATGACGACCAGGAAGTCAATCCCGGCGGGAGTCGGCGGGGGCTGTTCCCCGGCGAAGAAGCGGGTGAAGGTGAGCGTCCATCCCTTGGCCGCCGCCCATTCCGCAATCTGGGCCGGCCCCTCAAATTCCACGTGTTGCAGGATGTGCAGGCGCATGGTTATAAACAATCCCAATGGCGGCCGAAATCAATAGACATTGTTAATAAGCCTGTGAACGGTGTTAATAACAGCTCAGGCCTTGTACATAAACAGCGGAGGGTTGTTCAAAGCCACGGCCGAGCCCTGAGCGGCAGGCGCCCAACCGTGGCGTCTTTTGTCGATTTATTTTTTGTCCATTAACTCGGCATCAGGGCTCAAGCCGGACCACGACCACGCGCCGTCCATCTTGTGGCCGGGGTTGTTCTTGGAGTTGGAAAGCAGGCAGCCCGGCAAGATGCCGGAGAATCCGTACCATTCACGGCTCAGCCAAAACCAGACCCCCTTGACAATGCCCGTGCCGACCCGTCCCTCTTTCGCGCCCTTGGTAATCTGGGCCGGGAGTTCGACAATGCCGGTAAAGACATCGGTCGCGCCGCACACAAACTTGCGGGGAACCGGCATGAGGCCTTCCTTGAGGGTGGGCTTGAAACAGTCATACTTTTCGCCCATTTCCCAAGAATATTTGCCGTCGAACGGGAAGCCTATCTTATCGTTGTCCGGACGATTGGCCGTCCAGAAGCCGAACAGTTCCGTCCCGCCCCACAGCATGCGGCTGACGGTCTGCCCGGGGCCGGTCCAGACAAAGCCTACCACGCCGCCAACGGCCTTGGATGTCGGCTTGTTCTTGATGAAGCCCAAGCCGTTTTGGTAGCCCTTGTAGGTCTGCATCGGCCACTCGACGATACCAGTCACCAAGTTGACGGCACCACTGACGGCCTTGGACGCCATTCCTTTGGCGACGGGAACCTGTTCTTTTTCGGCGCCGAAAGCCGCGCCGGCCAAAGCCATCAACCCCACAGCCAAACATACGGTTACCTGTTTCTTCATGAGGTGATCTCCCTTCTTGGATTTTGACGCCCCCGACTTGCACATCACCCTGCCGGGTTCATGCAACGGTTTCCTACTCTACACTGAAACGCCAAATTGTGCAACAGGACGGCACCAAGCGCGGAACGGTGCCAGCCCCCGCGCCGCACCATTCCCCGCTCAACGCTTCAACGCTCAGTGTGCAAGCGGGTTTGGCTGATCTGCGGAGGGGGGGGCGTTTCATGAAGAATCCATTGGGCGATTTCCCGCACCATCAAAATTGAAATTTTTCGCAACACTCCGCCCTCTGTGCCATTTCCGCCCACCGGACAAAAACGGATTTTTTTCACAGTCATCCCACGGGCTTTGAGTTTTGAGTAGAAAAGGGCCGGTCATGGCGTACTTTCTTTTTACCACAAAAGGAGGCACTGCCATGAAACCGACCCGGCATCAATTTACCGTGCTGAAGCAAATCTGCGACTTG
>CAIXRA010000036.1 GCA_903921725.1 uncultured Lentisphaerota bacterium
AGGACATTAGCCTTTCCCCCGACGGCAAATCGATCGCCATCATCCAGCCGACGGCCGGGCGCGGATCGGTATTGTACGTGGCGAGCTTGTCCGGGGCCCCGGAAATGAAGCCGATCCTGTCCTCGACAGGATCGCCCGATCGTCTGGATTATTGTCGCTGGGCTACTGGCACGCGACTGATTTGCGGCATCGGGGTCGTGCAGGCCGTGGGTGGCGGTGAAGACGGGAGCGTGGGCGTCCCGCCCGCTCTCGCCGGGCGTCCCGCCCGGCGCCGCCTCCCAGCCCGCCGTGTTCCAGGCCAGTCCGGCGCCGTACGCCAGCGGCAGCAGCGCGGTCGCCCACGGCTGCCAGTACCCGAAATCGCCCCAGTCGGTGATGAGGAACCCCTCCGCGCCGTTCGCCAGGCCGTTCACCGCCGCGCTCCGCAGGTTGGCCAGCGCGTTCGACGTGCGCCCGCCGAGCGCCTGCCAGCTGGAGGTGCCGGGGCAGACATAGAAACGGAAGCCGTTTTCCGCAAACGCCCGGCACTGCTCCGCAAACGGATGGTCCGCCTCGTAGCCCCAGACCAGCGGCACGACGTCGCGCGGCAGCTCGGGAATCAGTTCCGGGTAATGCAGGATGATGTCGCCCCAGAACTGCATCGTCCGCCCCTCCGCCGCGACCAGCCGGTGGATCTTCAGGAGGAACTCCAGGTACACGCGCCCCTTGCCGCGGCGTTCGCACTCCTCCCGACTGCGCCCCTGCCCGAGGTCGAACGTCTCGTCGCAGCCGACGTTGAACTGGCGGCTGGTGAAATTCGGCAGCAACTCATCGTACAGCCCGCGGACCAGTTCGACGGAACCCGGATGCGCGGCCCAGAGCGTGCTCGAGGTGGCGCGCCACTCGCCCCAGGGCGTCATGAAACCGTCCGGCGCCTCCGAGAGGTGCGCGTACTCCGCATGGCACAGCCAGCGCTCCATGTGCCCGAACGAGTTCTGGTTCGGCACCAGCTCCACGTGCCGCTCCCGGCAATAGGCGTCCAGCGCGCGGATCTCCTCCGGCGTCAGCGGCGAGGCATGCTCCCAGACGGTCCGGTGCCCGCGGTAGGCAAACGTGTGCTCGGTGTAGAGTTGGAGCTGGTTCAGCTTCAGCTCCGCCAGCAGGTCCACCAGCGCGAAGAGCGAGGACATGGACGGCACCTTGCAGCGGCTGACGTCGAGCATGAACCCGCGGTGCGGAAAATCCGGCCGGTCCTCGATGCGGACACACGGCAGCGCCCCTTTCGCCGGCGCCTGCCGCGCGAGCTGCCGCAGCGTCATGGCGCCGTAGAACGCCCCCGCCTCCGACGCCGCCTCCAGCACGACGCCGCGCGCGTCAACCGTCAGCCGGTACGCCTCCTCAGACAGCGCCCCCGGCAGCTTTGCGCGCACGACCCGCACCGGCGTTGCGGACTCCGCACCGGCCGCCGCCGCCGGAATGCCCGCCTCCGCCAGCGCGCCTTCCACGGCGGCCCGGACGCCCCCCCACTCCGCCGCCGCGCCCTCCAGAACCATCCGCGCGCCGCCGGGGAACCGCGCCGCTGGTGCGCCGGAAATCACGAGACTCTTCGGCACGGGAAGAAAAACGAGGCTGGAAACGCTGTCCTGCATGTCGGTGCTCATTTTGGTGTTGTGGGTTTGGCGGCGGATTTACCGGCCGCCGAATACCTTTTCCGCCATTCGTTGCGGCGGTCCTGCGGCTCGGTGGATGGGAAAAACAGGTCCAGCTTTTCCTTGCCGCCGTCGTCTTTCATATTCTCGCCCCGGCTCCAGACCACAAACGAGCCTTCGGGATTTGCGCGGTAGCCGAACGGCGTCCCCGGCGGCGCGAACGGGTCGTCGGGCAGCTTGTCCAGACAGTTCGCCGCCACCAGTTCCTCCAGCTTCGCCGGGAGCCTGCCGTCATGCTCAATCTGGTACAACCGCAAGGCCAGCACCAACCGCGTGGCGCGGAGATTGGCGCGACGCTGGAACATTGCCGTGAAACTATGCCGTGGTGCTACACCATGCTCCCATACTCCGCCACGGATTCGTTGCCCCAAGGGGTCATTGAGAAATGCAGGAAGGTCATGTCGACACTGTATTTTGTCGCGCATGCTTTGCAGTGCGGAAGCACCGGCCGCATAGTCCATGTTTTCACATGACAGGATGCTGGAAAAAACAGCATCCAAGTGTCGCATAGTTCTAGTGCGGCTGCACCCAAAAAGAAGATGGGTAATACGGATGGTGAAGAGTTCTTTTTTAGACCAGCTGTCATTTCCATCCACAAGGAATTTCTTTTCTTTCTCCATCTTTTCCTTTGCCGGCAACCCGCTAATCCCCGCAGGAATGATCAGAAACCCGCCGCAGCAGGTATTTTGCACCATCCATCTGGGATTTTCCCGTATCCTGTCCATCATCGCAATAGCGTCTTGCCTTCCCCTGCGCATGCATTCCGCCCAGTCGGCAGGCGTCAAACAATTCTCATGTCGGTCCAGCTCCGCCAGCAGCGCCCTCAACCAACTCACCGAAGGGTGACCGTCCAAAGCCAGCCGCCGGACCGTCGCGTAAAACTGGGAGACACCCATGTCACCGGCCATCAACAGGCCGATGCGAGAATAGCCGCGAAGCATGGCCAAGCATCCGTCCCAATCACCGGCCGCAGCACATCGTTCCGCTTCAATGGCGGCCAGCCAGAAACCAGACTGATTGTAAATCCTCCACCACTCCACAGACAGTTCCCTGCATTCTCCCGGCAGCCGGGACGCTTCCGCCATAAGCTTAAAGTTCGGCCCGCATTCCGACAGCCGCCTTTCCAGAACAGGGTAGCGGGCCGCCTGCCAGCCGCAGGCGGCGAATTCACGCATCTCCCCATTCTGCGTGCCGTACTCGCCATATTCAAGCTTGGGCAGCGGCTCGAGCTTTTTCCAGCATGCCCACGCCGTTCCCGGCTCGGCCTGTTCCGGAGTGAACGGCTCGCGGAGCGGTTCCAGGCGCACGCCGGGCACGGGGTCGGGCCAGGGGTAGATCACGCCGGCGGCGATGCGGAGTCCAACAACGGCAACCACCGGCAGCAGAAGAAGGACGGCCAGCGTCCACAGGAGGCGCTTTTTCCATTTCTTCATAATAATCCGTCCCATTTGCCCGATGCGTCAAAATCCGGTCTTGGCCCGAGCTGGGGCTCGGGGGTCCCAGGGAGGGGGGGTCACTCCAGAAACTCCGGGCGGACGACGCCGTCGTACACGGTGCGGACGCGGGTTTCGAGGCAGACATCCTCGATCACGTTGTCGGCGGGGCGCGCGATGAACCAGACCTTGAGCGTCTCGCCGCCGCGCACCTCCACCAGCACCGGATCCTCGCCGGACATGTAGCGCTGGGGCCAGTTCTCGCGCAGGGCGGTGATGAACGCCGCGGAGGAACTGCCGGTGCCGCAGGCCAGCGTCTCGTCCTCCACGCCGAACTCGAACGTGCGCACCGCGATGCGGCCGACGTCCAGGATTTCGGTGAAATTGACGTTGACCCCGCGCGGGCCGAACGCCGGATGCCGCCGCAGCAGCGCCCCGGCCTGGCGCACGTCCACGGCCGCGACCGACTCGACGGGGACGACGGCGTGCGGGACGCCGGTCGTCACCGTATCCACCTCCCACGAACGCCCGTCCGCCTCGACCACCACGCCGAAGAGCAGGTCGAGCGGTTGGGGGATGCAGGCGCGGACGCGGCCGGGTTCGGCGGGGTTCCGCTTGCCGCGGGCGAGGCCGGCGGGCGTGACGATCGTCACCTCCGGGCCGCGCGCCAGCCCCGAGGCCAGCGTCCACTCGGCGAAACAGGCCGTGCCGTTGCCGCACAGTTCGACCTCGCTGCCGTCGGGGTCGAAGAAGCGCGCCTGCGCCTCGGCGAACGGATGCCCCGTCTTCGGCACGGCGAGGATCAGGCCGTCGGCGCCGACGCCGAGGCCGCGCGGGCAGAGCTGCCGAACCAGCTCCGCCAGTCCATGCGCCTCCAGCCGGGCGAGCACGCCGGGCCGCGTGGCGTCCAAGCAGATGAAATCGTTCCCCGCCGCGCTCATCTTGGTAAAATGCAGGGGAGTGTCCATAGTCTTCCGGCTCCGGCCGCCATCCCCGCACGGGAAGATGTGGTGCGGATAGTATAGCCTCCGGTGAAAAAAGAAAAGCGCCACGGCACCCCGTCGCGGCCCCAATGTCTGTATGCACAATCAAAAACCTAACACACTGGGGACAAAATCGTTGCATTTCCGCCACGCCGCCCCAGGCACCGGCTCCGGCCGAATGTTCAATCTCCGTAAAAAAATTATGCTGATAGGGCTTGAATCATTCGCATGGCATCACTACATTTAGGTAGTGTTTTCCATCGCCCATGACCATTTTCGGCGTGCAGGCGGGGAAAATGCATTTTTGAATTAGGATTACGCGAAACCTTGGATTCTAAAAAGCAGGCCACTAAAGGAAAAAGGGGAGAAGGCATCATGAGCAAGAACCGCAAAGAATTTACACTGATCGAGCTGCTGGTCGTGATCGCAATCATCGGAATCCTGGCGGGACTTCTGTTCCCCGCCATCGGCAAAGCCAAAGAAAATGCCAATCGCGCCAAGTGCTCCAGCGGCCTGAGGCAGGTCGGCTTGGCCTGCAAGCAGTACGCCCAGGACAATGACGGCGGCCTTCCTTCTGGTGCAATCGGACGGCAGGCTCCTTCGGCGGTGAAGCTCACAACGTCCGACATTGATTGCGACATCCTCGTCACCAACAAGTTCATCACGGACTTGAACCTGTTCCACTGCGCGAGCTCCGGCGGCCGCATCGTCCCCGGTGCCAACACAGTGCTCACCGCCAAAGGCATCATGGATTACTACTACTTTGCCCGTGGCTACAATGAGACGGACATCGGCAGCGAAACCGCGATGATGACCGACGCCTGCAACAGCAAGAGCGGCGGACCGAGCGATGTCACCGCGGCCCAGGCGAACCACTCCAGCAACTTTGTCAACGTCCTGTACGGTGACACCCACATTGAAGGCAAGAACAAGCCGACGACGGGAACGAACCTGAACTTCACGTTCACCTCCGACAAGACGGCTGTGACGGACAAGGGTGGCATCCTCGTCATGCCGGGCACCTGATTCCCGTCATCCATCTCTGCAGGACGGCATCCAGCTTCGGCCGGGTGCCGTTTTTGCTTGGTACGGATGGCGGCGGCCGGCCGCGCGGACAGCCGGTTTTACGGGCGGCGCATGCTTGTAATTGACGCGCCGCTGCTTATGGTATGAACTCCTGTTAGCGCTCGTAGCTCAGCTGGATAGAGCGTCTGTCTCCGAAGCAGAAGGTCGCGCGTTCGACTCGCGCCGAGCGCACCATTTTAAGCACAAAAGGCACTTCATGGAACGCCATGGGGTGCCTTTTTCCGTTATGGTTTGGCGCGGATAGTGGCTACATAAAGGCTACAGTCGCCAGCAAGCTCAAATCCCGCACAAACGAAAGCGGCCAGGTGGTAACGATCCACGGGGAAATGGCTACACTCCCGGCGGCGCGGCGGTTTTCGCTGTTCCGTCCCGGCTTCCTCCGCACAAAGGGTGGTGCCAATGGTTGCCGCCGGGTGGCTGGATGGCGGGGGTGATGGTGTTATGTGGGTGCTATTCCTTGTCCCCGGCCCGGCACTTTCCCCGCCGGGCTTTTGTTGCGCCCGGCTCTTGCGCCCGGATTGAATGTACCGGATTTGATACTATTGTTCGGGCATGGATGACAATCGGCAACCGTGGGCAATCGAGTACTACAACCGCCGGGTTCAAGCTTGGGCGGATGATTTGCCGCCCGGCATTCAGGCCGACTTGCTCCATCTGTTCCGGCGGATGCGCCAGCATGGCCCGGCGTTGGGGATGCCATACGTCCGCATGATGGGTGGCGGGCTGTGCGAAGTTCGGGCAAAGGGGGCGGAGGGAATTGCCCGCGCTTTCTTTTGCGCCGTGGTAGGCCGGCGGATTGTCATTCTGCACGGGTTCACAAAAAAGACGGAACAGACGCCGCGCCATGAATTGGAATTGGCGCGCAAACGATTGAAGGAAGTGAAACCATGAAAAAGAACATTGCCAAAAATGAAGACCGTTACTCCCCGGTGCTGGCAGACTTTGACAAGTGGATGGACAAGCCCGCCGTCCGCAAGGCATACGAGGAACGGGAACCGGCGTATGCCGTGCTGGACGCCTGCCTGGCAGCGCGGAAGCGGGCGGGCATGACGCAGGCGGATGTCGCCCACGCAATGGGAACCAGCCGCCCGGCGGTCGCCCGCATTGAATCGGCCCGGCCGACGCACGCCCCCAGCATCGTCACGCTGCAACGGTACGCGGCGGCGGTCGGCTGCCGGCTCCGCATTGAAATGGAACCCGTCCGTCGGGCTTCCCGCCGCCATTCCCCGGTTCCGGCGTAACGCCCGCCAGGGCTGCCGACGGGCGCGGGATTTCGTTATCCGGCGGCGCAGGCGGGTAAGCTCACCGCAGTCTGGCTTTCAGCTTTCTGTTTTTCCCCTTCAGTCGGCGGAAGGCAAGCGGTCGGCGGGAATGGCGCGCGCCCCGGCCTCCAGTTCGCGCTGGCGTTGGTCAAGCAGACGCGCCCGGCTGTCGGCGTCAAACCAGCCCTTGGCAAAGACGCGCTCGAAGGCAAGCTTCTTTTCCAGCGCGTAGTGTTGGTCAATTTCAAGCCCACGGATGGCGGCGATGATGTCGCCGGTGATCTTCCCGCCCTTGGCCTCGCCAATGGATGCCGCAATGGCCTTGGCAAGGTTCATGGCACGGTTCGGGTTCCCGCCCTCATGGTAGGTTCGGGCGATGCGCGAGGCCTCCGCAATGCTGATCTTTTCGCCGGCGGCCATGCGCTCGGCAAGATGGACGGTAAGCTCTCGGGTAGGGTCGAGGCGCTGCTGGAGGGATGCCTTGAATTCCCCGGAAGACGGGGTATTGTTTTGATGCGCAGGAGTGGTAGGGCCGACGCCCGTTTGATCTCCCTGCTGCGGTCCCATCTCCCCGTCGGGGTTTTGCCGGCTTGACCGGCGTTCGGGGACAGGCCGCTTCTCTGTGAGAAGCACCGTTGCACCCTCGAAACGCTTCTGCGGTTCGGGGGTGTACTGTGTAATGATTGAACCATCATAACTCTCTTGGTTCAACATACGCCCATAGTTATCCGTGACAACAAGATGAATAACACCCTTTGATCCTTGATTCAAGTATCCCTTGAAGTAGAGGATATCTCTCCCCTGTTTTACAACGGAATCCGCATTGACGAGTGTTTCAGGAATGGCCGTTACCATTGCCGCTTTTGATGGCAACACGATTTCACGCTCTCCGGCGCCGATCATTCCATCTTCTTTTTCGCGCGGAGCAACAAGATGCTTCCCGCGTCCTTCGATGGTTCCATTTTCCGGATTGGCAACAAGGATTATTCTCCCATCCTTTGCCTTCAGCTTCGGATTTGCGCGCAAAAAGTCGGCGGCGCGGTTCGACACTTCTTCAATGCTTCCGCGCGTGTTCATCGGTTCGGGGAGTTTTCCGTCAAGCGGAATGAACTTCTTAACGGAGTTCCATTGGTCGCCCTTCTTTACATTGTTCCAATTCTCGTAACGCTGGCGGACATGCTCAGGCATTTCTTTATCCGCCAGCGAAAACATCAACTCCCCCTGCCCCATCTTCGGCGGTTCTTCCATGCCAAGGGAAAGCTGCCGCCCTTCCGGTGAACGCGGGCGCTCTTCCTGCGGCACGGAGGCGCGGGCCTTGTCCAGCTTCTCCATGGCGGCATCACGCGCGTCCGCCGTGTCCAGCTTCCCCGCCTGTTGGTCGGAAATGACCCGTTCAGCCACGCGGCGCAGATTGTTCCATCCGACTTGCGGTGCCGTTTCCGGGCGGTCATAGCGCGGCCGGGCGTCGAGGATGGCGCGGGCCTTGGGCATGAGTGGTTTTTCGGAGGAGAGGGAATGCTTGACGTTGATGGTCGGCTTGACACCAACGGCTTCTCCCGCTACTTCACCCGTAGAAGCTGGGACATTTGGTAGAGCGCCCTCGGTTGCGTACCGAGAAGGCCCCTCGCCAGATGTTCCAGCTTTTGCTTTTTCCCCTTCAGTCGGCGGAAGGCAAGCGGTCGGCGGTTTGGGCCGTTCCGGCCTGCGGCTTAAAGGGTCTGATATCGGACAGTGCCAGGCGATGGACGATGACGGCTTCCCCCGAATGTGCTACCTTCTCCGGCGTGTACCAGCCGCAAAGCTTGGCCAAGGCTTCAATGGCGCGGATTTGGTCGGTCCGTTCCCCGTGCTTGGCGATGTCGGCAAGGATGGCCAAGGCTTCACCCCGCGTGATTTGGTTCTTGCGTTCGTTTTCCCGCCGGAGATAGGCAATCCGGGCGGCAACGTTTGCGAACGTTTGCAGTCTGGCCGCTTCGGAACGGGCGGAATCGTCGCTTTTCAGCTTGTATCCAGCCCGGCGGTAGGCTTCGGCGGCGTTGCCCAATGCTTCCCCCGTGTAGAGTTGGCAAAACGCTTCGTGCCGCACGTTGGCCAGGCGTTCGGCTCCGGCTTCGAGGGTGGCGGTTTGGATGGCGGCAGGGATCTTCATGGCATTTCCTCCTTGGTTATGTGTTTTGTCTATCACCGTAGGCCCAGGATAAATCGTCAGCCTCCGGCGGCGGAGGATTCTGTGGGCACAGCTCACTGGTATGCCAGCGCCCAACATGGCCGCAACTGGCGTCAAACTCGACATTTTCTCTCCAAGTGCCGCCCATGGTGTTGTTCCGGTCTTTCGTGCATGAAATTCTCATTTTCCCCCGAACGTCATAGCGGGTGGCCTCTTGGTTTCGTCCATCCGCCCGAAGCTTGGCCGCTTGGCGCTCCAGCTTTTCCATGCGCTCCGCGTCGGCCTCCGGCCTGTCCAGGACGAATTGCCAGCAGGCATCCTCCAGAACGGAGCTGCAATCCTTGATTTGCGAGGGGGCCGGGTCAGGATGCTCCAGGCTGTGTTTGACGCCAAGCTGGGCCAGCAGAATCAACGGGACGCCCAGCGCCTTCCGCACTTCCACCAGCCGGTTGCTGGCGCGGGTCAACGCCTGTTCCTTGGTTTCGCCGCGTCGGGGCTGGCAATCCAGCCGGGAAAGCTGATCCACGAAAACGATGTCACAGCGTCCGGCGTCACGAAGGCGCTGGGAAATGGCCAAGATTTGGTCGGGGGTCTTTTTGCCATCCACGATGGTCAACTTGGACGCCCGCAGGATTTCGTCGGCATCATGCCTGGCCTTCGCGGAATCGTCAACAAGTCCCATTGCGGCACGGCTCCCTCGCTTCATCACCAGGGAGAGCATCCGCGTGTAGGTCATGGCGGCTGCATCCTCCATGCTGAAAATGACGGGGGCTTTTCCGGCCAGCAGTTGATGAAACGCCACGGTGGAGGAAAACGCGCTTTTCCCATGGGAAGTCCGCGCCATTACCACGCCGTAGGACGGGATCAGCAGACAATGCGCATCCACGGCGGGGATACCAAGCCGTAGTTCGGAGCCTTTGGCCTTTGCCTCCAACAATCGGCGGGAGAAGGCCGCTTGCTGGTCGGCCACGGTGGCGATGTCTGGGAGGCAAGCAGGAGAAAATGCCGCTATGTCTTCGCGTGCGGCATCCGCAAGTTCCGTCTCTATTTCGGCGGGGTCTGCGTCCGCGTCATTCCATGCCCTGCGTTGCCCCGCGTCCATCCGCAACACCAGTGCCCGCAGGTGGGCCAGGCGCTTGACGGCCGCCGCCCAGCGTTCCAGCGTTTCCCGGTTTGCACCGGTCACAGTTTGGGCAATCTGCTTGTACACCTCCAGGCCGTCCGGGACACGTTCGGCGCATTCTTTGGCAAATGCCATTGTCCCCAGCGCCCCGGCGTCCGCCAGTTCGCGCATGACGCTCCATGCCGGCCTCAATCCCCGGTTCCCGAAAGCGATGTCGGGCACTCCCGCCAGCAGGGCGGCAGCATCCGCTTTTTTGCGCAGGGACAGGGTGCCGGACACAAGCCGCAACTCCAAATCCACGTCGCCCGGAAGTTGCTTGGCTTCATTCGGCATGTTCATATTCCTCAAGTTCTGTTTCAAGATCGTTCAGCCATTCCAACTGTACGTCAATGACAAATTGCGGGCGATCAAGACGCTGAAGCTCGGCTATCAGCAGGCGTGTATTGGCGATGTTTTGGCGCATCCACTCGGCATTATCTGCCTGGTTCGCCTCATTCATGGCTTCCGGTGTGCTTGTCCGTTTCCATGCGTGCCATGAACAGCGGCAGCGGTCGGCGTCGCCCGTGCAGTCCGGCCAGTCGGGATGCGCCCGGTTCAACAGGTCAAGCGCGGCGGATTCGTCGAGCCGAAGACGGGTGGCGGTCTGCATGGCGTTGTCGTGAGCGGTTACCCCCATGGTTTCACCTCCGGCTCGGTCTGCCGTGAAGTCGCCTTCCGCTCTGTGCGTTCCCATGTCCGGACGGCTGCCTTCCATTCGCGCATGGGGTTCTTGCCAACTCTCCAACCGTTGGCTGCGTAGTGGTCTATGAATCGTTCCGCCTCCACGGAGTTACCGCGTTCCCGGCAGTAGGCTTTCACGTCTTCAAGGGTTGGCTTGTGAAATTTCTGGGGTGTAGGGGGCTTGTCCCCCATACATACTTCTTTACTTCTTCCCTTCTTCTGTATTACTCTCGGCAAAGCGGCGGGAGATGCTTTGGGGAAGGGTTCCCCATTACTTGGGGAAGGTTCCCCAACAGGAGGGAAAGGGGGTTCCCCATTATTTGGGGAAGGCAATGCGGCCGCCAACGACGGAATGGTGTACCGGTTGGGAAGCCGCTGTCTTTCACCAACCCCCATCACGCGCTCGACAGAAAAAATGCCGGCGGCCTCCAGATCGGCGATGCGGGATTCCGCCGTGTTGTAGCATGTCCCCGCCAGCAATGCTATGGCGGCAACAGGGATTTCTTCCGATACCGATCTTCGCCTGTTGAGGATGTCGGCAACGGCGACATAAACGGCGAAGGCGGACGGGACGCGCTCGCCCCGGATGTTGAACCGGATTTTTTCCAGATCGGCACGAGAAACCTTGAACCAGCCCGCTTCTGGCGCTGGCGGTTTGTTGGGGGTGATGTCCATCATTTTTTCCCCTCTCGGTGGCGGACGGCCAGCGCCAGGGCGTGTTCCGCCTTGCGCCGCAGGTCGGCCATCTTTTTCTCGGCTCCGGGTTCGGGGCGGATGTCGCCGCAGTCAATCCCGGCAACAAGCTCTTGGGCGACGGGTTGGGATAGGTAGCGGCTCATGGTCACGCCTCCCCGGTTCAGCTCGCCGCCGATGATGCGAAGGCGGCCAAATCGGATTCCAGGATGCGGATGGTGCGCTTCCCGTACTTCTTGCCCGGAAGCCGTCCGTCCTTGATCCAGTTGCAAATCTGCCGGTCACTCACCCCCATTTTTTCGGCAGCCTGGGCCGGGGTCAAGGTGCGGAACGTGGGGACGCTGGCAGCGACGGGTTCCGGGGCGGCTCCCTGGCGCGGGGCGTCGAAGGCGTCCAGGGCGGCCAGCAGTCGGCGCGGGTCGGTGAACTGCGGGGCGTGGGGCGCAATGGCCAGGCTGGCCACCTGTAGGGCGACGGCGGGGATGTGGTTCTTCATGTTCCTGTGCTCCTTGGTTTCGTCCTTGCATGGTCTTCATCGTGAAGCGCCAAGCGTGAACTTGTTACGTTATATACGCCGCCGGTTTTTCATCATAAAAAACCTTACGATGTATACCATATAGATGCCGCCGGTTTTTGAGCACGAAAAAAGCCGCCGTGCAGTCCGGTAGCGGAACGCATGGCGGCAGGGGGTTGGTAGAATCTTGGCACTGGTTCAACAGGCAGGGCGGTGGCGCTTACTCCGCAAGCATGACCAAGGCACGGCGGAGCACGTCCAGGGGCGCGGCTTCCGCCCGCCGTTGCAGTTGGGCCAGCAGCGCGGCGCGGTCGCCCTCGGGAAGCGCGGCGACGGGTTCGGCCCCTGGCGCGGATGACCGGCGAACAGCGGCGGCCACACCGTCCAGCGCCAGCCGTATGCGGTCGTCCGTTTCGCGGCCCGCCCAACGCTGATAAATGCGGTTGACTTCCGGACTATGGCCGCACCATTCCGCGATTGCGCCCACGGGCACGCCGTAGCGGGCGGCGATGGTGACAAAGGTTGTCCGCAGGCAGTGGAAGCCCCGGCGGGACACGGCACGCTTTCGCCCGTCCATTCCCTCGACAACCTGAATGCCGCACTCTTCAAACAGGGCGCGGGCAAGCTTGCTTACGGCCTGGGGGTCACGGGCGTACAGCGCCGCCAGTTCGGGCATGATGTACCCCTTGTCGGTGGGCGGACGCTGTAGTTTGTCCAGTTCCTCCGCAATGACCGGCAACAACATGATGGAAACATCCCGCCCCGTCTTGGCCGTTGTCTTGAACAGCCGCCCGCCCCGTATGTTTTCCCAGCGCAGGGTTACGGCGTCCCCCAAGCGCAACCCGGTAAAAATCCCAATGAGAACGAGCAAGCGCGGTTCCCCGGTGGCGGCGGCAAGGATGCGCTCTATGTCCGGCATGTCCAGGGCGTCCCGGTGCTCTGACCGCTCCGCCTGGCGGCGGACGGCGGCGAACGGGTTAGGCTCGACGCCGGCGGCGCGGAACATGACGCGGCAAACCTCAATCCGCTTGTTGTGGCCGCGCGGCCCCAGCCTGGCCGCGTCCAGGCAGTAGCGGGAATACTCCGCCGCGTCTTCCGGCGTCACGTCTTCAACCGTTTGCGCGGTCGGCTTGAACTCCGCCAGCCAATCCATGAACGCCTGCCAGGTGTTGCTGTTCCCGGCGGCGACGCGGGGCTTCAGGGCACGGGCGACGCTCCCCCGCGTGCCGAAGGTGTAGGGGTGCCGTGCCCACACGTCCGCCAGCGCCAGCCGGGGGCGGATGGCATCTTGTACTACGGCAAGTTGCGTTTCCAGGTCTGCCGCCTTGGTTGCAAGTGCGCGTGCCTTGACAACCTCATCAGTAACGGCAATCGGCGCAATGATGGCATCCCGCTTTTTCTCCGCCTCACGGCGAACGGTGGTACCAAGCGACGTTTGGACGCGCTGGCCGTTTGCCGTGTACTTCAGCCAATAGATTCCTCCCCGCTGGTAAATGGTTCCGGTTGTCTTGCGCGGCATGCTGGGGGTTCCTTTTCCGGTGTAGCTTGGCCTTGTTCCGTGTTATGCCACACTATACCATACCCAAAATGCAGATACAAGCTACATAACGGCTACAATTGAAAAAAATCAAGCACAAAACTACTGTCTCCGAAGCAGAAGGTCGCGCGTTCGACTCGCGCCGAGCGCACCATTTTTCCGCCCTCCCCACGCAGCCGGTTGCAACCCGGCTGTAGACCGGTTAGAGTAGGGCCGTTTTTGGTTTCTTTATCCCAAAACATCCACGGAGGAGAATCATGAAGAAGTTGTTGGCCGGATCCGCCGCAATTCTCGCCCTTGGCGTTTCCGCATCTTGGGGCGCCGATGAAGGAGCAAAACCGACCGTTCTTCAGCTCGCGGCGTGGGAACCGGTGCAGCTTGCCCCGGCTTCATGGAATGTGTACGGCCTCCGCCTCGACATCTTCTACGGCAAAAACCTCAATGTGGCCGGCCTTGACGCGGGCCTCGGGCTGAACAGCGCCGGGAACACATACGGCGTGGCCGTCGGCGGCGCCAACCTCAACGAGGGCAACGTGTACGGCATTCAGGCCGCCGGCATGAACTTCAACGACAAGGACGACAGCACCGTCGCCGGCATCCAGGGCGCCCTCGCGCTCAACTACGCGCCGGACACGACCGTGTACGGTGTCCAGGCCGCCGTTTGGAACGAAGCGCGCAGCTTCATGGGCGTGCAGGCGGGTGCCGTCAACATCTGCCGCCCGGTGTGCGGCGACATCTATGGAATCCAGCTTGGCGGCTTCTTCAATGCCGACCTCCGTTGCTCCACCTTCGCCGGCCTCCAGCTTGCCACGGTGGCCAACATCGCAGGCGGTGCCGATTTCTACGGCATCCAGGGCGCGCTGTACAACCAGACGAAGGATGCCGCGGGCCTGCAGCTCGGCGTCATCAACCAAACCAAGAACGTCTACGGCGTGGAACTGGGCGCCCTGCTGAACCGTACCGCCAGCGTGGCGGGCATTCAGGCCGGCACGGCCAACTGCACCGCCGGCGACGTCCGCGGCATCCAGATCGGCGCTCTCTTCAACTACGACTCGCAGCTGGGTGACATCGCCGGCATCCAGGTCGCCTCCATCGCCAACCACACGCCGTCCTCCAACCTGGTCGGCCTCCAGAGCTCCGCCCTCTGGAACGACGCCCGCGATGTGGCCGGCGCGCAGATCGGCCTCATCAATCTCTCCGACTCCCATAAGGGATTGCAGATCGGCCTTGTGAACCTCACTGGCAAGGCTTCCGGTTTCCAGATCGGCCTCATCAACAAGGCTGAGAGAATGACCGGCGTCCAGATCGGCCTCCTCAATGTCATCAGCTCCAGCGACCTGATGGTGCTGCCCATCCTCAACGTCCAGTTCTGACGGACGGAGAGATGCTTCCGTGACGGGCCGGGAACCGCTTCCCGGCCCGTTCCGTTTCCGGCGGATGCGGGCTGTGGAACAATTCGCCACAACAACGCACGCCGCACCTCCTGCGCCGCACATTCCGATGCTACATTACCCCGCATCTTCGGGAGCGTCAGGCGTGCAGGCTTTTTTCCAGCATCAATCATCGGGAAGACGGCGGTGGCTCCTGCTGCTGGCCCCGCTGCTTTTTGCCACCGCCCATGCCGCCGCGCCGCCCTCTCTTCCAGGGGAATCAGCATCCCGCCCCCCCGCCGATTACAGGCCGCCGCTTCTGCTGCGGGCCTGGGACGTGCCGCCGAACACGGGTGGCATGGACGTGCAGACGCAGGCGGCGCTCGCCGTCATCCAAGCGTTCCGCGCCCAGCGGCCGGATGTGAGCCCGGTATCCTGCTACAGCCTCTACATCCCGGGACGCGGGTTCGACACCGTCCCCCTCATGCAGATCGCCGGCGACATGGCCCCGGACGTGCTCCACGTCAATTTCCGGCAGTCGGACACCTTCATCCAGAACAAATTCCTCCATCCGCTTGAACGGTTCCTTGAGGAATGGGCGGGCGCGGAGATCCCGGACGGCTGCGCCCTGTCCAACGCCGACTACCGCCGCCGCCTCGCCCAAGCCCCACGCTACGCGGAATCGGTCGGCCGGCTCGTGCCCGACCAGGCCTGGGACGTAATCCGCCGCGAGTGCCCGTATGGAAGGGAGTGCCCGTTCCTGCGGGAAAACGCAGAAGGTAAAACGCAGAAGGCAGAAATAACGCGCAACGCCTGGCCGCCACCTACAGCCTCCGCCCTCCCCCACTACCACATATGGGCCCTGCCGCAGGAACCGCTGGTCATGGCGCTGTTCTACCGCAAGGACCTGTTTGCCGAGGCGGGACTGCCCGACCGGCCGCCGCGGGACTGGGAGGAGCTGCTGGAATGGTCGCGCAAGCTCACCAACCCGGCGGAGGACCGCTACGGACTGCGCCTGCCGCTGCTTGAGCTCGGGCGGACCTCGCAGAACCTGCTCTATTCCGCCGGCGGCCGCGTGATGGAACGGCAGGCGGACGGCCAGTGGCGCTGCGTGTTCGACAGCACCGCCGCGGTCGAGGCCTACTACTTCCTGGCCCGCCTGTTTCTCGAACCGTTCGAAAACGCGCACGGCCGCTTCACCTCCGTCGTCTCCACCGGCGAGGCGCGCTCCGGCGAAACGCGCAGCGCCATGTTCTTCGACTACCTCGATGAGCGCTTCTTCGCGGAGATGGACCCCACGCAGGCTGGCTTCGGCCCGCTCCCCCTCGGCCCGGACGGCCGGCGCGGCGGCGAGTTCAACTGCCGGATGAGCGGCATCTACGCCGGGCTCGCGGACAATCCGGAACGCCTGCGGGCGGCTTGGGAGTACATCCGCTTCCGCAACAGTCCGGAGGCCTCCAAGATCCAGGCGCGCGTCCTGGTGGAAAACGGCCTCGGCCGCTTCGTCCGCCCGGACGTGCTCCGCGACGCCGGCTACACGCAGTACCTCGGCGACATCCCGAAAGGCTGGGAGGAGGCGCTGCGCGAAGCTGTCGCCGCCGGCGTCCCGGAACCGTACGGAAAAAACTGCCAGATGGTGTACCGCTACCTCAGCCGCGCCGTGGACCAGATCCGAAACGACGACCGCGTGCGCGACGCCATTGCGGCGGGGCGTGCGGACTCCGCAAGGGCGCGCATCCGGGAGATCCTCCAATACCACGCCCGCCGCGCCAACGAGAAAATGCTCGGCATCACGACGCCCGAACAGCTCCGCTTCCGCTCCACCGTCGCCACCTGCGCCGCCGTCGCCATCCTGCTCCTGTTTGCCTGGGTTTTCCGCAGGGTTTTCCGCACCTTTTCCGCGGCGTCCGCGGGACAGTACGCCACCGGTGACGCGTGCGGTGGCCGCAGGAAAAGGCTCCGATTCACGGCTTGGCTGCTGCTGCTGCCGGCGCTGCTTTCAATCGCGCTGTGGGCGTACTATCCGCTGGCGCGCGGCACGCTGATGGCGTTCCAGGACTACAACATCCGCGGGTTCAGCCGCTGGGTCGGCATGGAAAATTTTGCCTCGGTGCTGTTCGACGACGAGTTCTGGTACTCGCTGCGCATCTCGCTGGAGTACGCGGCCATGTACCTGCTGATGGGGTTCACCGCGCCGATCGCGCTCGCCTTCCTGCTCAGCGAGATCCCGCGCGGGCGCCTGGCGTACCGCCTGCTCTACTACCTGCCCGCCGTGCTCTCCGGCGTCATCGTCGTCTTCCTGTGGAAAGGGTTCTACGGACAGTACGGCATGGTCAACCAGGTGCTGAACGCCGGCTTTCACGGCTTCAACTGGCTGTTCGGCACGCACATCGCGGACATGACCACGCAGTGGCTCTCCTCCCCCCGCTTCGCCCTCTTCTTCTGCCTGCTCCCGAGCGTCTGGGCGGGGCTCGGCCCCGGTTGCCTGATCTACCTGGCCGCGCTGAAGACCATCCCCGATGAACTGTACGAGGCGGCGGACATGGACGGCGCCGGCATCCGCCATAAGATCTTCCACATCGCCCTGCCCGCCATCAAGCCGCTGCTCATCATCAACTTCGCCGGCGCCATGATAGGCGCGGTCAAGAGCGGCAGCGAATACGTGCTCGCGCTCACCGGCGGCGGTCCGTACACACCGTACGGCCAGACCGAAGTCGTCGGCCTGCACATCTTCTGGGAGGCGTTCGGCTACCTGCGATTCGGCTCCGCCACCGCCATGGCCTGGGTCCTCGGTTCCATGCTCGTCGGCTTCACCGTTTTCCAACTCCAGCGCCTCAGCCGCATGGAGTTCCGCACCGCGGCGAAGAACGGGAAGGTGTAAGCGCCATGCCTATCATCAGCAAAGTCGGGACGAAGGGGGCGCGGGTGCGGCTGGTGTACGGCCTGATGTACCTGGCGCTCACGCTCGGCGCGGTGTCGATGGTTTACCCGTTCCTGCTCATGCTTGCTGGCTCCACGGCGAGCGAGGCGGACTTCGGGCGCCAGAAGCCGTGGCCGGAATTCTGGTCCAGCGACACCATGCTCTTCCGCAAGTACGTCGAGTCCAAGTACAACGTGGACTCCGCGCTACTGGAAAGCGCTTGGCAGACGCCGTCGCCGGGATGGCATCGGCTGGAACCGGAACAGGTTCAGCGGTTCAGCGGTTCAACGGTTCAATGGTTGGCGAAACACGAAACACGCAACGCGCAACTCGAAACGGTTCTCGCCGAATTCTGCGAATGGCGCGCCGCCGAAGGCCGTCGCTGGGGGTTGCTCGGACACACCCGCGGCGCGCGCCTGCAACCAGCCAACATGCGCCTGTTCCGCGAAGACACCATGCGCCGCTTCAACGGCGACCTCGCCGCATGCAGCCGCGTCTCCGGCCTGCCGATGCAGAGCTGGAACGCCGTAGTGCCGCCGCGCGAGGATGTCGGCCGCACCTGGGGCCGCACCTTCCGCAGCGACGAGGCCGACTGGCAGGCGTTCAAGCGCTCGCGCCCGGTCGAGAATCTGGTCATCCCCAACCTGGACGGCCTCTTCTGGCGCCAATTCATCGTCCCGCGCTACACCGCCGACATCAACGCCTACAACCGCGCCCACGGCACCAGCTTCGCCTCCCCCGACGAAATCACCCTCCCGCCGCGTGTGCCGGACGACACAGGGAAGTCAGGGGGTGCCGTCCTCGCCCCCCCTGAAACCCCCGGAGGGTGCCAGAGGCACGGATTGCTTTTAAACCCCGGCGTTGCGGAGGCCGCAGGCGCATCGGGCGTCGCCGAAACATCATCGCCTGTTCCGCCTGCGACCTCCGCAACGCCGCGAATTGAAAATAACCCCGTGGCTGTGCCACTCTCCAGAGGGGTTCGGGGGGATGAGAGAACGTCATCCCCCCGACTTCCCGATGCCGGGCTTGCGGCGCGGGAGTGGGAGGAGTTTGTGCGGCGGAAGCTGCCGCTGGAGTTCATCCGCCTGGATGCGGAGGCGGCGCCTGCGTGGCGCGCCGCGCTGCGGACGCGCTATGCGGAGATTGCAAAGCTGAACGCGGCGCATGGCACGTCGTTCGCGGGCTTCGACGAAATCCCGCTGCCGCGGAGCGCACCGGATCGCGGCCCCGTGCGTGCCGATTGGGAGCTGTTCATCCAGGACGCCGCCTGCCCCGTCGCCCGCCTCGAAGTCTACGGCCCCCGCCAAGCCTTCGAGGAATACCTCGCGGCGAAGTCGGGAAAGGCAGGGGATGGAGTTCCGCCCTCCCCCGCACCCCCTGCGGAGTGCCAGAGGCACGGATTACTCTCAACACCCGGAATGGCGGAGGCCGCAGGCGCATCAGGCGTCGCCGAAACCTCACGGCCATTTTCGCCTGCGGCCTCCGCCATTCCGGTTTTAAAAGAAACCCGTGGCTGTGCCACTCTCCAGAGGGGTGCGGGGAGAGGGGAGAATGCCCTCGCCCCGATTTCCCTGCCTTTCGGCCGGCTCCTCGCGGCGGCGGACTGGGCGGACATGCAGGCGCGCCGGGGTGCGCTGAAGTGGGAGTTCACCACGCGGAATTTCAGGCATGTGGCCGGGTACATCCTACTGCACGGCAACGGGGTGCGCAACACCGTCATCTACTGCATCCTGGCGGTCCTCACCGCGCTGGTGGTGAACCCGCTGGCGGCGTACGCGCTCTCGCGGTTCAGGCTGCCGGCGACCTACCAGATTCTGCTTTTCTGCATGGCGACGATGACCTTTCCGGGCGAGGTGACGATGATCCCCTCGTTCCTGCTGCTGCGGCGGTTTCCGCTGTGGCCGCTGCTGGCCGGGCTGGCGGCGGCGATGGCGGTGTTCCTGCTGCTGCGGCGGGGGCGTCCGACGTGGACGGACGGCGCCCGGCTGTTGACGGCGCTGTGCGCCGGTTCGCTGACCGGCGGGCTACTGGTGCCGCTGCTGATGCCGAGCCCGAACGTCAGCCTGCTCAACAGCTTCGCGGCGCTCGTGCTGCCGGGGATGGCGAACGGCTTCTTCATCTTCCTGCTGAAGGGGTTCTTCGACAGCCTGCCGCAGGAGCTGTACGAGTCGGCCGAGATCGACGGCGCCAGCGAATGGCACAAGTTCTGGCACATCACGATGACGCTGTCCAAGCCGATCCTGGCGGTGGTCGCGCTCAACGCCTTCACCGTCGCCTACAGCGCCTTCATGTTCGCGCTGATCATCGTGCCGGATCCGGAGATGTGGACGATGATGGTGTGGATCTACCAGCTCGGCACGCAGTCGCACCAGGCCGTCGTCTACGCCTCGCTCGTGCTCGCGGCCATCCCGACGTTCATCATCCTCGCGTTCTGCCAGAACATCATCATGCGCGGGCTGGTCGTGCCGACGGAGAAATAAGACGCCGGCCTCAGAATAAGAGGTCGCGCTTGCCGTCCTCGATGTCGCGTAGGCGCTGAACGAGAGTGCCCTTCGTCTCGCCTTCCGGAATCTTGGCCAGTTCGTCGGCGATGAGCTTCCCGCCCGCCTCCCGCGTCTCCGGCGAGGCGTAGTCCACCAGGTACTCCTTGAGCGTCAGCAGCGCGTTCGGCGTGCAGAAGCGCTTGATGAAGCCGGGGATGGCGAACTCCATGAAATGCTCGCCGGTGCGCCCCTTGCGGTAGCAGGCGGTGCAGTAGGACGGGATCTCGCCCTGGCGGATCAGCTCGTCCACGACCTCGGCCAGCGGGCGGCTGTCGCCGATCTTGAACTGTTCGCGCTTCAAATCCTGGGTTTCCCGGTCCGCCTCGCTGTAGCCGCCAAGCTCGATGCGCGTTCCGGCGTCAATCTGCGAGCAGCCGAACTCCAGAAGCTCGCGGCGCAGCGACGCATCCTCGCGGGCCGTCAGGATCATGCCGGTGTACGGCACGGCGAGGCGCAGGATGGCGATCAGCCGCTTGAAGTCGGCGTCGGACACCTCCCACTTGCGGTCGAGCGCGACATTGCTGGCGGTCTTGAGCCGCGGGAA
Source organism: uncultured Lentisphaerota bacterium (assembly GCA_903921725.1). Lineage (GTDB taxonomy): Bacteria > Verrucomicrobiota > Lentisphaeria > Oligosphaerales > CAITYL01 > CAIXRA01. The sequence goes on from CAIXRA010000036.1 coordinate 20,584, forward strand.
GGAGATGGTGTGGGGGCCGACCTTGAAGCGTTCCTCTAGGTGGATGGTGTGCGCCAGCAGTCCCAGCGCCTCGAAGCGCCAGTCGTAGAGCCCCAGAAGCGCGCCGATGCCGACGTCGTCGCAGCCGCCTTCCTGTGCGCGGTCGAGGCCGTAAAGGCGCCAGATGAAGTCGGACTTCGGCCCGCGCGGGTGCATGGCGGCGTAGGTCGGCCGGTGGTAGCTCTCCTGGAAGATCTGGTAGGTGCCGATGCCGGCGGCCTTGAGCGTGCGGTAGCCCTCCACATCCAGCGGCGCGGCATTGATGTTCACCCGCCGGATCTCACCGTGGCCGACCTTGGTGTCGTAACAGGTCTTGACGCACTGCGCCATGAACTCCGGCGAATAGTCCGGGTGCTCGCCAAAGACCAGGATCAGCCGCTTGTGTCCCTTGTTCTCCAGCGCGGTCAGCTCGGCGCGCAGCTCCGTCTCGTTGAGCGTGCGGCGGATGCTGCCGCCGGTGTTCTCCACGCGGAACCCGCAGTAGCGGCAGGAATTGATGCACTTGTTGCCGATGTAGAGCGGCGCGAAGATGACGATGCGGTTGCCGTACACGGTGCGCTTCAGCGTCCGGGCGCAGTCGAAAATCCGCTCCTGAAGCGCGGGGTCGGCGGCGGCGAGAAGGACCGCCATCTCCTCCAGCTCCAGCCGTTTCTTGGACATGGACTTGGCAAGGACGGACTCGACCTCCGCGGAGGTGGACGGCGGACGGCGGAGCAGCGCTTCGATCCGCTCGGCGGGGATGAAGTCGGGAAGAGCCGGTGTGGCGGTGTGGCGGTGCGGCGGTGCGGCGGCGGTGGACAAAGTGGACGGCGTGGACGTTGTGGACGCGGCAGGCTGAGCCTGCGCGTTGCACGCCATTTCTGCGTTCTGCGTTCTGCGTTCTGCGCTATCCTGCAGCGGGTTCATCGGTTCTCTCTCCAGGTTCCAGGTTCTTGGCCATGAGGGACTTGACCTGAACCCCTGGGAGTTTTCCGAGCCTGCCGGTGAGGGCGCTGACGCGTTCGACCGACGCGTCCACGATGAGGGTGATGATGTTGACCCCGCGTTCCGGGTACGGCAGCCCGAGCCGTCCGACCACCGCATCGCCGAACTGGGAAATCAGTTCATTGACCGTGCCGACGTCGGCCTTTTGCCGCTCCAGAATGATGGTCACGCACCCGATCCTCTTTTCCACCGGAGCTCTCCCGTGAATCAGATCTCAAGCCGTTCTCTGCGGTTTCCGCTACAGGCGCGGAGATTTCGCCTGTTACTATAGCCGCGGCCGGAACGATTGCACCCGGCGTGCGGCGCGGTATCTTATCCCGCCGTCGCGTGAACCGGAACAGCACACTCAAAAAACGGGGCAGAGAAGACTCATGTTCAACCAGACCCAGTATTTCGTGAAGGAACACGTCGGCATCCTCAAGCTCACCGACACCTACGACATTTTCGACCCCGCCTCCGGCCGGCAGATCGGCGTCGCCAAGGAAAAGGTTCCCGGGCTCATGCAGCTGCTGCGCCTGCTGGTCAATAAGCGGATGCTGCCGACCAGCGTGGAGATCAAGGAAACGCCGGAGTCCCCGCCGCACCTGACGATCAAACGCGGCTTCACCCTTCTCCAGTCCAAGATCACGGTGCACGCCGCCGACGGGCGGATGATCGGCTATTTCAAGAGCAAGCTGTTTTCCTTCGGCGGCGGTTTCCATGTCTTTGACGCCGCCAACCGCCAGGTCGCCGATGTCAAGGGCAACTGGAAAGGCTGGGACTTCAAGATGCTCGCGTCGGACGGCGGCGAAATGGGCACCGTCACCAAGAAATGGGCCGGGCTCGGCAAGGAGCTGTTCACCAGCGCCGACAACTACATGATCGACATCCGCCCGGAATATGCGGGGAACGAAACCGTCGTCGCGCTCCTGCTCGCGGCCGGCTTGGCCATCGACATCGTGTTCAAGGAGAAGTGACCTCCGGCGCGCCCTCCAGCCACTCCAGCACGCGCTGGTTGGCGCGCGGCATCGGCAGCCTGCGGAGTTCGCACAGCGTCACCCAGCGCGTAGGGAGCGCCGGGGCCGTTGCTTGTTTCGTGTTGCGGGTTGCGTGTTTCAGCATGAACGCCGTGAGCGTGATGGTGAAGTGGCTGTAGCCGTGCTCCAGCGTGCCGTAGCTTCCGACCACCCGCACATCGAGCCCGGTTTCCTCGCGGAATTCGCGGGCCACGGCATCTTCCGGCGTCTCCCCCGCCTCCGCCTTGCCTCCAGGAAACTCCCAGAGGCCGGCCAGCATGCCGCCCTCCGGGCGCTGCTGCACGAGCACGCGGCCGTTGCGCCAGAGCACGCCGACGGCGACGCGGTGGTGCGGCACGGGCGCCTTCGCCGACTTCACCGGCAGCTCCGCCGTGCGGTCTTCGCAATGCGCCACGCACTCCGCCGACAGCGGACAGTTTCCGCATTGCGGATTCCGCGGCGTGCAGACCAGCGCGCCCAGGTCCATGATCGCCTGGTTGAAGTCGCCGGGGTGGATGGCGGGCGGAGGAGTGTGGGGGGTGGACACGGTGGACCTAATGGACTTTGTGGATCTCGTGGGCAGTGATCGGCACGGTGATTGTCCACCCCGTCCACTCAGTCCACTTTGTCCATCCCCCGCCCTGCCCCCGGCCACCGGCACCAACAGCTGGGCCAGCCGCTCGAAGATCTCCTGCCGGGTTTTCGGTTTGCGGATATCGTCGCTCATGCCCCAGAGGCGTGTGAAGACGCGCAGCACATTGCCGTCCACCACCGGCACCGCCTCGCCGAACGCGATGCTGGCGACGGCGGCGGCGCTGTAGGCGCCGATGCCGGGGAGCGCCTGGAGTCCGCGGAACGTCTCCGGCAGTCTGCCGCCGTGTTCCGCCACGACGGCCTGCGCGGCCCGGTGCAGGTTCCGGGCGCGGGAGTAATAGCCCAGCCCTTCCCAGAGCTTGAGCACATCCTGAAGATCGGCGGCCGCGAGCGCCGCGACATCCGGGAACCGGGCGACGAACCGGTTGAAGTACGGGATGACGGTGTCCACCCGCGTCTGCTGGAGCATGATTTCGCTGATCCAGACCCGGTACGGCGACGGCTCGGCGCGCCACGGCATTTCACGGCGGTTCGCGGCGAACCAGGCGAGCAGCCGCTCCGTCGTTGCAGTGTCAAGCTTCCGCCCGTTCATTCCGGACTCCCATGCTGGCCCGGGGCAGGCCGCGCCCGAAACCAGGGCAAAACCATCGCCCCGTTCATCACGATTGCAACCCGTCATGCTCTATTCAGCGGCGGGCGCGCCGTCCCCCACGGCGAGATTGTCGAGCCGATACTCTTTCAGCGGCCACGAGGCGCTCCGACTGCAACCAGAACGGCCGGCCGCCGTTCGCGGCAGCGCATGCTTAAGTGCTTATCCGTGAATTAAAACTGCCGCCTGTCGCGGCGGAAACGGGCCAGTTGCAAGGCACGAGGATTGAGAATATCGGGATATTTGATTGACGAGTAACGCTGCAAATGGCC
>CAIXRA010000037.1 GCA_903921725.1 uncultured Lentisphaerota bacterium
CCCAGCGGGGCTGGCTGTTGGTTAGCCTGGGGTGGAACCCCAGGAAAACGCCTCCCGTATCTTCGCTCCGCCCCAGCGGGGCTGGCTGTTGGTTAGCCTAGGGTGGAACCCCAGGAAAACGCCTCCCGTATCTTCGCTCCGCCCCAGCGGGGCTGGCTGTTGGTTAGCCTGGGGTGGAACCCCAGGAAAACCGTCCCCCGTTTTCCGCCCCGGTGGGGCGGGCCTTTGCTTACAGGTTCGCCTTCACCAGTTTGGCGCAGAGTTCGGCGAACGACAGGCCGCTGACGGCGGCGGACTTCGGCAGCAGGCTCGTCGCGGTGAAGCCGGGGATCGCGTTCGCCTCCAGGCACCAAGGCGTGCCCTGCGCGTCCACGATGAAATCCACGCGCAGCAGGTCCTTCGCGCCGAGCGCGCCCCACGACTTTTCGGCGAACGCCTGCGCGGCCTTCTGCGCGGACTCCGCGACGGTCTGCGGCGGACAGAGGTACTCGGTCTTGCCCTGCTGGTACACATACTTCGCATCGTAATCATACCACTTGTCGCCGGCCGGCTTGATCTCGACCACCGGAAGCGCGCGGCCGTCCAGCAGCCCGACCGTGATCTCCGTGCCCTTCACGAACTCCTCGCAGAACACCACCGGATCCAGCGCGAACGCCTTCTCCAGCGCCGCCTTCCACGCCGCCACGTCGCCCGCTTCGACTTTGCTGATGCCAATGGACGACCCCTGCTCATTCGGTTTCACCACCACCGGGAACTTCAGATCCGCCGGCATCGGCGCGGAGGCGTCCTTCAGCACCGCCCATTTCGCCGTCGGCACCCCCGCCGCGGCGAGCGCCCGCTTGGTCGCCAGCTTGTCCATGATCAGCTTGCACGACGCCGGACCGCTGCCGACGTAGCGGATCTTCCGCGCATCCATCAGCGCCTGAATCTGGCCGTCCTCGCCGAACGCGCCGTGGAGCACGGGAAAGACCACGTCGAAATCCGCCGGCAGCTCCGGCAGTTCCGGCTTGTCGAAGGCAATTTCTGTGACGCGGTATCCGGCCTCGCGCAACGCGTTCGCCACGCCCGTGCCGGAACGCAGCGAGATCTCGCGCTCGCTCGACGGCCCGCCCTTGAGCACGACCACATGCGGCGGCGCGATGCTTGTCGCAACCTGTTTCGCCGCCTCGACTCCCGCAAATTTGACTTCCGGCATCAGAATGACTCCCGTTTGATTAAATACACGCTGCCGCACGCGCAGCAGCAGGCTCAAAAACTCCTTCTCCGACACATGCCCGTCGGTGAGGATGAAGTTCGCATGCTTCTCGCTGACATTCGCGCCGCCGACCGCCATGCCCTTGCAGCCCGTGCGGTCAATCAGTTTGCCGGCCGCGGTACCCGCCGACGCATTCTTGAAGACGCAGCCCGCGCTACGCCCCGACGGCTGCGCTGCGCGCCGTTTCTCGCCCGACTCGCGCAGCTGCTCCTCGGTTTCCACCAGCGTGGACACCGGCAGTCGCAGCGTCACCGATGTCACAATCACATCCTCCGGAATCCCCGCGTCACGGTAGTTCCACGGCAATTCATTGGCCGCCGCCGACCACGGCGCACCATCGAGCCGCACGCCATCCACTTTCACCGCGAACTGGCCGATGGCCACGCCGTCCGCACCCGCGTTCATGCGCACTGCGCCGCCGAGCGTCCCCGGAATCCAAGCCAGCGGTGCGAACTCCGCACACGGATACTCCGCTTGTGCTGCCGCCTCAAATAAAGCACGAAGCGTCACCCCGCAGCCGAGAGTCCAGAGGCGATTTTCGATTTCATATTGTGACGCAGTGACGCAGTGACTCAGTGACTCACGATTGGTTTGTTCTTCCTTGCACGCCCCGCCCCTGAACTCGCCCTGGCGCAGGCAGACCCAGATCCGGGGCGGCTCCCAGTCCGCACCGACCAGGTTGTTCCCCGCGCCAAGCACGGCAACGGAAATGTTCGTAGTTCCGCCTTCAGGCGGCATCCCTCCCGAGTTGGGGCTCGGGGTACCCGGGTAATTCTTCGCAAACCGAAGCACCGCCTGGAGTTGCGGCAGCGTTTCCGGATAGACCACCAGCGGGCGGCCGAACCCGGCGCCGAGCGTGGTCAGTTCCGACCAGACCCGGTCGCGGTCAATCTTGCATTTATCCTTCAGCTCCGGCAGATTGCGGAGTTCGCCCATCGTCCGGTTCAGCCACTGGTCCGCCAGCTCCTCGCGCAGCAGCCCCGCCAGCCGCCCCACATCCCCTGCCCCGACCACGGCGTAGACGTTGCGGACTCGTTTCGCGTTTTGTGTTTCGTGTTCCGCGTTGAGCGTTGAACATTCTTCGGCTTCTGCCTTACCGCCACACCGTCCCACCGCCACACCATCACACTGTTTTTCCTCCACCTCATCCTGACTCCGCATCGCCAGAAAAAACGCCAAATCCTCCAGGTCCTTCTCCCAGTACACCGCTTCCTTGCCACGGATCGCGGTCACGATTTCGCGCGGGTCTGCGAGGTCCGCATCCTGCTTCCAGGCGGCGAACGGCGGGATCAGGTAAATCTCGTCCGCATCCTGCTCCAGTATCTGGCTGAATTCGGCGGCGTAACGCTTTACGCGCTCGAAGCGGTGCGGCTGGAAGATCACCGTCAGCCGCGCGCCCGGATGCTGTTCCCGTAGCGCCTGGATGGACGCCCGCAGCTCGTTCGGATGATGCGCGTAGTCCTCGACCACGACCTCCCGCGCACCCGGCGAACGGTAACGCTCGCTCAGCCGCCGCGACACGCCCTGGAACTCCGCCAGCGCCGCCACGGCCTGCGCCACCGGCACCCCCAGCGCGAAGGTCACCGCGACGGCCACCGCCGCGTTTTTCCGGTTGTGCTCGCCCGGCATGAAGCGCATCGCCAACCCCGCCGGAATCTCCGCCGGGGTGATGAACGCCGCCGCCGGATGCTTCGCGAACAGCCGCGCTGTCGTGTCATCACGCCAGGTAAACAACCGCGCCGCCTTCTGCGAAAAATCAATGAAGTTCTGTTCCAGCGCGCCGACGCCGCCGAGGCTCCAGCAGTGGTCGTCGTCCACGTTCGTCACCACCGCGTGCGAACTGCGCACCAGCGCCTGCGTGCCGTCCGACTCGTCCACCTCCGTCACCAGGACCTGCCCCGCGCCCGCCGACGCCGGCGCCGGCCAGCCCGGCATCTCGCCGCCGATCATGAACCCCGGACGCCGCCCCGCCTCGCGCAGGATGTGCGCAATCATCGCGGAGGTCGTCGTCTTTCCGTGCGATCCGCCGACGGCGACCACGACCGGGAACGCCTCCGCCAGCCGCGCCAGAAACTCGCCCCGGCGGCAGGCCGGCAGGCCGCGGCGCGCCGCCTCCTGCATCTCCGGGTTCGACGGCTGCACCGCGCTGGAGAACACCACCTGGTCGGCCTCCGGCGGCAGGTTTTCCGCCGCGTGCCCCGTCGCGGTCTTCGCCCCGAGCCGCTCCAGCCGCTCCAGCACCGGCGATGCCGCCGCGTCCGAGCCCGACACGCTCACGCCGCGCTGCAGGAGGATCGTCGCCAGCCCCGACATCCCGACCCCGCCGACCCCGATGAAATGCACATGCTTCCCGATGAAACTCACAAGAGGACTCCTTGGAGAGAGAATATCCACAGATTACACAGAGAAGGCGTTCAAACTATTGAACGTTGTTTGGGCGCGAAAAACGGAAAATCAACGTAAAGCCTATACCTGGAGCACACCCCCAATCCAAGAGATAGGGGCACCAACACCAAAAAGTCATGCCAGGCAGAGGAATCATCAAGATACCAAGCATGCCAGAAACACCGGCCAACAGCGGTATCCATGATGGAGCATTTGTTCGCTTTATATGCCGTCTCCAAAACACCATCCAGTTGAGCGTAGCCATCCATATAAACAATGCAAGCAGAATGCAACCGCCAACCCACCGCAAAACATCCATATTTTCCTCCACGCTCACATTGAGAATGGGTTGCGACTATATCTCGTGCCAATGCCGCCTGAAGGCGGAACTACTAACGATTTTTTTGCGCGTTGCTTCAAGTCTTGGCGTCTTGGCGGTTGGCACGCTCACCACTTGAAGAACCACAGCGCGCGACATTTCTTTTCGCCGTCCGCACGACCCCAGGCGAGGAGGCCCTTGCCGATGGAGAGGTACCAGCCGCCGTTGGCGTCCTCGCGGTGGTATTCGGCGAACGGGGCCAGCGACCAGCGCATCGGCTGCGGCGCGTTGTAGGCGAGCTTCCACCAGCCCCAGAGCGCCTCATGGCGGATTTCCGCGCCCTGCGTCTCGCGGGAGTAGAGCGTCCACAGCGGCGCGTAGTTGCGGTTCACGCCGTCCGGCGCGCGGCGCGGCCAGAGCGCCAGCACCGCCAACCGCGACTTGTCCTGTTCCCGCTGGAAGCTCCATACCGGCCAGAGCTGCTTGAAGTTCTGCTCCAGCACCGCCGGCTTCTCCGGGGCCGCCTCGTCCTTGCGACACAGTTCCGACGACCACCAGAACGGCGCCAGCGCGGACCATTTGCGCTCGACGGCGGCGGATGTTTTCGCCGAACCGGTCCACCAGAAGGGCCACATGACGTAGGCCGTGCCGCACGCCGGACGGTCGGTCCTGCCGTAGAACGGCCAGTAGTTCGTGTGCGTCTCCGTCCCCTCCGGAGTCGTCTCGCGCGACAGGCGGATGAACGGCCAGGGGCAGTAGGTACGGCTCTTCTCGCGGCCCGCGAGGGTGCATGTGTCGCCGCTGAAGAACGGCCAGAGCACAGTCCACGATTTCTGGACGACCCGGCCGGAGGCGTCCGTCTGTTTTCCGCTGCCGCAGAACGGGAGCACGAACCAAGCGTCCATGCCCATGGTGTTCGGCGCGCCGGGGCGCGGGTGGATGTGGCTGGTGTGCACGAACGGCCAGAGATAGAACCGGCGCTCGTCCTGAAGCCACTTCGCTTCGGTGTCCGGCGAGCGCCCGTAGAACAGCGCCTGACCATAGAACGGCCAGACGCGGAACTTGTCCACGCACTCGCCCTTCGTCCGGCTGAACACCGGCCAGAGGACGGTGTGTGCGTCGAACGTACTCTTGTGGCTGCCGACATAGAGCGGAAAAAGGAAGAAATTCACATGGTCAAAGCCAAAGAAATTCGAAATCCTGCCGCCGAGCGGAAAGAGGCCGAAGTACGGCCGCGCCTGATTGTCGTGCCCATAGAACACAACCGGCATCAACCACCAGCGGTCCGACGCCATGCCGTCGGCGCCGTGATGCGGCTTGGTGTGCAGGAACGGGAAGAAAAACTGGAATTCGCTGTCCGGACGATTGCGCGTGAAGCCGATCGGCCAAAGGATGTCGCGCCCGGAGGTCGTGCCGCTCCGGCTGTAGAAATCGGAGTACACCGGACGCAGGAGGGCGCGGAAAGCGCGTTCACCGTCCGGCGTGCTGCGGCTCTCGAAGAACGGCCCGAGCGCGCGCCAGTTCAGCCCGGAGACCGGCGGGGGCGCCATCGGCTCCTGCCAGCTTTCGACGGGGGCGGTGGCCCCCGCCGCTTCCGCCAGCGGGGCGTAATCCGTCATCTCCGCGCCGTGTGCGGCGCCCTCCGCACACATAACCGCCAGCGGGGCCAGGCACAGCCAGGCACGCCGCATGAAAACCGCCTTCTTCAGCATTGCAGGAAACTCCCCTGTTGGGCCCCTCGCGCAACGCACGTTCATGCGCGCGAAAACGGAGGCCGGAAAAACAGGGTTAGTGTAAGGGCGTGCCGCCATTTTTCAATGCAGGAAGAGAGCCTCCTGCGCAACCGGCGCGCTGCACGACAGTCCGACGGTGCGGCCTCGGCGTTCCGCCTCAGCCCAGTTCGCGGCCGGCAAGGGTGATCCACGGCTTCAGCTCGTCGAGCAGCGCGCCGAACTTGGCGGACGGAATCTGCTGCGCGGCGTCGCTCATCGCGTTCACCGGATTCGGGTGCGCCTCGATGATCAGGCCGTCCGCTCCGGCTGCAATGCCGGCCTTCGCCAGCGGCAGGACCAGCTTCGCGACGCCGGCGGCGTGGCTCGGATCAACAATGACCGGGAGGTGCGAATCGAACTTCGCCACGGCGACGGCACCGAGGTCCAGCGTGTTGCGCGTCGCCCTTTCGAACGTGCGGATTCCGCGCTCGCAGAGGATGACGCCGGGGCAGCCGTTGACCAGCAGGTATTCCGCCGCCGACAGCCACTCGTCCACATACATCGCCAGGCCGCGCTTGAGCAGCACCGGCTTGCCCGCCTTCGCCACAACCTCAAGCAGGTGGTAGTTCTGCGAATTGCGCGCGCCGATCTGCAGCATGTCCGACAAATCGGCCAGCGGCTCGACCTGCGACGGCGCAAGGATTTCGGTCACCACCGCGACGTTAAACTCCTTCTTGACCGCCGCCAAAATCTCCAGCGCCTTTTCGCCCAGCCCCTGGAAGTCGTACGGCGAGGTGCGCGGCTTGTAGGCCATGCCGCGGATGATCTTCACGCCGCAGCCCACGAGGTCCGCCGTCGACTGCCGGAACTGCTCGTAGCTTTCCATGGAACACGGTCCGGCAATCACCTGGAAATGCCCGCCGCCAATCTTGTGCCCGCGGACGGAGACCACGCTGTCCTTCGGGTGGAACTCACGGCTGGCCAGCTTGTAGCGTTTTTGGATTGGCACCACGTTCTCGATGCACGACATCCCCTTCAACTGTTCCAGCGACTGGTGCGACAGCTCGTCGCCGACAGCCGCAATGACCGTGCGCTCCACACCTTGGATCACCCGCGGTTCATAGCCAAGTTCAACGATGTGCTTCTTGACATCCTCGATGGCGGCGGGTGCGGTATGCGGTTTCAACACGATAATCATGATGCAGAACTCCGGCGCATGCTGGGGCTAATGGTAAAAGGAGTTAAAATATAGCGCGGGGGACGTGGAGTACACCCCTGATGAAAGAAATGACAGGCGGCGTGAAACGGCCGGGATATTCATGCTTTTGTGGCGGGGCGGAACAATCCGGCCCGGACTGGCAACGAATGGCAGACGGTTCGGGCTGTGGCGAAAGCCAGAGGCCGCGGCTCCTGTGTCGGGAATTCAGCCGGCCCGCATCCATTTCGGCGTTGCCGTACGGACGCTACGGCGGCCCTGTTTCCAGCGCGCGCCGGCCGTCAGAACTGGTGCAGGAACTTCGTGTTGTTCTCATAGAGCAGGCGCAGGTCGTTGATCCTGTGGCGGATCATGGCGATGCGCTCGATGCCCATGCCAAAGGCATAGCCGGTCCATTCCTCGGGGTCGTAGCCGACCGCGCGGAAGACCGCCGGATTGACCATGCCCGCGCCGGCGATTTCCAGCCAGCCGGAGTGCTTGCAGACACGGCACCCCTTGCCGCCGCACATGATGCAGGAGAAGTCGCACTCCACGCTCGGCTCGGTGAACGGGAAAAAGTGCGGACGGAAGCGGATCTTCACGTCCTCGCCCAGCAGCTCGCGGGCGAAAGTCGCCAGCGTGCCCTTGAGGTCGGCCAGCGAGACGTTCTTGTCCACATACAGCCCCTCGATCTGGTGGAAGTTCATGCCGTGCGTCGCGTCCGGCGTGTCGCGGCGGAACACGCGCCCAGGGCAGACGATGCGCACCGGAGGCTTGATGTTTTTCATGACGCGGATCTGCACCGGCGAGGTCTGCGTGCGCAGGATGCGGCCATCGGGAAAGTAGAAGGTGTCCTGCGGTTCGCGCGAGGGATGGTCGTCCGGCGTGTTCAGCGCGTCGAAATTGTGGTAGACCGTCTCGATTTCCGGCCCTTCTGCGACGATGAAGCCCATGCGGCGGAAGACCGCAATCGTGTCGTCCATCACCTGCGAGATCGGGTGCTTGCGCCCAAGCCGGCGGCGGCGGCCCGCCAGCGTCACGTCCACCGCGCTCCCCGCATGGCAACCCGCGCCTCCGAGGCGCTCCGTGGCGGTTTCCAGCGCGGCGGCGATGCCGTTCTTGACCTTGTTGGCGACCCTGCCCAGCTCCGGCTTCTCGGCGGGCGGGACTGCGCCAAGACCGGCCATCAGTTCCGGCAGCCGCCCCTTGCGGCCCAGATACTTGACGCGCGCCGCCTCGACGGACGCGGCGTCGGCCGCCTGTGCCAGCGCCGCTTCCGCTTCCGCCAGAAGCAATTCCAAATCAGTTGCCAGTGACATCGTCCAGATCCCCGCATGAACCGTTTCGCCGCGACGGCGGAGCCGTAACTCCGGCCGTGAGCGTACAGGATGAAAGCATAATCCCGAAAACCCGCTTTTCCACTCACCCGACCGCATCCGCATCCGTGGTTTTTCCCGCTGAGGCGCAGAGCAAAAAACAACCGCAAAACCGCAAGAAACGGGCACTGAATTTATAAGACTGGAAAAACGGACTGATTTCCGGCGAACGCCTTCCGCATTCCCACGGTCACCACTGCCGCCGTCGTTCTCGATGCGTTCTCCGCCCTCTGCGCCTCTGCGGGAGATAAAAATCACACCGGCAGGGCGGGATTGCCAAGCTGGCCCCTCACCACATTTGGCGGTCGAGGGTACGGTACTGGACGGCCTCCGTGATGTGCGACGAGCCGATCTCCTCGACACCCTCCAGGTCGGCGATGGTGCGGGCCACGCGCAGGAGCCGGTGGTAGGCGCGGGCGCTCAGGTTCAGGTCATGGATCGCCAGGCGCAGGACCGCCTTGCCGGCCTCGTCCAGGGCGCAGTGCCGCTCGATCTGCGCCGGCCCCATCTCCGCGTTGCAGCGGGCTCCGCCATCCTCGTCCTGAAAACGAACGGTCTGCACCAACCGCGCCCGGCGGACGCGTTCGCGGATGGCGGCGGAGCTTTCGCCGCGCGGACGCCCCATCAGCTCGGCCTCCGAAATCGGCGCGACCTCGACATGCAGGTCGATGCGGTCCAGCAACGGCCCCGAGACGCGCGACCGGTAGTTCAAAATCTGCCCCGTCGAGCATCGGCATTGGCGCTGAAAATTTCCATAATGGCCGCATTGGCAGGGATTCATGGCGGCGACCAGCATGAAATTGGCGGGGAAGGTGAAACTGCCGATGGCGCGCGAGATGGTGACCGTCCCGCTCTCCAGCGGCTGGCGCAGGACCTCCAGCACGTTGCGCTTGAACTCCGGCAGCTCGTCGAGGAACAGCACGCCACTGTGCGCCAGGCTGATCTCGCCGGGGCGCGGCACGGAAAGCCCGCCGAGCAGTCCGGCGTCGCTCACGGTGTGGTGCGGCGCGCGGAACGGACGTTTCGTCACCAGCGCCTCGGACGGCCCGAGCACCCCCGCGATGCTGTGGATTTTGGTTACCTCCAGCGCCTCAGCCAGTGAGAGCGGCGGCAGCACCGACGGCATCCGCTGGGCGAGCATGGTCTTGCCGGTGCCGGGCGGTCCGATGAAGAGTAGATTATGCCCGCCGGCGGCGGCGACCTCGATGGCGCGGCGGGCGGACTCCTGCCCCTTGATGTCGGCGAAATCCGGGCCACAGGTGCTTTCCTCCGCGCAGAGGGTCCGCACATCCACCTGCACCGGGGCGAGGTTCCCCTCGCCACGCAGGAACTCCACGGCCTCCGCCAGGCTCCGCACGCCATAAACGTCGAGCGACTGGGCGACGGCGGCCTCCGCCGCGTTCGCCACCGGCAGCAGCAGCGACTTGAACCCCATCCGCCCCGCATGCAGGGCGACGGGGAGCGCGCCGCGGACCGGCCGCACCGCGCCGTCCAGCGCCAGCTCCCCCAGGCAGAGCGTGCTGCCGAGACGTTCCGGGCTGAAGCCGTTCGTCGCCGCCACCATGCCGAGCGCAATCGGCAGGTCGAACGCCGCCCCTTCCTTGCGCACGTCCGCCGGGGCGAGGTTGATGGTCGTCCGGCCGTGCGGCGGAAAGAAGCCGCTGTTCTGCATGGCGGACCAGACGCGTTCGCGGCTTTCACGAACGGCGGTGTCCGGCAGGCCGACCACCGTGATCAACGTCTCGTTCCCCGCGCCGGTGGCGTTCACCTCGATCTCAACCGTAAACGCCTCCACCCCTTGAATCGCCGCGCTCCACGCTTTTGCCAACATGTTCCACGCCCTCCGCCGTCCCGCCTGTCATCCATGCTGCCGCCGTCCCGCGGCTTCATGCTCAAAACGTACCGCCGGCTATTTTATTGTCCGTTTTGTTGCTTATTTTTATTCGCCATTCATGCGCCGTGGCTCATGTGCAGAGCAAGGCGGCCGGTTTCCATCCATGTCCCAGACCCGCACGGACGACGGACCGGCCCTGCGCGATGATTATGGGTGGCAATAGCCGCTTGGCGGGCTATTTTTCAAGCTGTCCCGGCTCACGGGTGACGGTTCCGTTTCCCCCGGCTGTTTCCATTGTGTTTCAGGCTTCCATTTTGCCTTCTGCCTTCAAGGTTTCCCGATGGCCCACGTCTCGCTCCAAAACGTCTGGAAAATCTATCCCGGTGACGTCGCCGCGGTGCGCGACTTCAACCTGGAGATCCAGGACCGCGAGTTCACCGTGTTCGTCGGCCCCTCCGGCTGCGGAAAGTCCACCACGCTGCGCATGGTCGCAGGGCTGGAGGAGATCAGCCGCGGCACCATCTCCATCAACGGCCGCGTGGTCAACGATGTGCCACCGAAAGACCGCGACATCGCGATGGTCTTCCAGAACTACGCGCTCTACCCGCATATGACGGTGTACGATAACATGGCCTTCGCGCTCAAACTTCGGGGCGTCGGGAAGGCCGAGATCGACCAGCGGGTGCATGAGGCGGCGGAGATTCTGGAAATTTCGGATTACCTGGCCCGGCGGCCGAAGGAACTGTCGGGCGGCCAGCGGCAGCGCGTCGCGGTCGGACGGGCCATCGTGCGCAAGCCGGCCGTCTTCCTTTTTGACGAGCCGCTGTCGAACCTCGACGCCAAGATGCGCGTCCAGATGCGCGCCGAAATCAGCAAACTGCACCGGCAGCTGGCGGCGACCATGATCTACGTCACGCACGACCAGATCGAGGCGATGACCATGGCCGACCGCATCGTGGTGATGAAGGACGGGCGCATTCAGCAGGTCGCCGTCCCCGGCGAGCTGTACGCGAAGCCCGCCAACACCTTCGTCGGCGGCTTCATCGGCACGCCGCCCATGAACTTCTTCACCGGCACGCTCCGGCAGGCCGAAGGCGGCGGGCTGCTGTTCGACGAGGGCGGCTTCACGCTGCCGGTCCACCCCTCACAGCGGGAACGGCTCGCGCCGCATGCCGGCCGCGAACTCGTCTGCGGCCTGCGCCCGGAACATCTGGAACCGGTTGCGGACTCCGCAAATCCCGGCACGCTGGCCGCGACGGTCGAGGTGGTCGAACCCACCGGGCCGGAAACGTTCATCCACCTGCACACCGGCCGGCATCCGTTCATCGCCCGCGTCGCACCGGAGACGCGCTGCCGCCCCGGCGACAAACTCGCACTCGCCGTCCGCACCGATGCGGCCCATTTTTTCGACGGTGAAAACAAGGAATCCATCACATGAAATTCACGTTCAATACGACCGAGGAAATCCTGGCGGACATCGCCGCCGGAAAAATGGTGGTCATCACCGACGATGAGGACCGCGAGAACGAAGGCGACCTGCTGATGGCGGCCGAATGCGCCACGCCCGCCGCCATCAACTTCATGGCACGGCACGGGCGCGGCCTGATCTGCGCTCCGATTTCCCGCCACCGCGCGCAGGAGCTGGGGCTGCACGAGATGGCGCGTCCGGAGGATCATTTCCGCACGGCGTTCACCGTCAGCGTGGACGCACGGAAGAACGTCACCACCGGCATCTCCGCCGCCGACCGCGCGCACACCATCCAGCTGCTGGTCCACCCGAAGACCGCGCCCGCCGACTTCGTCGCGCCGGGGCACATCTTCCCGATTATCGCCCGCGACGGCGGCGTGCTGGTGCGCACCGGGCACACCGAGGCGGCGGTCGACCTGGCGCGGCTCGCCGGCAAGGCGCCGGTGGGCGTCATCTGCGAGATCATGAACGAGGACGGCACGATGTCGCGGCTTCCTGACCTGCAGAAGTTCGTGAAGCAACACAAGCTCAAGATCGGTTGCATCGCCGACCTCATCCGGTACCGCCGCCACACCGAGAGCCTCGTCACCAAGGCCAGCGTGGTGAAGCTTCCGACCCAATTTGGTGAGTTCGACCTGCACTGCTTCGTGGCGCACGACGGGACGCCGCACCTGGCGCTCGTCTGCGGCGACATCGCCGGAAAGAAGGATGTGCTGGTGCGCGTCCACAGCGAATGCCTCACCGGCGACGTCTTCCACTCCGGGCGCTGCGACTGTGGCCAGCAGCTCGAGGGCGCCTTGCAGATGATCGCCAAGGAGGGGCGCGGCGTGCTCGTGTACATGCGCCAGGAGGGGCGCGGCATCGGGCTCGTCAACAAACTCCACGCCTACCAGCTTCAGGAACGCGGGTTCGATACGGTCGAGGCCAACGAGAAACTCGGCTTCCCGGCCGACCTCCGCGAGTATGGCCTGGGCGCGCAGATCCTGCAGACGCTCGGCATCAAGAGCATCCGCCTCATCACCAACAACCCGCGCAAGATCATCGGGCTCGAAGGATACGGCCTGAAGATTTCCGGGCGCGTGCCGCTGGTCTTCGCCCCCAAGCCGGGCAACCGCAAGTACCTCAAGACCAAGAAGGAACGCCTCGGCCACCTCCTGTGAGGACGTGCCTTGCCGGTTCCGGGCATTCCGAAACATGTTTTTATTGTTTTGTCATACGCCTGCAAAAGTCTTGTATTCAAAGCTTTCCGCGTTTCCGCCTCCGTGGAAATCGGCTCCGTGTGCGGTTATGTTCCTGTAGCGTCCGAAGCTGTTCCCAACCCAAGGAGGCCGGTCCATGAAGCGCATGCAGACGAAGCTGGTCCTGTCCGTGCTCGCCGCAGGAATCCTGGCACTCCCCGCCGCTCTGGCAGTGGCGCCCAAGGCTCCGGCAGCTCCCCCCGCCCCATCAGCCCCGGCCGTGCCGGTCATCCACCAAGGACTGACGGCGGACGAGATGGTACAGGTCGCCATCCTCATCAAGAACGACAAACGGATCCGGGAGAAACGCATCCTGGAGTTCCATGTGAACCCCGACGGCAGCCTAAGCGTCCGCACCGGATGCCAGAAGGACCAGTTCACCGTCCGCGGCGAGGCCATCCTGCTGAACAAGCGGAACGACCGCTGGGGCATCGCCGCCGTGTCCCAGCAGGAAGCGGCCTTCTAACCCGCACCATGCAGGATGCGCCGCCGGCGCAACGTCGGGAATAAGATTGAATCATGCAGGCGGAAGGCGGCGGCATCAGAGAGTTTCAAGGCGGCGCAGGATGGCGAGGTTTTCGCGGTCGTCGCGCATCGTTGCGTCCGACTCTTCCTTCGGCGTTTCGAGAATGCCGGGGATTCCGCGGAAGGCCGGATCGTTGAGCACGCAGCGGAACCCCTCCTCGCCGATGCAGCCCTTGCCAATCTGCTCGTGACGGTCCACGCGGGAGCCGACATCCTTGCGGCTGTCGTTGAGGTGCAGCAGCCAGAGGCGTTTCAGGCCGATTTCACGATCGAATTCTTCGGCCATCATCCGCACCGCCATCGGCGAGCGCAGTTCGTAGCCGGAGGCGAAGGCGTGGCAGGTGTCGAGGCAGACGCCGATGCGCCGGTCGCCATCGGCCGCCTTGATGATCGCCGCGAGCTCCGCAAAGCTAACGCCGAGCGTGGCGCCCTGCCCCGCGGTGTTTTCCAGCGCCAGGCCGACCGGCGAGTCCGGGGTCGCCGCCAGCACCTCGCACAGCCCCTTCGCCACCCGCGCGATCCCCGCGGCCGCACCGTCCTCCTTCGGGGAGCCGGGATGCAGCACGACGCAGGCGCAGCCGAGCAGCTCCGCGCGGCGCACCTCCAGCGTCAGCGAGGCGACGGACTTCTTCCAGAGCTCCTCCGAGCCGGAGGCGAGATTGATGAGGTAGCTGTCGTGCACCGAAATGAAGCGGATGCCCGCGGTGGCCGCGGCCTCGCGGAATTCGCGCGCGGCAGTGACGGAGATCGGCGGCGCGTCCCAGCGGAGCTGGCTCTTGGTGAAAATCTGCAGCGCCGTCGCCTCCGCCGCCACCGACTGGCGCACGGCCGTGAGGAAACCACCGCTGATGGACATGTGCGCGCCCAGCAGTCGCCGTTCCGCCGCTTCCATCTTCGTCCCGCCCATGGTCTGCGCCTCCGTTATGCCGCCGCTGTTCAGGCCCGTGCGTCCGCCAGAAGTTCGCGGACGGTTGTGATTGCCAGGCCGACGGCCGTGTCCGCCGCGCCATAGTATACCAGCACGCGGCTGTCGGGCAACGCAAAGCCGGCGGCGTCATACTGCTCGACTATCATGCCGCTCGGGAAGACCACGTTCGGCACCTGGCCGGCAAGCTCGTACAACTCACGCGGTTCCAGGATGTTCTGGCGTCCGCGGGCGACGACCTTCGACGGCTCCTCCAGATCGAGCAGGAAGACGCCCGCCTGGTAGATGTTGACGCCGGCGAAGTGCGTGGCGACGCCGTGGTAGACGCAGAGCCAGCCTTCGCGCGTCTTCACAGG
Organism: uncultured Lentisphaerota bacterium; assembly: GCA_903921725.1. GTDB lineage: Bacteria > Verrucomicrobiota > Lentisphaeria > Oligosphaerales > CAITYL01 > CAIXRA01. The sequence goes on from CAIXRA010000037.1 coordinate 14,589, forward strand.
CGGCGCGCCCGGCCCGATCAATTCGTCCCAGTAATGCCAGCGCCCCTCCAGCACCGGTTTCACGGGGCGCCAGGAGAGCAGATTGTCCGACTCGGAGAGCCAGATGACGGAGCCGGAGGTGGGGCCGCCGTCATGCGTCTGGCGGTTCGGGCGGTCGAGGCGCAGGTATTTCCCGCCGACCTTTTCGGGAAAGAGCACGCCGTTGCGGATGTCGCCGTCGCCGACGATGCCGAGGAACTCGAAGCGCACGAAGTCCGCCGTGCGCGCCAGGCCGAGCCGGCAGCCGCCGTCCATGTCCATGGCGAACATCATGTAGCAGACGCCGTCGAGCACGGTCAGCCGCGCGTCATAGGCGTGGTAAATGGTTTCCTTCACGCGCTCCAAGCCTTCGATGCGGAGTTCGCGCGGGGCGACGGTGAAATTGACGCCGTCAGCGCTCTCCGCGGTGACGAAGAAGGTCTCGCGGCCGCGGTTCTGGACGCGGAGGACGAGGCGGTACTTGCCCAGGAAGAAGGCGGCGCCGGGGTTGAACACGGAAGTGACGTCCACCAGGTGCGGCGGGATCTCCGGAATCTGCCGGCGCGTCAGGATCGGGTTGTGCGCATACCGTTGCATGGGAACTCCTTGGAAACGGGACACTCTTGACTGACGGATCGGACCGATCGGACCGATCGGACCAATCGGACGGATCGGACTGCCTGCGCACTCCGCAAGTCCTGTGAAATCTTACTCCTTCGCTTCCTTCCGCTCCACGAAGCCGTCATCGCTGTGGTCGCGGGTCATGGTCTTGAGTTGTTTGATCATGCGGAACAGGTCGCGGAAGCCGCCGATGGCGAACCAGACGGTGACGATGACGGCAGCGGCGACGTTGACCCAGATGTACACCCGCCAGTAGCCGATCCAGAAGGGGTCGGGGATTTCACGGATCAGGAAATTCCAGCCGGTGACGCCGAGGAACAGCGCCATCCAGCCGAAGGTCCAGCCATAGGCCAGGAGGCAGATCGCCTTGTCGCGGCGGGTGAATTCCCGGCCCATGCCGAAGATCTTCCAGAAGGCCGCGCGGGCGCCGTGCGTTTCCTCGACGACCGCCTCGCCCGGCACGGCGTAGGCGCCGCGGTGCAGGAGCCGGTCCATGTCGAATCGCTTGTTGTCGAGCAGGGAAACCACAGCGTAGCTGACGACGGCGGCAGTCATCGAGATGAGCGACATCCAGGCGCCGTTCAGCGGCTCATGCATCGCAAAAAAGCGCCGGACGACCTCCGGATCCCGGACGAAAGGGCTGAGGAGATCCGGCAGCTTCGCCCAGTAATTGGTCAGGAGGATGGCACCCACGGCGACGCCGGAACCGGCGAGAAGCGCGGTCCAGGCACCGCGGGTCGTGCCGCGCCTCCAGTAGAGGCCGCCGATGATGACCGCGCCAGAACCACCGCAGAAGATGGCGCCGGTGATCATCAGGAACGGCCAGATCTTCTCGGAATTCTTGAAGAGCATGCTGAAGAGGAAGATGAACACGGCGACGCCGAGGATGGCGCCGCGGAGCAGCAGAATATGCTGCTTAGGAGCAAACGGTTTTTTGCGGAACGGCATGACCACATCCTGGATGAAGATGGCGCCCCAGGAATGCAGGTAGGAGGCGTGCGTGCCGATGGTCGAGGCGAGCATGGCGGCGGTCAGCGCGCCCATCAGCCCCGGAGGCAGCAGTTTGACCAGCACCAGCGGCGTGATCATCTGGTCGCCGATGGCCTTGGTCTCCGCCGCGGAAATACGCGCCACGCCGGCGTTGACGGAGTCCTGGATGCCGGTGATGGCGGCGCTGTCGCCGAGGCCGTACTTCATGACGACGCAGGCGATGACGGGGACGACGACGAACATGATGTTCTGCGGGATCCAGCGCCAGGTCGAGAGCACCTCGCCCATCTTCGCCTCGTGCGCGCTCTTCGCGGAGGCGTTGAACCCCTGCGTGCCCTGCCACGAGAGCTTGTTGTAGATCAGGATCACGATGTTGATGGCGAAGTACCAGATGTTGAACACCTCGACCTCGCCGGTCTTGAACGGGTTGATCAGCGATTTCCCCTTCTCCGCGTGCGCCAGCACCTCGGCGACATGGTGCCAGTTCACCACGCCCGTCAGGCAGAGCAGGTAGACGACCAGGATGACGAAGACGACGGAGACGAAGATGGCCTGCAGGAAGTCGGTGATCATCACCGCGATCTGCCCGCCGGTGAAGACGAAGAACAGCGAGACCGCCAGGAACGCCAGCATGATCAGCGGATAGGCGGACCACGCCACCCCCAGCCACTGGAAATGCTCCGGGATCCCACAGAAATGGAGGAAGAAGAGCGCGCCGACCGACGGGAAGATGCCGAAGTTGACGATGCCGGAAAGGAACGCCACCAGCCCGGCGAAGATGCGGAACCGGCGGCTGTAGCGGATCTCGAAGAACTGCGCCATGGTCAGGCAGCGCGTCTGCCGGAAACGGTAGGTCACCCAGCCGGAAACCGCCAAGATGATCAGCACGATGCCCGAGGCGACGTCCCACCAGCGCGAGACAAAGCCCGACGCATAGTTCTGCTGCCAGTAACCGATGATGGTGATTGAGCCGATGGCGCACATTCCCTGCGACACGCTCAGCAGGTAGCGCCCGCCGGTGCGCCCCGCGGAGAGGAAGTCCGCCACGCTGCGCATATAGCGGCGGCTCTGCGCCACCGACAGGATGACGAACGCGATGAACGCCGCCACAATCAGCCAGTCAATCCGTGTCAGGTTCATGCGGGGGCTCAATCCTGTGATGCGGATGAAGTTGTACTTTTATCGGTCGGATCGGTCTGCCTGCCGAATGACTCGGCGCTCACTTCTTCTCCGGCTCCCCGATGCGGAGCCAGGAATCGTTACGGATGGAGGCGGCCTTGCGCGAGCCGTCCGGGAGCACGACCTCCACGGTCGCGGTCCAGCCGGCCCCTTCCAGCTTGAACTCGGGGCCGGCGGCGACGGTTCCGGCTGCGGGCGGCGCCAGCGCCAGTTCGGCCGGCGTTTTGGCCCAGCGGCCGTTCGCCGCGAAAAACGCGCTCTGTGCGTGGTAGATCCGGTTCAACAGCTCCCGCGCCCCGGCGAACGGGTCCGGATGCACGGCGGCGGGGGTGCCGGACGGCGTTTTGGAAAACTCGACCAGCCCCCAGCGCTCCGGCATGTGGATGTTCACCACGCCGGTCGGCGACCAGACCCAGTTGTCCTCGGGCTTGCCGGGAAGCTTTTCGTACCCGCCGTCCTTGACGTTCACCTGCCATTCGACGCGCGAGAAATTGACGTGCCACTGGTCGCCGTCCTGCGGCGGCTTGACGGTGTGCCGGGGAATGGCCAGCGCCGTCCACGGGATGGCGATCTCCACGGTCCAGCCCTTGTCCGCGTCCTTCGAGTCGTTGACGGTGCCCTGGATGGCGGTGGCGACCTTCAGGCCCGCAATGTCCCAGGCGTCCATCGGGTTGCCGCCGTCGCGGTACGGGATCGGCAGGAGCAGGTCCCAGGGCGTGCCGAAGGCGTTGACCTCCAGCTCGGCGTACTCGATATTGTCGCGGTTGGGGTCGAGGAAAACCTCGAAGTCATTGTCGCGGAAGATGATCTCATCGCGCTTGGTGAGGGTCGCCCAGACGTGCGGCTCCTCCAGCTCGGCGGCGATGTAGAGACACTGGTCGTCCCACACCATCTTGGCATGCGTGCGGAAGCGCGGGACCGGCTTTCCGGCGCCCTCGATGTCCCGGAACTCCGAGGTCCAGGGTGCGTCGCTCCACGCCTTGTCGTCGAGCCTGCCGTCAATCCTGGGCGGTTTGGCGGTCCTGTGGCAGACATAGGCGGGCCGGCCGGCCGGCGGCGGCGGTTCCCCGGCCGTTGCGAGGTCCGCAAACGGGAAAATTGCCGCGATGGCGGCCAACAGCAGGAAACGGTTCATCCACTCCTCCAAGTCCAAGCTGGAACGCGAAACAAACAAAGCCGTGTAAGCTATTACGGCGCACGGGTGAATGCAACCGTCTTCCGGGCGCGAAAAAAGAAAGGCGGACCCTTTTGCGGGGCCCGCCTTTCCTGGATTCCGGATTTCCGGGGCATCCGGTGGCCGTTTCCGGCCTCCGGCGCCCGTCGTCCGGGTGGTGTTGTCTTACTTCGCCTTGGCTTTGGCAGCCTTCTTGAGGGCGGCGTGGGCGGCGGCCAGACGCGCGATGGGCACGCGGTACGGCGAGCAGCTCACGTAGGTCAGGCCCTGCTTGAAGCAGAACTCGACGGAGGCGGGGTCGCCGCCCTGTTCGCCGCAGATGCCGACCTTGAGGTCCTTGCGGGTCTTGCGGCCCTTCTTCACGGACATCTCGATCAGCTGGCCGACGCCGTCCTGGTCGATCGTCTGGAACGGATCGGAGGCGAGCAGCTTCTTGTCGAGGTACTCGTTCATGAAGCCGCCGGTGTCGTCGCGGCTGAAGCCGAACGTCATCTGCGTCAGGTCGTTCGTGCCGAAGGAGAAGAACTCGGCGGTCTTCGCCATGCGGTCGGCGAGCAGCGCGGCGCGCGGGATCTCGATCATCGTGCCGTACTTGTACACCAGTTCGGACAGGCCGAACTTGGCCAGGACTTCGGCGTGAACCTTATCCGTGATCTTCTTGGTGAACTCCAGCTCGGAGACGTCGCAGGTGACCGGAACCATGATCTCGGGCACGCACGGCTTGCCGGCCTGGATGATCTCGGCGGCGGACTCGAAGATGGCGCGGATCTGGGCCTCGCTCACTTCCGGATAGGTGACGCCGAGGCGGACGCCGCGGTGGCCCATCATCGGGTTGGACTCATGCAGCGCATCGCCGCGCTTCTTGATGTCGGCGGCGGAGATGCCCAGCGCCTTGGCCAGTTCTTCCTGCTTGTCGGCAGCCTGCGGCACGAACTCGTGCAGCGGGGGGTCGAGCAGACGGAACGTGACCGGGTAGCCGTCCATGGCTTCCAGGGTGGCCTTGATGTCCTTCTTCATGAACGGGTACAGCTCGTTCAGGGCGGCCTTGCGCTCGGCAACGCCGCTGGAGAGGATCATCTTGCGCAGGTAGAACAACGGCTGCTCGGAGCCGACGCCGTAGAACATGTGCTCGGTGCGGAACAGGCCGATGCCTTCGGCGCCGAAGGAGCGGGCGAGCTTGGCGTCCTCGGCCGTCTCGGCGTTGGTGCGCACGCCCATCTTGCGGTACTTGTCGGCCATCTTCATGAACTTCTGGAAGCGCGGATTCTCGGAGGCGCTGATCATCGGCAGCTTGCCGAGATAGACATAGCCCTTCGAGCCGTTCAGGGTGATGACATCGCCTTCCTTGAGCACGATGTCCGTGCCGGCGATCTTGGCCGTCTTGGACTTCGCGTCAACGTGGAGGACGCCGGCGCCGACGATGCAGCACTTGCCCCAGCCGCGGGCGACGAGCGCCGCGTGGGATGTCATGCCGCCGCGGGCGGTGAGGATGCCCGCCGCTGCGCGCATGCCTTCAACGTCTTCCGGGTTGGTCTCTTCGCGGAGGAGGAGGCAGGTCTTGCCGGCGCGGGCCAGGGCCACGGCGTCTTCCGCCGTGAACGCGAGCACGCCGCAGGCGGCGCCGGGGCCGGCGGGAAGGCCCTTGGCGATGACCGTGGCATCCTTCTCGGCCTTGGGGTCGATGATGTCGTGGAGCAGCTCGTCGAGCTGCTTCGGGTCGAGGCGGAGGACGGCCTTCTTCTTGTCGATCAGCTTCTCGGCCAGCATGTCCATCGCCATGTTCAGGGCGGCGGTGCCGGTGCGCTTGCCGACGCGGCACTGGAGCATCCAGAGCTTGCCTTCCTGGATGGTGAACTCGATGTCGAGCATGTCGGTGAAGTGCGTCTCGAGCTTGGTGCGGATGGCGTCGAGTTCCGTGTAGGTTCCCGGCATCGCTTCCTGCATGCTCAGCAGGTGCTTGTTCTGCTCGTTCTTGGTGTCGTTGTTCAGCGGGCTCGGGGTACGGATGCCGGCGACGACGTCCTCGCCCTGCGCGTTGACCAGCCACTCACCGTAGAAGATGTTGGTGCCGATGGCCGGGTCGCGGGTGAAGGCCACGCCGGTGGCGGAACTGTCGCCCATGTTGCCGAACACCATCGCCTGCACGTTCACGGCGGTGCCCCAGCTGTCGGGAATGCCTTCGATGCGGCGGTAGGAAATGGCTTTCTTGCCGTTCCAGCTCTTGAACACGGCCGCAATGCCGCCCCACACCTGCGCCATCGGGTCATCCGGAAAATCCTTGCCGAGGTGCTTGCGGACCAAGCCCTTGAAGTCTTCGGCCAGCGCCTGGAGCTCTTCGGCTGTGAGGTCGGTGTCGGCCTTGTAGCCCTTCTGGTGCTTGACTTCTTCCAGACGTTCTTCCATGATCTTGCGGATGCCCTTGCCCTGCGCGGGCTCCAGACCTTCCGCCTTCTCCATCACCACGTCGGCGTACATCATGATCAGGCGGCGGTAGGAGTCCCACACGAAACGCGGGTTGCCGGTCTTCTTGATCATGCCGGGAACGGTGGAGGAGGAAAGGCCGACGTTGAGGACGGTGTCCATCATGCCGGGCATCGAGGCGCGGGCGCCGGAGCGGCAGGAGACCAGCAGCGGGTTCTCCGGGTTGCCGTACTGCATGCCCATGACCGCTTCCGTCTTGCGCAGCGCGGCGACGACCTGCTCGGTCAGTTCGGCGGGCAGCGTGCAGCCGTTCTCGTAGTAGGCCGTGCAGCACTCAGTGCTGACGGTGAAGCCGGCCGGAACCGGGATGCCCAGGAGGCACATTTCGGCCAGGTTCGCACCCTTGCCGCCCAGCAGATTCTTGTCCTTCGCATTGCCCTCGGCGGTGCTGCCGCCAAAGGTGTAGACATACTTCGCCATTGCCCCTACTCCTTGTTTGGTGTTTCCCAGGTGCGCGGACAAACGCCGCAACCCCGGCTTTCATAAAGCCAAAAATAACACAGGCACGAAAAACAAAATTTGACCACGGATCACGCCGGTTCAACGGTCGGCGCAGGAACGGGAGCCGCCGGATGCCAGCCTTCCCTTCATCGCCTTTTCCATTCAATCCGCGTAACCCGTGGTCAAAGCAAAATCACTTCTTGCGGATTGCCGCGAGGGCCTTGGCCTTCTGACGCTCGTTGTAACGTTTCCGGCGCGCGCGCTTTACGATCTTCCTGAGCTGCTGTCCCACAGTCATTCTCCCCAATCACGATGTTTCTGTTTCTGGAACTGCCGGCAAAAGTGCCGAAATGAAGACAGCAATATACCCACACATTGCCAATTGTCGAGCTGTTTCCACCCCCCAAGCCCTCACCGGATGTGAAAATTTCAACAAGCCGCGCACAGGCGGTATCGCAGCCGGCGGCGGCCACACCATCAGCGCGGGGCGCCGGGGACGCCCGCCCCGCCCGGCTTGCCCATTCCTTACTCACAACAAGCGAAAAATCGCCATTTCGGCCGCGGGCGGCGGCGACGACACCAGCTTGGAATGCCACACTTCCCGCCTACATTAGCAAAGTCCGCACCGCAAACCATCGATCCTGGAGCCGCCCGTGCCCGAACCGACAAAAAATGACGCCAAGCCGGCCGGTGCTCCGCCGGACGCAGCGGCCGACCTCTTCGGCAACGCCGTCCAGCCGGGCGCCGGGGACGGTTCCGCCGGCATGCCGGAGCACCGCCTCCACGGCGAGGTGCTGCGCGTGGTCTACGCCGCCGATGACGGCGAGTACGCCGTCATCCGCCTCCGCGACGAAAAGAAAATCGAGCACACGCTGACCGGCCCGCTCGCGAGCGTGGTCGAGGGGCAGGATGTCGAGGTCTGGGGGCGCTGGGAGACACACAAGGAGCACGGCCGCCAGTTCCGCGTCCAGACCTGCCGCGCCATGCCGCCGACCTCCGAGGCCGGCATCCGCCGCTACCTCGCCTCCGGCATCCTCCACGGCATCGGCAAGGTCTACGCCGACCGCATCGTGGACAAGTTCGGCGAGCGCACGCTGGAGGTGCTCGAACGCTATTCCGCGCGGCTGAGCGAGGTCCCCGGCCTCGGCAAGAAGCGCCTCGCCATGATCCGCGAGGGGTGGAAGAAAAACGCCGAGGCGCGCGAGGTGCACGTCTACCTCCAGGGGCTCGGCATCGGCACCGCCTACTGCCACCGCATCCACCAGCAGTACGGCGCCGGCACCACCGAGATCGTGCGCCAGAACCCGTACCGCCTCGCCTCCGAGGTCCGCGGCATCGGCTTCGCCACCGCCGACCGCATCGCGGGCAACCTCGGCGTCGAGAAGGACAACCCGCTGCGGCTCCAGGCCGGCGTCGGCTTTGTGCTCGAACAGCTCGCCGAACAGTACGGGCATGTCTGCTGTCCGCGCGAGTTCCTGCTGGAGTCCGCCGCGAAGATGTTGGACGTCGAAATCCCCGCCGCACAGGAGGGGCTGCGCCTGGCGCTGCTCAACGCGACCGCCGTCGCGGAAACCATCGGCGGCGACGAGATGATCTACCCGGCCGCGCTCTACGCCGCCGAGGTCGAGCTGGCGGAGTCGCTCACCAAGCTCAACCAGTTCAAGCCGTGGCTGCCGCCGCCGGGCGCCCTCGCCTTCGACCCGCGCCTGAACGCCGAGCAGCGCCAGGCCGTCAACCAGGCGTTCAACGCCCGGATCAGCATCATCACCGGCGGCCCCGGCGTCGGCAAGACCACCGTCGTCGGCCAGATCGTCGCCAACGCCAAGCAGCTGCGCCGCAACCTGCTGCTCGCCGCGCCGACCGGCCGCGCCGCCAAGCGCATGACCGAGACCTGCGGCACCGAGGCCAAGACGATCCACCGGCTCCTGCAGTGGAACCCCGACGGCGGCACCTTCGTCCACAACCGCGACAACCCGCTCAAGGGCGACCTGCTCGTCGTGGACGAGACCTCCATGCTCGACACCGAGCTGGCGAACCATCTCTTCCGCGCCATCCCCTCCCGCATGCACGTCGTGCTCGTCGGCGACCGCGACCAGCTCCCGTCCGTCGGCCCCGGCATGGTGCTGCACGACCTCATCGCCTCCCGGCAGTTCCCCGTCACCTCCCTCGTCACCGTCTACCGCCAGGACGCGCACAGCCGCATCGTCACCAACGCGCACCTCATCAACCAGGGGCAGATGCCGGACCTCAAGCCGTTGCCGCCCAACATTAAGGGCGATTTCTACTGGATCGAGCAGGAGGACCCCGAGCGCGCCGTCCAGACCATCGCCCGCATGATCGCCGAGCGCATCCCCGCCACCTTCAAGTTCAACCCGCTGGCCGACGTCCAGGTCCTCGCCCCGATGCACAAGGGCTCCTGCGGCGCGCAGGCGCTCAACGAACTGCTCCAGAAAACGCTCAACGGCGCCCCCGCCCCCGACTTCCGCGTCGGCGAGCGGCTCTACCGCGTCGGCGACCGCGTCATGCAGGTCTCCAACAACTACGACAAGGGCGTGTTCAACGGCGAGCTCGGCCGCATCTCGAAGGTGGACGCCGGAGCCAAGACCTTCGCCGTCGCCTACGACATCGGCGAGGTCGAGTACGGCTGGCACGAGGCCGACCAGGTCCGGCTCGCCTACGCCGTCACCGTCCACAAGTCGCAGGGCAGCGAGTTCCCCGTCGTCGTCGTCCCCCTGCTCTCCCAGCACTACGTCATGCTCCAGCGCAACCTCGTGTACACCGCCATGACCCGCGCCCGGAAACTGCTGGTCATGATCGGCAGCAAAAAGGCGCTCGCCATCGCCGTGCGCAACGACCGCCCCGCCTCCCGCCACACCCGCCTCGCCGTGCGGCTCCAGGCGTAGGGCCGCAACGGAACCCGCCTCCCGCAGAAGCGCAGAGGGCGCAGTGTTTACGGGGGCGTAACCGCAGGCGGCCGGCCGCACAGCAGCAGCTTCAGGCGGCAAACCAGCCCACCCCCGGATGGCCGCGGCTCAGTTCGTGCGCATTTTGCGACATTCTTTGGTCGAGCGCATTCTGCTCCGAGCCTCCGCGTCTCCGCGGGAAAATTGCGCGCCATCACTTCGCGGCGAATTTGAGGCGGAGGTCTTCGGCGATGGCGGGGGGGACGAAGGGGGCGATGTCGCCGTGGAGCCTGGCGATGTCCTTGATCATGGTGGAGCTGACGAAGGAGTATTCGGGGCTCGGCATGAGGAAGATCGTCTCGCACTCCGGCGCGAGTTCGCGGTTCATCAGGGCCATCTGGAACTCCCACTCGAAGTCCGAGACCGCGCGGAGTCCGCGCACCACCGCGACCGCGCCGTACGTTTTCACCGCCTCGTAGAGCAGGCCGGAGAAGGAGACGATGCGCACGCCGGGGATGTTGCCGCAGGTCTTTTCGAGCTGGGCCAGACGTTGTTCGACCGTAAAGACCGGGTTTTTGGTGTTGTTGTTGCCGACGGCGACGACCAGCTCGTCGAAGAGCCGGACCGCGCGGCGCACGACATCGATGTGCCCGTTGGTGATCGGGTCGAACGAGCCGGGATAGATGGCGATGCGTTTTTTCGTGGACACGGAAGGCTCCGGATTTTTGCGGCATCGGACTGGATTGCCGGCTGTCCGCACAGCCCCTAATCTACCTCCCGGCGCGGAGGCCGCAACCGAGGATGCTTTTCTGAGCGCTCCCGGCGCGGACGCACAACGTGCCGAACGGAATAACGGAATAACGGAAAGGTGGAAAGGTGGAAAGGTGGAAAGGTGGAGAAATGGAAAAATCCAGCTCCGGCGCGGGCACATGAAACACACATGGGAATGACGGGACAACGGGAGAAACCGCGATTCCAGAGCGGGCGCGCGGAGCGTCGCTCCCGTGCTACAGTACCGGTATGGACACAAGGCGAGGAGGCCCCCATGACTACCCGACATGCCGCCGTGCTGCTGGCTGATGGTTTTGAGGAAATTGAAGCGGTTTCCGTCATCGACATCCTGCGCCGTGCGGGAGTGGTGGTCCTCACCCTCTCCATCGGCGACAACCCGCTTGTGCGGGGCGCGCACGACATCTCCGTGAAGGTGGATGCGCGCATGGCGGATGCCGGCGGGCGGACGTTCGATGCCGTGGTGCTGCCCGGCGGCATGCCCGGCTCGGCGAATCTGGGGGAATCCGCGACCGTGCGGGAACTGCTGCGGCGGACGCATGCGTCGGGCGGGATTGTGGCAGCCGTGTGCGCCGCGCCCCTGGTGCTGCACGCGGCGGGGCTGCTCGCCGGAAAACGCGTCACCTCCTTCCCCGGCGTGGCCGCCAAGCTCACCGGCGCGACCTACACCGGGAAACGCACCGAACAGGACGGCCGCATCGTGACCGGCCAGGCCGCCGGTTCGGCCATTGAATTTGCGCTGGCCGTGGTCGCGGCGCTGGGCATGCCGGAAAAGGGCGAGGCGCTGCGCGGAGCGCTGCTGCTGACGCCGGATGAAGTGCGGCCGCATCCGCCATGATCATTCGAGATTCCCGCGAATAATCCAAACTGAAAGATACCGGCACGCCGCCCCGCCACGGAACCCTTCATGCACGCCCTGTACGCCATCGCCCTGCAAACCATCCGCACCAGCCTACGGCAGAAAGTGTTCCTCGCCGAACTCCTGGTCGTCCTGCTCGTCGTGACGGCCGTCCCGTACACGGCCATGGGGGACGGCACGGCGGTGGGGCTGGTCCAGCTCATCCTGACCTATACAATGGGGCTTCTGGTGACGGCGTGCTCGGCGGCGACGCTGTGGATTGCCTGCGTCTCGATGTCGCGCGAGATTGAGGGCTACCAGATGCACCTGGTCACCTCCGCCCCCACGCCGCGCTGGCGGGTGTGGCTGGGCAAGTGGGCGGGGGTGTTCGTGCTGCAGGCGCTCCTGCTCGCGGCCGGCGGCGCCATCGGCTACGGCATGCTCCACTGGCGGCTGGCGCACGAGAATTTCCCCAAGCCGGAGCGCGACCGCCTGAACGCGGAGGTGCTGGTGGCGCGCCGCGAATACCGCCCGCCGCAAACCGACTTCTGGCGGCTCGCCGACGAGGAGTACGCCCGCCGCCGCGACCGTGGCGAGCTGTCCGCCGGGCATGACCCGGAAAGCATCCGCTACGAGCTCTGCCGACAAATAAAGGCCCGCAGCTCCGAGCTGCCCGCCGACGGCATGCGCGGCTGGACGATTACGGGGATTGCCCGGCCGGCCGCGGACGCGCCCGCCATTTTCCTGCGCTACCGCTACTATGTGGGTGATCCGGTCATGAAGAAACAGTCCGTCGTCAACGGGGCGTGGTTCTTCCGCGCGCCGGATAGCCGGAGCGTTGTCGCGCCTCAGCGCAGCAGCAGCGCCTCGTTCCATGAGATGGCGCTGCCGCCGGCGCTGATCCAGCCCGACGGCAAGCTGGAATTCGCCTTCCGCAACCTGTCGGAGGACGGTGCCTCCGTCATTTTCCAAGCCGGCGACGGTCCGTCGCTGCTGGTGCCGGCAACCTCCTTCGCCTCCAACTATGTGCGGACCCTGCTGCTGGTGCTGTTCCAACTCGCGTTCCTTGCCGCACTCGGCTGCACTGTCAGCTCGATCTTTTCGACGCCGGTAGCGATCTTCATGGCCGCCGGCTATCTGGCCGCCGGACTTTTGATTCAACCTTCCATCAATGCCCGGTACCGCGCCGAGGACGGCTCCTACGCCTATACCGGGCAGATGGATCGCGCCGCGCACCTGATGGCGGCCGGCGCCAAGGTGGCCGTCGTCTCCCTCGGCGACTTCGACGCCGCCTCCGGGCTGGCCAACGGCCGGCTGATCACCAACCGGCGGCTGGTTGTGTCGTTCGGCATCCTCGTCGGCCTAAGGGCGCTGCCGATGGCGCTCTTCGGCATCTGGATCTTCACCCGCCGCGAACTGGGACTGGTGGTGAGGGAACAATGACGTTCGTCCGTCCATTCCTACCCTTCCTGTTGGCCGTGGCGCTCGCCGCGGCGGCGGCCCCGGGTCTCTCCGCGCTCCAGGGTTCCCTGCACGCGATGCAGGCGCGGCACGGCCTGACGGAGACGGCACCGCTGGAGAACGCCCCGCCCGCCGTCGCCTTCACCACCGTCGCCCTCGGCGGTTTCCGCGGCCTTGCGGCGGATGTGCTCTGGCTGCGCTCCTCACAGCTCCAGGACGAGGGGCAGTACTTCGAGATGTTCCAGCTCGCCTCTTGGATCGTCAAACTCCAGCCGCGCTTCACCGGAGCCACCGCCTACCTGGCTTGGAACATGGCCTACAACATCTCCGTCACTTTCAACACGGACGAGGACCGCTGGCGCTGGGTCCAGCGCGGCCTCTCCCTCCTCCGCGACGAGGGGCTCGTCTATAACCCCGGCGACCCGCTTCTCTACAAGGAACTGGCATGGATGTACTACAACAAGATCGGCCAGGAGCTGGATGATTCGCACCGCTACTACAAGAGCCAGCTCGCCCGGCAGATTTCCACCATCCTCGGCGACCCGCCGGTTTCCTGGGAAACGCTCGCCGCCGCTCCGGCAACACCGGACGCGCTGCGCGCCGCGCTCGCCCCGGACGCCGCGCTCTGGGGCCGCCTCGCCGCCGCCAAGCTCGGCCTCGACGCACTGGAGCGCGAGTTCCGCCGCGGCGGCGGCGTGCTGCCGGAAAGCCTCCGCGAACCCGCACTCCCCGCCGCCGAGCTCGGCGTTCTCCTGCCCTACCTGCGCCGCCACTGGCTCCAGGAGGAATGCCGGCTGGACGCCGCCTACATCCTCCGCCTCAACCAAAAGTACGGTCCGCTCGACTGGCGCCTCCCCCAGGCCCACGCCATCTACTGGGCCAGCCGCGGTGTGGACGCCGCCCCGGGGAACAAGAGCCTCGACTGCGACCGCTGCATCCACCAGAGCCTTGCCGCCGCCTTCCTCGGCGGCCGCGCCATCTACCTGCGCGACGTCGGCGTGATGGAGATCACCCCCAACATCGGCCTCCTCCCCGCCGCCAACCAGACCTACATCGACGAGATCGCCAAGTACCCCGGCAACAGCTCCATCACCACCGGACACCGCTATTTCCTCATCGACGCCGTGGTCACCCTCTACGCCTTCGGCGACCGCAAGACGGCCGCGCAGTACCTCAAGCTGGCCCGCGACCGCTACGCCGCCGAGGATCGCCAGCTCCGCCGGCCGCTCGATGAATTCGTCCTGCTCGTCCTCGGCAACGACATGAAAGAGGCGCGTTACGAACAGGCCGTCGGCACCATTCAGGGATATCTGCGCAATTCCTGCCGCGCACTCGCGTTCGGCGACGGCGACCGGGCCGCCGGCTTCGAAACCATCGCCTCCAAGCTCTGGGTCTACTATCAGGAAACAATCCAGCCCTCCGCCCAAAAACGCCGCACGCTCCCGCCATTGGCCACCATCAAACAGAACGCCGTCCGCGAAGCCATCGAGTCCTTCCCACCGGGAGTCGCCGACCGCCTCCGCACGGCCCTCGGCGCGCCCGCTACCGAAAAGACTGCCCGCGCACCGGAATAAGCCGGGGCCCCCCCCCCCGAAAAAAATCGCCGGCGATTCCGTGCGTTTTTCGTTGCGCACGCGCATACGCGATATATATTATACCCATTATTTAGTAACGCCCCATTTTCGCGCGCAGACGCAACCCCCTCCTCCAGGAGTTTACAATCATGACCGACGAGACCAACGCCGCAAATCCCGAAACCGCCGCGCAGGCAGCCGCCCCCGCCCCGCAGTCAGGCGGCGAGTACAACGCCTCCAAAATCACCGTCCTTGAGGGGCTGGAGGCGGTCCGTATGCGCCCCAGCATGTACATTGGTGATACCGGCGAGCGCGGCCTCCACCACCTGGTCTACGAAGTCGTGGACAACTCAATCGACGAGGCGCTGGCCGGCCACTGCAAGAACATCAACGTCACCATCCATGTGGACGACAGCATCACCGTCACCGACGACGGCCGCGGCATCCCGGTGGACATGCACCCGGAACAGGGCAAGCCCGCCTGCGAGGTCGCGCTGACCATCCTCCACGCCGGCGGCAAATTCGACCACGACTCCTACAAGGTTTCCGGTGGCCTCCACGGCGTCGGCGTCTCCTGCGTCAACGCGCTTTCGCAGTGGCTCGAGTTGAAGGTGCAGCGCGACGGCGGCGAGTTCCACATGCGCTTCGAGCGCGGTGCCACCGTCCAGCAACTGAGCAAGATCCGCTCCTCCGACAAGCGCGGCACCTCCGTCACCTTCAAGCCGGATAACACCATTTTCACCATCACCGAGTACAAGTGGGACATCCTCTCCAAGCGCCTCCGCGAACTGGCATTCCTCAACGCCGGCATCCGCATCACGCTCAAGGACGAGCGGGAAGGATTGATGCGCGAGGAACTCTTCTGCTACACCGGCGGCATCCGCGAGTTCGTCAAGCATCTCAACGAGGGCAAGCAGGCGATCTGCGACGTGATCTACTTCCAGACCACGCAGGACGGCCTCGAAGCCGAGATTGCCATGCAGTTCAACGATTCCTACACCGAGAACATCTACAGCTACGCCAACAACATCAACACCTTCGAGGGCGGCACCCACCTGACCGGCTTCCAGGGCGCGCTCACCCGCTGCATTAACAACTACGCCAAGACCGTTCCCGCCTTCAAAAACGAGGCGGCCGTCTCCGGCACCGATGTGCGCGAGGGGCTCGCCGCCGTCGTCAGCGTCAAGGTGCGTGACCCGCAGTTCGAAGGCCAGACCAAGACCAAGCTCGGCAACGGCGAAGTCCGCGGCATCGTGGACTCCATCGTGTACGAACAGCTGACGACCTACTTCGAGGAACACCCGCAGGGGGCCAAGATGGTCGTCGAAAAGGCGCTCATGGCCAGCCGCGCCCGCGAGGCCGCCCGCAAGGCCCGTGAACTCGTCCGCCGCAAGAACGCGCTCGATGGTTCCGCCCTCCCCGGCAAGCTCGCCGACTGCTCCGAAAAAGACCCGGCCAAGTCCGAGCTCTATATCGTCGAGGGCGACTCGGCCGGCGGTTCCGCCAAACAGGGGCGCAACTCCAAGTTCCAAGCGATCCTGCCAATCCGCGGCAAGCTCCTCAACGTTGAAAAGGCGCGCCTTGACAAGATCCTCAACAGCGAAACCATCCGCAACCTCATCACCGCCATCGGCTGCGGCGTCGGCGGCGACGAGTTCGACATCGCCAAGGCCCGCTACCACCGCGTCGTCATCATGACCGACGCCGACGTGGACGGCTCCCACATCCGCACGCTGCTCCTCACCCTCTTCTTCCGTCAGATGAAGCCGCTCATCGAAGCCGGCTACATCTACATCGCCAAGCCGCCCCTGTTCAAAATCCGCCGCCGCAAGGTCGAGCAGTACGTCGAAAGCGAAGAGCATCTCGACAACATCCTCCTCGAACTCGGCCTCCAGGATGTCGAAGTCCAGCGCATCGGCGACGGCGTGGTCAGCCGCGAGCGCCTCAACGAAGCCATCGCCATCGTCAAGGAAACCCTCCGACTCGTCACCGGCCTTAACCGCCACGGCATCGACCCCACCGCCTACCTACGCCTCAAGAATCCCGCCACCAACAGCTTTCCCATCGCGCTTGTCATCGTCCGCGAGGCCGACGGCACCACCAGCAAGAGTTTCGTCTATTCCGACGAGGAGGAGATGCAGGTCATCGAGGCCGCCGAGAAGCGCCTCGCCCCGCCGCCTGGGAGCGCCTGTGCCCTCACCGGCGAGTCCGTCAGCACCCTCCCGCCCGCCGGCACCGAACCCGCCGAGCACTGCCTCTCCGCGGACTCCGCGGCGAGCATCGACCTCCAGCAGTCCGCCGAGGCCGCCGCGCCCGCGGAACCCGCAAAGCCGGCCATGAACCCGGACATCGACATCATCTCGATCTACGAGGCCAACGGATTCCGCGACATCGAGAAGCGCCTCGCCGAGCGCGGCCTCACCGCCACCGAGCTGTTCGAGGGCGATAAGCCGCTCATCACCATCAAGCAGGGCGATGACGTCACCACCGTCAACTCCCTCGTCGGCATGTACCAGAAACTCACCGCCATCGGGCGCCAGGGCATCTACATCCAGCGCTACAAAGGTCTCGGTGAAATGAACGCGGACCAGCTATGGGAAACCACCATGGACCCCGACCACCGCAAGATGCTCCGCGTCACCATGGACGACGCCGTCGTCGCCGAGCGCATGTTCACCCTGCTGATGGGCGACGTGGTCGAACCCCGCCGCAACTACATCGAGAAATACGCCGAATCCGTCAAGGATCTGGACATCTGAACAGTGCAGACCGCCGGACCGGCGGCCTGAATCCTGCACCATATAAAAGGACATCTTCACATGAGCGATGACATCCGCAAAAACGACATCCCGTTCGCCATCGAAGAGATCATGCACAACGCGTACCTCCAGTACTCGTTGAGCGTGAACGTCGGCCGCGCGATCCCCGACGTGCGCGACGGCATGAAGCCCGGCAACCGCCGCATCCTCTACGCCATGCGCCAGCTCGGCTTGAGCAAGAGCCATTCCTATACCAAGTGCGCCAAGGTCGTCGGTGAAGTGATCGGTAACTACCATCCGCACGGCGACAACGCCGTGTACGACACCCTCGTGCGCATGGCCCAGGATTTCTCCATGCGCTGCCCGCTCGTGGACGGCCAGGGCAACTTCGGCTCGATTGACGGCGACTCCGCCGCCGCCTACCGGTACACCGAGTGCCGCATGGAGCGCCTCGCCGAGGAACTGCTGGCCGACATCGACCGCGACACCGTGGACATGGCCCCCACCTTTGATGAGAAGAACATGGAGCCCACCGTCCTGCCGGCGCGCTTCCCGAACCTGCTCGTCAACGGCACCACCGGCATCGGCGTCGGCATGGCCACCAACATCCCGCCGCACAACCTCGGCGAAGTCATCGACGCCACGGTCGCCATCATCGACAACCCGCGCGTCACCATCCGCGAGCTGATGCAGCACCTGCCCGGCCCCGACTTCCCCACCGGCGCCTCCATCGTGGGCATCAGCTCCCTGGTTTCCATCTACGAGACCGGTCGCGGCTCCGTGCGCATCCGCGGCCGCGCCACCATCGAGGAAGAGGACGGCCGGGAACGCATCATCGTCACCGAGATCCCCTACGCGCTGAACAAGGAAACCCTCGTCACCAAGATTGCCGAGCTCGTCAATGAGAAGCGCCTCACCGGCATCAGCGGCATCTCCGATGAGTCCAGCTCCCGCACCGGCATCCGCATCGTCATCGACGTCAAGCGCGGCGCCATGGGTTCCATCGTCCTCAACCAGCTCTATGCGCTGACGCAGCTTGAGACGACCTTCCCCGTGCAGTTCCTCGTCGTCGACAAGAACCGCCCCAAGACCCTCAACCTCAAGCAGCTGCTGGAGGCGTACATCGACCACCGCGTCGAGGTCATCACCCGCCGCACCAAGTTCGAGCTGAAGAAGGCCGAAGACCGCGACCACATCATTCAGGGGCTGCTCATCGCCCAGGCGAACATCGACGAGGTCGTACGCATCATCAAGGCGTCGAAGAACAAGGAGGAGGCCGGCCAGGCTCTCATCGCACGTTTCAACCTCAGCCAGATTCAGGCCAACGCCATCCTCGACATGCGCCTGCACCAGCTCACCAATCTCTCCGTCGGCGAACTTGAGGCCGAGCACGACGAACTCCAGAAGCAGATCAACTGGTTCAAGGAACTCCTCGCCAGCCGCGTCCTGCTGATGGGCGTCGTCCGCCAGGAACTCCTCGACATCCGTGCCAAGTACGCCGACCGCCGCCGCACCAACATCATGCCGGGCGAACGCGAGATCGGCATGGAGGATCTCATCCCCCGCGAGATCTGCGTCATCCCCGTCTCCGCCACCGGCTACATCAAGCGTGTCGGCGCCAGCGTGTACGAGGCGCAGAACCGCGGCGGCAAGGGCGTCCGCGGCATGAAGACCAAGGACGAGGATTATGTCGACATGCTCCTCACCTGCTGTTCGCACGACACCATCATGTTCTTCACCAACAAGGGGCTGATGCACTGGCTCAAGGCCTATGACATCCCCGAGGGTTCGCGCGACAGCCAGGGCAAGGCGTTGATCAACCTGCTCCAGCTCCAGGAAGGCGAGCGCGTCCGCGCCATGATCCCCGTCACCCAGGTGGACGTCGAGGGCCAGTACATCGTCATGGCCACCAAAAACGGCACCGTCAAGAAGACCGAGCTGCGCGCGTTCAAGAACATGCGCCGCAAGGGGATTATCGCCATCAACCTTGAGGAAGGCGATGACCTGATCGACGCCAAGCTCACCGACGGCAACCAGCAGCTCCTGCTCTCTTCGGCACACGGCATGGCCTGCCGCTTCCGCGAGACGGAACTGCGCACCCTCGGCCGCGACACCACCGGCGTCCGCGGCATGGAACTGCGCGATGCCGATGACAAGCTCATCTCCGAGATTGTGGCCATGACCGTCGTCCACCCCGAAAACGAGCTCCTCGTCGTCACAGCCAAGGGCATCGGCAAGCGCTCCCCGCTCGGCACCGGCATCGCCACCGTTGACGCGGAGGAGAAGGAAGAGGCAGAGACCGGTTCTTCCGTAGGCGAAGCCGATTCCGTTGCCGCCGAAGGCGCTTCCGTTGGCGCGCCTCGCGCCGTGAAGGGCGGCTACCGCCTGACGAAGCGCGGCGCCAAGGGCGTCACCAGCATCAAGCTGCGTGAGAATGACCGCGTCGTCGCCGCCATCCAGGTCAAGCCCGCCGGCGGCGAGGAGATCATCATGACCTCCGTCCAAGGGCAGATGGTCCGTACCCGCGTCGAGGAGATCCGGCTCACCGGCCGCTCTTCCTACGGCGTCATCGCCATGCGCCTCGAAGGCAAGGACCTGGTCAGCAGCGTCTCGCTGGTCGATCAGCTCAGCGCCGAGGAGATTGCCGCCAACCAGGCGAAGCTCGACGAGGAGAGCAAAAACGCCGCCGCCGTCGCCGAAGCCGAAGCCCAGGCGCTCGCCGCCAAGGCCGAAGCCCAGGCCAAGCTCGAAGCCGAGGAAGCCGCCGAGGAGGCTGGCACCGCCCCGCAGGAATAAGACCGGACGCCTTTAAGGCAGAACCGCCGAGACGCCAAGCCCGCCAAGAATCACCAACTTGGCCAACTTGGCGCCTTGGCGGTTTCTTTTTGCGTCCGTCCACCCGGGCGCGGGCGGATCAGCGGGCGGGTTTCCAAGCGCGCTGGCGGGCGGCCTCGTAGAGCAGGATGGTGGTGGCGGTGGCGACGTTGAGGGAGTCGGCCAGGCCGAGCATCGGGATTTTTACCTTCAAGGTGGCGCGGGCGAGCCAGTCGGCGCTGAGCCCGGTCATCTCGCAGCCGACGGCGATGGCGACGGGGCCGCGCATGTCCACGTCGGTGTAGTTGTTCGCTGTGTGCGGCGTGGCGGCGAGCACGGGGATTTTATTCGCGGCAAGCCAGGCCAGCGTCTCCTCCGTGTTGCTCTCGGCGATGGGGACGGAGAAGAGCGTGCCGGTGCTGGCGCGGACGACGTTGGGGTTGTAGAGATCGGTGCAGCGGTCGCAGATGACCAGCCCGGTGACACCCGTTGCGTCCGCGGAGCGCAGGATGGTGCCGAGGTTGCCGGGCTTCTCGATGGCGACGGCGATGAGTAGCAGCGGGCTGGCGGCGAGGTTGATGGCGTCAAGTCCGCGGCGGACCTGCGGCGCGACGCCGAGCAGCCCCTCCGGGCGTTCGCGGTACGCCATGCGCCCAAACACCGCCGGCGTGGTGGTGTAGATCCGGGTTCCGGCCCGGCGGAAATCGGCGAGCAGCGCCGGCTCGTTCTCCCCCTGAAACATCTCCGGACAGACGAACAGTTCGCGGACCTCCGCGCCGGAGTCGAACCCCCGGCGCAGCGCGCGGTAGCCCTCGATGATGTACAGCCCCTCACGGTCGCGGTCGTGCCGGTCGCGCAGGCTGACGGCGAGCTTGACCCGCGGATTCTGCGGGCTGCTGATGTGCAGGTCCGGCACAAAGCCGCTGAGCCGGGGATGATGGCATGCCGTGTCGCTCATGGTTGTCCAATGCTCCGTTGCAGCGTGTACTGTAGCCCGCCAATCAGAACCCGCGGAAGATCAGGTCCGGCTTCGCCGCGGCGGCGGAAAGGTGCATCTCGCGGGTAACGCCGGTGAGGAGCAGCGCGGAACGGTAGCCGAAGTCGTTTGCGCCCCGGATGTCGGAGGCGATGGAGTCGCCGAGCATGACGACGCGGCCGCGCGGAATCTTGCGTCCGGCACGATCTTCCAGCAGCCGGTGGTTGTGCTCGAAGATTGGGCCGAACGGCTTGCCCATGTACACCGGCTCGACACGCACGCCGTACACCTCCAGCACGCGCTGGATGAAGCGCGCGATGCCGCCCGCGGCGACGTGGATGTCGCCGCCCTTGGTCGGGTAATATTCGTCCGGGTTCGGCACCAGCAGCGGCGCCGCCGGATGCCGGATGAAGAAGTTGATGACGCCGTTGACGACCTTCTCCCAGTCGTAATGCTCCTCGCCGACGATGACGCCGGCGCACTCCGGGAGCCGCTCCAGGTCGCGCGTTCCGCGCAGCCCAGCCTTTTCGGCGAAGCACGGCTTGCCAAGGTCGCCGACGAGGAAGAAGAGCCGGCCCGAAAGCCCGCGTTCCTGCGCGACCTCCGCCAGACCGTCGGAGCAGGAGACGATTTCGTCCGGGGTCAGCCCGAAGCCGTGACGGTTGAGGAAGGCGGCCTTTTCCTCGACGGAGTGGTTGCCGTCGTTGGTCAGCAGCGCGAACGGCACCCCCAGCGTGCGGAGTCCGCCGAGGAACTCGGGGGCGCCGGGAAGCTTCTGCCCGCCGGCGGCCAGCACGCCGTCAATGTCGAACACCACCGCGTCAAACTCGCCGCGGTGCGCCAGGAACCAGTCGTGGAAGGAGGGGAGTATCTGCATCATGAAGTCCGGCACGGCCCCCTCACCACTTCATGATGCGGGCGGTGTTGGGGACGAGCGGGAGGATGAGCTTCTTGATGGCGCGGGCGTACTCGGCGATTTCGACCTGGGCGTGGGCGGAGTCGCGCAGTTCCAGGAAATGCAGGAGGTTGTGCAGGTCGACCGTCGCCCAGAAAGTCGTCATCAGGTTCTGCGGGAGGACGCCGCGGGCCTGTTCGCGGCAGACGCCCATCGCCAGCAGTTTTTCGTAGAGTCCGACGGCGGTGCGGTTCTGCTCCGTGATGAGACCGGCGCAGACGGCCTGGTCGAGCGTGTCGGACTCGAATGAGGCCTGGCGGTTGTCCGCAGACTGCGCACGGACCGTCTCCGGCACGTAGCACGCGATCTCCTCCTCCGTGTAACGGCGGGAGATCTCGTTGTACGACCAGGTGCGATGCCGGTGCCACTGGGAGCGGATGAAGAGCGGGCAGTGTACGCTGAAGGTAAAGACGATGTGCTCCAGCGGACTTGTGTGCTGGTTGGAGACGAGGTACTCGAGCAGCTGGATGTCGCGCTCGTTCATCTCTTCGCGAATCTTGCCGAAGGAAACGCGGGCGGCGTTGACCGCAGTGGTTTCCGTGCCCATGTGGTCCAGCAGCCCGATCCAGCCCTGCCCTCCGAGGACCTTCACATGGTTCGGCGGCGGGATGTTCGCGGTCTGGAGCTTTTTGGCGGAGGCGTCGGACATGGGGGAAATCTCTTGGTAAATGGTGAATGGTAGGCGGTGAGTGGCAGAATCAAAAACACGACGGAAAATGTACACCCTTTTCGCCAACAAACAAAAAGCCCCGCACCCCCGTTTTGCGGAAGAGCGGAGCCGTCTACGCGCCGTGTTCCGGCGTTGCGGGATGTTACTTCGCGGCCAGCTTGGGCGCCAGATAATCCATGCAGCTGTTGAGCGTGGCAAGCTGCGGATAGTCCGCCTCAGGCACCTCGACGCCGTAGCGTTTGCGGAGTTCCATGACGATGTCCAGGAAGTCCATGGAGTCGAGACCAATCTGGTCGCGCAACCGGACCTCGGGCTTCAAGCCGGAAAAATCCTCGTCCGGGAGGATGTCCTGGATAATCTCAATGACCGCCTTGCCAATTTCGTCACGCGTCATGCGTCGTCTAAGTCCTTACTCCGGCGGTGCGCCTGCAGGACGCTCCGTTGCAG
The DNA here is from genome assembly GCA_903921725.1 of uncultured Lentisphaerota bacterium. Taxonomy (GTDB): domain Bacteria; phylum Verrucomicrobiota; class Lentisphaeria; order Oligosphaerales; family CAITYL01; genus CAIXRA01. The sequence continues at coordinate 37,679 of CAIXRA010000037.1, forward strand.
ATTTCGGTTGGTTTGCCCCATCATGTCCGCCCGGCCGTCCCGGCTTCACCGGCAGGCACCGGGCTGCGCGCCGCCAACCCGTACGGCGCACGCCAAATTCACAGCGGAAAAGACCGCCTCCGCTTCACGGATCGCGCCTTTTCGGCGGCGCAGGAATAAGACCCGTTGCAGAGGGACATACTATAGCGCGACATTTCCGGATGGAAACCCGCGCGGTAAAACATAGGGAAGCCCCCCCACCCGACCCCGCCGCCTGTTTTTGCGCACGACAGGGAAAGGCCGGGCGGGGATGGCGAATCATGGGTTCGGGCTGCTGCCGGAAACGACATAGGAATGCGCGACCGTCCCGTCGTCGCGAACGTATTCCAACGTGGATTTTTCCGGGGAAACCTTGACGCGCATATGGCCGGAGCTGCCGAGGAGCGTCCCGGCCTTGTAGCCGTATTCCAGCGCGCTGCGGCTGCTGCCCTTCGGATCGCCGGGCTGCGGGACATCCTGATAGACGATGCCGTCGAGGGTCTGGTTGGCGTAGAGATGGTCGTGGCCGTGAAACACGACGTTGACACGGTTCTGGATGAGGAGCTGGTGGACCGGCATCGGCCAGCCGGGGCGGTGCTCCTTGAATCCGTCGGTGCCGTCCGCGTTCTTCCCGCCCCATTCGTAAAGCGGCGCCGCCTCCACGCCGCCGCGGCACTGATCGAAGCCGCCGACAAGGTGGTGGATGAAGACGAACTTGAACGACGCCCGGCTGCCTTCGAGCGTGCGCTTGAGCCACTGGTACTGCGCGTCGCCGAGCGAGTATTTCCAGTTGTCCCGCTGGCCGCGCTGGTTCTGCGTGTGCCAGAACGGGTCGAGCGCGACAAACAGCGCGTCGCCCCACTCCCAGGCATAATAATCCTGGAGCAGGCCGGCTTCCGGATGCTTGGCGCCGTTGCCGGAGAAGAAGCCGTCCGGGACGGGGTTCTGGAAGTAGGTTTTCCGGGTCCGGCACGACCAGACGGCGAGGCTGTCGTCCCGGCCGCGCGGACTTTCGCCGTCGTGGTTGCCCAGCACGAAGAACAACGGCGCGGAGTGGCAGAGGGCACCGAAATAATAACGCTGGGCCAGGTACTGCTTGAACGCCGAGGCGCGGTCCGGATGCTTCTCCGTCATGAAGGTGTCGCCGAGCTCGAGATGGAAGTCGGGCCCGTCGGCGAGCGCGTTGGCGAGCGTGCGCTGGTAGACGGCGGGGCTGGTATGTTCGTCGAGGTGCGAGTCGGCCGTGATGGTGAAGGTGAACGCACTCCCCGGCAGACGCGCCGTGTGGAACGTGCCGGGGCCGGACAGCGGCAGCACCCGCCTGCCGGTTGCAGCATCGCGCAGCTCGTAGAAGTGCGGGGTGTCCGGCGCGAGGCCGTCCAGGGTGACCTCCTGCGGTACGCCGGCCTTGAGCGCGACGGCGCGGCCCGCGGCGGGGAGCGCCTTCGCGTCGGCGCCCCAAACCAGGACGCACCCGGCGTCCGCGCGGAGAAGCAGGCTCAGGGTGACGGCGTTCTTCTCCGGACGCACCAGCACGACGCTGCCCGCCTGCTCCGGCACCTCCGTGAGGAATGCCGGGACGGGGGGCGTTTTCTGGCCGTGCCCCTTCTTTGCCTTCTTTTCGTTCTGCGCGTCATCCGGAGCCGCCAACGCCGTCGCCGCAAGCAGCAGCGCCACAAGGCCGTTGCGGAGTGCGCATTGAAACAGGCGGTTCACTTGACACCTCCGGCGCGTTTGGCGGGAATCGTATAGCTGTGCGCGACCGCGCCGTTCCTGTCCGCGCCCTTCTCGTCCGCGGGAAGGAAGGAACGGACATACTCCACGCGCACGGCCTCCGGGGCGACCGTCACCCTCAGATGGCCGGCGTTCGGCAGCACATCGCCCGTGCGGTAGGCGTCGCGGTTGAACGCCTGGTAGGTCGGGTCCGCCGGGTTGGGGCATGACTGGTAGACCACGCCGTCCAGCTCCTGATGCGCATAGATGTGGTCGTGCCCCTGGAAGAAGATCGTCACGCCGGTCTTCACCATCAGGTCGTGGATCGGCAGTTCCCAGCCGGGCCGCTTTTCCGCAAACGAGGCGCGCCCGGTCTTGTCCTTGCCGCCCCATTCGCACAGCCCGGCATCCTCAATGCCGCCCCGGCCGGTTCCCAGCACGTGATGGCAGAACACGAACTTCCAGCGCGCCTTGCTCTCCGTCAACGTCTTGGCGAGCCAGCGGTACTGGGCGTCGCCCAGCGTGACGTTCCAAAGGTCGCGCTTGCCCTCCCCGCCCTTGCCGCCTTTGCCGCCGCCCTTCCCCGCCTGATTGTCGGCCTGTTTCTCCGCTTTGCCTTTGCCGCCTTTGGCGCGGCTGCCGGCCGCATTGTCCACGACGGCGGCCGAGTGCCAGTAGAAGTCGATCACGACGAAGAGCGCGTCGCCCCAGGTCCAGGCGTAATAGTCGCGCGGCAGTCCGACTCCCGGCACCGCCTCCGCGTCGCCGCTGTAGAACGGGCCGGGCGCGGGCAGCGGGAAATAGGCGATCCGGGCGCGTCCGGCCGCCGCGGCCGGATTGTCCGGCTTGCCGTCCAGGTTGCAGCGCGCCGCCTGCTCATGGTTGCCGTTGACCAGGAAGATCGAGGAGGAACGCCCGAGATCGCCCAGGAAACTGCGCTGGCGGGCGTAGGCCTGGTTCACGGCGTCCTGGGTGACCGTCCCGCGCTCGATCAGGCGCTCGATGCTGAAATCATCGCCCAGCAGGAAATAGAAATCCAGCGCATCCTTCGCCGCCGCACGCAGGGTCAGCGCGTACAGCGCCGGATCAAACATCTTCCCCTCGCGCTCCGGATGGGAATCGCCCTGCACGCCGAAGCTGAAGGTGCCGCCCGGAGCGCGCCGGGTCTGGAACGCGCCCTCCGCCCCCGGCTGGAACTCGCCCTTGCCGGGCGTCCGCGTCAGCAGCCGGTAGGCGTAGCGCGTGTCGGGCTTCAGGGAGCCGATTTCAATCTCGGCCGGCACGCCCGCCCTGACCGTCCGCGCCTCCGTCTTTTCCGTGTACGCCCCCGGCTTGAGGCCGTACTCGACGCGCGCCTCGACCTCGCGCGCCGACAGGACGCTCAGCGTGACCGAACTGTCGGTCGGCCGGCCGAGGATCAGGGACAGTTCCGTGAAAGAGCCATCCGCGCCGCGCGACGCCCGCTCCTGCGGCCCGCAGAACGCGAGCGCGGCGGCGAGCAGAAGAAGCGCGGCGGCCGAGTGCAGGAGGGTGCGGGTGCGGTTCATGGCTCGTTTTCCTTCTGTCCGGACGGACGTTCGCCTCCGCCCTTTTCGCCGCCCCTGTCCTTGTCCCCGCCGCGGCCGCCGCCTTCGCCGCGCCGCTGGCCGCCGCCCTTCCGCGGCTGGCCGTCACCGGGCGGACGGCGCTTGGGATAGACGTCCACGCCCTGCGCGGCGCGCTCGGTGATCGTGCCCTTGGGCGTGAGGTCGCGCCCCTGGAGCGCCGGATGGTCCGGCGCATAGCGGCAGGCGCGGAAGACGGAATTGGTCATCGGCAGGACGTCGCCGAGCGCTTTCACCGCACCGTCGCGGGTGACGGGGTTGACGTACTCCCAGGCGAGCTCGCCCTTGGCCGTCACCTCGAAGAAATGGCCTTCGGTGTCGGAGCAGATGAACGTGCCGCCGTTCGGCAGGCGCTGACCGCTGGAACCGATGTGGCTGAAGAAGTTGTGGCTGTTGACCGACTGGTAGCTCCAGACGACCTGCTTCGAGATCTGGCGCGGCTGGTTGTGCGTGTCGTGGTCGTACGTCTCGCGCCGGTAGCCGGCGGCGGGCGGGTTCACGTACTTGCCGGTGTCGCGCCCGGCCGCATCGAGGAACGGATTGATCTCGAGGATCGACGACTGCGGAGTCCGCTGGTAGAGGTACTGGCCGTTGTTGAAGACCATGATGTGCCCCGCGCCCGGAAGCCCCGGCCGGATCCAGTGCACGTCGTGCGCGCCGCCCATCTGCTTGTGGCCGGAGGTCGCCGAATCCCAGTTCTCCAGCACCTTGGGCGGATCCCCCTGCATGTAGCGCGCCGGATCGCCGAAGCGGTAGAGGAAATCGCCGGCCGGGCCGGCGGCCTTGGCGATGCCGGCCTTCGCGTCGCCGGCGACGAACGTGCCGTCGTGGTCGATCACATACAGCTCGCCCTGGACGGAGTTGATGACGACGTGTCCGGACTCCGCGTTGTAGTCCAACGAGTTGCAGTGCAGCCAGTCGCGCTTCAGCGGACGCCCCGGCATGTTGATGTTGATCCGGCCGGGATGGTCCGCAACGGTTTTGCCCTCGCCGACGTAATTGGCCTTGGCCGGGTCGACGTCCTGCACGACATGGTCGAAGAAGCACCATTCCCAGACCACGTTGCCCTGCATGTCCACCTCGACGATGGCGTCCATCTGGCCTTCCCGATACGGCCCCTTCGCCGGATTGGCCCCCGCGGCGATGGCCTGGTCGTGGGTGATCGATTTGTTGGCGATATAGAGGGTGGTGGGCGCGTTGAGCTTCTTGTTGAAGATGCGCACCCAGTCATGGTGCGGCGCATAGCCCTCGCGCTTCTCAGTGTATTCCCAGACGGTCTTGCCGTCCCAGTCCACTTCCTTAAAACCCTGGAAGCCGCTGGGGTCGTCCTTGGACGCGTCGAGGACGTTGCCGTTGTCGAGTAGGTGCGGATTGGTGCCGATCGGCCAGGTGTGGACCACGCGCCCTTCCAGGTCGAGCAGATAAGTGCGGCTGCCGACGCCGAAGAAGGTGTAGCCGTCGGATGCCTTCGCCTTGTCGCAGAAGAGCAGCTCGGTCGGCCCCTGCATCCGTTCGTAGGCGAAGGCCGAGGCTGAACATAGGGCCAAAGTAAGAAATAAACGTTTCATGTGCGGGTCTCCTGTTATTGTTCGCGCTGGTCGTTGCGGGGCGGACGCTCTTCGGAGTCGCCGCCCGTGCTATTGCCGCCCTTGCCTCCACCACCGCCGCCACGCCGCTCGCCCCGGACGCCGCCTTTGCCCTTGCCGCCTGGACTCTCGTCGGGCGAAGCGTCGGCCTTGTCCATGCCGGTCTTGCCCTTCTGCGCGGCCGGCAGCTCGATGACGCCCTTCGGCGTCAGGTCGCGCCCCGCAAGACCGGGATAATCCGGCGCGTAGCGGTGGACCTTGAAGACCGCGTTGAACAGATGCCCGCGCACATCCTTGCCGGGGAGTTCGCCCTGCGCCAGGATGCCGCCGCGGACCATCGGGTTGACGTACTGCCAGACCGTCTCGCCCGCCGGGGTGACCTCGAAAAGGTGCCCGACAACGCCGGCGCAGATCAGCGTGTTGCCGTTCGGCAGGCGGTGCGCGCCGGAGATCTCCGAGGAGAAGAAGTCGGTGCGGTTCTTCGCCTCATAATGCCAGACCGGTTTTGCCGGACCGTACGCCTTTCCCGGTTCCAGGATGTAGCGGCCGCTGGCGTCCACCGGCGGCACGATCTCCTCAATGCTCGACCAGCCGCGGTCGTAGCCGTTGTTGAAGATCGTGAGGTTCCCCGCGCCGGGGCAGCCGTCGGGGATCCACTGGACGTCGTGCTGCTGCACGAGCTGCTTGTCGCTCATCGTGCCGTGCCCGTAAGCGGCGGGATTGCCCCAGCGGTAGATGAGGTCGCCGCCCTTGCCGTGCTTGCCGCCGGCATGGCTGGCGGCCTCCGCCGTGGTGGTGCTGTGGTCGAGGAACCAGACCTCGTTGCAGCCGCGGGCGCTGACCACGATCTGGTCGAGCTTCGGGTTGTAGGCGATGGAGTTCATGTGGTTCCAGAAAGCGGGCACGGCCCGGCCGTTGCAGTTCACGTCGATCCGCTCCGGGTGCGCGGCGATGTCGCCGTAGTTTGCCTTCGTCTTGTCGGCATTCTGGATGAGATGATCCCAGACGTGCCATTCCCAGACAATCGTTCCGCCCTTGGGATAGGTCGGCTGCACCTCGATGATGGAGTCGGGGAAGAGCTGCCGGTCGCGCAGCATCTCCGGATTGAAACCGGCGGCAAGACATTCTGCCAGCGATTTCTTCTCCACGACCAGCAGCAGGATGTTGCCGTTGGGCAGCGGCGCGATGTCGTGGTGCGACAGGTGCTGGTCGTTCGAATACTCGAACTCCCAGACGAGCCGGCCGTCCCAGTCGAACTCCTCTACGCGCCCGCCTTCGCCGCCGCTGGTGAACCCCTTGTTCTTCGTGAAGCAGCAGTGCAGCAGGTTGCCGTTGGGCTTGAGATAGACCGACTGCCCCGGCTCGTAGGCGCTCTTCCACTGGTGGACGACCTGCCCGGCGTTGTTCATCAGGTAGATGACGTCGTTGTGCTTCGGCGCGAACAGCGTGTAGCCGCTGAACGCCTTCGGCGTGTTGAGGAACATGCCGACGGTCTGCCCGGGGGTCGGCGAAACCGGCGTCTTGTTCTCCGGCATGGCGGCGCGGCCGCCGCCCTTGCCGCCACCGCCGCCGCCCTCGCGGGGGCGGTCCTGGCCCTGCCCCTGCTGCCGGGGCGGACGCCCGTCCGATTCTTCCTGCCCGAAGGCGGTCATGGAGGACGCCAGCACGCCCCCGGCCGCCATCAGGGCCAGCAAGGCTTTTTTCGTCCGGATGCGACAGGTCTGTGCGTTCATCATGGGTTCTCCTCTCCGTTTGATTCCGGCTGCCGTTCCGGCCCGTTTCGTGAATCGCGCGGTCCGCGCGGCGGGCGCTCCCCGCCGGCACGCTGCTTCTCCTCCGCGCCGAGGGCGGAGTCCGGGCGGCAGTAGGAGATCTTGAGCTCCGCGCTGTCGAGGATCTTCCCCTTCATGGCGGCGAGCAGGACGTCGCGCGTAACCTCTTCAGGATCAAGGACCAAGGACAGCGGCTCCGACAGCGCATAGACGGTGCAGGCGTAGGTCTTGAGCCCCGGCCCTTTGGAGTGCGGCGGCGCGTAACCGATCCGGTTGTTGACGCTGTTTCCGCCCATTGTCCCGACACCCTTTGCATCCTTGGGCAGCCCCTGCGCCGCCGCCGGGATGTTGTAGAGGATCCAATACCACTTGACCTGGTCGGGCGCCATATGGTGCATGATGAGCGCATAGGCCTTCGTCCCGGCCGGGGCGCCCTTCCACTCCACCGGCGGCGAAATGCCCGCGCCGTCGCCGGTGAACTCAACCGGCAGCAGGCCGTCGGCCTTCAGCACGGAACTGGCCAGGCTGAAACTGCCCGAGCGCGGAGGCTTCGGCTCGTCCGCCACCGGCGCGCTCTGCGCCTGGGTCGCGCCGCCGCGTTCCACCTTCTGCACCGGCGTCGGCTTGATGACCGGACGACTCTCGGCGGCGACCGGAAGCACGACCCGGAAGCCGAGGTGGTAGTACGGATGATCCGGGTCTTTCGGGCCGCGGAAGTAGGACGGGTTGCGGTTCGACACGCGGCCGTGCCCGTTCTCGCCGTTGTACCAGTTGCCGCCGCGCATGCCGCGGTACGCCTTGCCGTCCGGCATGAGGCTGCCGCTGGCGGGACCGGGCGGGTTTTTGGCCGGGCTGTAGGCGTAGTAGTCGCGGACGTACCAGTCGTTTATGAACTGCCAGACGTTGCCGGTCATGTCGTAGAGCCCGTAGCCGTTCGCGCCGTCCGCCGTCTGGTACGTCTCCTGCGCGCCCGGCCAGCCGAAGTCGGACTTGCGCTGCAGCTTGCCGTTGAAGAAGCCGACCGGGGTCGTCCACGGCTCCGGCCCGGCGCGGAACGGGTTCTTCGATTCGGGCCAGTTCGCCTGGGTGGCGTCCGCCTCGTCCCCGCACGGGAATTTACGGTAGGGGCTCTGCTGGCCGCCGCGCGCCGCATACTCCCACTCCGCCTCGGTCGGCAGGCGGAACCCGCTCTTGTTGAAGTCGCACTCCCAGGTGGCGGTGCTGTAGCAGGGCGGCAGCTTCTTCTGCGCGCCCAGCCAGTTGCAGTACGCCGCCGCGCCGAACCAGCGGATGCAGACAACCGGATGGTTCTCCTTCCCGTCCAGCACGGAGAACGCCTTGCCGTCCCAGCCGATCCGGCTGTACGGCGACATCCCACGGGTCTCGCAGAGCAGGTCGTTGCCGCCGGCGAGATGGACGCCGCCGTTGCGCACCTCGATCTGCCGCTGCGCCAGCGCCGAGTTCAGGAACGCGCAGAACTCCCGGTTTGTGACGTCGTAGACGCCCATGTAGAACGCGTCGAGCCGCACCGTGTGCACCGGTGTCTCGTCGCCGCCGTGCTTCGGGTCCACGAACCCGTGATGGTCGCCCATCTCGAACGAACCCGCCGGAATCAGCGCGAATCCGGGCCGCTTTTCCTGCGCCATCGCCGGAATCGCCTGGCATGCCATCAGCCCCGTCCCCACCATCACCGCAACGCGTGTCCGCCATTTCATGCCTGGGTTTCCTTTCCTGCCGGCCGTCTGTCCACAAACGGACTAGACGCGCGCCTTATTGTGAGGCTGCCGTTTTATTGTTGAAGACAGCATACGCCCGCCTGGTTACAGGACACGTGCCGCCTTCATTAAAAAACGGAATGCGCCGCGGCATGCGGGGATGCGGCGGCGCACAGGCGTGAGACGGGAGGAAGACGCGGTGCGGAATCCGCCGCCATCGCGGCCACAGAAGAATCCGCGCCCGCCTTCAAAATCAGGGGGATACCGCCTTCTTCACGGCGGAGGCGGGGGGCGCGCTATCGCGCACAAGGCGGACGAAGTTGTTGATGCGGATGACGTCGCCCTGCGGGCCGTGGCCGTGCGGGAATTGCGAGGCGTCGCCGACCTTGGGATCGCTGCGCTGCGCGCCGGCGCCGTGGACGTCGCAGTAATGGTAGCTGGCTGAGCTGGGGCTTTGGCGAACCGAATTAGGCCCGCCTGATGGCGGACCGCCACGTTGAGCAGAGCCACCGCGGCCGGGACCAACACCCATTCCGGGCATTCCGGTCGGCCAGCCGGCGGCGCGGCCGAAAGCGACATACGCCGCATTGCCCCCCGCGAGGAGCGACGCATGCGTGGTACCGCTCCAGTAATACGCATAATCCGGCTTTTTGATCTCGTTGGCGATCGGGGTGCAGGTGAACAGCGGGTCGATGGCGGGCGACTGGCTGGTGTCCGGCGAACGCGTGTAGTCGACGAGGCTCTGCAGCTCCTTCACGCTGGGCAGGCGCCAATCGTTGCGGCCGAGGTACTTGTCCTTGTTTTTCTGCTGCACCCACGCCAGCGCCTCCTCCCAGTTCATCCCCTTGCCGCTGTCGCCCTTCGTCCACATCAGGCCGGTGGCGCGGTCGGTGATGGTGCCGTCGCCGTTGTCCTTGAAGTCGTTCTGGCCGTACTTCGGGTTGCCGCGGACGCATTGCACAAAAAACGTCTTTTCCATGTTGCCGCTCGGCATTTGCAGGTCATAGCCCTTGATCCGGCCGTCGGCGAAATTGACGCCGAAAAGCTTGTTGAATCCTTGGTACGACTTGCCGACGAACTTGGTGCTCGATGCATCCTGCGAATCAATCAAACGCTCACCGTTGGCCGTGTTGCCGTAGGCGAACTTGAAAAATCTCGTGTCAATGAACGGCTTCATTTTACTGGCATCCGTGCTGGGGCCGCTGGGATCAGAACCGCTGAACATGATCAGCGAATAGAGCTCCTTGATCGTCGGCAGCCGCCAGTCGTCGAAACCGCCGAACGTGGCGGCGTTGAGCTTTGCGGGCAGCGCCTGCGCCTGGGCCAGCGTCAGCTTGTCCTTCCTCGTGATTTCGCCGTCGCCGTTGGTGTCGGGGCTGCGCTGCCAGGTCAGGCCGGTGACGTTGTCGCACACGGTCAGGCCGTCGGTACCCAAGGTGTAGCTCGGGGCGTGCCCGGCAATCTGCGCGTCCTGGCCGTAAAACGGCTGCCCCGGCTTCGGCGGCTCGATCTCACGGTGGTTGTCGTAGCACTTTGTTTGACCGGTACCGACGATGGGGTAACTCAACGGTGCGTCGGCGGCAAACGCCGACCCGGCGAGCAGGGTTGCGATGATCAATATCCGGTTCATGGAGCGGTTCCTTCTTGTTTTGTGGTTGCAGATGGTTTGGCGCCGGGGCGGCCGCCGGCCCTTCCCCCGGGTCTGCCTGAGCCAGCCCCAGCCCCGGGCGAGGGACGGGTGCGGACGGCCGGCAGTTCTTTCTTCACTCCGGCCAGCGTGGCTTCAAGCCGGCGGGCGACATCGGTGGAACGGACGTACAGATCGGTGGTTTCGCGGGGATCGTCGGCAAGTTGGTAGAGCGACCGCTTGCCGTCGCTGGTTTCAATGAGCTTCCAGGTGCCGTCGAAGATGGCGAAATCGTTGCCGGAGCTGCCGACGATGATGAAGGGGCTGCGATCCTGCACCCGGCCGCCGCGCAGGGCGTCCCACTGGCTTTTCCCGTCGAGTTTCGCGGCGTCTTTCACCGGCACGCCGGCGGCGGTGCCCAGCGTGGGGTAAATATCCTGTGCCGCAATGGGTTGCTGACTGGCGGCGCCCTCCTTGAGCCGGCCAGGCCAGCGCAGCAGGCACGGCGTGTGGATTCCACCCTCGAAGATTGTGTCCTTGCCGCCGCGCAATGGCGCGTTGCTTCCGCATTGGCCGGCGCCGTTGTCGGAGAAAAATAGGACGATCGTGTTTTCGCGCAGCCCCTGTTTATCCAGCGCGTCGAGGATGCGGCCCACCGACGTGTCCAGTGCATCGACAACGGCCGCATAGGTCGCCTGCTGGCCGGAGAGGTTCTTGTATTTGGCAAGGTATTCATCCGGTGCGCTCAGCGGGAAGTGCGGCGCATTGAAGGCCACCTCCAGGAAAAATGGATGTTTCGCGTCGCGCTTCTCGATCGTCCGGATCGCCTCATCGGCGAACAGCGTGGTGGAATAGCCCTGTTCCTCGACGGGCTTGCCGTCGCGCTGCCAGTCCAGGGCGCCCCCGCGCAGTCCCGTATGCTTGAAGTAGTCCAGCTCCGCGCCCAGAAAACCGTAGAAATGGTCGAACCCGTTCTGCATCGGCGGGCTTTGGGCGCCGAGGTGCCACTTGCCGACAAGGGAGGTCTGGTACCCGGCGGCCTGAAACGTCCCGGGGAAGGTGGACAACCCTTCCGGAAGCGACTGGCGCGGCCCCATCACGTTTGCGATGCCAAACCGGCGCGGCATCTGCCCCGTGATAAGCGCGGCGCGCGTCGGGCTGCACACCGGGTGAACGTAGAACCGCTTGAGTTCCAGGCTTTCCTTGGCGAGGCGGTCGAGTCTCGGCGTGTGCAGGGTTCCGCCGTGGAAGCCGACGTCACCCCAGCCGAGGTCGTCCACGACCAGGACGAGGATGTTCGGCGGCGTGCCGCTTTTGGCCGCCGGGGGGATGGCGGCCGCGTCTGGTGCGCCGTGCGCCAGGGAGACGGCGGAAAGCCCGGCCAGAGCGCCGGCCGCCGTGAGAATCCGGCGGCGTGCCATGGGTTGTTTTGCCGTGTCACTTTTCATGCGTTCCCCCGACCGTTCATGGTGAAAAATCAGCCCCACGCGACCAGCACGGGCACCCGCTTGTCGGGTGTGACGGCAATGGCCTGTTTCGGACAATAGATGCGGCAAAGATGGCAGATCTGGCAGTCGTCCGGATAGGTGATGGCCGCCTTACCGGTCGTGTCATTCATCCGCAGGACATCCATGGGGCATGCGGCCACACAGGCGCCGCAGCCGATGCATTTCCCGGTGTCGATGGATTGGATGGACATGGCGCCGCCTCCTTTACGATTTTTTCGCCGAGATGAATTCCAGCTCGCCGGGGAAGCGGCCGCGATAGCGCTGTTCGTAGGGAATGCTCGCGCTGGGCTTCCAGTCGGCCGGGATCGCCTGCTTGACCGCCTGGGGTGCCGGAGCAGTTCCGCCTCCACGCACGAGGCGGACGAAATTGTAGATGCGGACAACGTCCCCCTGCGGGCCGCGGCCATGCGGAAACATCGCGGGGTCACCGGCCTTTGAATCACTGCGCTGCGCGCCCGCGCCGTGGACGTCGACCAGCTGGTAGCCGCCGGAGGCGCCCGTCTTTGCAGCGCCGCTCCCGCGCACAGTGCCCAACCCCATCGCGCCCGGCGGTCCGCCGACCCGCGGCAGCATCCAACCCGTCGCACGGCCGAAGGCGACGTAGACGGCGGCGGTGCCCTGCCGGCTGGGAGGGCCGTCAAGGTGCGTGGTGCTGCTCCAGAAGAACGGATACTCGCCGTCGTCGAGCTTGGAGACAAGGAAGAGCGGCGAGATTGCCGGCGACTGTGTGGCGGCGGGCGCGCGGCTGTAGTCGACGATGCTCTGAAGTTCCTTGGCGTTGGGCAGCCGCCAGTCGCCGTGCCCCATATATTTTTCCGCGTTTTTGGCCTGGACCCACGCCAGCGCCTGCTGCCAGTCCAACCCCTTGCCGCTGTCCGCCTTGGACCAGGTGAGGCCGGTGGCATGGTCGGTGATGGTGCCGTCGCCGTTGTCCTTGAACTCATTCTGCCCGTACTTCGGGTTGCCGCGGACGTAGCGGGAGTACATCATGCCGCGTTTGCCGCTGGGGAATGCCTTGGGATATCCCTTGATGCGGCCGTCGGCGAAATTGACGCCGAAAACCGTGGTGTTGCCGCCCATCGTCTTGCCGATGTACTCCGTGGCGGACCAGTCCTGGCAGTCGATGATGCGGACACCCTGGGACTCGTCGCCGTAGACGAAGTCGAAGAACTTGGCGTCGATGTACGGCTTGGAGCTGGCCACCGTGCCGACGCAGCCGCCATTGAAGTTGATGAGCGAGTACAGCTCCTTGATCGTCGGCATCCGCCAGTCGGTGAAGCCGCCCGCCTTGCACTTGGCCGCGCCGGCCACCGCGTCATCCCATGTCATCTTTTGACCGCGGGCCTTCACCCAGGCCAGCCCCGTGTTGAGGTCGCTCACGGTGCCGTCGCCGTTGTCCTTGTACCGCGGCGCCGCCGCCGGATTCTGCGCATCCTGGCCGTAGAACGGCTGTCCCGGCTTCGGTAGTGAGATTTCGCCTTTGCTGTCGTAGCACTTGCTCTGCCCGGTGCCGATGATGGGATAGGTCGGCGCCCGCCCGGCGTCCGCGCCGGTTTTCCCGGCTGGCGTTGCCTCCGTGTAGGCTGCATGCGCGCAGAGTGCCATGCCCGCAATTGCAGCTCCGGCAAAAATCGTCCTGATCATGTTTCGTCCCCCTGCCGTTTTCGCGCTATGGAAACGTTCCCCGTCTTGCCGGGTATGGTGCTGTCAATGACGCAACGGTTACATCGGCGCCGCCGGAATTTATTCTCGCGCAGAGGCGCCGGGACGCGGGGGGGGGGGGGCGTGACCGAAAAATCACACAACCCGTCACAAAATTGGGCGGGGTGAAGGCGGGCGTACCCGGTGGCAGCATCATCCGCCTGCGCCATGTTCGCCATATCCTCGGTCACGGCATGGCACTACTGGCCACGGTGTCGATTGGGTCCAGATGCCGCCCGGGCACGCCGTGCGGTCACGCAGGCGGGCTCGCTGAATCATGCTTAATCCGCCTGAATTCCAAACCGGCGACGGCCACCGAGGCGAACCCCTTGCGCGTGTCCAGCTCCACAAGCCCCGTGACGCGCGGGTGCAGGAGACCGGCCGCCACGACCGACTCAATCCGGCCTTCATCCGTGAACCGCAGCCGGACCTTCACGGTGCCCAGTCCCGGCCAGAATGCGCTGCAGAACTCGGCCAGCACGGCGACGGGCGCCGGCGCGACGAGGCCGATGGGGAGATGATCCTGCCACGCCAGCCCCGGCCGGCACGCCAGGGGCATGCGCGGAAGTGCCAGGAAGAGGCGGTTCAGCCAGCGGTCATGCCCCTCGACGCGGTAGCAGTAGAACGTCCCCTCATGTTTGCCGAAATAGAGCCGTCCGCGGCGGGACTGGAAGAAGAGCGTCCCGTCCACCGCCATGCACACCTTGAGCGCCAGTTCACTGACGGCGCGGCCGCCGCGCAGGATTTCATAGCGGAACTCCTCGTCCAGCACAAAGCTGATGATGGCGTCCAAACGCTTGTCTGTGTAGAACGGTTCGACGGTGTCCTTGACGACGGGCAGTTCGTTGGCGTGGTATTCGCCGCCGTTGACATAGGCGACGAAGCTGAACGGGAGCGTTGCGGCCCCCACCGCCGGGCCCGCCTGCGCCTGCACGTGGATGTGCGGCTGCGGCGAAAATCCGCTGTTGCCGCAGAGTCCGAGAACGGCGCCGCGTTCGACCCATTCGCCGACCTTGACTTGAACGGATTTCTCCGCGAAGTGCGAGAGTTCGACGCAGAAGCCGCGCGGATCCTGAATGACGACCAGGTTGCCCCACTTGTTCGCCTCGTCGGTCGTTCCGGGCGGGCTGTCGGGGAGGCTGTCGACGATCTGGACGACATGGCCGCGGACCGGCGAGAGGACGGGCTTGCGGTAGCAGTGGTAGTCGTGGAGGCAGGCGCCGTCGCCCGTGTGGGTCTTGCCGTCCTCGCCGGTGATGACGAAGTCGTAGGCGTGGCGCCACTGCCCTTGGTGCGTCCACGGGCCATCGAATCCCTGCCACACGGTCCAGCGGCCGGAGAACGGCAGGAACAGCATCCGCTCTTGGCCGGGATAGCGGCGGCGGTTGGCCAGATGGTTGGCCAGGCGCTCTTCCGGGGTGTGTCCCGGAGCGGCGGAGGTGAGCGGCCGCCGCGCATAGGCCAGCATGCCGAGCATGGCGAGGGTGACGAGGTTGAACGGCAGCACGAACGCGGGGACGCCCAGCGCCGGCAGCACATGCAGCGAGGCGTCCAGCGTCACGGCGGTGAACACGGAGGCCAGCGCGGCAAGCAGGAAGCTGACGGGCGACGGCAGGAGGAAGACGCCGCCGACGGCCATCGCGGCGAAGAGGAAGTTGCAGTTCGCGGGGTCCGCAAACGCCGCGTCGGCCGAACCGCCGAGAACGGCGCGGGTGAGCGTACCGGCAAAGTAGCCGAGGGTCGCCAGAAGGAAAAGGATGCGCGAGTGCGCGAGCAGCACCAGCGCCAGCGCCACGCCGAGCGGCACCAGCGGCAGGAACAGGATGGCGCCGAACGACCGGCAGTAGCCGGCCAGCCAGAACGGAAGCCCGAAATCGCCCGCCAGCCACTCCGGCGTCTGGCGCACGGCCTCGTGGAGTCCGAAGTAGCCGTAGGACGCGGCGTAGGCCAGCCCCGCCACGATCACGAACGGCACGCTGAGCACGGGCAGCCGCAGATGCGACCAGAGCGGCCCGGCCAGCGCCGTGGTAACGGCAAAGGTGGCGGCTCCGGCGGCCAGCACGAGGAGGAGCCCCGGCAGGGACGGGGCGAGCAGGTGCCCCAGCGCCAGCCCGACCAGCAGCGGATTGTAGCTGTAGGCGCCCGACTCCAGGAACAGCCACTGCATGCGCAGCAGGACGGCCAGGCCGTAGGCGGCGAGCAGGCACAGCGCTCCGGCGGCCGCCATCGGCGGATCGGCCAGTGCCGCCACCAGCAGAAGGGCGCCGAGGACGGCGCTGGGGACGAAGAAGATCTCCCCGCAGCCGCGAAGGATGGGCAGGAGGCGTCCCGTCATGCGCCGCGCCCTTCCGCTTTCAGGCGGGCGGGCAGCTTCTCCCGCCGCGTCATGTCCGTCAGGTCCTCGGCCTCGCGGATGAGGTCCACGGTGCCGTCCATGGCGACGAGCACGGAGGCGGGGCGGTACTCGATGAACTGCATGGACTGGGTATGGTTGTAGGCGCCGACGGGGGAGATGACCAGCCGGGTGCCGCGCAGCAGCGGCGGCAGCAGGATCCCCTCGTCGATGACATCAATGTTCATGCATAGCGGGCCATAGATGACGCTGGGTTCGTTGACGCCGCCGACCTCACGGTCCAGCTCGATGTTGAACTTGTACCAGAAGGCGGTGAACAGCAGGTTCACGCCGGCGTCCGCCACATAGGCGCGGGTGCCGTCGGGCAGGCGCTTCGTCGCGGTCACCGTGGAAATCAGCCAGCCGGCCTCGTCGACCAGCGCGCGGCCCGACTCCAGGATGAGTTTCGGGACATCGCCGGGGCGCAGGGCCGAAGAGAGGGCGCGGCCGACCTCCTCCGCGTACTCGTCGATGGACGGCAGGGAAACCTCCGGCGAGAGGTAGCTGCCCTTGAGGCGGCTGTGTGACGGGAAACCGCCGCCGATGTCGAGATATTCGATGGAGAAAGCGAACGACTTCTCCACTTCGTAGGCGAACTCCACCATCTTCTTGACCTGGCGCCCGTAGGCGGCGGCCTCCATGATGTAGGTGCCGATGTGGCAGTGCAGCCCCTTGAGCACGAGCCGGCCGCCGTTCTTCATGCGCTTGACGGCCTCCAGCGCCTGGCCGCTCTCCAGGTTGAAACCGAAGCGGGACCACTGCGGCTGGATGCCGGAATCGAGGTTCAGGCGGATGCCGACGTGGACGTGGCGCCGGAGCTTCTTGGCGATCGCCTCCAGATCGTACAGCTCGTCGAGGTTGTCGATGTTGATCATGGCCCCCTCGTGCGCCGCCTTCTCCAGCGCGGCGGGGGACTTGTGCGGGCCGTTGAAGATGATGCGGTTGCCGGGGACGCCCTGGGCCCGCGCCTTCTCGTACTCCATCGCCGACACCACCTCCGCCAGTGAGCCTTCTTGGTGCATGACGGCGCAGACGGCGGCCAGGTAGTTGGTCTTGTAGGACCAGCCGAACGCCACGTTGGGGTAGCGCGTGGAGAACGCCCCGTACATCCGGCGGTAGCGCTGGCGCAGCGTCCGCTCCGAGTAGACGTAAAGCGGGGAGCCGTGCTTAGAAACCAGCTCCTCCACCGGCACGCCGTCAATCTCGCTGCGCACCTTCCGGGAATAGGCCGGACTGCGCCCGTACTTGTTCATCAGCCCCGTGACGAGCTTGTTGATTACCGGCTTCTCATAGGGACGTTTCATGGGGCTTCCCCGCGGGTTATGGCTTTCTGGAAAAGGGACATGTCGGTCACCAGTTCATAGGTGTAGCGCACGAACAGCTTGCCGGCCTCGTATTCCATCTCCTCCGGCACCGGCAGCCCGAAGCAGCGGCGGATCAGGCGCGACGGCAGGTTGATGCCGACGCCGGTGGCGAAGTACGACCACGCCGGGAAGCGCGGGTTGATCTCGATCATGTACACGCGGTCGCCGCTGACGATGCATTCCAGCTCGAACGGGCCGCGCCACTTGAACTTGCCGATGAATTCTTCCGTCGCCCGGAGCATCGGCCCGTGCTTGACGGTCACGCCCGTCCAGATTTTGCCGAGGGCGGTGACGGATAATTTTTTAATGCCGACCTGCCCCAGGGAGTTCCCCTCGCCGTCGCCCAGCCCCACCACGTTCATCTCGTCGCCGGACACCACCTGCTGCACGATGACCGGGTAGCCCCACTCCGCCACCAGGTCATGGTAGTGCGAGATCGCCTCCTGCGTGGTGTGGCAGCGGTAGGCCTTGTAGAAGCTGCCCTTGACCATCACCGGCAGCCCGATGGCCTCGACCGCCTGGAGAAACTCGTCCATCCCGCTCACCACCTTCGTGCGCGGCAGCGAAATGCCGATGCGGTCAGAAATCTCGATGAGCCGGTCCTTGCCCCGCAGCTTGAACTGCTCCATGTCCGGAAGGAAGGTGCGGATGCCATGGGCGGCCAGGTCGGCCGCATACTTGATATAGAGCGGCAGCTCGGCGTCGAGGTTGGGGATGACAATGTCCAGGCCGTGCGACTTCTTGATGTACAGCAGCCGTTCGAGGAACGCCTCGCCGCTGCCCGACGGATAGGGCATGATGAACGACTTGTCCACGACCCAGTCCATGAAGATGCCCGGTTCCATGGCGTCGTAGGCCAGGCCGACAATCTCCGCGTTCAGGCCGCTGTCTTCCTTCAGGCTGCGGGCCACGCCGACGCCGGGGCCGGGGTTGTCCACCGCATTGATGCCCGAAATGCCGATGAAAAGCTTGTCCACGGTGAGGATTCCATTTTTGAATGATTAATGCATTTGCACATTATTTTGCGTGGCAACTCTTTGGAGTGCGGCAATAAGTGCATCCGTTTGCCGCTTTCCAACTAAGGCGGAGCCACTATGGCAATACCTTATAGATTGCCGCCACAACTAAGTCAACAAAACCTAAAACACCAGAACACCAGCGCTCCGCACGAATGAAAAAGCGGCAAACGGATGCACTTATTGCCGCACTCCAAATTTGCAGGCGCTTCGCTTTCTCTTGGCGTCTTTGCGAACTTCTGTGATTTTTTTGGATTCCGGCTCTGCCGGGTTGGGCTTCACCCCGTCACCAGCCCGAAGCTTTTCAGGACGCTCACGAAGTCCGCCACGTCGCGCTGTGCCTCCTCGCGCGTCACCTCATACGCCTCCGCCAGCCGCCGGGCGGTCTCCCCATCGTCGGCGCCGGCGCGGAACGCATTGAGGATGTACAGGCCGGTCTCGCTGGTCTGGAAGCTGTCGCCGGTCAGCGGGTTGAAGATGAACCCCTCTTCGTTGATGGCCAGGTGGGAAAGTTTTTGCATGGGGGGCTCCCGGGTAATTGTCGATGATTGACGGTGCCGTTTCTGATTCCGTTACCGGCGACCCTTGCCGCCGCCACCCCCACCACCACCCCCACCACCGCCGCCGCCGCGCGGACCCGCCGCGGGCACGTCCGCCACCACGACCATTTTAAGCCCTTCCAGGGCCCGCGCGTTTCCCGGACTAAGCAACAGCACCTTCTGGAAGCAGGCATCGCCCCCCTTGGCGTCCCCGGCCTTCTTGAGAGAAAAACCCAGCCCCAGCAGCATTTCCGTGTCGGTTGGGTAGAGTGTCGTCATCTTGCGGTAGATTATGGTGGCCTTCCGGAAGTCGCGCGCCAAGTACGTCAACCAGGCCATCCGGGAATTGGCGGTGTAGTTGTCGGAATCGCGCGCCAGCACCGACTGCCCCGTCCGCAGCGCGTCCTCGTTCTTCCCCAGCGCGGTCTGGGCCGCCATCAACCCCAGCAGCGGCTCGACGGCCGATGACGCAAGCTGGGACGCCTTCTTGTAGCGGGTGATGCTGGCCTCATACTGCTTGTTGCAGTACTGGAGCCAGCCAAGGCGATACTGGACGATGTACTCGGCGTTCGCCGCCGTCCCGAGTTTTTCCAGCGGCTCGATCGCCTTGACGTAGTCCTTTCCCTGTTCGGCGTCATAGGACTCCTGCAGGGCCGTGCCCAGCACGGCGGAGGAAAGCTCCGCGCGAACGGGAGCGGCAAAAACGGCCAGCAGTGCCGCGTGGACAAGAAGGAACACGGTAGTTTTTTTCACGAGAAATCTCTCCTTGTTTTTCTTGATCCGGAACCGTCAAGACTCACCATGTGAGTGGAGCCTTCGGCAAAAAGGTTACAACGGCACCGGCACCTGCCGCTCCCATGCTTCCGCCTACTTTTGCATCCCGCAAACCTCGATGAACATATACCACACCGGCACCAACTCCCAACCGGCAACCGTGAAACGCCCCCACACGCTTGCGTTTGGCTGCTTGTTGCCAGTGTCGGTGCCCTCTGTGCCGCCAGCAGTAAAGCAGGGGGTGTGCCAATCCATAAAACCTGCGGACTCCTGCATTGCGCCTGCGCGCCTTGACATGAAACGCCGGGAATCCAATCGCATGCGCTCAAGATGGTTGCAGCTGTTGATTATGCCGGGCTGTGCTGGTTGTCGGAGCAACTCCATCCGTTTGATCGCGGGTGTGCCCGGCGTGCAGAATTTGCACAAGACGGGTGATGTGTGAAGAAAATACACAGCCCGAATCGCGTCCATGCCGCCTGTTCCGCCGCTGCGTCCTCTTCCTCTGCGCGGCCCGCAGGATTTGCCGCTGCGGCCTCCGCAATTTTTCATCCTGCCGGCGGCACCCGGCGGGTGAGGCGCACGGCACCGATTCGGGGCGGGCTTCCGGCATTACCCCTCGACGTGCGGGCGGGTCAGCGGCCGCGTGACGGACTGACGGTGGGGCCGAGGCTGCCGGTGGCGTCGAAGTGATAGATCGTCTCGCCCTCGCGGCACCAGCCGAACTTCTCGCGGGCGACGCGCTCGATGGCGCGGCGGTCCTTGCGCAGATCCTCGATCTCCTTGCGGAGCTGCATGACTTCCTGCTGCCGTTCGGCAAGCGTTTTTTCGGTGGCGGACAGGTCGCCGCGGAGATTGCGGTAGGTGCAGTAGTGCGGGTACAGGACAAGCCCGCCGACAAGCAGCACCGTCACCAGGCAGAAAAACATGAAGATGTTCAAGAGTTTCATGGCGTGTCTGGAGGGGTTTCCGCCGGGCTGTTTTTCCGGCTAACGGAGTGACAACATAATCCGGTATTGGCGCAATACGAAGCTGCCTTCGACTTTCTGGAGCGTGAGCAGGCCGACGGGGATGTTAGCGCCGGTTTCCAGCCCCCGCAGACGGCGGCCGACCTCCTCGACCGAGTTCACCCCGATGTCACCGATCTGGGCGATGATGTCGCCCCGGCGGACGCCAAGTTCGGCAAGGGGGCTTCCCTCCTCGACCGAGCTGATGGCCAGCCCGGGAACTTCGGCGGGAATGCCCATGGCCTTGCGGAGCGGCTGCGTCAGCTCCTGAAGCTGGAGGCCAAGCCGCTGGCGGAGCAGGTCGGCGGCACTCATTTCCGGAAGTTTGAACATGACGTTGCGGCCGTCCGCCAAATTGAGCCGCAACAACTGCCCCGGCGTGAGGCGCCACAGCACGCGCCCCAATTCCAGCGCGCGGTTGACGGCGACGCCGTTGGCACGGAGAATACGGTCGCCGTTCTTGATCCCCACCCTGGCGGCGGGCCCGGCGGGATCCACGTCGGCGGCCACGGCGTTGAGTTCGCTGCCGACCACCCGCGTGTCGGGGACGAAGCCGCAGGTGGCCTGGGAGAAGCGGGAGGGCACAAGCCAGCGCCCGAGGACGTTCTCCATGCGACGGGCGGGAATTGCGAAACCAATCCCCTCCGCGTCGCGGCGGATGGCCAGATTCAGGCCGATGAGCTGCCCGTCGGCATTGACGAGGGGGCCGCCGCTGTTGCCTGGATTGATGGCGGCGTCGGTCTGGAGAATGTCGTCGAACTGGCGGTTGCCTTCCTGGAGGGAACGGTTGCGCGCGCTGATCACGCCGACGGATACGGTGTTTTCAAGGCCGAACGGATTGCCGACGGCAACGACGCTTTCGCCGAGTAGGATGTCGTCGGGCGCGCCGAACTCGATGGAGGCCAGCTTCACGCCGGCCGGCAGGTCGGTGACCTGAAGAAGGGCTAGGTCGTTCGACGCATCGCCGGCGCGCATCCTGGCGGGATGGATCTTGCCGTCCGCAAGCCGGACCATGATCTTGGTGGCGCGGCGGACCACGTGAAAGTTGGTGATGATGAGGCCGGAGGAGTCCACCACCACGCCGCTGCCCAGCGGAATCGCCTCCTTCACCAAGCGCGGGCGGCTGTTGAAAAACTCGTTGAAATAGGCGTTGAACGGGTCGTCCACTACCTGCACCACCTGCTCGGTGCTGATGTTGACAACGCTCGGCATGGCTTTTTGCACGGCCTCGACGATGGGTGTCCGCCGGCCGGTGGATCCAGCCGCCAGCGCATCGGCGGCAACCAGCAGGAACAAGGCGCAGGCGGCGGCCGGAAAGAGGCGCAACACGACAGTTGAAGCCGCCCGCATGCATGCTATTTTATAATAGCCATTTCCCATGTTCATGAATGGAGGTTTCCTATGCCGGTCCCAACCGATGAAGCGACGCTGACACTCCAGGACGCCCGGAAATACCGCCGGATAAAACCGAGCGCGACGGCGGCCATCTTTTCGGGCGGATCCGTTCTGTTTGAAAATAACGAATCCGCGGCGGAATGCCAGTTCGCGGAGAAATTTTTGCAGGTTTTCTGGAACGAACAGCGCTTCCACGGCGGTCTCGCCCTCACCGACGGCCGCAGCCTGGAAGTGCTGAACCCCGGCACCTGGAACGTCGAGCCGGGGCCCGACTTCCGCAACGCCGCCCTGCGCATCAGCGGCGAAGCGGTCCGGGGCGACGTCGAAGTGCACCGCAGCCCGGCGGACTGGCGGCGGCACGGGCATGACGGCGATCCAGCCTACGGCAACGTGGTGCTGCATGTGCTGTGGAACGTGCCCGCCGGGCAGCCTCCGGCGGCGGCCGGTGAACCGCCGCGGTTTGAACTGGCCCCGCATCTGGACCGCCCCTGGCACGACCTCGCGCGGGAACTGCAGGCAACCGTCTATCCCTATGCGCGGCGGGTCGCCCCCGGCGCCTGCGCGTTCCACTTGGCGGGACGCGAGGACGCCACCTTGAAACGCCTGCTGGCGGCGGCGGGAACGGCGCGCTTCCTGGACAAGGCGGAGCGTATCGGCCAACAGGGACTTGCATCAGGCTTCGACCAGGCGTTGTACGGGGAGGTTTTTGCCGCGCTCGGCTACAAGGTGAACCGTGACGCCATGCGGCGGGTGGCGGAAACGCTGCCGGCGGCGGAGTTCGCACGCATCCCCGACCGCACGGGGCGCGAGGCGGCGCTTCTGGGAGTGGCCGGACTGTTGCCGGACGCCAGTCGGGAATCTGTGAGGCCGGACTGGCGGCCGCACCTGGCCGGCTGGTGGGATGCCTGGTGGCGCCTGGGCCTTGTGGAGGCGGATGTGGAGTGGGCACAGGCACCGCTGCGCCCCGCCAACCGCCCGGAACGCCGGCTGCTGGCGGGTCTGGCCTGGATGGAAAAGACGGCGTTCACCCCGGGGCGCAGCTGCCTCGCACTGGCGCACGGAGCCGCAGACGGCCGGGAACTGCTCCGGCGGCTGTGGGATGCATTCCGGCTTTCCGGACGCTGGGGCGGCGGCGACACCGGTCCGGTCAACGCCCCGCAACTTCTCGGACACAGCAGGGCCGGCGACATCCTGGCCAACGCGGCGCTGCCATTCTTGTACGCCGCGTCCCGACACTTGGGTGATGAAGCCGCGGCGGCGCGCGCCCTCGACGCATTCCTGCTGCTGCCGCGCCTGCAGTCCAACCGCCGCCTGGCCGAGGCCGCCCACCGGCTGCTGGTGCCGCCCAGCCGGATTCGGGACGTCGTCACCCGCGCGGCCGAACAGCAGGGGCTTCTGGAAATCCAGCGCGCCTTCTGCGCGGCGGCGGCCGGCTGTGCGGTCTGCCCGTTCCGCGCAGCTCTCGGAGACGAAGGTTGACGCACGGCCAACACGCAATACAGTAAGCCGGAATTTTCCGTCGTTGAGGAAGTCAGGACACCCCCGCATGAAATACGCCATCCTGGGAGACATCCACGCCAACCTGGAGGCGCTTGAGGCGGTCCTGGACACATGCGAAAGCCTCGGCGTTGAAAAATATCTGTGCATCGGCGACATCGTCGGGTACAACGCCGACCCTGCGGCGTGCTTGGAAATCGTACGCTCCCTCGAGATGGATGTGGTCATCAAGGGCAACCACGACGAGCAGGCGAGCCTGAACGATCCGCTGGTCGGCTTCAACCCCCAGGCGGCGCAGGCGATTCACTGGACGCGCGAGCAGCTCTCCGAGGAACAGCGCGGCTGGCTCGGCAGCCTGCCGCTCCAGAAGACCATGGGCCCCAAGCTCACACTCGTCCACGCCACGCTCGACATGCCGGAAAAATGGGGCTACATCTTCGACAGCCTCAGCGCGGAAGCGAGCCTGCACTACCAGTTCACCCAGGTCTGCTTCTTCGGCCACACGCACGTCCCGCTGGCCTTCGAAAAATTCGGGGGCGTGACCGGCGGCCAATACTCGGAGATTCGCCTGCTTCCCGGCCACAAGTACCTCATCAACGTCGGCAGCGTCGGCCAGCCGCGCGACGGGGATCCGCGAGCCGCCTTCATCACCTATTCCTCCGACGACCTGCAGGTGCAGCTGCACCGGGTGGAGTACGACATCGCCACCTGCCAGGACAAGATTCTGGCGGCCGGCCTCCCCGAACGCCTGGCGCACCGGCTCAGCCTTGGGCGCTGAGAACCGGCAGGCCCGGTGCAGCACAGGAGCAAGGGAATCTGGATGAACATCCTGGTAATCAAACCCAGCAGTCTCGGCGATGTCGTCCACACCCTCCCCGCCATCGCCCCGCTGCGCGCGCGCTTCCCCAGGGCGACCGTCTCCTGGCTGGTCAACGAGGAATATGCCGGCATCGTGAGGCTCTGCCCCGGCGTGGACGAGGTGATCCCCTTCCGTCGCAAACGCTGGGGACAGATTGCCCATTGGGGCGAACTTCTCTCTTTCCTGCGGCAGCTGCGCAGGCGGAAGTTCGACCTGGCCGTGGATTTCCAGGGACTCTTCCGCAGCGGATTCCTCTCGTTCTGTACGCGTGCACCGCGGCGGATCGGGTTTGCGGACGGACGCGAACTTGCACCGCGCTTCTGCACCGAGCGCGTCCGCGTCCCCGATTCCATCCTCCACGCCGTGGACCGCAACCAGTTCCTTGTCCGGCACGCCATCGGCGGCGGGGCGGAGAGTTCCGCCGTGTTTCCTGAACTGCGGATGGATGCGGAGGCGGCGGCGCTCGCCCGGGCACGACTGCGGCGGGCCGGCGCCGACGACGCCTTCCCGCTGGTCGCCGTCGCCCCCTGCGCGCGGTGGGAAAGCAAAAACTGGCCCCCCGAATTCTTTGCGCAGACCCTCGAGTTGCTCGCCGCGCGCTTCCCGGAAATGCGCTGCTGGCTCCTCGGCGACGCCGGACAGCGCGGCACGGGCGACCGGATTGCGGCGCTCTGCCCCACGGCGCGTCCACTTAACTGGATGGGCGAAACAGGCTTGGGCGAGCTTCTGGAACTTTTGCGGGCCAGCCATGTCGTTGTAACCAATGACAGCGGCCCGATGCACCTGGCGGCGGCGCTGCAGCGGCCGACGGTCGCCCTTTTCGGGCCGACGGCGCCGGAGCGCACCGGGCCCTACGGCAACCGCAGCGTGGTGCTCCGCGGGAGCTGTCCGCGGAGGCCCTGCTTCCGCAGGCGCTGCCTGCGGGGCGACGACGCCTGCAAGGCTGATGTTTCACCCGGAGCCGCCGCTGCCGCGGCGGCCGGCCTGATTTCCGGCACGGGATTGCCGCAATCCCCCCACGAATGAACCATCCACGGCGGATCAACGGAGAAACGACAATGACAGGACAACAACAAGGCGCTTCCCGGTTTCTGGCGGTGCCGTTGTGGCTGGGACTCGCCCTGCTCACGCCGGCGTTCGGCCAGATCGGCATCACCATGAAGCTGGACCGCGGCGAGCACCACGACAAATACCTCCAGTACGAACCGGTCTGGGCCGAAATCACGCTGCGGAACGATACGGGCAACACCCTTGTCTTTGACGCAACTTCGGCGGAGAACCGTATGGGGCTCGACATCGAAACAAGCGAGGGAGTCCGCCTGCCCCAGGCCAACAAGAAGTTCAACCCCGCGGCAAACCTCATCCTCGGCGCCGGAGAAAGCCGCACGCTCAAGCTGATGCTCAACGACCTCTACAACCTCAATGCGGTTGGATCCTACAAGGTGACGGCCAAAGTCGGGCATGCGCGCCTTCCCCATGTCTATTACAGCGACCCGCCAAAGGCGCTCCAGGTCGTCAAAGGCTCCGTCGTCTGGACCAAAACATTCGGCCTGCCCACGGCCGATGCATCGGCGCCCATCCGCTCACGCCAAGCCAGCATCCTCATTTTCTCGGACGGACGGCACGACATCTACGCCGTGCAGACGGAGGATGACAAGAACGTCTACGGCCTCGTCCGCCTCGGACCGCGCTTCATCGGCAACAAACCGCAGTGCGACGTGGACGGGTTCGGCAACATCCACACCCTCATTCTGATCCGCCCCCGCCTGATGGAATACCGCGTTTTCGACGGAGCGCTCAAGCAGAAGCTGCACCGCTATTACGCAGTGGAGAGCGACATGCCTTCGCTGCGGCGGGATCCGGACATCGGACGCATCTCCGTCAGCGGCGGACGCCCGGCCGTCGAAGGCAAGGATTACCAGCTCGCCGACCTGAAGGTGGAGGAGATTGAAATCTTCCGCCCCGCCGTCACGCCGCCGACCGCAACACCCGCGGATCAGCCGGCGCCGCCAGCAGTGGATGGCGGCCGCATCACAACGCCGCTGGACGGCCAGGCCCCGCAGGAGACGCCGGGCAAGGGCGCCGCCGGCTCGAAATGACACGGGGCGTGGCCAGCACGCCCGAAAAGACACCGAGCGCGAATCCGCGGCGGCGGCAACCCCGGACGGCATGCTTGATTTTCCGCCCGGCAGCGTCATACTTCCATCCGGTCTAAACCGGACCGTTTTCCTGCGGAGGGGTGGCCGAGCGGTTTAAGGCAGAGGTCTTGAAAACCTCCGAAGCGCAAGCTTCCGCGGGTTCGAATCCCGCCCCCTCCGCCATTCCCATCCTCCTTGAAGCGTGCGAGTTACGCTTCCTTATCCTCCCTGCGAATGGTTGGCGGATGGGGGCTTTTTGTCTGTTTATCCCCATGCAAATCCCGAGCATACGAAAACTTGCGTTTCCTGCGTTTGACGTTGCGCCTTTTTCCGCAAACAACCCAGGTGCGACAATCACCGCCTGACCGATTCCAACTCGTAGAAAAGCCCCATGCCGTCCCCTCAATGCAAAAGGCCTGCCCGACACCGGTCAGTGCGCATTGTCCGGCGCTGAGCCGCCGGCCGTCGCTCCAAGCAGGCATCGGTTTCCTGCACCACGCCTTTCTCTTCGCCCCCCCCCGTGCACCTCCGACACTTTGTCTCTATATTAAAATGTATACCGCGATTGTTATGTTTACGCCTTGCGATATATATTATACAAAATTTCACACTTCATAAAAGTATATGCGCCATGTTTACATTTAAACTTGATACGGCTGTACAACGCAATGTGCAGGGCGGGATGGTGAGCCTGTGGTAAAGACGAAAAAGAACAAGGCGGCGGACACAGCCACCACGATGCGCGACTGGAGTTGGCTCACATGGATGGTGCTGCTGGCTTGGCTTTTACTCTGGCTGGTTCGGGTGACAGCGCCGGCAGATTTTTGGGCCGGTGGACAGGATCAGCAGGCATGGCGTGTGCGGGACATGATTTTCAACGGTCATGCCTTCTGCCAGCTGGACCAGAACGGCATACCGTCCGTGGAGCCCCCCCTGTATACATGGCTTGCCGCGGCGTGCTCAAAGCCCTTGCATCAGGCATCTTTGCTGGGGTTGCAACTGCCCGGTTCGCTGGCTTTCCTCGGGTGCACGCTAATGCTCTGGTTTGTCGGCCGGTGGCATTTCGGGGTCTGGGCCGGATTCTTTGCCGCCCTGCTCCTAATGGCTTCGCCGGGAGGCGTGCAATGTATTCTGCTGGGGTGCGGGGACAGCTTGTACATGCTGTTGGCGGCAGGCGCAGCCGTGGCGGCGTTTCGGGCATGGTCCGGGGGCGGGTTTGGCGGCTGGCTACTGTTTGGGTTTCTGTCCGCTCTGGCAACGATGGCGCAGGGACTACTGGGGTTGTTGCCGGTGGCGGCGCTGGGAGTTGGCATGTTGATGACACGAAGACGGAAGGCTGATTCAACGGAACGGGACAGGGCCTTGCGTGTCTCTGTGGCCGGGGTGGCAACTGCTCCGCGCCTCTGGCGCTGGCTGCCTGGCCTGTTGTTGTTCGTGGCATTGTGTGGCACCTGGCTGTTTTGCACGGCGAAGCAGTCCGGTGGCATGCCGACGTCCAGAGTGTTGACGGAGGGGCTGCTCGGGTGGGCGCCACCTGCGGCGCCAGAAAACGTGCCGAATGGGATGGCTTTCCGCTGGCCGGTGGGGGCATTGCTGCC
Organism: uncultured Lentisphaerota bacterium; assembly: GCA_903921725.1. GTDB lineage: Bacteria > Verrucomicrobiota > Lentisphaeria > Oligosphaerales > CAITYL01 > CAIXRA01. Next base: position 65,499 of record CAIXRA010000037.1, read on the forward strand.
GGGGTTTGCGCCGTGGTGCCTGTTGACGCTGGCGGGGCTGTGGTCGGTGTTTCGCCGGACGACAAAGGATGAGAATTGGGGAGTCGAACATTTTCTTGCGTGGTATCTTGTTTTTGGTGTGTTTCTCTTCTTGCTGGTTCCGCATGCACGGGCGAATCTGGCGGTGCCGTTGGTGCTGCCGGCGGCGTGGCTTGCCGGGCGCGAGGCGGCGCGGCTGACGGCCCGGTGGCGGTTGAAACCCCGCCGGATACTGGCGGGAGTCGCGGTGGCATGGGGCCTGTTACTCGCGGGCACATCGCTACATTTCCATCTTTTCAACAGCGGCGCGGCGGCAGTAGTGCAGACGCGGGCCGTACAGAAGATGGCCGCCGAATACCATGAGAAGATCGGCCGGGAGGACCGAGCCCTGCTATACACGGAAGATGCGCCGCCCGTTTTCCAGTTCTTCCGAGGGACGATGCAGCGTTCCATGCCCGCCAGCAAGGTCGCGGCGATGCTTGCGGGAATAGCACCGGCCACGGCCGTCGTAGGAGACGTGGAGGCCATGCGTGCGGCAGTCGCCGCGGCGGGCGGAACCTGCCGGGAAGTGGTGCCGGGGCTGGAAGCGCGGGTGACCGGCGTGAAAAACGACAGACCTCCCAAAAACATTGCACGGATGGGAATCCTGACAAATCTGCCGGCAGAGAACCGGATACCGTCGGGTTCGATGGCGTACAATACGGATATCCATGATTCGGCGATGAAATATTGAACCTGAAACGGCTGTCCCCCGCACGGCGGTCCCGTCAACAGGGTGATTGTAAACCGGCCGTGAAAATTGCGGCGGTTCGCACAAATCGGCGACGGTCGACAACCGCCTCAGCGATGGCATCGTCCTTCTGTGTCCGGCTGCAAGGATTCCCGGAAACGATGCGGTGCGCCCCGCCATCGACCATAAAACGATGGCCGAGATGTGCGGCTACCGCCCGACAAAACCAAAGCCTACGCGTTATAGTATTCCTCAAGCAAACGGCTTTCTTCCCCACCACGCTTTCACACTTCCCGGCCTTCGCCATTTGTCCACTTTTCGCGCCCACCCTGTCCACAAGTGACGTTCCTTTTCGCCTGGAAGCCGCGGAGGCCTTCCGGGTTTCCACGGGATAGCCCCTCCGCAATCCATCACCAGCAGCAGCCCCCGACCATTGCGCCTCCCGCGCGGGGCAAGGACACCGGCCCCATGTTAAACGACCTGCTTTGGTTTCCGACACGCGCAATCCCCCTGCTTTGGGCTTGGGGTGGCGGCCTGCACCGTTCAGCCACGGCATGGCTCGGCTATGCACTGGCCCTGGCGGCGCTCCTGCTGCTGGTCGCCTGCGTCCGCTCACTCCTGAAACTGCACTTGGTGCGCGCGGCGGCCTTCCTGCTTCTTGGCGCCATCTTGGGGGTCTGCGGCTCCGCCATGGCCGGTTTCGGCACACACTTTGACCGGGGCGACGGCGGCGGGACGGCCATCGCCGGAGCCCAGGTGCTCGAGCTGGACGGCCCGGCGACCGCGGACCTGGGCACGCTCGTGCTCATCGGCGGCTACGGCTCCGAGTCCCCCGTCTTCAGCGAGCCGGCCGTCTTCCGGGAAGCGGGTGCGGAATCCGCAGACCCCGTTGTGGCGCGTTTCCACCGGCGCGTCATCGTCCGCCTCCACGGCGGATTCGGCTGGAACGATTCCATCCGCGCGGCCAATATCGCCGCAACGATTCAGTCGTGGCTGGAGCAAAAGGAATCCGCATGGAAGGACGGGAGCCGGCGGTACAACGTCGTGGTGGCACACTCGCGCGGAAGCCAGGTCCTGGCAATGACGCCGTGGTTCCGCAAGCACGGATGGCAGCGCATCGCCGTGCATCCGCCAGCCGGGGTCAACCTCCTCTTCCGCCTCTTCGATTTCGCCTGCCCGGAGATTGACGAGATTGATGACACCGGCGCGCGGCTGCTGCACGAGTTCCGCTATGGCGGCGGGAAGAAGCTCCAGCCGTGGACGGCGGTCTATCAGGCCTGGGGCTGGGACCAGACGGTCGACCGCTTCCCCGAGGACACGGGGCTCGTCCTGCGCAACGAGGGGCCGTTCGGCTCGCACGTGACCCCGTTCTGCGACCGCAACAGCTATTTCTGGCGGGAGTTCGAAAACAGCCTGCCGCCGCGGAAGGACGCAGCCCCCGCAGTGTCCGCGGAGAAACGGCCGAGTGTCCAGGCGGCGGCGAGCCCCGCCGCGTAGGCCAGCAGATCCAGCCAGGAAAACGCGGTCCCCAGCAGCCGGCCGGCGAGCCGGACCGGCAGGGCGGCATGACGGCTCCATCCCAGCGGAATGTCGGTCAACTGGAACAGCTCCAGCCCGAGCATGACGGCGGCGGCGGCGGCAATCAGCCGTGCGGAGTCCGCACGCGTGAAAACGAGCCGCAGCAGCAGGAAGACCATGACGGCGTAGAGGGCGTCGCCCGGGTATTTGTCCAGCAGCGGCGTGCCGGTGTGGAGCAGGCGCGAGGCCAGGCCGGCCGCCACCACCAGGAGAAGGAGAAGAAACGTCCGGCGCCGGTTCATCCCCGTCCGTCTCCTCCGCCGGCTTCCGTCTTCCGTTTGAACCAGCTTTGCAGCCAGCTCCGGAAGCGCAGGAGACGCATCAGCGGCGACCCGACCTCGACGGCATGCATGGGGCAGCTCTCGACGCAGCACATGCAGAGGATGCATTTCTCGCCGAGGACCGGGCCGACGCGGCCGTCCGGCGCCGTGGGAATCGCCTTCACCGGGCAGATGCCGGCGCAGATGCCGCAGCGGGTGCAGAGCGGCCGGGCGATCCGCGGCCGGCAGCGGGTGAAACGGGTCAGCAGGCGGAACAGCGGTTCGGGGATCTGCTGGAGGCGGCGCGCGATGGACGGCTTCATGCGGACTCCGCGCAGAGCGTCAAGTCCGTCGCCCGCCACGCAGGCAGTCTGCCAGCCGGCGCTGCCGAACCCGCGCTCGACGGCGAAGCGGATCATTGGAACTTTCTGCGGCTCAATGCCAAGCGCCAAACAGCAGAGGGCGTCCACCGCCACGGCATCGGCACCGGCCACGAGCACGCCCACCGCCAAAGGCCTGCCGCTGGCGGGGCCGTCGCCCTCCATCGCCACCACGGCATCCACGACCGTCAGGTGCGGTTTCAGCGCGCCGTAGACATCCGCCAGGAAGGAACTCATCGTCACCGGCGAGGGGAAGTTGGCGTGGAACATCGCCTTGGCCTGGCCGGACACGAGGCCGAAGACGTTCTTCATGCCGCAGGTGAGCGTCGTCAGGGCGTGCGTCTTGAGCTTCGGCAGCGAGATCACGACATCGGCCTGCCTGTACCATTCCGGGACCGGCAGGAAGCCGTCGCGGCAGGGGATGGGGACGATGCCGCAGCCGTAGCTCTTCAGTTCCGCCCCCGTGCGTGCGGCGACCCCGGCCATCCCGGTCGTCCGCCAGAGGTGCGGCTCCGGGTGGCTACCCGCCGGACTGTCGGCGATCCAGACCCGCCCCGCCCCGGCCTCCAGGCAGAGCCGCGCCATCGCCTCGACGACGGCCGGGTGCGTGGTGACCGCCTCCTCCGGCGCTCGCGCGCTGAGCAGGTTCGGCTTGAGCAGGACGGTATGGCCCGGCTTCACCCAGCGGGAGATGCCGCCGATTCCATCAAGCGCCGTCCGGAGAGACAGAAGAACGCGGCTGGAATCATAGTCCGCACAGCGCACGATGGCCAGGCCTGCGGCGGGGGATGCGGTGTTTGTCAGAGTGTCGGATGTCATGACGGTAATGTACACGCGGAGGGCGCTTTTCCGGAATGCCGGGCGGTGCACGGCATGCACAGCGCCGGAAAAAGCACGGCTACGGCAAACAGCGTCAGGCCGGAAAACCACAGGCCGGCGGCGAGGGCCAGCATCCCCAGCCAGAGGAACGCCTGGAACCGCGGAAGCGGAACCGCCCCGCAAAACGGCCGCCGCCAGCACCGGAGCACGATGAACAACAGAAGTCCGCCGAGGCCAAGATAGAAGGCGAAAAAGCCCCAGACGATCGGCGGCAGCGAACCGCCGGTCACAAGCGGAACCCCGGCCGCCGGCTGCCGCGTCAGGAGGAACAGCAGGTTCGCCTCGCCCAGCAGCGGCGCATGCTGTCCCGAGACGGAGGAGAGGATGCGCGGCCCCAGCCAACCGCCGTCCGGCAACGGCCAAGCCGCCGCCAGGACCTGTCCGGAGAGCGGCCAGGCATGGTCGAAGCGGCCGTTGGCGCGCGCCGCCGCCACACCGAAGGCGTTCCCCGACGGGCTGAACCCCCACATCACCGGCCCGGAGTCCTGATCCATCAGCCAATCGTGCCCCGGCATGCCCTTGGGATACTCGCGGAAACCGGCGGCGCCGATGCGGTTCTGCCAGAAATTTTGGACATAGGCATCGTACCACTGCCGGGCGACGTCCGGGTACAGCTCCGGCGCGTAGATCAGCACGTAGGAGTTGCCGATGCCGCGCGAGGGTCCGCCCGGCACGCCGCTGGCCGGATCGCCGATGTACGGCGGCAGGCCGCAGGAGTCGAGCATCGGCCCGGAAAAGGCGCGCAACGCCTGCGTCACAAAGGCGCTGCGGTCGGTTCCCAAAACGGAGTCCGCGCGGCGGATGCTCCAGACGGCGGCGAACACGTCGATGGGATAACACTCGGCTGGGTAATCGTGGAGCCAGCCGTGCGGCGAGGCGGCGAGGTCGGCGGCGAGCGTCTCCGCCTGGTCCGCCAGCAGCGCGCGATGGCGCCGGTCGCCGGTGAGCCGCTCGTAGCTGGTCAGCCCCTGGATCAGCATGGCGCGGAAGAATACGTTTTCCCGGTGCAGATAGCCGTCGCCCCAGTGCTGCCGGACCCAGGTGTGGTGGACGGGGTCGGTGATGAGATCCGCGCAGGCTTCGACGGCGCCCCGTGCGTAGTCGCGCGGGGCCGGCCCCTGCGGATGCCGCTCCCACTCCTCCTGCAGCGCCTCGGTGGCGGCGAGATAGAACACGGAGCCGAACATGGGCCATTCCGTCGAGGGCACGTCGTACAGGTTCAGATGCGCCGCCACGCCGGACGCCAGCCGATTGCGTGCCCATGCCTCGTAGCGCGGGGTCAGGCTTTTGTGGACGCGCCAGGCGACGCGCGGGATTCCTCCCGGGCCGCGCAGGGCCGGATCGGCGAGGTCGCGCGCCAGCCACAGTCCCGGCAGGAGCAGGAACCACAGGGCCAGGACGGCCACCCCCGCGAGATTGATCCGGCGCATCCAGTCGAGGCGCCCGTCCGTCCGTCCGCCGCCGGCCTTGGTTTCCATGTTCCGCCTCCCGTCCCGTCCTGTTGCGCCTCCACGGCTCCGTCTTCCGACCGCAATCTACCACCGCGCAAATGGCTTTGCAATGCAAAGCAAGCAAAAGAACGGTTTCCATGTTTGCGGCACGCTGAAGCGGTGAACTCCAACGGTTGATGGAACGGCGGCACGCTGATTTCGCGCGCGTTGACTTCACGGGGCGGCGGGCAATATTATTCGACTCTGTGTAACGATACGATGGAACAGCCGGGCCGGCCGCACGCGAGGTGGAGATCATGGCAGCGTACAAGCACATTCTGTCCGAGCGCGACATGCCGCGCAAGTGGTACAACATCCAGGCCGACATGCCGACGCCGATGCGGCCGCCGCTGCACCCCGGCACCGGCCAGCCGATCGCCGCGGCCGACCTCGAGCGCGTCTTCCCCGGCAACCTGATCGAGCAGGAGATGAGCACGCAGCGCTGGATCGACATTCCCGAGCCGGTAATCGAGCGGCTCCTCACCTTCCGCCCCACCCCGCTCCGCCGCGCCTACGCCTTCGAGAAGGCGCTGAAGACGCCCGCGAAGATCTACTGCAAGGACGAGAGCGTCTCGCCGCCGGGAAGTCACAAGTTCAACACCGCCATCGCGCAGGCGTTCTACAACAAGGAATTCGGCATCAAGCGCATCGCCACCGAGACCGGCGCGGGGCAGTGGGGTTCCTCGCTCGCCCTGGCCTGCCAGTTCTTCGGGCTGGAGCTGAAGGTCTACATGGTCCGCGTCAGCTTCGAACAGAAGCCGTTCCGCAAGCTGATGATGCAGGCCTGGGGCGCCAAGTGCGTCGGCAGCCCGAGTCAGGACACCGCCGCCGGCCGCAAGGTTTTGGCCGAGATGCCGGACACGCCGGGAAGCCTGGCCATCGCCATCAGCGAAGCCGTCGAGGACGCGGTCACCACGCCGGACACGCGCTACGCGCTGGGCAGCGTGCTGAACCATGTGCTGCTGCACCAGACGATCATCGGCCTGGAGACGCAGAAGCAGTTCAAGAAGCTGGGCGTCTCCCCGGATGTCGTCGTCGGCTGCGCGGGCGGCGGCTCGAACTTCGCGGGCATCGCCTTCCCGTTCCTGCGCGAGAAGATCCACGGTGCCAACGTGCGCATCGTCGCCGCCGAACCCACCGCCTGCCCGACGCTCACCCGCGGCGTGTTCGGCTACGATTTCGGCGACCTCTCCGGCTCCACGCCGCTGCTGCCGATGTACACGCTCGGGCACAAGTTCATCCCCGCCGCGCTGCATGCGGGCGGCCTCCGCTACCACGGCATGGCGCCGCTGGTCAGCCAGCTCACCAAGGACGGGCTCGTCGAAGCCACCTCGGTGCAGCAGCTCGAGAGCTACGCGGCCGGCGTGCTTTGGGCGCGCACGGAAGGGTTCATCCCCGCACCGGAAACCACCCACGCCATCGCCGCCGTCGTGAGAGAGGCCGAACGCGCCCGCGAGGAAGGCGTGGAGAAGAACATCGTCTTCTGCTATTCCGGCCACGGCATCATGGATCTCAGCGGCTACGACGCCTATTTGGGCGGCAGGCTCACCAACTACGAGCTGCCGCAGTCGGAGATTGACCGCGCCATCCACGACAACGGCAAGATGCCGCCGATCAACTGACCCGCCCTTTCCGCCAAAATGAGACGGGCCGTCCATTTGCACAATGGACGGCCCGCATCATTTTACGGACAAAAGAAGAGCCCCTGTCTCCGGGGAAATTGGGGGGGGGCGGAGACAGGGGCGGAGGGACAACTGGATAACAGCACCATTCCGATGCCGTGTTTTATAATTCATTGTTAAACTACAACACGCTCGCATAAATGCAAATGGTATTCAAAAAAAATCAAGCACCGGATCAATCGTGAGACTTTTGCTTTTGCAGGAATGCGATGACTCTTCACCCCATCAAAACAAGCATTGAATCACTGTATGTGCACATCCCCTTCTGTGCTTCAAAATGTTCCTACTGTGTCTTTTATTCCGTGCCTGCCGCGCCGGATTCCTCCCGCCTGAACTTCCTCGCCCGCCTGCTTCTGGAATTTGACGAACATGCGGCCGCCGGGAAAACCGACGGGCGGCCGATGTCCAGCGTTTTTATCGGCGGCGGAACGCCCACGCTGCTTGCGCCGCTGGAGCTGGAAGCGCTCCTGCGCGCCATCCGTTCCCGTTTCCCGCTCCGGCCGGACGTTGAATTCAGCATCGAGTGCAATCCGGAAACCCTGACGGAGGAAAAGGCGGCGGTCCTCTCCGCCTGGGGCGTCAACCGGGTCAGCCTGGGCGCGCAGAGTTTTTCATCCGGCCTTCGTGCGCGCTTGGGCCGCAGCGGTGATCCCGGCCGGATCGGGCCGGCCGTCCGGATGCTACGGCGGCAGGGGATTGAGAACATCGGCCTTGACCTGATTTATGCCATTCCCGGCCAGTGCATGAAGGAATGGGAGGCCGACCTGAAGGCGGCGCTGGCCTTCGGCCCGCAGCACCTTTCCACCTACTCGCTCACCATCGAGGAAGGAAGTGCGCTGGCGGCGGACGGCTCTCTTCAGGCTCCTGATGAGGCGCTGGCCGTGGAAATGTGGGAGACCGCGGAAGCGGTTGCGGAATCCGCAGGCATGAGGCGCTACGAGATTTCCAACTTCGCCGTTCCCGGTTTCGAGTGCCGCCACAACCTCTCCGCCTGGCATGCCGGAACCTACCTCGGCTGCGGGCCGGCGGCATGCTCGTTCGATGGAGTTTTGCGCTGGGGCAACCCGGCCTCGCTGGAGGAATGGATGCAGCCGGAGATCCGCCGGGAGGAGGACCGCATTCCGCCCGAGGCGCGGGCGGCGGAAAGTCTCCTCTTCGGCCTGCGCACGGTGGACGGCTGGGAGCCGTGCGAATTCAAGGAGCGGAGCGGGTTCGACTTCCTGGAGCTGCGCGGGCCGCAGATCCGCAAGCTGGAAGCGGAGGGGCTGCTGGAGTTCCGGGACGGACGACTGAGGCCCACGCGCCGGGGGCTGCTCTTCAACGACGCCATCGGCCGCGAGCTTCTCTGAAAATCGGCTCGTTTCCACAACGCGGGGTTTGTTCCCCGCAAACGGCTATATTGCAGCATCAAATACCATTGGCGCGCAGCTCGGGGGCACTTCTTCCATGGGCAGCAAATTCATCAGCAACGGACTGGCATCAGCCAAACGGACGATGGCGGCGGCGAAAACGGAACCGGCCGCGATGCCGGTGTCACCCGCGCCCGCCGTCCCCCCGGCGAACCTCGGCGAGATTGTACGGCGGGAGGACGCCAAACTGCACGGCGACCTGCTGGTCAAGGAACGCGCCGAGTTCCACAAGCACCGTCAGGAACTGCTTCCAGAACTCAGGGAAACCATCGTCGGACACCAGGCGGCGCTCCGGTCGCTGGAAGACCAGCTGGAAACCCTCATCCGCGCGCACCAGGATCTGGAATCCGCCGAGCTTTCCACCGACGGCCCGGTGTCGCTGGGCGAACTGCGCGAGGCCAAGCGGAATTTGGAAGCGGCGCGAATGGAGCTCATGAAGCTTCAGCGCCAGCAGGCGGCCGCCGCCCCGGCGACACCGCCGGCCGCACAGGCGCCGGGCACCGCCGCCGTTGTGCTGCCGGATCTCTCCTGGAAGCAGGCGGCGGTTCTTGGGCTCTCGCTGACCTGGCCCGTCGCCGTTGTGATCTTCCTCGGCGCGCTGTTCGTCGGCATCTGCCTCCTGTCGGTGTTCAAGACCTGATCCGCGCTCCGGCGGGTGGACACCCTTCGCGCACAACCGGACAAACATCCGGCGGACGGGGCATGGAACCGCACAATAATCCGGCGTGTCCGACGTTTGGAAAGCAGACGTTTACACTCACACGCCGGAGTTCCGCCATGCATCCCATCACCCCGATTTTTTCCGTGTCCGCCCGCACCCTGCGTCTGCTCGTGCTTGCCGCCGCCCTGCTGCCGACGGGAAGCGTGCTGGCCGCCAAGCATTCCCCAAAGAAAAACGAAGCCCCGGCACCCGCACCGGCTGCGTCCACGGCCCTGGAAACGACCGCCGAAGGCCAAGCGCTGCGCGATGCCTGGGTGAAGGCGCAGTACCGCCTGTCTCCGGAGGTCTGCACCACTTATCTGGCGTTCGCCAAGGCGCAGGCTCGGCGGGATCTGGCCGCCGCCGGCAAGACGTTGCCGGACGATTTCTGGGCCTGGGTGGACGGCGACCCGGTGGTCAGGAGCACGGTGTACGGCGCCAGGCTTTCGCCCGCCAACATCCTGCTCATGCTCCGCTCGCTGGAACTGGACCTGGGGCAGGACGCCGTCCGCAAGCGCTACACCCAGCTCGCGCTCGCCACGGCCGTGGTGCACGCCAGCAAGCAGGGGCCGCAGGCCGACATCACCCCGCGCGCGCCGCTCAAGCTGGCGATTCCGCCCTGCCCGCTCAAACCGGTGAACACAAAAGACCCCAACCGCACGCCGGACGTCAACGACCACATCATCAACTTCCTCAACGAACATTTCATCGAGGAAGTTCCGCCCAAGCACAAGTGGGCTCCGGAAGCTGCGGAACTGAAGTATGACGACAAGGGTGTCGCCATCCCCGTTCCCGCCGAAGCGGCTAACCCCGCCGGCGACGGCGCGGCCGTGCAAAAGATCAAGCGCCCCCTCACCGCCGCCGACGTCATGGCGAGCCGGGCGCTGCAACTGGAATTCAACGCCTACATGAAGGAACACGGGCAGACGGTGGAGATCAACTGCGGCGACCATGTCATCTACCCCGACCGCCACGACGCAGTCAAGGAGCCGGAGGGCAAGGAAATCCTGAAGGCGTTTGAGCTCTTCAAGGCCGCGTATGTGGCGAAGGGGATGCTGCCGGCCGCACGCGACCCGGCGCCGTCGCCGGCGGAGGGGTGCGCCTTCCTCATCCGGAACCATGAAGCCCCGGTGCCCGTTGTTGCGGCGGCGAAGAAGAAAAAACTCCCGCACTGTCCGCTGACCGCGCCGTGGCCGGTCTTGACCCTGCTCGCCGCCGACGACCAGCCGTTGCGTGAGCGACAGGACATCTGGGAACGTTGGCACAACCGTGGCGAGCTGCACACCTACGGCGAATATATCGGCGGCATCGCGCAGCAGTTCAACTTCCAGTCCGCACGCCGACTCTGCCCGTACCCCTTCTCCTACGGCACCTTCCAGATGATGCTTAAGGACGGCGGCGTGTGCGGCACCATGGCCAACATGGGCGTGCGTACCTACAAGTCCCTCGGCATCCCCGCCAGCACCGCCGGACAGCCCGGGCACTGCGCGCTGATCCTTTTCGAGCTCAACAACAAGACCGGTGTCTATGAATGCAAGGGCGGCCAGTTCGCCACCGGCGGGCCGGACAAGACCAGCGTGCATGCCCCATGGATCTTCGGCGACGTCGACGCCCGCCGCATGATGGTCTACCACCAGAGCGTCGCCTGGGGGGTCAACGCCGGACTCCAGTCCTATCTGGATTCCATGCTGGCCTACGACCTCTTCCGCCTGCTGCCGGAGGCGGACCGCCGCACGCACGGGCTGGAACTTCTGGAAAGCGGCCTCGCCGCAAACCCCTACAACTTTCAGCTGGCAGATGCCGGCCAGGCGGCCGCCGGAACGCCACAGGCGCAGATCCATCTCTGGAAAACGCTGACGGCGGCCCTCGCCGCGACCGGGCCGAAACCGGGCTGCCCCGCCGACAGCCTGTACAACCAGACGGTCAAGGAAAAAATGTTTGGAAGGCTGGCCAAGCTTCCGGTTCCCGCGGATCCGGCCGCCGTGCGCGAAGTCTTCGCCTTTCTGCAGGCGGAGAAATGCGGAAATCCGGAGGCGCTGGCCACCTACCAGGCGGCGGCGGAGGGGTTGTCCGCACTCCTGACCCGGACGGCGGCCGACTTCAAGGCACACCTCGCCTCGGCGCGCACCGAGGCCGCCTGCGAAAAGATGGAACAGGCTCTCACGGCGACGGCGGCCCGCATCGCCGACCGGAAACAGAGGACTGCCTGGGCGCTGGCGCTCTGGCAGGAGTTGCCGGGGCGCGAATGCTATTTCGGCCGCAAGAACAAGATCACGCTTGACCGGACGGTTCCCGCGCTCGCCAAACTGGCCGGCCGGAAGCCGCGTCCGGAAGCCGAACAGACCCAGTCGCTCCTCGACCAGGTCGCCGCCGACCTCAAGAAAAGGGTGGAAGGCGGGCGCAATCCCAAGGAATGCCTCCAGTTCGCCGGCCAGATTACCGATGCGGCCAACCAAGTCAAGGATGCGGAACAGAAACGCCTGTGGCTGGAGTGCCTGTCAAAGGCAATTTCCGGGCACGAGGAATACACGCTCCTAAGCGGGAAAAAAAGCAAGACGCAGCGCGACCCCTGCGCCGCCGCCATCCAGCGCCTTACCGCGCCGGCTCCGGAAAAGGCCGGCAAGGCATAAGCGCGAAACAGTCCGCGCGCCTTCGGACACGGATTGTTGCGCGGACGAGCGGTCGCGGCGTGGTGAGACATGAAACGCAGCGGCACGATGTGCCGGATCCCCACGACATGCCGCGCCACCGCCGCATGCGACGGACGGCGTGGATGAACCATGCGAACTTGGAATTCCGGACAACGGGGCCGCATTGGCCCGTTACATTATGACCCGCGCGGATCCAGGACCGGGTTCGCCCGAAAGGCAGCCGTGTCCCTCCGTCCATGAACATCACGCCCCACCGCCCCTACGCCCCGCTTGCCATCCCCGGCTTCCGCTGGTACATGCTGAACCTGATGTCCGCGACGCTGGCAATCCAGATCCAGGGCGTCGTGGTCGCCTGGCAGGTCTATGAATTCACCCGCGACCCGCTGGCGCTGGGCATCATCGGCCTGGCCGAAGTCGTCCCCTTCATCGGCGCCGCGCTGTTTGCCGGGCATGTGGCCGACACGGCGAGCCGGAAACGCGTGGTCGTGTGGGCGCAGGGGTGCCTCTTCGCCTGCAGCCTCGCCCTGTTCATCCCCGTGCTGTTTCCCGCCATGCCGCATCCGGTGGCCCTGCTCTACGGCGTCGTGGCGGCCGGCGGCCTGGCGCGCAGCTTCCTGATGCCCGCCCGCACCGCCCTCGCCTCCGAACTGGTTCCGCTTGAACTGTATGCGGGAGCCGTGCGCTGGCGGAGCGCCATGTTCCAGGTGGCCTCGGTTGTCGGCCCAGCGCTGGGCGGGTTGTTGTGGGCGGCCGGCGGGGCGGTTCTGGCGTATTCGGTGGGAGCCGCGCTCTTCGCCTGCGCGCTGGCCGGCATGGCCGGAGTCCCCGGCACGCCCCCGTCGCGGCAGACGGCCGGCGAACCGGTCTTGGCGAGCCTGAAAAGCGGCGTCGCCTTCATGTTTTCCGAACGCCTCCTGCTCGGCGCGGCGACGCTCGACATGTTCGCGGTCCTTTTCGGCGGCGCGGTCGCGCTGCTCCCCGTGTTCAGCGCGGAAATCCTGCATGCGGGCCCGCAGGGGTTGGGCATGCTGCGCGCCGCGCCGGCGGTCGGCGCGGTGGCCACCTCCCTCATCCTGGCGCACCGTCCGCCGTTCCGGCATGCGGGCCGCGCCCTGTTCGTGGCCGTCGCCACATTCGGCCTGTGCATGATCGGGTTCGGCTGCTCCACCTCCTTCCCGCTCTCCTTGGCGCTGCTGGCGCTTTCCGGCGTCGCCGACGAAGTCAGCGTTGTCGTGCGCCAGACCATCCTTCAGCTCCGCACGCCCCGGCACATGCTGGGCCGTGTGGCCGCCGTCAACTCCATTTTCATCGGATCGTCCAATGAAATCGGCGCATTCGAGTCGGGCGTCGCCGCGCGCCTCCTCGGTACCACGCTTTCGGTCGTGGCCGGCGGCGCGGCCACGCTGGTGGTGGTCGGACTTTCCGCCTGGCGCTTCCCCGTCCTGCGGCGCCTGCGCACAATCGAGCCGGCACCCTGACCGGCGCCCAGGGCGGCATTCCCAACAATCTGCCTGTAACCGCCCCCAGACCCCGCGCCACCAATGGGGTACAACGCAGGAATGTTCCTGCCGGAATCCGTCCGTAACCGAAACCCGAAGAAGGAGCACGCGAACCATGAAGAAACTGATCATCTCCCTGTCCGTCGGCCTGCTGGCCGTTGGCCTCACCGCCGCCGCCGCCGACACAACCGCCCCGGCCGGCGACAAGCCCGCCGCGCCGCCGAAGCATGAGGGCGGCCGCCCCGGCATGAACCGTCCCGACATGGCCAAGGAACTGGGCCTGAACGACGAGCAGAAGACGAAGGTCGAGGCGATCCGCAAGGCCAACGGCGAGGCCATGAAGGCAGCGCAGAAGGCCGTCCAGGAAGCCCGCGAGAGCAAGGACGAGGCCGCCGTGAAGAAGGCGATGGACGCCGCCAAGGCGCTGCACGAGAAGGTCCAGGCCGAAATCGACGCCATCCTCACGCCGGAGCAGAAGGCAAAGGCGGCCGAGCTGCGCAAGGCGCGCGAGGCCAAGATGAAGGAACGCGGCGGCAAGCGCGGCGAGCACAAGGGCGACAAGGGTGGTGAAGGCAAGGGCGAAGACAAGCCCCAGCCCCCGCCGGCCCCCGCCGAATAACACCGTACGGCATGCGGCGCGGAGCTTTTCCAGCCGCGCGATTCGTGAAGCGGTCGGCCGGCATCGGCCGGCCGCTTTCTTTTTGCCGGCAAACCCCGCCGCAATCAGCCTTGGGTTAAATGATCAATTAAAATAAACATTCAACCGATGCTTGACGGCCGGCTTGCCGCACGTTACGTTCATGTCCGGAACCATCATTATGATCCGGTACGGAGACGGCCATGGCATCTGGTAAAAAGGCGAAACGCAAAGCGGGCGGGACGCGCGGACAGTTGCTCGAGGCGGCTTGCCGCGTCTTCGCGGAGAAGAGCTACCGCGATGCGACCGTGGCGGACATCTGCCGCCTGGCCGGTGCCAACGTCGCGCTGATCAACTATCATTTCGGCGACAAGGAAACGCTGTATGCGGAAGCCTGGCACCTCGCGTTCAGCCGTGCGCTGGAAGCGCATCCGGCGGATGGAGGCGTGCTGGCGGACGCGCCGGCCGAGAAGCGGCTGCGCGGCCGCGTGCTGTCTCTGATGCAGCGCATCTCCGATCCGGAAAACCAAGAGTTTTCGATCATCCAGCGTGAGATTGCGAGCCCGACCGGCCTGCTGGCGGTTGTGATGCATGAAGCAATTCATCCGATCCAATTGGCGTTCGGCAAGCTGATCCGTGAAATGCTGGGGGCCGGGGTGACGGAGGCGGACGTCGAGCTCTGCCGCATGAGCATCATCGCCCAATGCCTGCATCCGGTGCGGATGAAACGCCGCCATCAGCTGCTTGCGGGAGGAGAAAAACCGCCCTCGCCCATGCTGGATCTCAGCCTGGAGGCGACTGTCGACCACATCGTCCGCTTCAGCTTGGCGGGCATCCGGGAAATCCGGGCGGGGCGGCGCCGGAAAAGAACGGGCGCACGGAAGGACTGAGGCGGATAGCTGCGGGAATTTGTTTTTTTCAGGATGCTTAGGAAAAAAGGAGCCGGCCATGAAATCGTGGATCATCAAAATCGTCGTCGTCATCATCTGCATCGCGGGTGCCTGTGCCGGCTGGTGGCACTATTCGGCGCGGCTGCAGACCGCCCCGCCCTCCTACGCCACGGCGCCGGTCACGCGCGGCGACCTGACGGGAACAATCGGGGCGACGGGAACTATTGAACCGGAGGAGGTTGTGGATGTCGGAGCGCAGGTGGCCGGACAAGTCATCTCCTTTGGCTGCGACGCGGACGGAAAAACGGTCGACTACGGTTCCATGGTCAGCGCCGGAACGGTTCTGGCGCGCCTGGACGACGAGGTCTGCCAGGCCGATCTGGCCCAGGCAAACGCACAGCTCCAGCAGGCGGAAGCCCAGGTGACCAGCGCGACGGCCAACCTGGCCGTGCTGGATGCAAAGCTCACGCAGGCCCGGGCGGACTGGGAGCGCGCCCAAAAAATCGGTCCATCCGACGCCCTCGCCGCAACCACATACGACAACTACAAGGCCGTTTGCGCGACGGCAAAGGCCAGCGCGGACGCAGGCTCCGCGGCCATCCTACAGGCCAAAGCGCAGGTCGCCGTGGCAGAGGCGTCCGTGAACCGCGCAAAACGGAATCTCGGGCTCTGCGTCATCAAGTCACCGGTCGACGGTGTCATCATCGACCGCCGGGTGAACATTGGGCAGACGGTAAACGGCAGCATGAATGCAGCCAGCCTGTTCCTCATCGCCAAGGATTTGAAGCGGATGGAGATCTGGGTGGCGGTCAACGAGGCGGACATCGGCGCGCTGAAGCCGGGCCAGCCGGTGACGTTCCAGGTGGACGCGTTCCCCGGTGAACCGTTCAAGGGCGAGGTCGGCAAGGTCCGCCTGAACGCGACCATGACGCAGAACGTGGTGACCTACACCGTGGAGGTGGTCACGGACAACTCCAGCGGCCGACTGCTCCCGTACCTCACGGCGAACGTGAAGTTCGAGGTGGATCACCGCGCGGGCGTGCTGACGGTGCCCAACGCGGCGCTGCGCTGGACACCGCCGGCGCAACAGACGGCGAAGGCGGACGGAAAAGCTCAAAAGACAGAAGGCAAAAGCCAGAAGACGGACGGCAAAAAGCCGAAGGCGGACGGGGACGCCGCCGCTTCCGTACACGGGCATGCCGGCACGCTGTGGGCGCAGGACGGCGCGGGCCTCCGTTCACTGCGCGTCCGCACGGGGCTGAGCGACGGGAGCCTGACGGAAATCTGGGGCGAAGGCGTAAAGGAGGGGCTGGAGGTGGTCGTGGGCGAGAACCGGGAGAGTGCAGACGCAAAGACCAGCACCGCCACCACCGCCGCCGACGGCACGGTCAATCCGTTTGTTCCCAAAATGCCGCCTCGCGGCGGCGGTGGACACGCCCATTAAGGGCGTAGCCAAGAATTCGCAAATTCCGCGTAGCCCCCCCCTTACGGGCGGGGCTGGGATTGAAGCAACAAATTCACACATGAACAACACAGGCCATCGCATGGCACCCACCAATCTCATTGAACTCCGGGATCTGTACAAGACGTATCACCTCGGCCAGGTTGACGTGCCTGTGCTGAAGGGGATCACCCTCGACATCCGGCGCGGCGAAATGGTCGCGCTGATGGGCGCTTCCGGCTCCGGCAAGAGCACGCTGATGAACATCCTCGGCTGCCTGGACCGCCCGAGCTCGGGCGAATACCGGCTTGAAGGGCGGGAAATTTCCCGCCTTGACGCCGACGGACGGGCGTTCCTGCGCAACCACAAGATTGGTTTCGTCTTCCAGAGCTTCAACCTCCTGCCGCGCACCAGCGCGCTGGACAACGTGCTGATGCCGCTCTCCTATTCACTGGAGAGCATCAGCATGCGCGACGGGAAAAAGCGCGCGGGGGAACTGCTTGATCGCGTGGGGCTCGCCGACCGCGCGCACCACGACCCGTCGCAGCTCTCCGGCGGGCAGATACAGCGCGTCGCCATTGCGCGGGCTCTCATCAACCGCCCCTCCATCCTGTTCGCCGACGAGCCGACCGGCAATCTGGACTCCAAAACCAGCCGCGAGACGCTGGAGATGTTCCAGCGGCTCAACCGCGACGAGGGAATCACTATCGTGCTGGTGACGCACGATGCCGGGATTGCGAAATTCGCGCAGCGAGTCATCCGGATCAGCGACGGACTGATTGTGGACGGGGCACCGCCGGAATCCGACCCGGCGCACGGAGGTGCGGCTTGAAAAAAACGTCCCGCCTTCTGCGCACCTTCAGGACCGCCGTCAGCTCGCTCCGGCGCAACGTGATGCGCGCGGTGCTGACGACGCTCGGCATCGTCATCGGCATCGCCGCGGTGATCGCCATGATGGAGATTGGCAGCGGCTCCTCCGCGGCGATCCAGGCGACCGTCGCCAGCATGGGCGCGAACACCCTGATGATCTTCCCGGGCGCGGCATCCACAAGCGGCATCAGCTTCGGCGGCGGTAGCGGCATGACGCTCACGCCGCAGGACGCCGACGCCATCCTCGCGGAGTGCCCGGCCGTGCGCGCCGCCGCACCGGTCGTGCGCGTCCGCGCTCAAATTGTCTGCGGAAGCCGCAACTGGGTGCCGCAGAGCATCTACGGAACGACGACGCAGTTTCTCGACGTGCGCGACTGGAAGACGCTGGCGGAGGGCGAACCGTTTACCGAGCGCGATGTCCGCAACGGCAGCAAGGTCTGCCTGATCGGGAAAACTCTGTCGCGTGAGCTGTTCCAGGGCGAATCCCCGGTCGGCCGGGAACTGCGCGTAAAGAACGTCACCTTCCGCGTCGTCGGCGTGCTGGCGCCCAAGGGTGCCAACATGATGGGGATGGACCAGGACGACATCCTGCTCGCGCCGTGGACGACCATCAAGTACCGCGTCTCCGGCCAATCCTCCACGACCAGCAACCAGAGCGCGGCGGGTTCCGCCAGCTCCTCCATGAACACGTTGAACAACCTCTATCCGTCCTCCACGGTCACGCTGTACCCAGAACGTTCCGCGGTGCAGGCCGCGAATTCGCCGATGCCCGTGCGCTTCACGAACGTGGACCAGGTCCTGGTCGCGGCCAACGGTGGAGAGGAAATCCCGGCGGCCATCCGGCAGATGACCTCGCTGCTGCGGGAACGCCACCGGCTGGAAACGGCGGAGCCGGACGACTTCACCATCCGCGACATGACGGAGATGACCAAGGTTCTCTCCTCCACCACCGGCCTGATGACCAAGCTGCTGCTGTGCGTGGCGCTGATCTCGCTCATCGTCGGCGGTGTCGGCATCATGAACATCATGCTGGTGTCCGTGACCGAGCGCACGCACGAGATCGGCCTGCGCATGGCGGTCGGCGCGCGGAGCCGCGACATCCTGCGGCAGTTCCTCACCGAGGCAATCCTGCTGTGCCTGATCGGCGGCGTCCTTGGCATCCTGCTGGGCCGCGGCTGCTCCTGGCTCGTCCGCACCCTGCTGCACTGGCCGACGGCGATTTCCATCGGGGCCATCGTCGCGGCCGTCGTCGTTTCGGCCGGAGTCGGCATCATCTTCGGCTTTTATCCGGCCTGGAAGGCCTCGCGCATGGATCCGATTGAGGCGCTGCGGTACGAATAAGCGGTTTTTTGATTGATCGATTCCAAGGTTTCAATTTCATGGCGGGCTTGACGAAGAGGTGATGGACTTCATGAAAACGCTGCATGACAATCTCCGTGGCACACGCACGGCCAGCCGGGTTTCGCTGCTGGCCGCCGTTCTGCTCGCCGCCGCCGGCTGCATGACCGTCGGACCGGACTACAGGACACCGGGCACCATCCTGCCCGCCGGCTGGAACGGTGCGGGCGCGCCGGGTGCGGCCAGCGTGCCAACCGCGCAGGCGGCGGAGATTGCGGCGTGGTGGAAAACGTTCAAGGATCCGGAGCTGGACTCGCTGGTCGCCCGCGCTTTTGCGGCAAACTTGGATCTGAAGCAAGCCGAGTCGCGCATCCGCCAGGCCCGCGCCCAGTACGGCGTGGTCGATGCCGGCCTCTGGCCGTCCGTCAACGCCGGCGGCGGCTACAGCCACTCGCGTTCCGGCGGCCAGGGCAAGGCGGCCAACGTCTACAGGGCGGGGCTTGACGCTTCTTGGGAGCTGGACTTCTTTGGCGGCGCGCGCCGTGCTTCCGAGGCGGCGGAGGCCGACATCACCGCCAGCGTGGAGGGGCGCCGCGACCTGCTGGTCACGCTCTCCGCCGAAGTCGCGGTCGACTATCTCTCCCTGCGCGGACTCCGGCAGCAGATCACCGTCGCAAGGGAAAACCTGGGCATGCAGGAGAAAAGCGCGGAGATTGCGCGCAAGCGGTTTACGGGTGGATTCAACAGCCGGCTCGACGTCGTCAACGCCGAGGCGCAGGTCGCGTCCACGCGATCGCAGATTCCCGTGCTTGAGGCGCAGGCGCGGCAGTCGGCCTACGCGCTGGCACTGTTGCTGGCACTGGAGCCGTCCGCTTTGGACGCGGAGCTGGCGAAGGAAACGCCGATTCCCGCCGCACCGCCGGAAGTGCCGGCCGGCCTGCCGTCCGACCTGCTGACGCGCCGGCCGGACATCCGCCAGGCCGAGGCCCAGCTCCACGCCGCCACCGCGCGCATCGGCGAGGCAAAGTCCGCCCTTTTCCCGAAGATTACGCTGACCGGTTCCGCCGGCGTCTCCAACAACAAGCTGCCGTCGCTCGTGAGCTGGGACCGCCGCAACTATTCCATCGGGCCGTCCGTGACCTGGCCGCTGCTCGACTTCGGCCGGGTCCGTTCCGGAATCAAGGTGCAGGACGAGCTGGCGCAGCAGGCGGTTCTCGCCTACAGGAAAGCCGTGCTGACCGCGCTGAACGACGTGGAGTCCGCGCTCGTCGCCTATGTGAACGAACAGCTGCACCGGCAGGCGCTTGCCGAAGCCGTCGCCGCCAACCGCCAGGCGGTGGATTTGTCCTCCCGGCTCTATGCCGCGGGGCAGGTTGAATTCATCAACGTGATCGCCGCGCAGCAATCCCTTCTCTCCGCGCAGAACGCGCTGATCCAGAGCGACCGCAGCATCGCCACGGATCTTGTCGCCATCTACAAGGCGCTCGGCGGCGGCTGGGATCCGAAGGGCGCCGCGGCGGGAAATGAATAATCTTCCCGTCCGTTCCGTTTCTGATTGTAGTCCGGGAAAAACCATACCAGGCAAGGAATCGGAAACATGAAAGCCAAAATGAGTCTCCTCGTGCTCGCCATGTCGGCCGCGTTCAACCTCGCGCACGCCGCGAACACGGCGGCCATCAATGACACCGTCAAGCTCAAACAGGCTGGGTTCAACGACGATGCAATCATCGCGTTCATCAAGGGGAAAAACCTCAACTACGATATTTCCGCCGATGAGGCGGTCACGCTGGCCAGGCAGGGCGTCGTCTCCCAGACCGTGCTGAACGCCATGATGGCCAGCGGCGCGGGCGCGGCCCCCGTCGCCGCGCCGGGAGCGGCCTCCACCCCCGTGCCGTACGCCCCGGCGGCACCCGTACAGCCGGCCGCCGCACCGCAGCCAGCCGTCTACACCGTTCCCCAGCCGCAGGTCATGCCCGCCATGATCCAGCCAGCCGTCATCCAGCCGGCTTTGTCACCCGAGGCCGCATACTTCCACCAGGAACTCAGCCCGCACGGCCGCTGGATGCTGGTGGAAGACAACCAGTGGTGCTGGCAGCCCACGGTGGTGAACGCCAATCCGGCTTGGCGCCCCTACTGGGACAACGGACAGTGGATGTACACCGACCAAGGTTGGTACTGGTCCTCCAACTACCCGTGGGGATGGGCCACGTTCCACTACGGGCGCTGGAACCTGCATCCCCACCACGGCTGGGTCTGGTTCCCCGACCAAGTGTGGGGCCCGGCGTGGGTCGCCTGGCGTTCCGGCGGCGACTACTGCGGATGGGCGCCGCTGCCCACGGGAGCCGTCTACGACTCCGCCGCCGCCACCTTCATCTACCGCGGCAAACGCGTAGGGGTGGGATTTGACTTCGGCCTGAACGACGCGCACTTCAGCTTCTGCTTCGTGAAGGACATGGGCAACCCCGGCCTCCGCCGCTTCCGCGAGGAGGAGGAACACGCCATCTTCAGGCGCACCTCCGTCATCACCGATTACAAAGTCGTGGTCGTCAAGGGAGAGGCTCACCCCCGCATCGTCAACCGTGGCATCGAGGTCGAGCGCGTGACGACCGTCCGCGGCCGCGTCGTCGAGCCCGTCCGGATCCAGGACCTGCGCACGCCCGTCAGCGTCGGACATGCGCCGGAACGGTTTGACGCGAAGGAGAAAACCATCGACGTCTACCGCCCAAAAGTCGGGGGGCACGACGATGACCGCAAAAAATCCTGGTGGGGGCGCTAACCCGCTGGGCTCAGAAATGTTCAAGGCATCGTGCCGGTTGAACGCCAGATGCAGAAGGCCGCCGGCATGAATCATCCTGGCTGACGAAGCGGCACGCCATGGAGAGGGACGGCGGGCTCTATGCGCCGTCCTTTTTTCCGTCGCGGCACGCCCGTCCGGAAAAAACTCAGGTTGTGTCTTGTTTTTGCGCCGGGCCTCGCTATTTTGCCTTCAAGTTTCCGCCGCTTGCGCCCCGCCGTTTTTCCACACAGCCCTCCTCTTTTCCAGACTGGGACGACGTTCATGCTTTATTATTTTTCGGCCTTCCTCAACGAGCATGTATGGGGGCCGTTCCGTCTTTTGGGATCCTATCTGGTCCTGATCGGGCTCGGTGCCGCGCTGGGTGCCCTGGTGGTGGGGTTCCTGCTGCCGGTCCTGTGGCGCATCCTGCCGACGGACCGCGGCCGAGCGCACGCCCAGAACGCGCTGGCGGCGAAGGGCAAGCCAACCGGCGCCGGGTTCATCTGCGTGCTGCTGTTGCTGCCGGTGCTACTGCTGGTGGTGCCTCTGAGCATGAAGATGGTCACCATCATCGTCTGCCTCGTGCTGGCCATGGTCACCGGCTATCTGGACGACCGCAGCATCACCCCGTGGGGCGACTACTTCAAGGGCTCGCTCGACATCATCGTCGCCGTGCTAACCAGTATGGCGTTCTGCCAGTTCCAGGCGGTGGCCTGCTGGCTGCCGTTCGTCAAGGGCGACTTCCTGATGCCGGCGTGGGCGTTCATCCCGCTGGCATCGCTGCTGCTGTGGATGACGATCAACGCCACAAATTGTTCGGACGGCGTGGACGGGCTGGCGGGCTCGCTGACCATGCTCTCGCTGTTCTACCTCGGCATCTTCCTCTACGTCGTGATCGGACACCGCGAGGCCGCCGCCTATCTGCTGGTCCGGCATAATCCGGAGGGCGCGCGCTGGGCCGTGCTGCTGTTCACCGTGATGGGCGGGCTGGCGGGCTATCTCTGGCACAACGCGGAGCCGAGCCGGGTGCTGATGGGGGACGCCGGCTCGCGCTTCCTTGGACTGCTGGTCGGCGTGGCCGTGCTGGCATCAGGAAACCCGTTGGTAATCCTGGTGGTCGCGCCGGTCGTGCTGGTCAACGGCGGATCGGGCATCGTGAAGATCGCCCTACTGCGCATGTTCAAGAGGATGGGCTTCGACGTGCGGGCGCCGCAGAAGCCGTCGCCGCAGCTGACGCTGCCCGGCATCCTCCCGCCGCCGCCACCCGCTCCGGGGCAGCAAAGCCCGCTGGTGGCAATCCTGCACCGGGTGCGCTTCCCGCTGCACGACCATTGCCGAAAGAACCTCGCCTGGTCGAACGCGCAGGTGCTGCTGCGTTTCATGCTGGTCCAGAGCTTCCTCACGCCGCTGCTCTTCGTGATCCTCGTCAAGCTGCGGTAAGAGAAGCTGGATTTTATAGGCGAGGCCGCTCTTGGGCAAATCTTAGGCGGATATTTTCCATTTTGCCTGGAGTGCCCTTCTGTAACACGACCCGTGTCTTTCCATGGGAGATCCGCATGTCCGCGAAAAAGGCCACGAAGGTTGACGTGACGAAGCTGCGCCGCCCGAGCTGGGACGAGTATTTCCTGAAGCTGGCGATGCTGGCGTCGGAGCGCTCGACCTGCCCGCGGATGCATTGCGGCTGCGTGCTGGTGAAGGATCGGTTTGTGCTCTCGACCGGATACAACGGCTCGCTGCCGGGGGGCGCGCACTGCGACGACGCCGGCTGCCTGGTGGTCAACAACCACTGCATCCGCACGAACCATGCGGAGATCAACGCGATCTGCCAAGCGACGCGCCACGGCGTGATCGTCGCCGGCGCCACGGCCTACATCACGAACATGCCCTGCACGGCGTGCGCGAAGGCGCTGATTGCGGCGGGCGTGGCGCGCATCGTCGTCTGTTCCGGCTATCACGACACGCTGGCGGAACGGTTCTGCGCCGAATCCGGCGTGCTTCTGGAACGGCTGCCGATGCCGGAGCGCGACATCCATTATTATCCGGACGAGTACAGCTCCGCGAAACCGCGCACGGCCGCCGTGTCCGCCGACGCCTGCGGCTGTTCCTGACCGTGTGGCGGGGATCCCCGGCCCGCATGCTTCATGAACGCCCAACGTCCGGGCGGTTGTCGCCTGAGCGCCGCCACCTGCGATGCCGCAGGGGAACCTCTGTTGCATTCGCCGTGTCTCCGGTATATACTGTGCGCACTCTGGAGCGGGAAACAATCGCGCCCCGCATGCTTCACGAACGATCAACGATCAGGATGCAACTGTCGGCGTTCAAGGCGGTTGTGATGGTTAGGATGGATTCCGGAATATTGTGCGGCCTAAGCGCTCCATGAACAATCCCAGCCGGGACGGGAGATCCAAGGATTTGAAAAAAGCCGCCAACAATCCATCAACCGTCCGGCATTGGCCGTCACTGGCGCGGGTCATGATCGGCCGGCTCGTCCTTCTGGCCATTGTCTTTGCGTTGCTGACCATCATGCTCCCGCATGACGCGCAGGCGTTCTACGCGTTCATCGCGCTGGCGTTCGTCGTCAATATCCCGTATGCGCTGTGGCTGCGCCGGGACTCGACCATCCGGAGCAGCGCGCCGTTCCAGTTCCTCGTGGACACGGTTGTCATCACGGGGCTGGTCCATTTCACCGGCGGCATTTCGAGCGAACTGTTCCTGCTCTACCCGCTGGTCATCCTCTCAGCCGGCATCGTGATCTCCGGCAGTTTTTCGTTGAAAATGGCCATGATGAGCATTTTCTCCTACTCCACGCTCGTGCTGCTGGAGCTTCAGGATGTTCTGCCGCACTACGGGCCGGACGCGGCGTACGAGAACTCCGAGCGTGTCATCGGGAACCTGACGATGCGCGTCGTCCTCTTCGTCTTTTTCAGCGCGGCCAGCCAGTACCTCGCCAGCCGCTGTACCTACCAGGCCAAGAAACTGCAGCATTACCAGACGTGGATCACGGCCGTATTCAACAACGTTTCCATGGGCATCATCACCCTCACGCCGGAGCATGAAATCATCTTCGTCAACCGCACGGCGGCAAACTGGCTGGAGATGTCGCCGGAATCGCTGATGGGACAGCCTCTCGCCTCCGTTTTCATCGGCAAGTCCCCCACCCTCCGGCACCCGCAGGAAGAAAACCGGATGTGGAAGATGATCACCGGCAGCGGCGGAACGCTTCCCGCGGGGATCACGGTCTCACGCGCCCGTTTTCCCGTGGACACGGCATCAACGGAGAACAGTCCGTTCCAGGATCTGCCGGAACGGGAGGTCATCATCCTCGCCATCCGCGACCTCACCCGCGAGATGCAGGCGGAGGAAAGCAAGCGGCAGGCCCAGCAGCTCATCACCGCCTTCCAGGTCGGATCCGAGCTTGCGCACTCCGTCCGCAACCCATTGACCTCGATCCAGTGCGGATGCGACGGCATCCGGCAGATCGTGCGAGGCCTCAACTCCGAAAAACCGGAACTCGGCGAGCGGGAGCGGAAGCTGATGGAACAGCTGGCGACGATCATCGGCCAGCAGGCCGAGTCCGTCAGTTCCGACCTGGAGCGCTTCCTGCTCCTCGCCACACAGAACCCGGAAACCCTGGTCAAGATGGCGTCCGACGCCGCCGACCAATATTTCCCGAAGAACGCCGCCGGCAGGCCGCCGCGCCCCCATCCGCCACAGGAATCCGCATGAACACCGAATCCACGGCCGGTGCCTTCCGCGCGGAAGGCGTCCACAAACTGTTCAAGCTTGACGGGCACCAGATCCATGTGCTGAAGGGTGTGGACCTCGAAATCCCGGACGGCGCCTGGGTCGCCCTCGTCGGGGCCTCCGGCTGCGGAAAATCCACCCTCCTGCACCTGCTGGGCGCGCTCGACAAGCCGACCGGCGGCGAGATTTTCTGCCGCGGCCGCGCCTACGGGAAAATGTCCGCCGGAGGCAAGGCATCGCTGCGCCGCCATGAGATCGGGTTTGTCTTCCAGAATTTCCACCTGTTCCCCGAACTGAATGCGCTGGAGAACGTCGCCCTCCCCGCCCTGCACTGGGGCTGGAACCGGGAAAAAGCCCGCTCGCGGGCGGAGCGGGTGCTGGAACGTTTCGGCCTCTCCCGCCGGCTCGCCCACCGGCCGCAGGAACTGTCCGGCGGCGAGCAGCAGCGCGTCGCCCTCGCCCGCGCCCTCATCAACGACCCCGGCATCCTCCTCGCCGACGAACCCACCGGCAATCTGGACGCCGTGGCCGCCGCCGGCATCCTAGAACTGCTCACGGAACTGCACCGGAAGGAAGGCAAGACCATCGTCATGGTCACCCACGACCCCGCCATCGCCTCACGGGCTGATCTGACAGTCCGCCTAGTGGATGGCCGGACGGAGACGCCGCAGCCCCCGCCCTCCTGACACCGGGCTCCGCGAACCGCCGCACGATGTGAAGGAGAGACGCGAAATGGGCTTGGAGGCCGTTGAATTCGTCCTGGATTGCGAAGAGGCGTTCGGCGTCGGCATCGCCGATGCGGAGGCGGAGAAGCTGCGGACTCCGCGCCAGGCCGCCGACTGCATCTGGGAGAAGCTTCGGACGGTCGAAGCGACGGGTTGCCAGACGCAGCGCGCCTTCTACCGGATCCGCCGCGCCGTATGTGCCCGGACCGGACAGCCGCGAAACACCATCACCCCGGAATCGCTGCTGGCCGACCTGCTGCCCAGCGACATGACCGGCCCCGACTGGCAGGCAGTCCTCGACGCACTCCCGCCGGGAAAATGGCCCGCACCCGTGCGGCCTCCGGGGCTGGCGCGGCTGCTGATGAACCTGGTCTGCCTCGCCGGCATCGTCCTCGCCTTCGTGCTGGTTCCGCGCCTGCTGCCGGGGCTGGCCGCCGACTGCGGCCTGATCGGCGCGCGCTTCCTGGTCCTGCTGGCGGCGGCCTGCCTCCTGGGCCCGCTGGCGGCGTGGCTGACGCGCTCCCGGCGCCGCTGTTTCCCACCCCGTTTCCGCCGGGTGCGCGACCTGATCCCCTATGCGGCGGCGCCGGCGATGGAAGGCTGGAGCCGCGAGCTGGTGGCCGCAAAGGTCCGCGAGCTGGTTCTCAAGCACTGCGATCCCTACCCCAATCCCGACAAGTACAACGAAGACGCCGACTTCTACCGCGACCTCGGCTGGGGCTGACCCCGGCCGCTTTCCACTTTTTATGTAGCCGGCGGGTTCGCGGCGGGTGATGCGTCCGTGAAATCGGGCCGGTCCAGATCGACGCCCATGGTTTCGAACTCGGCGGCGGCATTGAGGAAATGGGCGGTGATCCAGAAGACGGTCCAGTCTTCGCTGTAGCCCCCGCGCATGCGGAAAACATCGGTCATGTTGCCGCGCTGGGCAAAGTTGGTGTGCTGGATCTGTTCGCCCTGGCTCCCCTTGGGGTCGATACTCTGGCCGCAACTGCGGAACATCACGGCCGCCAGCCGTTTGAGATCATCCCGCTTCAGGTAGCCGCCCATGCGCCAGATTTCCGGCGTCATCAAGACACCGAAGACATCGAGGTGCTGGTTCTGCGCCGAGACAACGGTCCAGCCCCGCGTCCTGAACCCATGGTCGGCGAGACGGCCCGGCGGCATCGGGATGTCCCATACCACCGTCCAGGTCAGCATGACATCCAGCGCATGCGCCGCCCAGTCCAGATGCTTTTGCTCACGGGTCATCTCGTACACCGCCAGGAAGGCTTGGAAGGCGGCCACCGCCCCCTCCTTGTCCTCGCAGCTGGCATCGAGCGTGCCCCCCCAGTACGGCTCCTCCATGGTCAGGTGCCGGGCCGCATAGTGTCCGGCGGCCTTGAGTGCGGCGGTCCGGTAGGCTTCCCTGCCGAAAAGCGCGTAGGCCTTGCAGAGCGGTGATATCAGAAACCCCTCGGCCGTCGAATTCGGGCGCCAGTTGCCGGCGAGTATCCGTGCTGCCTGAAGGTCGCACGCCTTGGCCAGGAACGATTCCCAGGATTTGGCCCCGACCCCTTGCCGGCGGGCGGCCTGGATGGCGCGGGCGACGTTCTCCATCGCCTGCCCCTGCGAGACCCAGTCCTGCCCGTCCCACTTGCCGCTTTCGGCCGTGTAACCCAGAAGGAAGCCGTCTTTGTTGAACGGGGCGGTGGCCATGAAATCAAGCGACCGGTGGCCCATGGTTCCCGCCTTCGGATCGCCGAGGCGTTTCTCCAGTACCGGCAGTGCGAAGCCAAGCGCCTCGGCCTGGCCGCACCAGCCCATCACATAATACGTCCCCTTTACGAAGTCGGGATACATCTCGAAGCCGGGCGTTTTTTCCTGGTCGCGGAAGCGCGAGCAGGCGAACCGATATTTGTCATGGATAATCTGGTCGAAGGCGGGGAGTCCGTCAAGGCTGAATGGCGGGCGCAGGGCCCATTCGGTCCGCAGCGGCGTGCGGAATCCGGATCCCTGGGCGACGGCCGGGCAGGCTTCAAGGTAGAATGATTTTTCGATGACCGTGCCGGGGCGGAGATCGACCCAGTTGTCCGGGAAATCCATAAATTTTCCCTGTAGTGACTTGGTCACGCTACGCTTGCCGTTGGCGGTGCAGGGGCCGGAGAGAAGCAGGAGCTCGGCGCCCTCCTCCTTGGAGGCGACACCGAGCGACCACCATTGGTCGGCATGGTTGCCGTCCGGCACCAGCGACGGCACGGTGTGCAGGGCGGCCGAACGCCAGGCCTCACCGTCGCGCCATTCGACGACGGCCATCGGCACGGCGTAGCGGTGCTCCTCAAAGATCGACTCATCGCCCGGCTTGCCGGCATGCACCGCCACGGCGTTGGCGTTGGTGCGGGCGCCGCAGGGATTTCCGTAGTGGACGATACCCGGGAGCATCGGTTTCGCCTGCACCGCTCCGGGAAGGGTCCATCGCACCGAAAGTGTACAATGCGGCAGCGGCACCGTTCCCGTCCAAGTGAAACGGCGGAGACCGCGGACAACACTGCCTTCGATCCGGTAGGCGTCCTCAAGATTGAGCTGGCCCTGCGGCAGGTCGAGGTGGCCGGAGAGCACCGTCCATCCGCCGGCCTGTTCGGTCTTTTCCGGGACGGCGTGGCGCCATTCGGCGGGCCAGCCATCCTTCCAGGCGGTCGCCACCGACCACAGCCCTTCAGCCGGCGACTGAAACATCACGCGGCCACCCGCCATAATCTCGACCTGCCGGCCGGGGGCGTCCCCGGTCCGCAGCGAAACAGCCGGCTCGGCAAACGTCAGGCTGGAACCCAGTAACAGAAAACTCAGGACCGGCAAGATTTTCATGGTGGATTTGCCCTTTATGGCGTTTTGGCGGCGGAGATGCCGACATCGATGAACTGGCCGCCGACAGTCTGGTGGCAGTGGACGGCGATGGTGACTTCGGCGCCAGGCTTCAGCCTTGCCTTGGCTTCGGGAGCAATGTCGACGAGTTCATAGCCTGTGGAGTAGCCGGGAAGCGTGGCCGCCGGGATGCCGTCGATGTAGATCGCCGCGTCCTCGTCATGATGAATCCGCAGCATGAGGTCGCCGGATGCGTTGGCCGGCAGGCGGACGGTGCGCCGCAACCAGATGTCGGCGGTCGTCCAGGCTGTGCCGATGACGGCGCCCGTGATGTCGTTTGCGCCGAAGCCGGAGCGCCCTTCCGTCCATGCTTGATCATCGAATCCTGGTTTTTCCCAGCCGGCGGCCGGGATTGCCGTGGTCATCCGCCAGGTTGCCTTCTGCGTGGAGGCGATCGGGATGATGTCGCGGGTGACCGGAGGCAGCGGCAGCGGCGCCCAGATGTGGGTTTTGGGATTGCCGCGGTCCTGCTGGCCGTACTTCTTCCAAAGGGCGCTATCGTTGAGAAAGGGGATGAAGAGGCCGCCGATGACCGGACGGGCGGTGAACCCAATCATGCGGCCGGTGTCGACATTGTACCAGTCGACGGCGGCGCGCCGTTCCGGCACCTGGTCGAAGAAACGGCGGATCTGTTCGCTGAAGAAGGCCAGGTCTTTGGGGTCGGCGGTGAGGCTGGCACACCAGATTTCCCAGTCGGTCTTGGTTTGGGCGCTGCGGTTGTCGAGCGGCAGGCCGAACTTGCGCATCGCCTTGGTACGGTAGAACGCCATCTCCTTGGCGGCGACTTCGGGCGGGAAGATGCCGAGCCCGAGGATGCGGTCCCATACGAGATTGTACTTCATGCTCCAGGTACCCGGCTTGTCGAACGCAAGCCGGAAATGATCGCCGTCGTCGGCGACCTCGACCCAGCGGCGGGCGAATTCCTTCGCCATCGAGGCGTACTTGGTTTCGGTTGCGGCATCGCCGCGCAGCCCGGCCATCTGGCCATAGGCGGCGAGCGCGAGAATCGCCTTGACCGAAAGGTTGGCATTGTGGGCGAGATGCCCGGCAAAATCATCGGTGCAGAGCTGGTTGGCGGGATCAAAGCCGGTTTTCTGCAGATAGTAGGCCCAGGCGGTGAAATCCTGCCAGTAGCGGGAAACAAAGTCCGCGTTGCCGTCAATCTTGGCGATGGCGGCGGCGATCAGGATCAAGTTGGCCGATTCCTCGACCGGCATGCGGGCGGCATCGGCATGCTGGTCGCCCATGTTGTAAACCTGGCCGTTGGCCTTCGGATAGGTGCCGAGGTCGTGCGGGCCGTAGTTGTACGGCCACAGCTCGGAGGCGCCATAATCGAGCGCCGGCACCATCGCCGCCTTCGCCAGGGTGGGGCTGAACAGGAGGAACAGCGGCGCCATCGGATAGATGACGTCGACGGTGGCGATGCAGCCGTTCGAACTGTTTTCTTTGGGAAAAAGCAAGGGGGCGCCATTGGCGTCGGCGGCCAGGCCGTTGCCCGCCAGGCACTGGCGGTAGGCGAGAACACAGAGATAGGCATAATCGGTTCCGCCAAGCTTTTCGGCATCGGCCATGAACCGGGCGTCGAAGGCCTCGCAGCGTTTCTGCAGGGATGCGTACTCCTTTTCCGCCACCCGCAACAACCCTTCCGGCTCCATCCCATTGCGGCGCCAGTAGGGGCGCAGGTTCTTCATGAAATATTGGATCGCCCAGATCTCGTCGTAGGCCAGCAGTTGATGGCAGGAGCTGCTGGTGAAAACCTTGCCAAGCGACTGGCTGACGGCAATCGCCGCGCCTGCCTGCGCCGGTTGCGCCGCCACGGTTGTTCCGGCCGGCAGTTTGCCGGCTTCGGCAAACCCTTGGGCCAGGGTGTCGACCGGCCCGCAGGCGGAGGCGGCTCCCGTGCCCGGAGCGGCGACCCAGGCATGCCCCCAGTCAATCGTGTGGCTGTCGCCCGACGACGACAACACCGGCTGGGCGACACTGCCCGCCCAGGCCGTCATCATTCCGGCGGCCTTGCCGGCACTTGCCGTAATTGCCTGGTTCGGCGTGTTCACCGTCATCGCGGCACCGGCGGCCAGGAATACCGCAACGTCGTGCGGCTTGCCATCGGTGGCGGCGACTTCCCAAGTGACGTAGGTGACCGGGCGCGCCAGCACGTCCAGATCATCCGGCAGCACCGGAGTGGTGAAGGTCAGTGTCAGCTTGACCTCGGCATTGGCAAAGGTGTAGATCGTCCGGGTCGGCAATACCTTCACGGATCTCTGCGGCAAGGCGGGCAAGCCTGCCGGCTGGGTGCCTATGACCCGGCTGGTCCGCCCATCAACCCTGATCAACCCAACCAACGGCTGTATCCGGCCGGTCCAATGACAGGTGGTACCTTCATTGAGCTTGTCGGAGTTCGACCAGATGCCAAAATGGGGATTGTGGACGGCCAGGGGCACCATCGGCGGCCGCGGCGCGGCGGGGGTGGGTGCCGATTGGGCCAGAAGCGGCAAAGACGCCGCCATCGCCACCGTGGCAAGACTGGACTTGATGAGCTTCAACATGAATGCTTCCTTTATGCGGTGGTTGGAAAAAATCATGTATGAACCGTTAGTATATCCGGCAGGCCGGGGGTGTAAATGGCCGAAATGATCAAAAAGATAGCAAAATCAATCATAGCGGTGGCATACCCCAGACTGCTGGGTGCTGAGGGGGTTAACGGTGACCGGAACCGCGGGACGCCTATTCTTTTGATGACGCCGGCACAAGGCCGCCAGCAGGCGTTTGGTGTAACGCGCCGGGGCGGACGGGAGGTGCGCCAGGCTTACCAAGAGACTCTTTCGGCACGGCGGACGCAGCCCACTGGTGTGCATCCGGACCGGTGCCAATGGTCGGAAACGCGGAAATCCGCAGCCGCGCCGCCCCCATTGGAATCAAGGTCACCGCTTCTTCCGGCCGGTCGCTCCTGACTGGGCTGGGTTGCAGCACCGCACACAACCCGTATCGGTCCGCAGTCCATTCGGGGATTTGTTTTGCCTTGGCGACAATCTGAATCGGCGCGCTTTCCGGCGTGAAGGGGTAGTCGTCCTTCGGCCACGTCAATTGTGTGCGCACGACCAGATTATGCACCTATCGCGAGCTGTAAAGTGGGTAACTGCTCCCAGTTTTTGACGACCACATTTCCCGTTTCGATGAGCCATCCTTCGACGGCGAGACGCCAGGCTTGTTTCGAGTCGGCCTTGGTCC
>CAIXRA010000038.1 GCA_903921725.1 uncultured Lentisphaerota bacterium
CCCAAGAGCAAAACCAAAAACACCAGAACACCAGCGCTCCGCGCGCATAAAAAAGCGGCAAACGGATGCACGTATTGCCGCACTCCAAATAACACCAACCTGCCGTCACGCATGTACCCACTCCCCGTAGTGGCTACGAGAGTCAATCAGCCCGCCATAAAAACAAAAAAGCAACACACGGTGCGCCGCCTTTATCCATCACCCGGAACGGACGTTCACTTGTGGGTGATGGCGATGAGCTGGACGTAGGCGTAGAAGAAGGGGGCGACCAGGACCAGGCTGTCGAGGACGTCGAGGACGCCGCCGAGGCCGGGGATGCGGCCGGAATCCTTGGCGTTCGCGGCGCGCTTGAGCGCGGACTCCGCCACGTCGCCCCAATAGCCCAGGAGCGAAGCGAAAATCCCCCAGAAGACGGCGGTCCGCCAGCCGAGGACTTCGATGCCGCGGAAGTGCAGGTGCGTCTCCGGCGAGAAGTGCAGCATGAGCAGCGCGGCGCCGACGCAGAAGACGGCGGCGCCGAAAAGCCCTTCCCAGCTCTTTTTCGGGCTGATGCGAGTCTCGATCTTGTGGTTGCCGCCGGGGAGGAACTTGTTGGTGAGCATGCCGAAGGTGTAGGCGCCGATGTCGCCGGACTTGGTCACGGCCACCAGGAAGAGCGCGAGCCAGCGGCCGTCGTGGTCGAGGCCGTTGCTGAAATAGAGGCGCGGGATGAAGCTCAGCGTCCAGCAAATGTAGATCAGGCCGGCCAGGGAGATGAACAGGTCGAGGATGGAGTGCGCCAGCGGCCCCTTGCGGAAGGCCAGGCCGAAACCGAACACGAGGAAGCTGGTGAGCAGGATGGCGTTCAGTGCCAGCAGCGCGCCGTCGCGCTGCGCGTACTGCTGAGGCGATGGGTAGAAGAAGACGGGGAGGATGCCGACGGAAAGGACCAACAGCACGGCGAAAATCTGGGTCAAACGCGGAAAACCGGCGACGCCGCAGGCCTTCGTCAAGTTCAGAAATTCGCCCGCCGCAATCCACGAAAATGCAACCATCATGCCGGTGAAGATGAGCGCGCCCGCCCAATCCCAGCCCGAGCTGCCGCCCAAGTTGCCGTGCAGCACCATGGAGAGCACGACCACCGACACCATGCAGATTCCGCTGACCAAACGCCATCTGAGCATGTCAGACTCCTCCGAAGCGCCGGATGCGGCGCCCGTATTCTTCCAGCACCAACAAGAATTGCGCACGGTCGAAGTCCGGCCACAGACAGGGGGTCACCACGATCTCCGCATAGGAAAGCTGCCAGAGCAGGAAATTGCTGAGCCGCATCTCGCCGCTGGTCCGGACCAGCAGGTCGGGGTCGGGGATGCCGGCCGTCATCAGCGCGCCGGCGAAGAGTTCCTCCGTGATCGCCTCCGGCTCGAGCGTCCCTGCCTTCACCCGACGCGCCAGGGCCTGCGCCGCACGGACGATCTCGTCGCGGGAACCGTAGCTCAGCGCCAGGATCAGGGTGCGCTCCGTGTATGTCGCGGTGGAGGCGATGACCTTTTCCAGGACGGTGCGGGACTTTTCAGGCAGCCGCTCGATCTGGCCGATGGCCAGGAGCCGGGTCTTGTTCTTGTGCAGGTCCTTTTCGCGCGCCTTCAGGAAATCGCACAGCAGCTTCATCAGCGTGTCGACCTCCGCCTTCGGCCGCTTCCAGTTTTCCGTGCTGAAGGCGTAGAGCGTGAGGTACGGGATGCCGAACTCGGTGCAGGCGTTGAGGATGCGGCGGACGCTTTCCGCGCCGGCGCGGTGTCCTTCGGAGCGCGGCAACCCCCTGGACTGCGCCCAGCGGCCGTTGCCGTCCATGATGACCGCCACATGCCGGGGCATTGTCATGGTGTCCGCTGGCGGCATGGAGAACTCCCGGAGATAAAAGTCAAAAGACAGCTTCCGCCTTTTGACTTTCGCCTTTTAATTCAGTCCACAAAGAACGTCTGGCTGCGGTTGGGGCCGACGGAGATGATCTCAATCTTGGACTCAATCAGTTCGGCCAAGCGCGCCAGGTACGCCTGCGCCTTGGGCGGAAGATCGGCCCAGCTGGATGTCCTGCTGGTGTCGGCCTTCCAGCCGGGCATCTCTTCATAGACCGGCTTGGCGCGGGCGAACTCCGCAGGATCGGACGGCATGTCGGTGACGCGGCGGCCGTCGATCTCATAGGCGGTGCAGATATTGAGCGTGTCGAAATCGTCGAGGACGTCCATCTTGGTGATGGCCAGCGCATCGGCGCCGTTGAGCATGACGGCGTAGCGCGTGGCGACGGCGTCGAACCAGCCGCAGCGGCGGGGGCGGCCGGTGGTCGCGCCGAATTCGCGGCCGATCTTGCGCAGGCGCTCGCCGATGGCGCACTCCAGCTCGGTCGGGAACGGGCCGCTGCCGACGCGGGTGGAATAGGCCTTGGCGACGCCGACGACCTTCTGGATGCGGGAGGGCGCGACGCCGGAGCCGATGCAGGCGCCGCCGGAGGTGGTGTTGCTGCTCGTCACGAACGGATAGGTGCCGAAATCGACGTCAAGCCAAGTGCCCTGCGCGCCTTCAAAGAGGATGCGCTTGTTTTCGCGAATGGCGCGGTTGATTCCCAGCGCGGTGTCCGCAACGTACGGAGCCAGCTCGGCGGCGGCCTCGCGGAGCTTCAGCCACTCGGCGTCCACGTCCATTTCCGGCTGCCCGTGCGCCTTGAGGATCTCGTTGCACTTGGCGGAGTTGAGGCGGAAATACTTCTCCAGCGTCTCCGGATGGCATAGTTCGACGGCGCGGACGCCGGAGCGGCCGACCTTGTCCATGTACGCCGGGCCGATGCCGCGCTTGGTGGTGCCGATCTTGCCCTCGCCAAGCTTCGACTCGGAGAGGCCGTCGAGCAGGCAGTGGTACTGGAAGAGGAGGTGCGCGCGGCTGCTGATCTGGAGGCGGCCCGTGCAGTCGATTCCCTTGGCCTTCAGGCCGTTCATTTCCTTGATCAGCGAGTGCGGGTTCAACACCACGCCGTTGCCGATGACGCAGAGGGTGCCCTGGTGCAGGATGCCGGACGGAATCAGGTGGAGGACAAACTTGTCGCTGCCGACCTCGACGGTGTGCCCCGCATTGTCGCCGCCCTGGAAGCGGACGACGATCTCCGCCTTCTCCGTCAGGACGTCAATGATCTTGCCCTTGCCCTCATCACCCCACTGGAGACCGATCAAAACTGTGTTCGACATACCACGTCCCTGTCATTTCGCACCGCTAAAGGGCGGTAGTCCGCCCCCTTAAAAACCGGGCGTTAAACTAATCCATCATTCACAAAAATCAACGCCCGGCGAACGGCTGGACAAGCCCCGGCGGAGAATTATAGTTGCACTCTGTTTTGAAGCCGCCAGACCATGCGCGAGGGGCGTTGAAAAAACGGCCGGAAAGCCCCCGCAGGAGAAGGATGCCATGACCGACAGCCACACAGCACCTGAATCCAAGATCCTCGTCGCCAAACAAGGAAACATCGCCCAAGTCCGCGTCTGCGGCCGGGCCACGTTCAAGCTCAGCACTGATCTCCGCGAATTCTGCACGCGCGCCATGCGCCAGGGCGTCACGCGCCTCATCTTCGACTTCTCGGAATGCACGGCCATGGACAGCACGTTCATGGGCACGCTCGCCGGCGTCGGCCTGGACTCGCGCGGCCACGGCGAGATGATTTTTGTGAACGTTGGCAACGCCAACCGCAGCCTGCTCGACGGCCTCGGTGTCTCCCGCCTTTTCCAGTTCCGCACCCTCCCCACGGCGGAGATCAACTGGAACACCCTCTGCTCCGCCGTGGACGGCGAGTCGGCGCAGGACATGGCCAAGGCCGCGCCGACGGTGCTCGCCGCCCACCAGACTCTCATGGAAGTGGATCCCGGAAACATCCCCAAGTTCAAGACGGTCGTGGAGATGCTCTCCGCCGAGCTGAGCGGGAAATGACCGGGCCGCGACCACCCCGACGCCCCACCGACCCGAAATCAGAGCCCCGGCCGCCGGGAGCCGCACGCACAACACAAGGAAACCACGACATGATCCGCCACATCGCCAGTTTCGCCGCCTGCTTCACCCTCGCCGCCGCCTGCCACGCCGCCGCAGAGCCGGCACCCGCCGCCCCGGTGGCGGCGCCCGCCGCCGAAGCCGCCCAGCCCGCCATCCCCGGCAAGCTCGGTTTTGTGGACATGGAGAAGCTGTTCCAGAATTATTACAAGACGCTCAGCGACGACGCCTCGTTCAAAATGCAGAAGGACTCGTTCCTCAAGATCGCCGGGGACATGAAGACCCGCCTCGAAATCATCCAGAAGCAGGCCGTGGAGGCCCGCGAGCGCTCCACCAACTTCGCACTCAGCCAGGACGCGCAGAAGGCGGCCCGCCAGGAATGGCAGGACAAGGCCGCCGAGTTCGACGCGAAGGAGCGCGAGCTGCGCGAGTTCGTCCGCGAGAAAAACGATGTGCTCGGCGCAAAATACATGGAGCTGCGCAACAACATCGCCCGGGAACTGGCCGCCTTTGTCGGCGACCACGGCCAGCGCAACCGCTACGAATTGCTGCTGGACTCCTCCGGCCTCACGCGCAACGCCATCCCCGCCGTCGTCTATTTCGACAAATCGAAGGACCTCACCGACACCCTCCTGGCCGCCCTGAACAAGGGGCACGAGGAGGAAGTCAAGAAGGCGATGGACAACGACCGGAAGGCGCGCGAAGCCGCCGAAGCGGCCGCAAAGGCCGGCGCGGACAAGGCGCCCGCAGCGGCCGCCGGCAACGCCAAGTAAACAGAAAAGCATCCCGAACAGCCCACGGCCGGAGATGCATGAACCCGACACGAATTGAAGCTCCGACGCAGCTTTACACGGAGAACCGCCCGATGAAAAGCCTCACCTCCCAGGAAATCGCCGGCCTTGCCGGAGGAACCCTCAAGGGACCGGGTGACCTCGTGGTTTCCGGCGTCGCCTCCCTCGCGGAGGCCCGGCCTGGCGACCTCTCCTTCCTCGGCAACGACAAGTACGAGCCGCAGGTGCTCCCCTCGAAGGCCGCCGTCGTGCTGGTCCCCGAAAAATTCACGGCCGAACCGCCCGCCGGCCGCGCGTGGATCATCTGCAAGGACGCCTCCGCCGCTTTCATGAAGATTGTCGGCCGCTTCGCCCCGCCGCCGGTCGTCTTTGCGCCGGGCGTGCATCCCACCGCCGTCGTACATCCCACCGCGAAGGTTGCGGACTCCGCGCACATCGGCGCCTGCGCCGTGGTCGAGGCGGGCGCGGTGGTCGGCGAGCGCTCGGTAATCGGGGCGCAGGTCTACGTCGGCCAGGAAGTGAAGATCGGCGACGACTGCCTGATCTATCCCCAGGTCGCCGTCCGCGAACGCTGCATCATCGGCAGCCGCGTCATCATCCATTGCGGGACCACCGTCGGCAGTGACGGTTTCGGCTATGTCCCGGACATGACCGGCGGCCTGCACACCAAGATCCCGCAGGTCGGCATCGTACAGATCGACGACGACGTGGAGGTCGGCGCCAACGTCGCCATCGACCGCGCCCGTTTCGGCAGGACCTGGATCAAGCGCGGCGCGAAGATCGACAACCTGGTACAGATTGCGCATAACGTCGTGGTCGGCGAGCTCTCGTTCATCATCGCCCAGGTCGGCATCTCCGGCAGCACCAAGATCGGCCGCGGCTGCGTGCTGTGGGGCCAGGTCGGCGTGGCCGGGCATCTGGAGATCGGCGACGGCGCCCAGGTCTTCGCCCAGTCCGGCGTCGGCAGCGATGTCCCGCCCAAGGCGATATTTTTCGGCTCCCCCGCCACCGAGCGGCGCGAGTTCATGCGCACCCAGTTCAACATCCACCGCATCGGCAAGATTTCCGACGCCGTCAAGGCGCTGGAAAAGGAGCTGGCCGCGCTCAAGGAACAGCTCCCCCCCAAGGGCTGACTCCCCGCCGCGTAATTGGCAGTCCTGTCACGGCAGCGGTACATTGCTTTCCGTCACGGCAGGGATTGCCCGCCGGCAGAGGATGCCAATACCATGAAAAAAACGATCGCTTGTTTTTTATTTTTCATGTTATTGTGTCTATTTGTCGGCTACAATTATATCAGAGACCGGCACGAAATACTATGGCATAATTCATTTACAAACAACACAATAGACAGCCAAGAAAAATTAATTGTCATAAGGAATTACAATGACTTTTGCCTGTCTTCTGCTTATCCATCACACAAAAACGTTATATCAAGCGATTTCTTCAATAAAAACTTTATACTGATTTGCTACAATTTCGAAATAAACAAAATACGTCCATTATGCTACGGCATTTATCCTATTATCGTATCAAATACTCCCGGCTCTTTTAATATATATGGAGTGTCCGGCAGAAGTGATCGGTTTTTCAAGCTTGTAGACAAAAGAATAAATCCCACCAATTAGAACAAATATTATACTTATTAGAAGAATATCTGTTTTTTAAAAAAACGACAATGAAAAAACATAAAACAGGCAAATATCAGGGACACCGCTCAGCAACATTACTGGCGGCATCGTTGTTTTTGTTGTTTCTCGCGTCATCTTGCAGCGAATCAGTCGTCAAGCTCGATAATGTTGGCATCAAAGAAGCCCAAGAGGCTATTGATTTCCCAATTCCTGAATCAGCCAAAGACATTCACGTTCGTCTATTTGCAGAAGGCATGCAGTGCATGAAATTATTTTTCCGCTGTAAAGTGGAAATAAAAGAGGTTGATGGAGCGGTTGATGCAATAATAAAATATCACCATGAAAAATTTGGAACCTCTTTGTCTTTCACCAAACAGCCATTCAGCTCAGGAAATCTTGCGTTTTTTATAGCAAAATCAAAAAAAATAGAATGGTGGAATGCTGATAATATAAAAAATGGATATTATCTGGGCGATTGCTCTTCGTTTACCCCAAACATTTGGGTTGATAACGACAATGGCTTGCTTTATGTCTTTATAACGGACTGAACACTTGGCATGACAACCGCCAGACCGCCCCAGGCGACAGGTTGCCCCCCGCCGCAATAAACCGCCGGCGCGTCCGTTTTGCCGTGAACCGGGAGTTGCCATGACCTGTTCCGCCGCCAACGTTGCCATTCCCCGCCACGGGCTCCGCCTGCTTTTGCGGCGGCTGTGCGGCGAGGGGCGGGAGCTGCTCGTCCCGAACCTCTGCCCCGCGTGCGGCGTGCGGCTCTCGGCCGAACTCGGCGAGCCGTGCGCGGAATGCCTGGCCGGCTGGCGGCCGCATGCGGAACCGCGCTGCCCCGGCTGCGGCGGCCACCTCGACAACGCGCTGAAGTTCTGCGGCGAATGCCTGCGCATGGAAGAGGCGCGCCCGTGGGACCTGGCGGTTTCCGCCGCGCCGTTCGCCGGCGGCATCCGCGACCAGATCCACCGCTTCAAGTACCAGGGCGCCACCGCGCTGGCGCGCCCGTTCGGCAGGCGCATGCGGGAGGCGTGGGAGCGCTTTGGCGGCGCGCCGCCCGACGCCGTCGTCCCTGTCCCGCTCCATTGGTGGCGCGAACTCCGCCGCGGCTACAACCAGGCGGAGCTGCTGGCGCGGGAAATCGCCGCGCCGTGGGGAGTGCCGGTGGAAAACCTCCTCCGGCGCCGCCGCTGGACACGGCAACAAGCGAGATTACATTTCCATGCACGTCAAAAAAACCTGCAGGGCGTCTTTGCGCCCCGCGGGCCGGAAGCGGCGGCGGGCCGGCATCTGCTCCTCGTGGACGATGTCATGACCACCGGCGCGACGCTGGCGGCGGCGACGGAAACGCTGCGGCGGGCCGGCGCACAACAAATCAGCGTGCTGACGATTGCGAGAGGATGAAGCCATATGACGCTTTTTAAGAAACATGAGACGACCATCGCGCCCCCCTCCACCAAAAAGGAGATTCCGGCCGGCCTCTGGCTGAAGTGCAAGGGATGCGACGCCGTCCTGTACCGGACCAAGCTCGAGGAAAACCTCCAGGTCTGCCCACAATGCGGGCACCACTACCCGATGACCGCCGGGGAGCGCATCGCCCTGCTCACCGATGCCGACAGTTTCAAGGAAATCGACGCCGACCTCGTCTCCGTGGACGCGCTCAAGTTCGCCGACGGCAAGACCTATCCGGAGAAGCTCGCCTCCTCCCGCAAGAAATCGGGGCTCAAGGACGCCGCCGTCACCGGCACCGCCACGCTTGACAACAAAGCCTACGCGCTGGGCGTCATGGACTTCCGCTTCCTCGGCGCGAGCATGGGCTCCGTCGTCGGCGAGAAGATCACGCGCCTGACCGAGCTGGCCACCGCCAAGAAACTTCCGCTCGTCATCGTCACCGCCTCGGGCGGCGCCCGCATGTACGAGGGGATGCTGAGCCTCATGCAGATGGCCAAGACCTCCGCGGCGCTGGCCCGCCACAACGAGAAGGGGCTGCCCTACATCGTCATCATGACGCACCCGACCACCGCCGGCGTCATGGCCAGCTTTGCGACGCTGGGCGACGTGCATCTCGCCGAACCCGGCGCCCTCATCGGCTTCGCCGGCCCGCGCGTCATCAAGCAGACCACGCAGGCGATCCTGCCGCCGGGGTTCCAGACCTCGGAGTTCTGCCTGGAAAAGGGGATTGTCGACCGCATCATCCCGCGCTCCGACCTGCGCCGCGAACTCTCCCTCTTCCTCGACTACTTCGCCGGCGCGGTGAAGTGACTTCGGGAACGGAGGGGCACCGGGATTCCTCCCGCCATTTCCGCGCAAAGCGGCGGATGCGGCGGATCTCAGGTTGACCCGGCCCGATTCCGTGGTAGATTGTGCAGACAATTGAGGCCGGGGCGGAGCCCGTGCGACGGAGTATTGTGAACCGAGTCAGGTGGGGAACCAAGCAGCTCTAAGCGAAATCTCCGGGTGCGCGGGCTCCGTCCCGGCCTCAGTCGTTCCGGCCAGGAGGAAAAGCCCATTAAGAACTTCACCAAACGAAAGGTGCTGGTCATCCTCTTGTCCCTACTGTGCCTGTACATGCTGCCCTACATCTTCTGTTCCTTGTTAGGCAAGGATGAATGGGTTTACGGCACCAGCACCGGCCACATCAAAGAGGCCAATCGCCGCGTATCGTTCTTCTGGGATGGCAAAGCCTATGTTCCGCTGTTCTTTCCCCGGGACCAAGACCATTTTGTGAACCTGTTGTACCATCCGCTTTTGGAATTTGACCGGCACTACATGCACAATGGCCTCCGCAAGGAGTGGGAGCGTATGATACAAAGATCGCGCGCGCCGTCTTCCTCCGGCGACAATACCAACATCGCGCCGACAAAATGACGGCCGCGGCAACCAGATTCATGTAGTGACCAACGATTGCAGCATTTTTTATGACTAATTCAGGCTACAAGGTCATCGCGCGGCAGTACCGCCCCCAGAAGTTCGCCGACGTCGTCGGGCAGGAACACATCACCCGCACCCTGCAGAACGCCATCGCGCAGAACCGCGTCGGGCACGCCTACCTGTTCGTCGGCCCCCGCGGCACCGGCAAGACCACCACGGCCCGCATCTTCGCCAAGGCGCTGAACTGCGAGACCCCGCAGGGCTCCGAGCCGTGCGACCAGTGCCAGAACTGCCGCGAGATCGCCGCAGGCAATTCCCTCGACGTCATCGAGATTGACGGCGCCTCGCACAACAAGGTCGAGGACGTCCGCGACATCCGCGACAACGTCCAGTACACCCCCAGCCGCGGCCGCTACAAGATCTACATCATCGATGAAGTCCACATGCTCACGCCCTCGGCGTGGAACGCCCTCCTCAAGACGCTGGAGGAGCCGCCGCCGCATGTCAAGTTCCTTTTCGCCACCACCGAACCGCACAAGGTCCTCGGCACCATCCTCTCCCGCTGCCAGCGCTTCGACCTCAAGCGCATCCCCGCCCATCTCATCGCCAGCCGCCTCGACGAGATCGCCGGCAAGGAAAAGATCGCCATCGAGCACTCCGCCGTCGCCGCCATCGCCCGCGCCGCGGACGGCGGCATGCGCGACGCCCAGTCCATCTTCGACCAGATGATCTCCTTCTGCGGCGGGCGCGACCCCTCCGAGCCGATCCGTGAACTCGACGTGATGGACGTCTTCGGCCTCGCCTCCGGCCAGGACCTGAAAGACCTCACCCGCGCCCTCGTCGCCAACGACCTGTCCGGCGTCATCCGCCAGATTCAGGATCAGGCCGACCGCGGACGCGACCTCGAACACCTCCTCGGCGACCTCATCTTCTTCCTGCGCGACGTCATGGTCGCCCAGCTCATCCCCCAGGCGGCCAACGACGCCGTTGACGGCAGCGCCGACGACGCCCGCGAACTGGCGGAACTCGCCCGCACCGCCGCCGCCCCCGACCTGATCCCCGTCCTCCTGGAAACGCTCATGGCCCAGGAAAGCGCCGTCCGCTATGCCATGAACAAGCGCATCTCCCTCGAAGTCGCCCTCATCCGCTGCATGCGCGAGGCGCACAGCGTGAGCATCGACGAAGTCGTCTCCCGCCTGGCCGAATGGCGCTCCGGCGGCACGGTCATAACCGCGCCCCCCTCCGTCCCGCGTCCGGCGCCGGCAGCCCCCGTTGCGCCCGCACCGGCCCCCGCGCCCACAAAACCGCTTGCACCGCCGCCCACCCCGCCCCCCGCGCCTGTTGCGGCGGCCGTTTCAGCGCCTATTTCAACGCCGCCGGCGATGCCTGTTTCCCGGCCCCCGGCTCCGGCATCGGTTCCACCGCCGTCCCCCGCCCCGGTTCGCCCCGCGGCGCCCGAAGTCGCAGCAGCCCCCGCCGCCATCACCGACACGCCGTTCGACGAGGCGCCGGCACCCCTGATGCCGGTTCAGCCGCCACAGGCACCGGCACATGCGGCACCCACGGTCAAAATCATCCTCCACGGCGAACCACCAGCACCAGCCAGGCAGGCAAAGCCCGTCGCCACCCCTCCTTCCGTCGAACCTCGCCCGCAGCCGGAACCGGCAGCCCCCGCTCCGGAAACGCCGGGAACCGTTGAAAAACTCTCGGAGCCCGAACTGTGGGCGCGCACCTGCGACCTCGTCGCAACCGCGGCCGGCCAGCGCGACATCGCCGACAGCCTCCGCAAACTCAAGGCCGTCAGCCGCCGCGGAAACACGCTCACCGTGGCCTACGACGACGAGGCCGGCGGCGAAATCGCCGCCAGGCTGGCCGGGGACAAGGCGCTTTTGGCCGTTGTGGAAGGACAGTTCCGGCAGCTCTGCGGCAATCCAGCCGCGCGCATCACCTGCAAGCGCTGGATTGCCGAACTCTCCGGCGGCCCCAAAAAAACGCGCTCCTCCTCCACGCCGGAATCCCGGCGCAAGGCCGGAGAAAACCCCTTTGTGAAAGACGTCTGCGACCTTTTCAACGGAACCATCATCGACAGCCGAGGTTAAGATTCATGAACATTGCGAAACTGATGAAACAGGCCCAGCGGATGCAGGCCGACATGGCCAAAGTCCAGGCCGAAGTCGCCCAGCTGGAACAGACCGCCCAGGCCGGCGGCGGAGCCGTCACCGTCACCGCCCTCGGCAACGGCACGCTCAAGTCTGTCACCATCGACAAGGACCTGCTCGCGGCGGGCGATGCCGACATGCTCCAGGACATGATCCTGGTGGCGGCCAACAACGCACTGGAGTCCGTGAAAAAGGAAGCCGACGCCCGCATGTCCGGCGTCACCGCAGGCCTCCAGATGCCGGGCCTCTTCTAATCCGGCTTTCCTGTTCCGAAAGCCTGATTGGTGAGGCCGGGTTGATTTCGCGGCTCCCTGCAACAGATTATCCTTCCGCTCCGTGACGGCATCCGAACTTCCGGTTTCCGCACGGCTGTTTTGTGCTCCGATAGCTCAGTCGGATAGAGCAGCTGCCTTCTAAGCAGCAGGTCGCCGGTTCGATCCCGGCTCGGGGCGCCATCTTATTCAATTGGAAGCAAGAATCTTACAGCATCCGGCCTAGCGTGCTGGCTTCGTGGTCCCTCCACCGGATTCACCCTGCCTTGTCATGCAATGGCATCCCCGTGGAACGGGAGCCGCCGCAGAAAGCCACAGGCAACCGGGCGCGCATAACCACCCGTGAACTGGCATTGTGCGGCGCCGTTTGGTGCATGGAGAGGCCGGGAGGGGATTTGACATGCATCCATCCCGGCAAAATCTGGCCGCGCGCCCATGAGCGGCGGACGCGATTTGTTGCCACGGTTTCTATTTTTTGCCGCCGCCGCGCATCCTTACAACAGGAAACGGTTTGTCCGGCTTGGCGCGAACCGCACCGGATCCGCGTCAAC
Source organism: uncultured Lentisphaerota bacterium (assembly GCA_903921725.1). GTDB lineage: Bacteria > Verrucomicrobiota > Lentisphaeria > Oligosphaerales > CAITYL01 > CAIXRA01. The sequence continues at coordinate 12,287 of CAIXRA010000038.1, forward strand.
AACAGACCGCCCCTCCAAGATTCAGCCGTGCCGCCGTTGACGACAATCCGTTGATTTTCCAGAGACAGAAAACCAAGGGAGTTATGCACCATGAAGCTGAAAACCTTGACGCTCGGCCTGATGACGCTGTCCGCGTGCCTGACGGCGTTCCCCGAACAGGCCGTCACGCCCACCTGCGACGAGGTGCGGCTTGCCGCCGAAAAATGGATATACGGCCTGCAGGGCAAGGCCTACAAGGCCGAACTACGCGCAAAAGACGGGGTTTCGCCGCTTCCCGCGAAGGCGGTCAACGACCATCTGTTCGCGTTCCAGGAGGGCGATCTGTATATCGGCATTGGTTTCAGCAAGCCGCCGAAACCGGAGTCCACCTTGGCTGAATTGCGGAGCACCCTGATGCACATCGCCCTCGACCGCGTGCCCGTGCCGGGAGTCAAGGCCGCGAACTGGGACACCCGGCTGATGACGCCGGTCTCCTCTTTCAAGGAGGGGGTGACGCTGGAGTCGTGGAACGACGGCGTTTTGCGCGTGCGAGTGCAGAGCAGTTTCTTTGCGGCCGCCGGCAACCGCACGGATCTCATCCTCCCGATGGATACCGCAATGCCGGAGGGGACCTACTTCCAGATCCGCCGGCCAATCAAGGCGGATCTTCTCATCGAGGGCCGCCTCCTGGCCGCGGCCGTTCCGCAGAAGCATGCCTGCGGCCTTACGGCGTCCCTTGCCGCCAAGACCGGCGCCTACACGCTCGCCCCGGAACTCAAGGGCGCCGGGGAGGCCATCGCAAAAACGCTGGCCGCCCATGAAAAACCGGTGGCCGCCGCACCCGCCATCGACCTCGAACTGGTGCTGAAAAACGAGGGGGGCAAGCCCGTCACCATCCAATGGGGCGGCGACGTCAGCGGCTACAAACTCGCGCTGCAGGGGCCCGGCGCCGTCTGCGGCGACTGGCCGGTGATGATGACGATGGAGTTCCGCTCCGGCAGGCCGGTGACCATCGCCCCGGGAGCCGTCATGAGCGTCCCCGTCAAAAGTCTGGCCTTCGGCCCGCGAGACATCGCCTCCGCCGGCTGCTGGTGGACGGTGCCCGGGGAGTACACGCTCACCGCCACCGTGCATTTCGGACTGGGCGGGGGCGGTGAAGCCGTCAGCCTCACCACGCTGCCGCTGAAGCTGACCGTCAAGTAAGCCGGCGCGCCACATTTCCGGCTTCATCCCATTCGGGGGCGGCGTAGGGACAAGAGACAGGAAAGCCGGGGGATGGTCGGATGCCATCCGCCGGCTTGCTCTTGGCGGTCTTTATCAAGCAGGCCAATGCTACCATTTCGCCCGCCTACGGCGGGATGGTTTTCTTCAGGGCACCATGCACTCTCGGACGCCTTGCTTGCTCGCTTGCCGCTTGGGCTCCGCCCATCCGGCTCCGCCGGAACGCCGCCGCTCACGCGCCGACGCCCTCGTCAGCTCACTGAACTGCGGGCAAGACAACGCGGAAGCCCAGGTCGTCGCTCCGATAGCCAGGCTCGTCCCAGTCCCGGCTCGCCGACCGGCAACCCCGCGCGCTGTTGAACCAACTGCCGCCGCGGTACACGCGGATCGAGCTCGTAGCAGCGCCAGTCGGATCAGTCGCATCGCCCGTCGGATACGCGCCAGACCAGTCCGAACACCACTCCCAGACGTTACCATGCATGTCATACAGACCCCAGCCATTCGGCTTCTTCTGGCCACCGACATGAGTTGTACGGCCGCTGTTGTCATAAAACCACCCCACCTCATCCAGCTTCCCACTCCCGCCATACGCACCCGTGCTACCAGCACGGCAGGCATACTCCCACTCAGCCTCCGTCGGAAGGCGGAGGCCGGCCTGGGAACAGAACGACTGGCAGTCGTCCCAAGACACCTGCTCAACCGGCAAAGCATCGCCCTTGAAATAAGATGGATTCGTCCCCATGACCTTCTGCCATTGCGCCTGCGTCACCTCGTACTTACCCATGTAGAACCCCTGCGAGAGCGTCGCCCGGTGCTGGGCCTCGTTATCAAACCGCCCGGCTTCATCGGCAGGGCTCCCCATCATGAACGTTCCAGCCGGGATGTAGACCAGCTCGATGCCGGTCTTCTCGTGGACAACCTCTTTCGCCCAGCCGGTCTTGGTGTACAGCTCCATCACCGTCCCGGCCTTGGCCTTGCAGCCGGCAGGGACCTTGAGTACCTGTGCTGGTGTCGATGCCGCTGACGCTGCCGGCTTGGCGGGTTCCTGGCGTGCCTTCACCTCGCTGGCTGGCTTGCACCCCGCCGCCA
>CAIXRA010000039.1 GCA_903921725.1 uncultured Lentisphaerota bacterium
GGTACGGGTTGAAAAGCAAAGGGGGCGGGGATACGTTTCTGGGTGCCATAGTTCCTCCTTGTGAAGTTGTTACTCCTTACACTATAGAGCACTATGGCACACTTTCAAGAAACTATCGCGGCTTTATTAAGCCGCCGCATACCTTTTCGAGCGGGCTCTATATCGAGCGCCCCCCACACCACAAGTCCGAAACATGGGCCGCCGATCATGAGTGTAAGAGCTTCCCACTTTTCCATCATCATCATGTTTGGGGGGAACGACTTCAGAAAGATGGCACCAAGTGCTGCAAGGACAACGCATCCGATCAGAGGGGAAACGGCCTTGGCGAGAAGATGGCCGGTCTGTCCGGAAAGGTAGAAGGTGGCCAAGAAACCAGTGAGGCACAATGACACAAGATAGTACGGACCAAAAGTGCCGAAGTCAGGCCACGGAGGAGGTGGACAGCCTCCATAGTTCACCATTATTCCAGCTCGTGCCCCGACAATAAATAGCGACCCGAAGACCGTGCCGACCGCAAGGCGGAAAAATCGACCCGGAGATGGGTGGATCAGCACGCCCGGCAACATGAGACAACAAGCGGGGCCAAGAACGAAAATGATCGTCGCCCAGACTGGACGATGAGCCGTGGGCAAGGTCGCATTCATGTGTGCCTCGACCCCAAAACAGAGCGCCGACAAGGCTCCCGCCACCATACCAGCGGACGAATAGGTGTGAAACGGCTTTTGCATCATCGTTTTGTGCAGGACGTTAAGGCTCAACATGGACGCTGGAGCCGGTGGTTCGGTGTTTCTGTGTCGCATCTTCGCTGTTTGGCATCACCGAACCACGACCTCCTCGCCAGTACGGTACATCTCCGTCATTACTTGTCTTGCGAAACTCTATAGTCTTCGCCATCGTCTCCACGGTAGTTCGCCCCACCACTTCCGCCCTTGATCTTGTGGAGGACAATATCTCCATAGTAGCAGGTATTGAACGTAGGTATTGAACGTAGCGGAGAACGTGACGGGCACCCACTCTTGATGAGCCCATGGGTAGACAGTGGCTCCCTGCTCGGTCAATCGGGCTACGCTTGCTTGTATTTGTTTCTTTCCCATTTCTCACATCGAACGTTGAGGCTGTGCCGCCGTGGTTCCGGCGACACCAGCCGGTTGTTAGACAGCATAATAATCGCGCTATTGCTTTGTATCTTCAAGCTTTGGGTATAATGCACCCGTCCCTAACCCGCGTTCATTCTTGGAACCCCAACGTTAAGACTGTTCCGCCCGTTGTCTTGGCGGCACCAGTAGGTTGTTATCCGTATTCCTTCAGGCGCCTCGACATTTCTCCCAGTGTTCATTCCGGCACCAAGCAATGAACTCCGCAACCTTCATGAACCGTGCGTCCTGATCACCGTCCTTTGGATAGCACTCCAGGACGAAGCACAGGCTCTTCCCGGGTTCGTTGAGATGCGGGGGAGGCGATACTGGGAGGAAATGTAAACGTTCGCCTGCGTTGCGCATATCAGTAACTATCCACGCGATGAACTCTAGCGTTCTAAAACCAAGTTTGTCCTGACTTAATTGGAACTTGACCCAGCCAACATCAGCAGTTTCGTGGTCGTCAGCCGTCTTTTTCGGGTAATCACAGGCCGCCCACTCGACCGAAGAAAATGCATCAATTTCCTTTTTTATATGTTCGATTGGCTTCATGTTCATTTCCGGGATAACGACATCGCTAAGGGTTTTTCAAACCGCCGCGGTTTGAAAATACCCTTCAGCGAATTGTTAGCTGTCCTTCCTATAATGCATCTGTCCATCTTCGTGAGAGTACCTGAACCAAATATACTCTGGTCCGTTCTCCTCTGTTAGGATGATGTCGTGTCGGAGCGTAGCTCCGACATCTGACATGAACTTCATGACGGCATCCAGCTCAACCTGAGAACTGACTTCTCGTGGGTCGATATCCAGTTCGATTTCCTCTGGAATGAAAAAGTGACAACAAACGCCAAGCTTGCCCAGCCGGATGATCAGGTTGTGACAGTGTTCGCGATCCGCGAACACTGTCGCCGCATCTGCGGGGATCGGTTCTGACTCCCCATCACGTGTGTACTCCATCTTGTATGGCGAGGATGTGAGGAATGCCAGGAAAGTATCCCAGTCTCGTGCGGTCGTGCCGTGAGCGTAAAGATCACGGAGACTACCGTCTTTGTGAAAGGCATCCGAGCATTCGGTCCAGTTCATATTCTTCTCTCAGCTAACATGATTTAGACCGCCAGCCGCAAAACTCGGGACTTTTGCCCGAAACCGGTCTGTACTGGCGAGGATGCGGATACGGTACTGTGCTCAAGCCCGGTTTTCAACCGCGGTATAGGTACCGGTTTTCCGGTGTTAGGCCGGCGGTCGGACTTTTTCCTGACATGCTTATAATAAATCGCCTGTTTTCCCGTTGCAAGTGCAGGAAACGCCCCCGTTTCCCGGTGTTAGACCGCGGCGCGCAAAACAGGAGAATTCATTATGGCTAATGGACAACTGGTTGACCTGCATGAGGTTGAGGCATACTGGAAAAGCCGGGGGCTGGTGGATGAGCGCCACCTTGCGTACCACATCCGCTGGCTCCAGCGGTTTTTGGCCGGGCCGGACGGCGACCTCAGGCTCGGCCCGGAGGATGCGGAGCGGGCGTTTGTCGAGTCGCTGGAACGGAATGGCACTCCCGACTGGCAGGTCAGGCAGGCGGCACGCGCGGTGGAGCTTTACCAAAAGCATTACCTGCGCTTCCGGCAGGAACAGGGACTACCCGCCGTCGGGGAGGTTCGCGGCGGAAATCCGCCCCCGCCGGCGGCCCAGGGAATCCCGTCAACACTGGAGGCGGCGATGCAGGAGGTGCGCCGCATCGTCCGCATCCGCCACTACGCCTACCGCACGGAGCAGACCTACTTGGGCTGGCTGGCGCAATACGGGAATTTTGTGGACGGCCGCAATCTGCCTTGGGACGCGCCAGACAGCGCACGCGCCTTTCTTGGGGAGTTGGCCATCCGGCGTGGCGTCGCCGCCTCGACACAAAACCAGGCGTTCTGCGCGTTGCTGTTCCTGCTTCGGGAGGTTCTCGGGCGGGACACGGCCGCACTGAACTCCGTCCGGGCCAAGCGCGGCCCGCGCCTGCCAGTCGTGTTGACGGAAAAGGAGGTGGCGGCGGTTTTGGCGGAGGCGGACGGCACGATTGGGCTGATGCTGCGCCTGATCTACGGCAGCGGCCTGCGGGTGTCGGAATGCACGCGGTTGCGGGTGAAGGACATTGATTTCGGGCAAGGGCTGGTCACCGTGCGCGCGGGAAAAGGGGACAAGGATCGCACGACGCTGCTGCCCGCCTGCCTGGCCGAGCCGCTGAAGGCGCATTTGGCGCGGGTGAAAGCGTTGCATGAAACGGAGCTCGCCGCAGGACGTGGAGACGTCGAACTGCCGCATTGTTTACAGGTGAAGTATCCCAAGGCGGCCTGGGAATGGGGCTGGCAGTATGTCTTTCCCGCGGCAGGGTGTTCCGTCGATCCGCGTTCCGGCGCGGTGCGGCGGCATCATGCGGGCGAGGATGCGCTCCAGCGCGCCATGCGGCAGTCGGTGATCCGTTCCGGCATCGTCAAGCACGCGGGCGTGCACACATTGCGGCACAGCTTTGCGACGCACATGCTGATGCGCGGCGTGAACATCCGGGAGGTCCAGGAATACCTGGGGCACTCCAGCGTCGAGACGACGATGATCTACACCCACGTCATGCGCGGGCTTGGCAGTACGACGGCCAGCCCGCTGGACGCCCTCGCCAAGATGGGGTGACGTTCGCTACGCCATGCGCCGGGCAAGATGCCGCGGAGGAAGCGGGCGGGACACCCGCGCTCCCGTCTTCAACCGCTGAACCGTAAACCGTTGAACCTTCCAACCCTATCTCGCGCTGAACGGCGGCAGCTTCGGCGTGTAGGCTTTCCATTCGTCCGCGCTCCAGAAGACTTTCGCCAGAAAGAGCCCCTGGGACGGGGCGGAGTCGGCGGCGGCGCGGCGGTTGCGGGCGTCCAGGATGCCGCGCACCGCCTCCGGCGCGCAGGAACCGCGGCCGACATGCAGCAGCAGGCCGGCGATGGCGCGCACCATCTTATAGAGGAAGCTTTCGCCGAGCACGTTGAGGTAGATCCAGCTCCCGTGCGTGATCAGCTCCACCTTCCACAGGCGGCGGTGGGTGTCCTCCACGGCCTGTTTCCCGTTCGCGGCAAAGGAGGCGAAGTCGTGCAGCCCCTCCAACATGGCGGCGGCGGCGCGCATGGCCGGCACGTCGAGCGGACGGTTCGGATAGACCCAGGCGTACTGCGATTCGAACGGGGTGACGTCGGCGGTGTTGGCGATGGCGTAGGTGTAGGCCTTTCCGGCGGCGCGATAACGGGCGTTGAAATCCGGCTCGCGGAGTTCGCAGGCCAGCACACGGATGTCCAGCGGTAGCCAGCGGTTCATGATGCGCTTCACGTGCGGCGGCGTCAGCTCGGCGGAGGCGGCGGCAGGGACGACGAAGGTGGTGTGCTGGTCGAGCGCGTGGACGCCGGCGTCGGTGCGGCTGGTCGCGGCAAGGTGCAATTCCGGGGAGTTGAAGATAAGCTGCAGGCGGGTTTCCAAGAGCCCCTGCACCGTCGGCCGGTCCGGCTGGATCTGCCAGCCGTAGTACGCCCGCCCGTCATAGGAAAGCGTCAGGTGCCAGACCGGCCTGGGTTCCGGCCTGTCGGCCTGTTCGGGATTGGCGGCGGGTTCAGGCATAAGGCGGAAAATGGCCGAATCAGTCGGATCGGTCGGATCCGACCGATCGGTCCGATCCGTCAGGTTTTCAAGACCTCGGTCAATCCTCGACGTAGAGGATGCGGCCGCAGTTGCTGCAGGTGGCGAGCTGGCACTTGGCGGCGTTGACGCGGATCTGGGCGGTGACGTTCATGCGGCAGCCGTCGCAGGAGCCGTTGGCGCGGATTGCCACGAGCACGCGGTTGCCGCCGCCGAACTTGCTGGCGCGCAGCCGTTCATAGCGCTGCTGGAAATCGGGCGGCACGTTGCCGAGGGTGTCGCGGCGCTGGGCCTTCATCGTTTCAAGCTCGGCGGTGCAGTTGGCGAGGCGCGCGTCAAGGTCGCCGAGCATGCCGGCCACGCGCTGCTTCGCGGCGGCCATCCGCTTCTCCTCGTCGGCCAGCGCAAGCTTGGCGGCCTCGAGCCCTTCCATCGCGGCCATCTGCAGTTCCTCCTGCGCGGCGATCTGCTTCTTGCAGGTCTCGATCTGGTGCAGGGCGGCCTGATATTCGTCGTTTTTCTTGATGGTGGCGGTCTTGGTCTGGAAGTCGCGCATCTTGGTGCGGACGCCCTCTATGTCCAGTTCGACGGCCTTGATGGCCATCTCGGCGTTCCGAACGCCTTCCTTCGCGGCCAGCCGGGCGGCCTCAGCCGCTTTCAGCCCGTTTTCCGCCGCCGCCTTTTCCGCCGGAACGGACTTGACCAGCGCCTCGATCCTGGCCATCCGCATGTCCCGTTCCTGAAGATCCAAAAGGCTCTGCATCCATTCCTGCATGGCGACTGATTCCTCTCGACGGCATTTTCTGACTGCAATCCAACAATATAGCGCCTCACGCGCGGGAAGGAAGCGCCGGTGGAAAAGCCGCCGCCGTCCGGATATAGTGCCGGCAGGAGGGCCGGACAATGATGACGCAACTGTCCGTCAGCCACATGTCGCTCACCAATGAAGGATTCGTGCTGGTGTTCCGCACGATGGACGGCCGGCGTATCCTGCCGGTCGGCATCGGGCTTCCCGAGGCCCAGCTGTTCCTACTGCCGAACTCCCCCGCGCACGACCTGGCGAAACGGCTCCTGGACTTGCTTGAATGCCGGCTCGAGCGCGTGGATCTCTGCGGGCTGCAAAACGGCACGGTCGCCTGCCGCATCGTGACGCGACTGCCCTCCGGCGAACTCACCTCGCTCAACGCCCGGGCCGGCGACGCCGTCGCCATGGCCATGCGGACGCACGCGCCGATCTTCGCCGACGGCGCCGTGCTGAAACGGGCCGGTGCCGGCGAAACGGGCGCGGGAGCGCCCCGCAAGCCCACTCCGGCGTCGGAGGAGGAGCTCCAGGTGGAGACCCGCCACCGCCTCAACACCGCCATCGCATGCGAGCAGTACGAGGAAGCCGCGCGCCTCCGCGACGAACTCCGGCACCTGGTCAGGCACGCGCCCGGCACCGTGTAGACCCTTGCCTGAAATTTAGGGCAAAAGAGATGCGGCCCCATGATCGGCCCACGACGGCAAGCCCGGCGAGCAGGACATGAACGCGGAAAGGCTGCGCCGTGGCGGAGCGAGGGAGATGCGCCGGGTCCGCCGCCAGGCGGTGAACCGCCCCGGAGCCTGCGGATTCCGCAAGGCAGGCCGGAGCGTTCCCAGGTTCCGCGGATCACGCCGCCGCGGGGGTTTCCGCTGATGCCGGAGCGGCGGGTGCGGGTGCATCGCCGGCCGGCGTTGCCGCGGGCGCGGGAGCGCCTTCGGGCAAAAGTGGATTCCCGTCTAAATTCAGTCCGCCGTCCTTCTGCTCGAGCCTGCGGAACAGCGGCTTGAACAGCTCCAGCGTGCCGTTCACCGTCTTCTGCATGCCGGCCGAGGTTTCGACGGCGCCGGGGATGGCCAGAACCGGGCGCGCCTCCTCGCCGGTCAGCACGGTCTGCTTTTCGAGGACGCCAAGCTGCGGAACAACCAGGCGCACGCACGCCGCGTCGTCCGGCGTCCTCAGCAGGACGACGCGCTTCACGGCCCCCTCCGCGTCCAGTAGCACGGCAAGCGACGGCGGGCCCTTCTGGCCGTCCACCTTCGCGTAGTCGTCCGTCAGCAGCAGATAGCCGTTTTCACCCGTCACCCCGATGCGCTTTCCCTGCACGCGGTAGAGCAGGAATTTGGACAGCCCCAACCGTTTGGCAAGCGCCTCATAGCCCGCCGGGACGGCGCCGGGTTCCAGGGCAGCCTCCGCGGCGGCGGCCGGCGCCTCGGGCGCAACCGTCACAGGCGACGGTTCATCCGGGGTTTTGACCTTCGACGCGTTTTCCGACGGCCCGGACGGCTTGATCATCACCGTCTTGTTCGGCGCCGCCCCAAATGCCGTCCCCGCCGCCAGTCCCAACGCCAGCATCATGCCCGTCACCGTCTTCATGCCGCCCTCCCCCGCATGCGCATTCCGTATCATGTCCGCCGGAAGCACCGCTCCCGGCTTGGTTCAGATGAACAGCGTCGTCGAGCTTTTCGAGGCCAGCGCCGCGAACTCCGCAACCCCGGCCGTCTCCACGCCGTCGAGCAGCTCTTCCTTCTGCAGCCCCATGACGTTCATGGCCATCTCGCACGCCACGAACTGTACACCCAGACCCTGCGCCTGGCGAATCAGCTCCGGCAGCGGCGGCACGTTCTTCTTCGCCATCACATGCTTCATCATCGCCGTGCCCACGCCCGCCATGTGCATCTTCGAGAGCGCGAGCTTCCGCGCCCCGCGCGGCATCATGAACCCGAACATCCGGCTGAGGAGATCCTTCTTCACCGCCGGCGGCTGCTCCTTGCGCAGCACGTTCAGCCCCCAGAAGGTGAAGTACACGGTCACCGGCTGCCCGAGCGCCGCGAACCCGGTCGCCAGGATCATCGCCGCCAGCGCCTTGTCCAGGTCGTTGCTGAACAGCACGAGCGTCGCGCGCCCCGGCCCGGCGGCCGGCGCCGCCCCGCCCTTCATCATCGCCGCGCCAGCGGCGCAGCCTACGCCTTTTTCCACCAAAGCTTCCATCGTTCCACCCTCCTCCTTCATTGAAACCAGCACGTTTCCGGTCGCACCGCAGAACGCCGGCAGGTCCCGCGCAAACCCGCCCGCGTCCGCCAGGATCTTCAGCACCCCACCGGGCTTCAGCGCCTCCAGCGCGTTGCGCACCGCCACCACCGGCCCCGGGCACTGCATGCCCCGCACGTCCAGTTCGGCGGCGGGCGCCGCAACAGGCTCCCGGGTGTCGTCCTGGGCGGCGGCTTGGGTTTCACGGACGGACGCGCCCGGAGTTCCCCCAGTTTCCAGTTTCGACTTTCGTTTTTCTCCCTCAAACAGCTTCCAGGTCGTGTAGCCGCCGCTCAAATTCCGCACATCGAAGCCGTGCGCCCGCAGGATCCGTTCCGCCAGGTAGCCGCGGATGCCGACCGCGCAGTAGGCCACGATCCCGCGCCCCTTCGGCAGTTCGCCCAGCCGCTTGCGGAGCTGGCCCAGCGGAATGTTCACCGCGCCCGGCAACGCGCCGGCCTGCACCTCCGCCGGCTCGCGCACGTCCAGCAGCAGCGCATCCTCCGGCAACGCGTCCGGATACGCCAGCCGCGTGTCGCCGTGCAGCACGTTGGCCGCCACGAACCCGAGGAAGTTCACCGGGTCCTTCGCCGACCCGTACGGCGGCGCGTAGCACAGCTCCAGCTCCTCCAGGTCGTGCACCGACATCCCGCCGTGCAGCGCCGTCGCCAGCACGTCCATGCGCTTGTCCACCCCTTCCGTGCCGACCGCCTGGGCGCCGAGAATCCGGCCATCCTTCGCGAACAGGAGCTTCATGTGCAGCATCTTTGCGCCGGGATAGTACGTCGCGTGCGAGAACGGGTTCGTGTAGATCTTTTCGTACGCGACCCCGGCCCTTTTCAGCGCCTTTTCGGTCGCGCCCACGGAGGCGGCCGTGAGCCCGAACAGCTTCACCACCGCCGCGCCGAGCGTGCCGCGGTATTCCTTCGCCGCGCCGAGCGCGTTGTCCGCCGCGATGCGCCCCTGGCGGTTCGCCGGTCCGGCAAGCGGGATCTGCGCCGGCATCCCGAGCACGCCGTCCGTCACCTGGATGGCGTCGCCAACCGCGTAGATGTCCGGATGGCTCGTCTGCAGGCGCGCGTTCACCACAATCCCGCCGCGCGGCCCGACCTCCAGGCCCGCCGCCTTCGCAAGCCCCGAGTTCGGCCGCACCCCGGCCGACATCACCACAAAATCAGCCGGCAGCCGCCGGCCGTCGGCAAGCCCGACGGAAAGAACGGCGTTGCTTGTTGGCCCCTCATTCTGCGCTCTGCGTTCTGAATTCTGCTTTTCCCTTGCAATCCCCTTCACCGCCGCGCCCAGACAAAGCTCCACGCCGTTGCGCCGCACTTCGTCGGCCAGCGGCGCGGCCATCTCCGGATCCAGCGTCGGCAGCAGCTGCGGCAGCATCTCCACCAGCGTCACCTCGACGCCGCGGTGCCGCAGGTTTTCCGCAACCTCCAGGCCGATGAAGCCGCCGCCGACCACCACCGCTCGCTTCGCGCCGGCATCCACCCGCGCCTTGATCCGGTCCATCTCCCCCATCGTCCACAGCGTCATCACGTCCGGATCGTTGGTGCCCGGGATGTCGGGACGCAGCGGGCTTGAGCCCGGCGCCAAGATCAGCCGGTCGTAGGTTTCGGTGTAGGCTTCGCCGGTTTCCAGCCGCTTCACCGTGACGGTGTGCGCCGCCGAATCGACCGCCGTCACCTCCTGGCGGACGCGCACGTCGATCCCCGTCCGTGCCGTAAAGCGTTCCGGCGTCATCACCAGCAGGCTGTCCCGGTTCGGGATCACGCCGCCCACATGGTACGGCAGCCCGCAGTTCGCGAACGAGATGTCCGGCCCGCGCTCGAACAGCACGATCTCCGCCGTCTCATCCATCCGCCGGGCCCGCGCCGCCGCGCTCGCCCCGCCCGCCACGCCGCCGACAATGACTATCTTCATGGAATGGGTCTCCCGTTTTTTTCCTCCATTAGAATATCACGATTTTATAATATTGCAATGCGCGGCACCCCGTGCCATCATGCCGGCTACCCGCAGAGCGGGCAGTGCGGATTGCGCTTCAGGGGGGTGACGCGGAATTCCATGGTCCGCGCGTCGAAGCGCAGGAAGCGCCCCGCAAGCGTCCCGCCGAGGCCGAGCAGCAGTTTCACCGCCTCCACGGCCTGCAGCGCGCCGAACACCCCCGGGAGCGGGCCCAGCGGGCCGTTGGGCGGACGCTCCAGCACTTCCCGCGGCGGCGGATCCTCGAACAGGCAGCGGTAGCATGCCGTCTCCCCGGGGAGCACGGTCATCATCTGCCCGGCAAACCCTGAGACGCCGGCGTGGATGTACGGCTTTTTCGCCGCGTGGCAGGCGTCGGCGATGACGTAGCGCGAGGCGAGGTTGTCCGTCGCGTCCACCAGCAGGTCGAACTCCGCCAGAATTTCCGCCGCGTTCTCCGCCGTGAAGCGGAACGGAAACTGCCGCACCGCCACGTCCGGATTCAGCCGCTCCAGCTTTTCCGCGCCGGACACCGCCTTCATGCGGCCGAGCCCCGGCGTGTCGTGCAGGATCTGGCGCTGGAGATTGCTGAGCGCGACCGTGTCGCCGTCCATCAGCCCGAGCGTGCCGACGCCCGCCGCGGCCAAGTAAAAGGCCGCCGGGGAACCGAGCCCGCCGACGCCGACAATCAGCACGCGGGACGCCAGCAGTTTCTCCTGCCCCGACGTCCCGATTTCCGGCAGCATCAGATGCCGCGCATACCGTTCCTGTTGTGTCGCATTCATAGGTCCCTGAATCTATCCGCAGATTTCGCAGATTCCATGGGATCACCCAACCGCGAGGATGCACGAGACGCTCCCCCGTTTGTAGTTCCGCGCTTTAGGCGGTCCGGCGTTGAAGGGGTTGCCGGCGTGTCGCCCGGAAGAAAAACCGGAGTTGTGGGATGTTTGGATGGGGGTTGGTGTTTGGATTTCGCTTGGCCGCCTAAAGCGCGGAACTACAAACGCGAGGATGGCCGGCCGGTCAAGCTTGAGGCCGTTTGTACGCCCTCGCCCCGTCCAGCTCCGCACGGATCCAGCCGCGCACGGAGTTGACGAGCCAGACCGCGTCGGCCTTGGCGAGATCTTCCCTGTGGAGCACGCCCTCGCGGACAACGCCTGCCTCCAGCAGTTCCTGCCGGAACACGCCCGCCAGAAGCCCGCACTCCACCGGCGGCGTAACCCGTTCGCCGCCAATCTCAAGCACCAGATTCGCAAAGCACGACTCGGTCAGCTCGCCGCGCTCGTTCCAGAGGATCACGTCGTCCGCCGCCGGGTGCGCCTCCCGCGCGGCGTCATACACCACGCGCCGCGTCGTCTTGTGGAACAGAAACGCGTCCCGCGAATCCACCGGCTCCGACGCCAGCGCGACACGCCAGGAATCGGGGAGAGGCCGTTCTCGCCTCTCCCCGAACCCCTCTGGAGAGTGGCACTGCCACGGGTTATTTTTAACACCAAGAGTTGCGGAGTCCGCAGGCGGATTACGCATTGCCCGTTCGGACACGCCAGTTTCGCCTGCGCACTCCGCAACTCTGCGGTTAGAAAGTATACCGTGCCTGTGGTACCCTCCGGGGGTTTCAGGGGGAGTGAGGACGACTCCCCCTGACTTCTGTACCGGCAGCGGCTGCGCTTCGGCGCGGGGGATGCCGGCGGCGTCGAGCAACAGGCGCACTTTCCAGGCGCCGGCGGAGTGCGAACTCCGCACACGTTCGAGTTCCGCGCGGACCGCCGCCTCGGGGAACGTGCGGCTGAAATAGTCCGCCGACTCGCGCATCCGCGCCAAATGCCGTTCCAGCAGGAACCAGGCGCCGCCGTCGAGCCGCAGCGATTCCAGCAAATCAAAATCATCCTTGCGCCGGGCGGGCAAGATGCCCACGCTCCCGTCCTCGCACGCCGGGCAAGATGCCCGCCCCGCGGCGATAAACGCCGCCTTCAGCATGCACTCGTCATACTCCCCTTCCGGCGTCGAATCCCACGTGACGCCGCCGCCGACGCCGAAGACCGCCTGAAACTCGGGGGATGACATTCTCTCACCCCCCGAACCCTCTGGAGAGTGGCACCGCCACGGGTTTACTTTTAACCGCAAGGTTGCGGAGGGCGCAGGCGGCGGTGGCGTTGCCGTTACGGACGCGCCGGTTGCGCCTGCGCCCTCCGCAACCTTTGGTGTTGAAAGAACACCGTGCCTGTGGCACCCTCCGGGGGTTTCAGGGGGGGCGAGGACGGCCCCCCCTGACTTCAGCGGCTCTAGCACGACGGTGCGGATGGCGACGTTGAAGACGGCGGCACCGCCGGGCTTGAGGAAGCCGATGGCGCCGGTGTAGGCGCCGCGGGGGTGCGGTTCGAGTTCGCGGATGATCTGCATGGTGCGGACTTTCGGCGCGCCGGTGATCGAGCCGCACGGAAAAAGCGCGGCGAAGATTTGGGGAAGCGTGACACCGGCGGCGAGCTTCGCCTCGATGGTGCTCGTCATCTGCAGGACCGTGCGGTAGCGTTCGACCTCGAACATGCGCGGAACACGCACCGACCCCGGCTCCGCAATGCGCCCGGCGTCGTTGCGCAGCATGTCCAGGATCATCAGGTTCTCCGCGCGGTTCTTTTCGCACGCCGCCAGCTCCCGCATCCGCGCCAGATCCTCCGCCGGGAAACGCCCGCGCGGCATCGTCCCCTTCATCGGCCGCATCACGAGCCGCCGGAAATCGGGGAGAGGCCGTTCTCGCCTCTCCCCGAACCCCTCTGGAGAGTGGCACTGCCACGGGTTTACTTTTACCCGCAAGGTTGCGGAGGGCGCAGGCGGCGGTAGCGTTGCCGTTACGGACGCGCCGGTTCCGCCTGCACCCTTCGCAACCTTTGGTGTTGAAAGAACACCGTGCCTATGGCACCCTCCGGGGGTTTCAGGGGGCGGGAGGACGCCGCCCCCTGACTTCTGCGGCCCGCATTCGAAGAAGAGCTCGGGGGAGAAGCAGAGGATTTTTCGGGGGCCGAGGTCGAGGAAGGCGGAATATCCGGCGCCCTGGGCTCCGCCGAGGGCGTGGAAAGCGTCGAGCGGGTCGCCGCGGAACGTGGCGTGAAGCGGGATGGTGTAGTTCGCCTGGTAGAGGTCGCCGGCGGCGATGTAGTCGCGGATGCGGCGGACGGCGGTCTCGTGTTCCGCGCGGGAGACGTCCGCCTGCCAGTCGGAAAATCCCGCGTCCGGCGTCTTCTGTTCCGCCCGTTCTGCCTTCTGCGTTTTTAATTCTGCGTTTTCCTCCGGCCCCGCGAACACCGCCGCCCAGGCCAGTGGCAGGCCGGGCATGGGCTCATGCGTGCGGAATGCCGGATCAAATGCAGGCGCCGCCTCGTAGGCGACGAACACGGCGACCCACTTGCCCGCGAGGGCGGCGGCTTCTGCGGCGGCGAGCACGCGCGGCACATCCCCAAGAGCATGCGCCTCATGCACGGATTCGGGCGCGCCGAACGCGAGGTTTTCGCCCCAGCCGCGGGCCGACGGATCGAACGATTGGAAGATGGCGGTTGTCATGAAGAGGCAGGGAACATAACGCGGGAAATGCGGAAGAAAATTCCGGGAGGTCGAAGACGGGCCTTGTGGTGCGGGACTGGCCTTGACGAGGCCATGGACACCAGGCAGATGTCACCCGGCCGCTTGCTCCGTGTGACGCGTGCCACTCCATGCGCTTCCCGTTTCTCCAAGTCGGATGCATCAAAATGGCGCACCAGCCCCAAATGTTTGCCACCGGCAATTTCCGCGGGTATAGTGTGTGCCAGAGTGGCGCAATCCGTGCGGAGAAATTATACGAATGAAACCGAATCCGAGCTTTCTCGACAAGCTGATTGACCGGCTGGACCGTCTCGACGCAACCAGCGTGCAGGGGTACGTCCTGCGGCTGGTGCGTGAAAAGGGGTTTCTGGAGACGGTGTTCAACACGATCAAGGAAGGCGTGGTCGTGCTGGATGCGGCGAACCGGGTGCAGTTCTCGAATGCTTCGGCGCGGCGGCTGCTCGGCATGCCGGAGGAATGCACCGGGATGCGCATGGACCGGTTTCTGCGCGAGGTGGACTGGTCGCGGGTGATGAACGCGGAGGCGGACGAGTGGCGGCGGATGGCGTTGCAGGAGATCGAGGTGTTCTATCCGGAGCACCGCTTCGTCACCTTCTACCTCGTGCCGTACCACGCGGACGCGGAGGGGCCGGGCGAGCGGAAGATTCCGATGGCGATTTTGATTCTGCATGATGTGACGGAGCGGCATCAGGACGCGCAGAAGACGCTGGAGTCGCAGAAGGTGCAGGCAATCACCATGCTCGCCGCCGGGGTCGCGCATGAGATCGGCAATCCGCTGAACAGCCTGACGATCCATCTCCAGCTCCTGCAGCGGAAGCTGGCGAAGCAGAAGCGCGCCGACGCCGCGGAGAACGCGGAGCTGGTGGACGTGGCGCTGCAGGAGGTGAACCGGCTGGATGCGATTGTGCAGCATTTCCTGCGCGCGGTGCGGCCGGTGCCGCCGGAGATGCGCCAGATCGACGTGCATGCGGTGCTGGCCGGCGTGCTGGAATTCATGCGGCGCGAGATCGAGGACCGCGGCGTGCTGGTGGAGCTCTCCTGCCCGGAACAGCTCCCGCAGCTGCTCGGCGACGCGGAACAGCTCCGGCAGGCGTTCTACAACATCGTGAAGAACGCCGTGCAGGCGATGCCCGACGGCGGCGCGCTGCGCATCGCGGCGGCGGAGACGGGGCAGTTCCTAGAACTGCGCTTCGCGGACTCCGGCAAGGGGATCACGCCGCAGGCGTTCACGCACCTGATGGAGCCGTACTTTTCGACCAAGGAGGAAGGGCACGGCCTCGGGTTGCTGATCGTGGACCGGATCGTGCGCGCCCACGGCGGCGAGCTCGGCATCGAGAGCGTGCCCGGCGCGGGCACGGTGTTCACGGTGCGATTGCCGCTGCGCGAGCGGCGGCTGCGGCTGTTGCAGGCCGGTCCGGGGGCAGACGGAATAACGGAATGACGGAAAAAAGTAACCGCAAAGAACGCAAAGGGCGCAAAAGGAAAGTGGTGTTCGCCCCGGAGGGGTTGACCGTTGGTTAGCCTGGCGGCGTAAGCCCCAGGAAAACAAGAAATATGAGATTGCGCCCCAGCGGGGCGCGTCAATCCGCAGCGCCACCGGTTCAGCAAAATCGCAAACCTTGGCTCGGCTGGGGTTGGTTGTGCGGACACCGCAATCGCGGCACCGAGGCCGCTCCCACATTGGAAAAACACGCTTGCAGGAAGACAATTCCATGAACCGAATCATCCAACTCATCCTGGCATCGCTGGTCGCGGCAATGGTGTCCGGCTGCGCGTCCACCGGCGGCTACTGGTCGGACCGCGGCCGCGACGCGGCGGACATTTTCACCATGACCGGCGGCTATGGCATAGGGGCGGGTGCGCGAGTCGGCCCTGTTACTGCGTCGCCGCTTTTGCTCTTTTGGGAGATGACGGGCTTGCGCGGCGGCCAATGTTTTAAAGTGGGCGAACTTAATCCGGTCATTAATTCAAACGAACCACACATGGAATCCTTTGATGGCGGATGGTTTGGGTTGTATGGCCAATCGTTTTATGCTGATAGCGACACCTATCAAATAATTCCGCACGGGTGGTTTCAACGCTTAAAAATGCGGGGCAAGGCATTCGAGGGTGAATGCTTGCACAAGGAGACGCTTGCGCTTCCCTTTTTTGTGTGGGCGAAAAAAATGCCCTACCGGCCTTACAACGCACCTGACGATGGCACAACGTATCCCTATTATTACTACACCCAAGTCGAAGCCGTGCTTGCTATTGGCGGCGGCTTCCGCGTGGGCGTCAACCCCGGCGAACTGCTGGATTTTCTGCTGGGATTTACGACGTTGGACCTCTTTGGTGATGATGTGCCGAAGGCGGCGCTAAAAGAAGCACTGGAGAAGAATCGGCAAAATCCCAAGGCCTATGAAAAATGGGTGAAGAGGCAACCGGAGTCACATAGTCAACTAGAACCTGAGGCGAAAACCCGCGATTGACCCAGGACATAGGCCCCAAGAAAAATGGAGAGCTGCATGAGGCGAATCCTTCAATTTATCCTGGCGGCGCTGGTTGCGGCAATGGTATCCGGCTGCGCGTCGGTCGGCGACTACTGGAAAGACCGCGGCCGGGACGCGGCGGATATTTTCACCGTGACCGGCGGCCTTGGTGTGGGCGCGAAGGCGCGCGTGGGACCGGTGGGGACAGGTCTGCTGCTTCAATCCGACATGGCGGGAGTGCGTGGCGGCAGCATCGAAAAACCGTCATACGACAGTTTTGACGTAACCCTGCTTTGCGTTGGTGTAGAGTGTTTCGATTTGGCAGAATTTAACATCGAGAGAGAATCAAAGGACTACCGGGGAAAATCGTTTAGCGCCGACAACGAATGTGGCCTCTGTTTTCCGCGCAACAAATTTTCGATTTCGGAAATGTCCGAACGCTTCTATCACACCAAATGGCCGTACTACACCCAAATCGAGGCGGTCGCGGCGCTGGGGCCGTCGGTGCGGCTGGGATTTAATCCCGGCGAGCTGCTGGACTTCCTGCTGGGGTTTGCCAAGGTGGACATTGCCGATGATGACACCGCCGCGCAGTTGCGGGAAAAGGCGCGGCCAAGACCCAAAGCATACCCGGAGTGTGCTCCGCAACCGTCTGATGAGGTGAAGAAGTTTGAAGAACGGATGCGCAAAGAGCATCCCGAGTGACCGTTTCCTCTGTGTTCTCTGTGCCCTCTGTGGCCAAAACAGGAAATCATTTCATGGACGCAATCAAGCCGGTCATCCTGGTGGTGGACGACGAGAAGAACACGCGCGAGGGGTTGGCCCGGGCGCTGCGGGACGAGTACGCCGTGCTGCTGGCGGACAGCGCCGCCGCCGGGCTGCAGCTCCTGGCGGAGAACGAGGTGGAGATGATCCTCACCGACCTGCGCATGCCGGGCATGGACGGGATGGAGTTCATCCGCCAGGTGAACGCGCGCCCCGCCCCGCCGCTCATCGTCATGCTCACCGCGTACGGTTCGGTGCAGACCTCGCTGGACGCGCTGAAGGTCGGCGCCTACGACTATCTCTCGAAGCCGGTGAAGCTGGATGCACTGGAGATGGTGATCCGGCGGGGGTTGGAATCGCGCCGCCTCCGCGTGGAAAACCGGGAGCTGCGGCAGCAGCTCGGCGACCGCTACGGGCTTGACGGCGTCATCAGCCATTCCCCCGCCATGCTTGCCGTTCTCGACACGGTGCGGCAGGCGGCGCCGGCGCGGTCGACCGTGCTGCTGACCGGCGAGAGCGGCACCGGCAAGGAGCTGGTGGCGCACGTCCTGCACCGGCTCAGCCCGCGGGCCGACCGCCCGTTCGTCGTCGTTCACTGCGCCGCGCTCAACCCGAACCTGCTGGAGAGCGAGCTGTTCGGGCACGAGAAAGGGGCGTTCACCGGCGCGCACGAGCGGCACATCGGCCGTTTCGAGAGCGCAAAAGGCGGCACGCTGTTCCTGGACGAGATCGGCGAAATTGACGCCCAGACGCAGATCAAGCTGCTGCGCGTGCTGGAAAACCGCACCTTCGAGCGCGTCGGCGGCTCGCAGACCTTCCAGACCGATGTGCGCGTCATCGCCGCCACGAACCGTGACCTGAAGGCGCTGGTGAAGGCCGGCACGTTCCGCGAGGATCTTTATTACCGCTTGAACGTGGTCGGCGTCGAAATCCCGCCGCTGCGGGCGCGCCGGGAGGATGTCCCGCTGCTGCTGAACCATTTCCTGAAGCAGTTCAGCGGGGAGAACGGCAAGCGCATCACCGGTTTCGGCCCGGACGCGCTCCAGCTGCTGACGGCCTACTCCTGGCCGGGCAACGTGCGCGAACTCCGCAACACGGTGGAGCGCATGGTGGTGATGGCGCGGGGCGCAACGCTGACGGTCGGCGACGTCCCCGCCGAGGTACGCGGCGGCGTGGCGCGGGAACTGGAGGGCGGACAAACACAGAACGCCGAATGCCGAACGCAGAACGGGGAACCCGAAACACGAAACGCCGAACGCGCCACGCTGGACTTGTCCGCCAACGAGAAAACGCTGGTGCTGCGGGCGCTGGAGGAATGCAAGGGGAATCGTTCGCTGGCCGCGCGCAGGCTCGGCATCGGCCGGCGGACGCTCTACCGCAAGCTGGCGGAGTATGGCATGGGCGACGCGGAGAAGTCGGCGGAAGGCGGAAAATGAAGCCCGGGCGGCGACGGCAGCCGCCGCCGCGGCGGGAGCGGGAAACGCCGGCGCACGCACTATAGTATTCGACTTTTCATTGCACCGACCGTCCATTTTCAACAGCAAGGAATTTCCGCCATCATGACGACGCCCACCGTGTACACCGACGGCAAGACCGGCTTCACCCTCGACCTCACCGGCATGCAGATTTCCGACCCTGCGTTCGGCGCGCTCCAGCAGCCGCTGCTCAAGGCGCTCGCGGAGATGAAGAGCCTCGAGGCCGGCGCCATCAAGAACCCGGACGAGAAGCGCAGGGTCACGCACTTCTCCGACCGTCTGACCTATGCGGACTCCGCGCTGTTCAAGGACGTCGAGGCGTTCGTGAAGGAAATCGTCGCCGGCGGCGAAATCGACCAGCTGCTGGTCAACGGCATCGGTGGCTCCGCGCTCGGCCCGCAGCTCCTGCAGATGGGCGTCAACGGCCCCTACTGGAACGAGATGCCGAAGGCGGCGCGGCGCGGCTTCCCGAAACTCTATTTCGTCGACAACACGGACTCCGCCGGCATCACCGACGCGCTGGCCGTGCTCGACCTCAAGCGCACGCTGGTCCTCACCGTCTCGAAATCCGGCGGCACGCAGGAAACCAAGAACAACATGATCGTCGCCGAGGCCGCCTACAAGGCCGCCGGCATCCCGTTTGCGCCGCACGCCGTGGCGGTGACGATGGAGGGCAGCCAGCTCGACAAGCACGCCAAGGGCAACCAGTGGCGCAAGGTTTTCCCGATGGCCGACTCCATCGGCGGCCGCACCAGCGAGACGCTCATCGTCGGGCACGTCCCGGCCGCCTTCGCCGGCATTGACTTCGCCCGCTTCGTCGCCGGCGCCCGGCACATGGACGAGCTGACCCGCAACGCCGACCCGAAGCAGAACCCCGCCTGCCTCCTCGCCGCCGCCTGGCACATTGCCGGCAACGGGAAGGGCGACCGCAACATGGTCGTCGTCCCCTACTCCGACCGCCTCGGCCTGATGGGCAAGTACCTCCAGCAGCTCGTCATGGAAAGCCTGGGCAAGGAGAAGGATCTGGACGGCAAGACCGTCCACCAGGGGCTCACGGTTTACGGCAACAAGGGCGGGACCGACGCACACGCCTACATCCAGCAGCTCAACGACGGCCGCGACGATTTCTTCGTCACCTTCGTCGAAATCCTCAAGGACGCCGCCGCCTACTCCATGGGCGACGGCATGACGATGGGCGATTACCTGCACGGCTTCAAGGCCGGCCTCGGCGCCGCGCTGACCTCGAAGGGCCGCCGCGTGAGCGAAATCGTGCTGGAGTCCGCCGAGGCGTTCAGCTTCGGCATGCTGATCGCGCTGTACGAACGCGCCGTCGCGGTGTACGCGGAGCTGATCCACATCAACGCGTTCCACCAGCCGGGCGTGGAGTCCTACAAGAAGGCCGCCAAGACCGTCAACGACATGAACCTCAAGCTCCAGGCCTGGATCGGCTCCGCCCCCGGCTGGACCGGCTCCGCCGCCGCCGCCGCACAGGCTGCCGGCTTCGCGCCGACGCAGACCGCCGCCGTCGCGGGCATCCTCGACAAGTTCGCGGTCAACGCCCGCAGCTTCAACGGCAAGACCGTCACCCGCGCCTTCACCAACGGCGGATGGCAGTACGCGGTGGGCTGAGCGGGGAAGACGGGCTACGGACTGAAAACCAAAAGGCCGGGGAGCAAAACGCCCCCGGCCTTTTGCGTGGGTGCTTCTCCGCAACGATCATGAAGCGGCGCACATTTCCATTTTTCCATGGCAGGCGCTCCCGCCCCATGAATTCTTGCCCATTCCTAACACTCAGGCGATGCGCCCTAACCATTCCCTAACAATTAAGGGGTAGATTGACTGACATAAAGGGGCGGTCATGAACAGACGGCACTTGCACAGAATCAAACGGCGGGACACGATTGCGCGGTGGGTGATCAAGACCGGCGGCATCGGGGTCATCTTCTGCGTGTTCGGCATGCTGGCGCTGATCGCCTCGACGGCGCTGCCGCTCTTCTTCCCGGCCAAGGCGTCGCCGGTGGCCGTGGCACCGGGCGCGGCGGACGCCGGAGCCACTAACGGCACGCTGGCCGTGCTGGTGGACGACGACCGGCTCGCCGTCTGGTCGCTGCGTGCGGACGGCACGGCGGAACTGCGCGAGGTCGGGTCCGGCAAACTTTTGGAAAAGAAGAGGATTCGTCCGGACGGCGCGGACCGGAAGATTGTCGCCTGCGAGGCGGCGGGCGCACAGAATTTCAGCCTGCTGTGGGACGACGGTGCGGCACTGGCGGTAAAGGTCGAGTTCAAGGCGGCAACTGCGGCGGACGGCATCAAATCCGTAACGTGCGGAGTCCGCACGCTGTGGCGGGTGCAGCGGCCGGAGGGCGTGACGGACGGCGGGATCAACGCAAAGAACGGAAGAACGGAAGAACGGAAGAACGGAATAAAAGACGAACGGAAAAACGGAAGAGCGGAACAAGACGTCCGCAACACCCCCGACGTCCATGACACCCGCAATGCCCATTCCGCCGCCGCCTGCCAGGCCGTCGCCCTGCGCCCCGGCGATGAGGGCGGTGCCCCTTCCACAACCGTCGCCTGCCCCGCCGTCGCCCTGCGCCCCGGCAATGAGGGCGGTGCCCCTTCCACAACCGTTGCCTGCCCCGCGGTCGCCCTGCGCCCCGGCGAGGAGGGCGGCGGGACGCAGGTCTGGCATCTGGCGGACGGGAACTTCCTCGTCATCCGCGAAAAAACCGAATCCGACCCGATGGGCGAGGAGAAGACGACACGGGCGCAGTTCACCGTCGAAACGGCGGCGGAGGTGACGGCCTGGACGCTCAGCCGCGACGGCGGCATGCTCTACGCGGGCTCCGCGTCCGGCGGGCTGATGCGCTGGGATGTGACGGGCGGCAAGGCGGAGCTGCTCGACCGCACGAGGCTGCTTGCCGCCGGCCGCGGGGTGACCGCGCTGGGGCTGGTGTTCGGCGACCTGTCGGTGGCGGTAGGCGACAGCGCGGGCGGCGTCACGGTCTGGAGCCCGGCCTCAATCTACGGCCCCGACGGTGCCAAGCATCTGGCGCTGACGCACACGCTGGCGGCGCACAAGTCGCCGGTGCGTCGCTTCTTCTTCACCCAGCACGACAAGGGGGTGCTGAGCCTGTCGGATGACGGCGTGCTGCATGTGAGCCACATGACCAGCGAACGGCTGATGCTGGAGCTGGCCGGGATCTCCCCTGCGGCGGTGCCGGCGCTTTCGGCGCGCGGGAGTTCGCTCTGTGCGCTGGGCGCGGACGGACGGACGGCGCTTTGGTCCGTGCGGAATCCGCACCCGGAGGTCGGCGCGAAGGTGCTGTTCGGGAAGGTCTGGTACGAGAATTACGACAAGCCGGAGCTGGTCTGGCAGTCCTCCTCCTCGAACGACGACGCGGAGGCGAAACTCAGCCTCATTCCGCTTCTTTTCGGCAGCCTGAAGGCGACCTTCTACGCGCTGCTGCTGGCGATTCCGTTGGCGCTGGCGGGGGCGCTGTACACCAGCCAGTTCGCCCCACTGGAGGTAAAGGCGGTGGTGAAGCCGGCAGTGGAGATCATGGCGGCGGTGCCGTCGGTGGTGATCGGCTTCATCGCGGCGCTGTGGCTCGCCCCGAAGCTGGAGGCGGGCATCCTGTCCGTTGCGGTCTTCGCGGTTGCGCTGCCGCTGGTGTTCATCGTTTTCATGCTGTCCTGGATGCGGCTGGTGCGGCCGACGGCGCTCGGGCGGCGGATTGACAAGGGCTGGGAGTTCGCGGTGGTCGCGCCGGTGCTGCTCGGCGCGGCGGCGCTGGCCTGGTGGCTGGGACCGCTGGCGGAGCGGCTGCTGTTCGCCGGCGACTTCAAGCTCTGGCTCTTCCGCGAGGCCGGCTGGCGCGTGGACCAGCGCAACAGCATCGTCATCGCCTTCGCCCTGGGCTTCGCGGTGATCCCCGTGCTCTTCACCATCGCCGAGGACGCCTTCTCGAACGTGCCGAAAAGCCTGAAGGCCGCCTCGCTGGCGCTGGGCGCGAGCCGCTGGCAGACGGTGTGGCGCGTGGTGCTGCCGGGCGCGAGCCCGGGGGTCTTCGCGGCGATCATCATCGGCTTCGGCCGCGCGGTCGGCGAGACGATGATCGTGCTGATGGCGACCGGCAACACGCCGGTGCTCGACTGGGGGCCGTTCTCCGGCATGCGCACGCTCTCCGCCAATATCGCGGTGGAGATTCCGGAAGCGGCGGCGGGCGGCACGCTGTACCGCGTGCTGTTCCTCTCGGCGGTGCTGCTGTTCGTGCTGACCTCGGTGCTGAACACCGCGGCGGAAGTCATCCGGAGCAAGCTGCGCAAACGGTATGCGGAATAAGAAAATCGGACGGATCAGTCCGATCCGTCGAATCTGTCCGATCTGCCGGATGACGAGGAACCTGGAATGAACAAGCCATGAAAAAAACAACCAACAGCCTGCAGCGCGGCGAGCCGTTCATCTGGATGGGCGGCGCGGCGCTGGCCTTGATCCTGCTGACGGTGATCCTGATGCTGGGCGTGGTGCTGGCCAACGGCGCCGGCGCGTTTTGGCCGGCACGCCTGAGCCTGTTGGAGCTGAAGGACGGCTCGCGCGTGCTGGGCGAGGTGACGCGGCGGCAGGCGGAGACGCCGCACAGCGCGGAGCGGCTCCAGATCCGCGTGGGCAACCGCGACATGTACGGCGCGGATTTCCGCTGGATTGAAACCACCGCCATCAAGGCCGAGTCGTATCCGCCGGACGCCGTCTGGGCCGAACGCATGGAGCACGGCCCGTTCATCGGTTTTGTGAAAACGGAGACGAAGTCCGGCGCGGCGGCCATGATTGTGCTGGCGGACGCCTCCGGGCGTGAAAAGACGCTGACGGCCGGCCAGGTCGTGCGACTCTACCGCCCGAACGCGATGTCGTTCCAAGCCAAATTCGGGCTTTATCTCGCCAGGCTCTGGGAGCTGCTGTCGGGGCAGCCGCGCGAGGCGAACACGGAGGGCGGGCTGCTGCCGGCGATCATCGGCACGGTGATGATGGTGTTCCTGATGAGCATCTTCGCGTTCCCGCTGGGGGTGATGACGGCGGTGTACCTGCGGGAGTACGCGAAGGACGGCTGGGCGGTGCGCGGCGTCCGCATCGCGGTGAACAATCTCGCCGGCATCCCGTCCATCGTGTACGGCATCTTCGGCCTGGGGTTCTTCGTCTACGGCGTGGGCGCGGGGATTGACCGGCTGTTCTTCGCGGACAAGCTGCCGACGCCGACCTGGGGCACGGGCGGCATCCTGTGGGCGAGCCTGACGCTGTCGCTGTTGACCGTGCCGGTGGTGATCGTGGCGACGGAGGAGGCGCTGGGCGCGATTCCGCCCGGCGTGCGGCAGGCCTCGCTGGCGCTGGGGGCGACGCCGCTGCAGACGCTCACACGCGTGCTGCTGCCGATGGCCTCGCCGGGGATCATGACGGGGTTCATCCTGGCGATGGCGCGCGCCGCGGGCGAGGTGGCGCCCCTGATGCTGACGGGCGTGGTGAAGCTGGCGCCGTCGCTGCCGCTGGACGGGAGCTTCCCGTTCGTGCATCTCGACCGCAAGTTCATGCACCTGGGGTTCCACATCTACGACGTCGGCTTCCAGTCGCCGAACGTCGAGGCATCGAGGCCGATGGTGTTCATGACCACGCTGCTGCTGCTGGCGATCGTGCTGGTGATGAGCGGCACGGCGGTCTGGCTGCGCAACCGCATGCGGAAACGCTACGCCGGCGGGGCGTTCTGAAGAAAGACAATCCACAGATTACACAGATTACATAGAGCGGCAAAAGAGGGCCACAAAGAATGGTTATCTGCGTAATCTGTGCAATCTGTGGATAGTATGGGAGAGTTCCATGACCAAACGCGAGACGGCAATCTGCACGGTGGACGACCCGGTGATCCGGGTGGACGGCCTGCGGCTTTTCTACGGCGAGTCCGAAGCGCTGAAGGGGATCACCATGGGAATCCCCCGCAAGCAGGTCACGGCGCTGATCGGGCCGTCCGGCTGCGGCAAATCCACGCTGCTTCGCTGCTTCAACCGCATGAACGACCTGGTCGACGGCGTGCGGATCACGGGCGGCATCCGGATCGACGCGGATGAGATCACCGACCCGGCGCTGGACGTGATCGAGCTGCGCCGGCGCGTCGGCATGGTCTTCCAGAAGTCGAACCCGTTCCCGAAATCAATCTACGAAAACGTGGTGTACGGCCTGCGCATCGCCGGCGTCTCGAAACGCACCGCCTTGGACGAGGCGGTGGAGAAGAGCCTGCGCGGCGCCGGGCTGTGGGAGGAGGCGAAGGACCGGCTGCACGAGTCGGCCCTCGGCCTCTCCGGCGGCCAGATGCAGCGGCTCTGCATCGCACGCGCCATCGCGGTGAACCCGGAGGTGATCCTGATGGACGAACCGTGCTCGGCGCTGGACCCGCGCTCGACGGCGCGAGTGGAGGAGCTCATCGGCGAACTCCGCAAGGACTATTCGATCGTGATCGTGACGCACAACATGCAGCAGGCGTCGCGGGTGTCCGACTACACGGCGTTCCTCTATGTCGGCGAACTGGTGGAGTACGCGCCGACCACGGAGCTGTTCACCGCCCCGCTGGTCAAGCAGACGGAAGACTATATCACGGGACGATTTGGGTGAAGAACAGGGAAGCGGGAGAAGAAGAAAGAAGGCGGAGGGAAAAAGGCGGATTGTGCATGCGGAGGAGCGGCGGTCCGGCGGGTCAACCCGACAATACAGGACAAGCATAAAGGAGACAACCCATGTCCATTCACTTGCAGCTTGAAATCCGGCATCTGCAGCGGCTTCTTCTGGGGCTTGGCGGCAGCGTCGAACAAATGGTCGGCGACGCCGTGCGCGCGCTGGAGCAGAAGGACACCGTCCTGGCGCGCCAGGTGGTCACCCGCGACGACATGATTGACCGCGCCGAGGTCGAAATCGAGGAGGAGTGCCTGAAGGCGCTGGCGCTCTACCAGCCGGTCGCCACCGACCTGCGCTGCATCGTCACCGTGCTCAAGATTAACAACGACTTGGAACGCATCGCCGACCTGGCCGCAAACATCGCCGAGCGGGCCGTCAACCTGGTGGAGCTGCCGCCGCCGGTGCTGGAGTTCGACTTTCAGGAGATGGCGCAAAAGGTGCGCCGGATGCTCAACCGGAGCCTGGATTCGCTGGTGCGAAGGGACGCGGAGATGGCGCGCCTGGTGATGGAGGCCGACGACCGGGTCGACGCCATGCACGGCAGCATCTACCGGCTCGTCTCCACCGCCGCCGCCGCGCATCCGGAACACACGATCGGCTTCCTGCAGATGCTGTCCATCTCGCGCAACCTGGAACGCATTGCGGACCATGCGACAAACATCGCCGAGGACGTCATCTACATGCTGGAGGGCGAGATCGTCCGCCACCAGGGCTCGCAGAAGGGCAACCCGCCCAAAGGCTGACCCTCCGCCGCAAACCACGCACCGCCGGCCGGCACCGCAACAGGAGCCTGCACCGCCTGGAGCTGGCGGCGTAGCGACAAGAGACAGGAAAGCCGGGGGATGGTCGGACGCCATCCTCCGGCTTGCTCTTGGCGGTCTTTATCAAGCAGGCCA
Source organism: uncultured Lentisphaerota bacterium (assembly GCA_903921725.1). Classification (GTDB taxonomy): domain Bacteria; phylum Verrucomicrobiota; class Lentisphaeria; order Oligosphaerales; family CAITYL01; genus CAIXRA01. Next base: position 25,712 of record CAIXRA010000039.1, read on the forward strand.
ATGCTACCATTTCGCCCGCCTACGGCGGGACGGTTTTCTTCAGGACACCCTGCACTCTCGGACGCCTTGCTTGCTCGCGGGCCGCTTGGGCTCCGCCCATCCGGCTCCGCCGGAACGCCGCCGCTCACGCGCCGACGCCCTCGTCAGCTCACTGAACTGCGGGCAAGACAACACGGAAGCCCAGGAGGCCGCCCCGATAGCCAGGCTCGTACCCGTTCCGGATCGCCGACCGGCAATCCCGCGCGTTGCGGTTCCAACTGCCGCCGCGGCCCACGCGGCCCGAGCCCGTAGCAGCGCCAGTCGGATCAGTCGCATCGCCCGTCGGATACGCGCCATACCAGTCCGAACACCACTCCCAGACGTTCCCATGCATGTCATACAAACCCCAGCCGTTAGGCTTCTTCTGACCAACGGCATGAGTTGTACGGCCGCTGTTGTCATAAAACCACCCCACCTCATCCAGCTTCCCACTCCCGCCATACGCACCCGTGCTACCAGCACGGCAGGCATACTCCCACTCAGCCTCCGTCGGAAGGCGGAGGCCAGCCTGAGAGCAGAACGACTGGCAGTCGTCCCAAGACACCTGCTCAACCGGCAAAGCATCGCCCTTGAAATACGATGGATTCGTCCCCATGATCTTCTGCCATTGCGCCTGCGTCACCTCGTACTTACCCATGTAGAACCCCTGCGAGAGCGTCGCCCGGTGCTGGGCCTCGTTATCAAACCGCCCAGCCTCATCTTTCGGGCTACCCATCACAAACGTCCCGGCGGGGATATACACCAACTCGATGCCGGTCTTTTCGTGGACAACCTCCGTCGCCCAGCCGGTCTTGGTGTACGGCTCCATCACCGTCCCGGCCTTGGCCTTGCAGCCGGCAGGGACCTTGAGTACCTGTGCTGGTGTCGATGCCGCTGACGCTGCCGGCTTGGCGGGTTCCTGGCGTGCCTTCACCTCGCTGGCTGGCTTGCACCCCGCCGCCA
>CAIXRA010000040.1 GCA_903921725.1 uncultured Lentisphaerota bacterium
CAAGTCGCAGATTTGCTTCAGCACGGTAAATTGATGCCGGGTCGGTTTCATGGCAGTGCCTCCTTTTGTGGTAAAAAGAAAGTACGCCATGACCGGCCCTTTTCTACTCAAAACTCAAAGCCCGTGGGATGACTGTGAAACGCAATCAAGAAGCACGCCGTCCAGATTCTCTGTACAAATTGTTGCGTAAAAATGTGAAGAATATGGTTGCCTGGTTTTTATAAATTAATAAACAGGAGATTCCAAATGAGTTTGATGTGCTTTTTCGGCCTACATGTGTGGCAAGGATGCAAATGTTTGAAATGTGGGAAAAATCGTAATGAAGAACATGATTATTATTCAGGCTGTAAATGCCGTCACTGTGGGCTTCTTGATGTTAAGTCTATGAAACATGACTGGGATGACACGTTACATTGTAGTCAATGTGGATTAGAATGGGGGCGATGTCCAAATGGACACGGTCTACTTCGATCGTGGGAAGGACGTCTTCGATGCTGGAGTTGTGGATGGCAGCAACCCGGATTCCCGCCTGCCAAGCCACAAAGGTGTGATTTTTGTGGAGAAACCAGTCATTGCGCTGTAGATTCTGAAGTGGCGATCATGCATGAAGATCAGGCTATGGCTGAGTTTGAATCTTGCATTGACAAAAAGCATTTGTTCCAGGCATCAATAAAGGATTCCAACGGAAAGGAATTGTATTTTGCCTGTACGCAATGCGTTCACAAATACATGGAAACATCTTCCAGAAAAAAGGATATTTGCGGAGAGTATATTTCCATCCCATGTCAAAAAGATATGTTGGAAAAACTAATAGATGATGCAAATTGTTTCTTTGCTAAATTTACTGGAACAAAAAAAACCAACTTTGATATTAGGTTCGATAATGATTTAACCGTTCTCTCAACCGTTTCCGATCTGGAAAATCAAATTAGGAATGATGCAAAAACACTTTCAAGTATGGGGAAAAATCTGGACTTAATTGTAGCAGAATTGTATACCCTTACATGCGCCAACCAATCGAAGAACAGGGAGCGAATTAAAGATTTGGGGTCATTGTTGGGAAAAATTGGCGGCCGGTATCTTATGGGTGCTGTTGGTTACAGATTAATGGCCAAGGGGTGTTCCGAATATTCTTTTAGTTTAGCTTGGGATGGCATATCTGGGTGGATGGCGTGAAGATGTATTGTAATTGGGCGGCTCCGTCACGAACCTTAGGGACGGGTGCATGGTGACAGTTTGGCCGCAAGATGTTGTGAATCGTTAGTAATCAAATCGACCATTTTTGGCAATGAAAACCTGTTGATTTAATGCCCCATATAGTATCTTCTGATCCAAAATCTGTGCAATCTGTGGATGATTCTACTTGTGACGAAAAGCTACGGTATTTTTTATAAGTGTGCGCGGCGGCTGTTCCTGGCGGCGGCGTTGCTTGCGCTGGCCGCAACGGTGGGGGCGGCCCCGGCCGTTCCAGGCACGTCGCCTGAAGGCGGGACTACAAGCAAAAACACGCCGGCTGAAGCCGGGGCGGCAAACCAAACGGCGGACGGATCCGATTTGCCGGAACCGGTGTCGGCGACGCAGAAGCGGCTGAAGCAGCTGTTCCCCGAAAGCTACGCGAAGGCGGCGGCCGAGTTCGGCTGGCGCCACTACGGTGACGGCGAGTGGCGCGCGCTGCCGGAACAGCTCCCGGAGCGGGTCGTAGTGCTGGTTCACGGGCTGGACGAACCGGGCAAGCTGTGGATGAACATCGGCCCGGCGGTGGCGGGCGCCGGGTACACGGTCTGCGAGTTCCGTTATCCGAACGACCAGGCGGTCCGCCCCTCCGCCGCCTACCTGCTGCATTCCCTCGCCGGCCTCCGGACACGCGGTGCCAGGGAGGCCATCATCGTAGCGCACAGCATGGGCGGGCTGGTCAGCCGCGAGATGCTGACAAGCCCCGGAATCGGCTATGCGGCCGGGACGAAGGCCGGCGAACTGCCCGCCGTCAGGCACCTGATCATGCTCTGCACGCCGAACCACGGTTCGCCGCTGGCCCACGCGCGGTTCGCCGTGGAGCTGCGGGACCAGTGCGTGCGGCTGTTCAACGGCAGCGGGCATCTGCTGTCCGGTTTCGCGGACGGCACCGGCGAGGCGGGCGCGGATCTCGCGCCGGGCAGCGCTTTCCTGAAGGAGCTGAACGCCCGGCCGAACCCGCCGGACGTGGCGTTTTCCATCATCGCCGGGGTGGCCAGTCCGGTGTCAAAGGAGAGCCTGGCAACGATGGCGAAGGCCGCCGGTGACGAGTCCGACGCGGCCAAGCGCGGGGCCATGGAGAAATTCCACCAGGAAATGGAGTCGCTGGCGGAGGGGGTGGGCGACGGCTGCGTGTCGGTCCGTTCCGCCAAGCTCGACGGCGTGGCCGATTTTGTCACGGTCCCCGGCACCCACCTTTCGGCCGTCCGCAACGTGCTGAAATCGAGCAAGGACGTCCCGCCAGCCCTGCCGCTGGTCCTGGAACGGCTCGCCAAAGAGTGGCCGCGCTCCCGTCCGGCCGACGTGAAAGTTGAGCGTTGAACGTTCTTCTACTCTTTGCGCCTTCGCGCCTTTGCGTTTCAATATCATGCACCGGGCGGGACGCCCGGCGGAAGCGGGCAAGATGCCCACGCTCCCGTCCTGCCGCCCGCCCGTTTTGCGCGCCGGCGGCTGTTGAAAAATGACGGAGTGGCACCACATTGGCACCGGCCGACAGAAGGCGGCTCCCATGAGCACCGACACCCAACCCGACCCGGCACCGGACAGAAACTGGATGGATCTGCGTGACAACGCGGGCCGTTCGCATTTCCACCGGCATCCGAGCCGCCGCGAGCGCGACCGCGAGGAGACGCTCCGCGCCTGGTTCGGGGACAAACTGGCGACGGCGGAGATTTCGGCGCACCAACGCGGGCCGCGGGCCGCCGGTTCGGCCGTGGACGCCGTGCTGGCGAAGATCCGCGCCGCGGGCCCGGCGCCGCTGCTTGTGTCCATTCAAGCGGAATGGCCGAAGCTCGTGGGGCCGGACGCCGCGAAACGGAGCCGGCCCGCGGTCCTGCAAGGGACGCGGCTGCTGGTCGAGGTTGCCGACTCCACCTGGCTCTATGCGCTGGAGCGGATGCACAAGCCGGCGATCCAGGAACGCATCCGCCTCTTCACGTCGGGCGCGGTGACGGAGATCCGCTTCCAGGCCGGCGGCAGCCGCCCGCCCCCCGCGGCGGACGGGCAAGCCGTTCCGCGCGCTGGCGGCGGCAAATAGCGCCATTATGTTGTCCCTTTCCGCACGCACGGTTATGCGCGGCAACCGGAGGCCGCGCGCCGTGTCAAACACACACCGGGCCGCACCGTTCACCCCGCCCCGCAAACAGGCACAACCCCCACGGAATCATCGCCAGCATGAAGATTTCCATACCGTTCCTGCCGCACGCACTTTCCCGCGTGGCCGTCGCCCTGCTTCTGACCGTTTCCGGCGTGACCTGCGGCACCACGCCGCCGCCGAAGCCGGAGAAGCCCGCCGTGGCCGCCGCGCCGTGGAAGCCGCCAGCACCGGGGCTACTGGAAGGCGTCGTCACACGGCTCACCGCGATGATCATGCCGCGCATGCATTACGAACGCCTGCCGCTCGACGAGCAGATGTCGGCGAAAATCTTCGATGCATATTTCGACCGGCTGGACCATGAGCGTTCCTTCTTCCTGACGTCGGACATCCAGGATTTTTCGGCGTACCGCGACCAGATGGGCGACCTTCTTGCCAAGGGCCGCTGCGAGGTCGCCTACCGCATCTATGCACGCTTCATCCAGCGGGTGCAGGAGCGCACGGCGTTCGTACACGAATTTCTGAAGGATAAGCCTGACTTTTCGACGGACGAGAAATTCCTGATCGACCGTTCCAAGTCCCCGTGGTGCGCAGACACCAGCGAGCTGGACAACGTGTGGCGTCTCCGCCTGAAAAACCAGCTCCTGATGTACTCGATGGCGGACAAGATGCAGGCGAAGAAGGAAGCCGAGGCGAAGAAGAAGGCCAAGAAGGATCCAGCCGCCGCGAAGAAGGAAATCGCCAGCAAGCTCTCCACCAAGACGCCCGCCGAGCGCACCGGCCTTTTCTACGACCGCCTGCTGGCGGCGCTCCAAGAAAACGAGAAGGTCGACGTGCTTGAGGTCTTCCTCAACGCGGTGACCCAGACGTACGACCCGCACTCGGACTACATGGCGCCGGAGAGCGAGGAGGAGTTCAACATGATGATGAAGCTCTCCCTCAAGGGGATCGGCGCCGTGCTGCAGAGTGAGGACGGATACGTCAAGGTCTCCGAGGTCATGCCGGGCGGGCCGGCCGGGCTCGACGGGCGCATCCACGACGGCGACTGGATCGTGGCCGTCGGCAAGGAGGACGGGGAGCTGGTTGACATCGTGAACATCCCCCTGCGCAAGGTCGTCCGCATGATCCGCGGCGAGAAAGGGACGAAGGTTGTCCTGGGCATCATCGGCGCGGGCAAGAACCCGGGCGGCGTCCCGACGGTCATCACGCTCATCCGCGACGAGATCAAGCTCACGGAACAGGAAGCGAAGTGCGAGTACCGGGAAATCCCCGGGGCCGACGGCAAGCCGCTCAAGGTCGCCGTGCTGGCGCTCCCCGGCTTCTACGAGGATTTCGAGGGGCGCAAAAAGGATCCGGAGAACTACAAGAGCGCCTCGCGCGACGTGCGCCGCCTGCTGGAAAAGGCGAAGGCCGACGGCGTGGGCGGGCTCATCCTCGACCTCCGTTTCGACGGCGGTGGCAGCCTGGATGAGGCGATCAAGATCACCGGCATGTTCGTCCCGGACGGCCCGGTCGTGCAGGTGCGCGACAACAACCGCGACGTCGCGGTGCGCGACAACAAGCTCGGCAAGGCGCTGTACGACGGCCCTCTCGCCGTGCTGGTCAACCGCATGAGCGCCTCCGCGTCCGAAATCGTGGCCGCCGCGCTCCAGGACTACCACCGCGCCGTCATCCTCGGGGACGCCTCGACCCACGGCAAGGGGACCGTCCAGACCGTGTTCAATCTGGAGAACGCCCTGCGCCAGACACCGTTCACGCCGCGGCAGGCTCCGGGCTCGATCAAGTTCACCATCGCCAAGTTCTACCGCATCAACGGCGGCTCGACACAGCTCAAGGGCGTCGTCCCGGACATCGTCTTCCCCTCGTTCACCGATCACATGGAGCTCGGCGAGTCCAAGCTGCCGAACGCCCTGCCGTGGGACGAGATTGCCAACCTGGAACCGGAGCCGGTCCGGGACATCCAGCCGTTCCTGGCGCAAATCAAGGCCCTTTCCAGCAAGCGGGTGGCCGCCAGTCAGGAATTCCAGACGCTGTTCTCCACCGTCAAACACTTCGGCGAACTCCGCGGCATGAAGGAGCTCCCGCTCAACCGGAAAAAACGCGAGAAACTCATGGAGGATGAGGAGGCGTTCGCCAAGAACATCGACGACATGCTCGCCTCCGCCCGCAAGGCTTCCGGCCGGAAAGTGGGCGACGGCGGGGAGCCGCCGGCAAAGGATCTCGTGCTTGACGAAACCATCCGCGTCGTCGCCGACCTCGCCGCCACGGGGAAGCCCCCCGCACCGCCCGCGGTGGCGGCCACCGCCACCGTCTCCGTCCGTTGAACGCCGCCGGAACCGCTTCCATGACAGCACGCTACGCCATCGTCGGCCATCCGGTATCGCATTCACGATCCCCCGCCATGCAGGGCGCCGCCTTCGCCGCGCTCGGCATCGACGCCGTCTACGAGGCGGTGCCGGTTCCCCCCGGCGGGCTGCCGGATGCCTTCCGCCGACTGCGCGACGAAGGCTACTCCGGCTGGAACGTGACCGTCCCGCACAAGGAGGAGGCGACCCGGCTCGTGGACGAGGCGGATGAAACCTCCCGCCTCTCCGGCAGCACGAACACGGTCGTGGTGCGCGGCGGCCGTCTTCTGGGATATTCTACGGACGGGTACGGACTGCTTGAGGCGCTGCATGAGGCGTTCGGCCTCGGCATCAGCGGAAAAACCGCCGTCCTGATCGGTTGCGGCGGCGCGGCGCGCGCGGCGGCGTTCGCCCTGGCATCCGCCGGCGCGGCGCGGCTCGTGCTTGTCAACCGCACGGTGTCGCGGGCCGAGGCGCTGGCGCGCGATCTGGCCTCCGTCGGCCTCCGCATGGAAACCCGCTGCCATTCCCCCGCCGACACAGGCTTGGCGGACGCACTGGCCCACGCCGGCATCCTGGTGCAGGGGACATCGCTCGGCCTGCATGACACGGACCCGCTACCGCTTGCGCCGAAACTGATTCCGGCCGGTGTTCCGGTCATGGATATGATCTACCGCCCCACGCCGTTCCTGCGTGCCGCCGCCGCGCGAGGCTGCCCGGTGGCGGACGGCGCCGGCATGCTGCTGCACCAGGGCGCCCGAAGCTTCACGCTGTGGACCGGCCTCCCGGCGCCGCTCGACGCCATGCGCGCGGCGCTGGCACGGGCGCTGGAAGGGAGCCGCCGATGAACCCGCCGATTCCGCCGGAAGTCCTCCGCGAACTGGAGCTGCTCGTCACCGCTTTCGTCTTCATGATGGGCGCCTGCATCGGCAGCTTCCTGAACGTCGTCATCTGGCGCCTGCCACGCGGGGAATCCCTCTCGCACCCGGGGAGCCACTGTCCGAAGTGCAACCATCCGCTGGCGGTCTGGCAGAACGTGCCCATCCTGGGCTGGCTTGTGCTGCGGGGGCGCTGCTTCTACTGCAAAGCCCCGATCTCCGTCCGCTACCCGGTCGTCGAACTGTTCACCGCCCTGCTCTTCACCGCCGTCTGGGCAGGGATTGCGCACGCCGGGCTTCCGTGGGCGTCCACGGTGCGCTACCTGTTCATGGCCGGCGTGCTGCTGGCGGCGGCGGTCATCGACGCCGAGCACGGAATCATCCCCGACAAGCTCGTCGTCACCGGCCTGCTGGCCGCGCTGGCCATTCCCGCCGTGCTTCCCGGCTCGATCCATTTCCCCGGCTGCGCGGGGCACGGCGCGGAATGCCTGCACGACTCGATCCCCCTGCCGGCCTTTTCCTGGCTGCAGCCGGGCACCGCGGGTTTCGCGCTCCTGACCTCCCTGCTGGGCATGGCCGCAGGCGGGGCGTTCATGGCGTCGGCCCGCGTGCTTGGAACGGTGTTCTGGGGGCGGCGCGACGTGGCGCTTCCGGAGGCGGAATCCGCGGTTTCGTTCGGTCCCGGCGGACTCCGGATTGGCGGCGCGGCGTCCGTCGCGCTTGACGAGCTGATCGGCCCGCGCCACGAGGCGTGCGAACTGCGCATGGTGCGGGGACAACTGGAATGGCGGGGCGAGGACGGCGCCGTACGGAACCGCGACATCCGGAAAACCATCGTGCGTCTGGACGACGAGGGCGCCGAGGTCGGGGATCTCTTCGTGCCCGCGTCCGCAATCCTCTCGCTGGAGGGCACGGCTTCCCGTGCCTGGCGCTCCCGCGAGGTGCTCGGCCTCGGCGACGTGAAACTCACCGCGATGATCGGCGCGTTCCTAGGGCCTCTGGCCGTGCTCTGCGTGATCCTCTTCTCCTCGCTTGCCGCCATGGTGGCGGGATGCCTGGCGCTGCCATTCCGGCGCGGGAGCGGCGGCAGCCTGCCCTACGGCCCCTATCTTTCGCTTGCGGCCATCTGCGTGTTTTTTTTCTGGAACGACTTGGTTTTGTGGATTGGTCACGTCATATTAGCCGCGTTTATGCATTAATTCATTCCGCAAAGCATGGCGGAACGCCGATTTTGACAGCACCGTAATCCATCTCAAAAATCTTCGGACCAAATGATTGGCCAAGCGAGGAGGACAGCATGAACAAGTCCGGTCGGATCCTGAGCGTTGTGATTCTGGTTTTTGCCATTGCCGCGACGGTGATGAGCTTTATCCTCGCCCAGCGCCGCAACGAATTCCGTGACCGGTCGGATAAGCTGGCCTCCACGACTGCCGCCATCTGCAAGACCATGGACGAGAACAGCAGCACCAACCTGAAGGCCACCGCCACGTTCATCCCCGCCGACCCCGCCACCAAGACCCCCGACAGCGGCACCCTCAGCTGGCCCGAGTACCACAAGGGCAAGGGACCGGACGGACAGAACGCCGCGTTCAACGACACGCTGGACAAGGCCAAGGCCATGGCCAAGGAACTCCAGCTCCAGCGCGACTACCTTGCCGACCAGCTGGCTGAAATCGGCAAAATCCTCAGCATGCCCGAGGATCAGATCAAGCTCACCGACCTCAAGAACCTCAAGGAACTCAAGCCCGCCGCCCGTTACAAGGAAGCCGGCCAGAGCATCGTCAGCTATGCCGCCAGCGTCCGAGCCCGCGATGACGCCATGATCCAGGGATACCTCAAGGCCGCCACAACCATCGGCAACCCGCTGGAGGAAAAGGGGTTCCGTGAGCGTCAGGCCGACGCCGACGGGGCTGCCGCATTCGCCCATCAGGCGGCAATCGACGACTTCAACACGAACGTCACGAACCTCTTCACCCGCTGCAACAAGTACGCCGACTCCATCGTCCAGGGCATCGAGAGCGTGACCAATTCGAACATGGCCTGGTCGACCAACAAGGATATGATCAAGGATCCCAAGGAATACCAGGGCGCGCTCGACACGCTGGCCACCGACTACAAGAAAATCCAAGATCAGCTCGTGCTGTTCGATGCGGAGAAGGCCAAGCTTGAGAAGAAGACCCAGGAATATGAGGCCGTCGTCGTCGCCCTCGACAAGAAGACCAAGGATCTGCAGAAGGAAAAAGAGGCCAATACCGAGCTTTCGGACAAGATTGCCAAGCTGGAAAAACAGATCAAGGATTCAGGATTGAACTCCGGCGAATTCCAGCCGAAGGCCAACCTCCACGGCAAGGTTCTGCAGATCAACAGCGAGTTCCAGTTTGTGGTTCTCAGCCTGGGACGTACGGAAATCCGTGAGCCGTGGGTTCTTCTCGTCAGCCGCGGTGAAGGCAAGAATGCCAAGCTGGTCGCCCGCATCCAGGTCAGCAAATCGTTCCAGAACCACAGCGTTGCCGAAATCCTGCCGGACATCCCGGTCAATGCGAAGAACCCGATCCACGTCGGCGACGACGTCTACCTGATCAAGCCGTAAGAAAGGGGATGGATTCATGAACTTCACGACCATCTCAAGCGTATTCAGCCTCCTTCTCCTTGTCGCGGCGCTGGTTCTCCAGTTCCTGGATCTCTTCACGCTGGGCGGATTCTGATCCGCCCCCGGGGGTGCAGGAGACACGACGAATGAAGCGCATCCTGATTGTCGCACTGCTGTTGCTGGCACTTCTGCCGCTGACCGGATGCCAGACGGAGACGGACGCCTTCACGCCTCCCGATGACCGGCGGATTGACCCGAAACCTTGGAATGCGCCCGCCGACTGGCAGTACAACTACGTGTCGCCCCGCTAACACCGGGGCAGGCGCGGTTTTTTGTTTCTCCCCATCCACCCCATAGCAGGTGTTTTTTGTGAAAACGCGCAGCACGCAGTACCTCCAGGCCGGTGTCGACATCGACAAGAAGGCCGCCCTCATCAACAGCGTCAAGGCCAAGATCTCCAGCACCCGCCGCCCCGAGGCGCTCGCGGCCATCGGCGGATTCGGCGGCCTTTTTGAGCTGGACCTGAGCCGCTACAACAAGCCGGTCCTTGTTTCCAGCATTGACGGCGTGGGCACCAAGCTCATGGTCGCAAACGCGCTCGACGAACACCGCTTCGTCGGCCATGACATCGTCAACCACTGCGTGAACGACATCGCCGTGCAGGGCGCCGAGCCGCTCTTTTTTCTCGACTATTTCGGTACCGGCAAGCTCAAGAGCCCGCAGTATGAGAACGTGCTGGCGAGCATGGCCGACGCCTGCAAGGCGCAGAACGTCACCCTCATCGGCGGCGAAACGGCCGAGATGCCGGGCATGTACGGCGATGACTACGACCTCGTCGGCTGCATTGTCGGCGTCGTCGAAAAGGACAAGATGATTACCGGCGGCAAGATCAAGCCGGGACACGCCGTCATCGGCATGGCCTCCAGCGGCCTGCACACCAACGGCTACAGCCTGGCCCGCCGTCTGCTGATGACCGACGGCAAGGCCAGCCTTCTTGAAAAACCGGCCCTGCTTGGCGGCGAGACCGTCGGTGAAGCCCTGCTGAAACCGCATGTCTGCTACTGGCCGGCCATCCGCGACGCCATGCAGAAGGGGCTTCCGCTGGACGGCATGGCGCACCTCACGGGCGGCGGCTTTTATGACAACATCCCGCGCGTCCTGCCCGACGGCGTCGCCGTTGAAGTCCGCGCCGAGGTTCTGCCCGTCCCGCCGGTCATGCAGCTGCTCCGCGCCAAGGGCAACGTCGCCCCCGAGGAGATGCACCATGTGTTCAACATGGGCGTGGGCATGGTCTGGATGGTGCCGCAATCCGCCGTGGACGCCGCCCTCGCCTGCTGCCGCGGTGCTGGCTTCAATGCCGCCGTCATCGGCCGCGTCACGGAAGGGAAGAAAGACGTCACCGTCCTGTTCTGATTCCCTCAGCCGCCCCCCCCGATCCAGAAACGCCGGAACGCCTTGTGCGTCACCGGCGTTCTTCGTTTTGCCGGGAACAGCCGGTCGTTCCTCCTGTCAAAACCAGCAAGGAGCCCCGCATGAAAATCCGTTACGCCGCCATCACCGCTATTTTCGCCGCCGCACTTCTGCCCGGGTTGACACACGCTGGTTGGAAACTCACATGGTCCGACGAATTCAACACGCCGGGGCGTCCCGACCCGAAGAAATGGGGCTACGAGGTCGGCTTTGTCCGGAACAATGAATCCCAGTACTACACACTGGATCGCAGGGAAAACTCGCGCGTCGAGCAAGGCATGCTGGTCATCGAGGGTCGCCGGGAGTCATTCCCGAACCGCACCTACAAGGACGGCTCCAATGCGTGGCAGCAATCACAGAAAACCGCCGCCTACACCTCCGCCAGCCTGACAACGGAGGGCAAGGCCGGCTGGACGTACGGCCGCTTGGAGATGCGCGCAAAACTCCCCAGGGGAAAAGGCGTGTGGCCGGCGTTCTGGACGCTGGGGGACAACATACGCCAAATCGGCTGGCCTCGTTGCGGGGAGATCGACGTCATGGAATTTGTCGGCAAGGATCCGGACCGAATCTTTGGCACCATCCATTTCCCAGTAGCCGACGGCAAGCACCAGTCGAACGGTGGGATCATGAACACCAAAAAGCCGTCCGATGATTTCCACCTGTACGCCATTGAATGGCATCCCGACCGGATCGACTTCTTCTTCGACAAGCAGAAATACCACAGCGTCCCCCTGGACAAGGCCGGACCGGGCGGCGGGGAGAACCCCTTCCGCAAGCCGCATTACATCATCCTCAATCTGGCTCTCGGCGGCGAATGGGGCGGCCCGATTGACGACAAGGTTCTCCCCCAGAAATATCTGATTGACTACGTGCGGGTCTACCAGTGGGAGGAGCCGGCGGCAAAGGGAGCGCCGGGGAAAAAGGCGCCGTCAAGCCGCTGAAGGATGGAGCGAAGCCTACTTCGCCTTGATGTCGGCGGCAAGTACGATGCCGATATCCTTGGGGTCCGCGCCGATGCGCACGCCCTGCAGTTCCGGGCGGAACTGCCATTCGAAGAACTTGCGCAACGGCAGTTCCTCGCGCAGGAGCTGCTGGCGGCTGGTGATTTGCCAGGCGCCGTCCGCCGTCCCCTTCGCCATCCAAACCACATCGAGGCTGTGGACGCACCCTTTGAGCACCGCCCCGCTCTCGGCCAGCGCCCGGCCGAGGCGCATCTGCTGGACAAGCACGGCTCCGCGCAGGCCGTCCGTCTCCACGCGTTCGCAGAGCTTGTTGTCGAAAAAGGCATCGAATCCGCCGATGCGGCCGGTGGCCGGAGCCAGCGTGCATTTCATGTCGCCGGCCAAAGACGCGGCCAGCGCGGGATTGTCGTCCGCCAGCAGGTCCACGCCCTCGTAAACGGTGTCCGTGTCCAGGTCGACCACAATCAGGTCATAGAAATCTGGAGGAAGCCCGGGGAACCGCGCCGTGCGGCCGCCATCCTGCATTTCCGCACGGAACGGTTTCAGCAGTTCCCGCTGTTCATCGGTCGTATCCTCCCGTGAGAAACGGTCCTTGCGGGTTTTGCGGGCATAGGCGATGACCGTCCGCGTTCCCGGCGCGGGGAAATGCAGCGTCAGGCCACCGGCGGCCTTCACCGCATCCGGCTTGGCATACAGGCTTCCGCCGGCAACCGGCTTCGGCCTGCCTCCTCCAGGCAGCGCCGGCGGCATCGTCGGGTCATCGGGGTTCACGCCGCCCGGCGCGGGGGTCGGCTCTACTGCGGGCGTGCCGTCCTTTTTGGGTTTCGGCTTCGCCTCCACCGTCGCCGACAGGCCGCACGCCACGACCACCGCCGCCAAAATCATCCAAGCTCTGCGCATTCCCAATACTCCCGTCCAGGATTTGACACAATCCGTCTTGATGCCGCACGCCGCCGTTCCGATTCAATACGCCGCCTGCAACCGCCTCACAACATCCTCCACCGGAAGGCCGACTACATTGCTGCGGAGTCCGCTGATGCCGGCCACAATCAGTTCGCCGCATTCCTGAATCGCATAGGCGCCGGCCTTGTCGAGAACATGCACGCGGCCGATGTAATGATCAATGTCCACCGGCGACAGTTCGCGGAACGTCACCTCCGTCACGCAGCACCAAGTCTGCTCGTGCGGAGTCCGCAGGCGGAGGAGGCACACGCCTGTCATGACCTGGTGCATGCGACCGGAGAGCATACCGAGCATGCGCCGGGCGTCGTCCAGGTCGCGCGGCTTGCCGAGCGCCTGTCCGTCAAGAACGACCAGCGTGTCGGCGCCGAGTACAACCTCATGCGGGAATCGGCCGGCCACTGCGGCAGCCTTTGCCTTCGCTAGCCGCTGGACGGCCGCCGCAGGCTTCTCGCCGTGTAGCAGCAGCTCGTCCACGTCCGCCGGCTGGCAGACAAAGTGGATGCCCGCCGCATGCAGCAGTTCCCGTCGCCGCGGCGACGCCGACGCCAGTACGATGAAATGCGGTTTCCCGTCTTCAGTCATGACTCTTCCCGCCGACCCAAGCCGTCACAAAGCGTGGGCATTCCGGTAGTATAATCTGAAAATTGCACAAGATGGGCGCACGGTGGGAATCGAGGCAAAAAACGAGGAGGTGCACGCCACCCAGCCTCGGTCAGGCGGTGTCACCGGCGGAACTGGCGGCGGGGGCGCTTCTTCCGGCCCTCGTCGGAGACGGCGCGGAGGCGCTGGCCGGGGGAAGCATTTGGATCCACCCGCTTGGCGGCCTTCGCGTCGCGTCCCGGCTCGGGAGTAGCCTCGCCTCGGGCGTTGCGGGCGCGGCCGCGGGTTTCGGGATCCATGCCCTTGCGGCCGCGCAATTCAATCTGCACCGGCATGCCGCCTTCGGGGAAAAACGCCGCCTGCACTTTCGATTCGAGAAAGCGGATGTAGGTGTCGGATCCAAGCTCTTCGTGATTGACAAACATGACCAGGCGCGGCGGAGGCGTGCTGATCATGGTGATGTACATGAGCTTGAGGTGCCGCCCCTTGATGGCGGGGGGCGGCGTGCGCAGGGTAAGGTCGCGCAGGAACTGGTTCAGGATCGAAGTCGGAATCGTCGTCTGCATCTTCTCATACAGGCGTGCGATGCGGGCGCGGAGGCCGTCAATGTTCTTGCCGAACTTTGCGGAGACCGCAACAATCGGGGCATAACTCATGTGCGGCATCGCGTGGCGCATGGATTCTTCAAGAGCCTTCTGCTTGGTCTTTGGCGGCAGAAGATCAACCTTGTTGGCGACCATGATGCACGGTTTTCGGATTTCACCGATAAGACTGGCAATGCGCCGGTCCTGCTGGGTCGGCGGCGAACTGGTGTCAATCATGAGCAGCACGATGTCGGCGCGCTTGATGGCATTTTCGGAGCGCATGACGCTGAAGGTTTCGACGGCGTTGTCAATCTTGTGCGTCGGCCGCAGCCCGGCGGTATCGATGATGACCGCAGAAACTTCATTGCCATCGGGGCCGGGAAGCGTGAGCGGGATGTCCACCGCGTCGCGCGTCGTGCCGGGGATTTCGCTGACAATCATGCGCTTGTGCCCGAGGAGCGCGTTGACCAGCGAGGACTTGCCCGCATTGGGGCGCCCGACAACGGCAAGCTTGAGCGGCTCAGAAGAGCCCTCAGCCGGCGATGGCAGGGGGAAGAAATCCTTCGTCACGGTCATCGCCAGATCGCTGATACCAAGCCCTTGGACGCTGGAAGTCGGCTCAATGTCTTCAAAGCCAAGCGACATGAAGGTGTTTTTGGCTTTGGGCATGCTCTCCGGCGTGTCCGCCTTGGTCGGGGCGAGCACGACACGGCGTCCGGTCTTCCGCAGGAACTGGGCAATCTCACGGTCCAGCGCCGTGATGCCGTCCTGGGAGTTGACCGTAAAAATGACGACCTCGGCCTCCTTGAGCACGGCCTCGACCTGCTCGCGAATCAGGGCGTCAAACAGCTCCACCCCTTTCTTCGCATCAAGAAATACGCCGAGTCCGCCGGTATCGACCAGCAGGAAATGCTTGCCAAAATATTCGGCGACGGCCGCCACGCGGTCGCGGGTCACCCCCGCCTGTTCGTGGACAATCGCCACGCGCTTGCCGACCATGCGATTGAACAGCGCGGATTTGCCGACATTCGGCCGTCCGACAATGACCACAACGGGGAGATTCATGCGAAAAATACCTCACGGAGACATGCGCGGACGGAACCGGCGGGACCGCAGGCATCGCCCGCATGCGCAACGCGCTTAATGTAATGCCGCATCGAGCAGGAACAATGCGGCGTCAGCGCCCGGGGACGGCAGGCGGAGTGCCGGATGGCGGCGGAAGCGGCAGGTTGCGGGAAGGAACCCGGCCAAAGCCGACGACAGAAAGGTGGTCGGAAAAGATGCGTACAAGGGCAAACGCGTTCTGATCCTTGGTTTCAACCATGCCCTGGATTGTGAGGTGGTGTACCCCGTTGCGCAGCACATAGCCGCCCAGATGGTCATGGCCTGCAATCCAGGCGACAACACCGCCGGCCCGATCCAAGAGTTCAAGAATGGGTTCCGGCTTGGCCATGCGGTGATCTTGCGGCGACGCCTCCTTGAGGAGCGGAAAATGGCAGAAGCAGACGACGCGTTCGCCCTTGGCCTTCGCCGTGTCCAAAACCCCCTTGAGCCACGCCAGCTGTTCCTTGCCGATGATGCCGTAGCCGGCATCGTTTCCATCCAACACGACAAACCGCCACCCTTTGACACCCGGGACGCCGAAGTCATAATGGAGCCGCGTGAATCCAACCGCGGCGGCCAGCAACTTCCGGCCCGCACTGGCATCGTGGTTGCCGAGCACATAGTGCCAAGGAAGGGAGACGCGCTTCATGGCGGCGGCAACGGTCTCGACGTCCGCCTTTGCCTTTTTCACGTCGCCGTTTTGCCCGTCGGTAAAATCGCCAAGCCCAACAATGAACGCGGGCGGCGGCGTTTGCTTCTTCATCTCGGTGGCAAGGTGCGCAAGCTTGGTCGGCGACTCACGGTAGTTGCGCGTCCCCACCGTTTTTTTGTCCGCATACTGAATGTCTGCAACTGCGGCAAACGTCAGAACCGGCTTGGCCGATGCGGCCGCATCCCCCCCGGCGGCGCCCACCCCCAAGCCGGACAAAAAGAGCACACCAAAAACAAACGACACCAAAAGACGATTTACCATAAATCCTCCAGCAAACGCCTCCGCGCCCCCAGCCTCTCCAGCCAGCCGGTGGCCGCTGATGGCGTTTCCTCAATTGCATTCCCGGTTGGCCGTGTCGTCGAATGTGGCCTCCTCGCCGCCGCTCATACCGTGGCTGAACGGAAAACGGCGGATGGAGCGGTTAAGCCAGATGATGGCGGAAAGCAGCGCGAGCACGCCAAACGCCAGCACGACCCAGCTCCGGCCAGTCAGCCACATCAGCCCGATGCCGATCGGCGGGGCCAGCAGGCCGCGGATACTGGTCATGTACACATGGATGGACTGGAAATCCGTCACCTGATGCGGCTGGCAGAAATAGGCTGAGCCAATCCCCCACACGATCACAATCATGGCACAGAAGACACCTGAAGCCACAAAGGCCATGACCAGACTCCAACTGAGCGAGGTGCCGTGCATTTCCGTACGGAGAGGTGCGAAGCAGGCGAGACACAGCAGCAGCAGATGGCCCAAAAACACCCAGCATGTTGAGGCGAGAAACCGCCGGGGATCCATCCGGCTGATCCAAATGCCGGCAATCGGGTAAAAAACCATCGTCACCAGCCCCGCCAGCAGACGGTAAATGCTGTTTTCCGTGTAGGTGATTTTCAGTTCGTTGGCCAGCATGTTCGAGATGATGGCCGCCGTCCCGAGCATGGCAAACCCGTAGAGGACAAACCCAAACTCGAAGTCGCGGAACGCCTGGCTTTCCCGAAAGACGCGCTTCGTGGTGGCGATGGATTCCCGAAACAGCCGGAGCGGATGCCAGCCGCCAACCGGCACCTCGACGGTCGCCCCCGCATAGGGAATCTTGAGCAGGAGCAGCGAGGAAAGGATGCCCGCCAAGCCGACCATCGGATAGGCATAGCGGAAGGCAAACGGATCGGCGTCCATCAGGATTCCGCTCAAAAACGTGGTCAGCAACATGGCACCGGTGCGGACCGAGGTTGAAATGCTGACAAGAGTGCCGAAGTTTTCATGCGCATAGTTCTGCTTGAGCATGGCGTTGGTGGCGGGCCCCACCATCGTCCCCATGAATCCGGTAAAGATGAAGACGCAGACAAACAGATGCGCATGCCAGGCCATGACTCCATCCGCGGCAGACGGATAAAGAGGAAAAAGCAACAGCGGAATCCGGGCCAGAACCATCACCAAAACCAGAAACAGACGCTTGTCCTGGATTCGCTTCAGCACTTCGTTGTACACCATGACCAGCATGCAGGACATGGTGGAGACCTGGGTGATGAACGCCAGCATCTCCTTGGTCCCGTGCAGGCTTTTGAGGAAGACAAGCTCGTTCTGCGCCATCATGCCGTCGCCGAGGCCGCCCACGATGTTCATTGCCAGAAAAAGCATGAACACGCGGCGTTCACCTTCCCCGAGCCGGGGTAGCAGCGGCAGAAATCGGTTGACCATCGTGAGCACTCCCGAAGTCCTGCACGTCAGGCGTAGAACCGCTTCACGTGCGCCAGGCGGGCCAGGGTGCGGGCCTTGCCGAGAACCTCGACCGTCTCGTAGATGCCGGCGCCGACGGTGGTTCCCGTAACGGCGACGCGCAGCGGCTGGTTGAGCTTGCCCTGCTGGATGCCGCAGGCGGCGGTGATGCCTTGGATGATGGCCTCGACGGTGGCGGCCCGAAGTTCGTCCGCCGGCAGTTTTTCCACGTCCCCGACGAACATCTCCAGCGCGGCCTGCACCGGCTTGTCCCGGAGCAGTTTCTCGCAGGCTTTTTCATCGTACACCGGGATGTCGGTGAAGAAGAAGCCCCAGCCCTCGACGTCCGCAAAGGTTTTCGCGCGGATCTGCATGAGGCCGCAGACCCTGGAAAACTCCGCGGCGTCAAGGCGCGCACCCCATGGCTGGGCTTCGGCACGCCCACGGGCGGATGACGCGAACTCCGCGGGCGGCAGCCCGGCGATGTACTGGCCGTTGAGGTCGGTGAGTTTGCGGATGTCCATCTGCGCGGCGGAGCTTTTCACGCGGTCGAGGGAGAAGGCGGCGACCAGCTCCTCGCGCGTCATCTTCTCGCGGTCGTCGCCCGGCGACCAGCCGAGCAGCGCCAGGTAGTTGAACAGCGCGTGCGGCAGGAACCCCTTGGTGCGGAAATCGCCGACATAGGCGTCGCCGTCGCGCTTGCTGTACGGCTTGCCCTGGGCGTTGACGATCATCGGCAGGTGCGCGTACTGCGGCACCGCGGCGCCGAGCGCGTGGAACAGGAAGATGTGGCGGTAGGTGTTCTCCACATGGTCGTCGCCGCGCACGATGTGGGTGATCCCCTGCGTGACGTCGTCCACGACGTTGCCGAGATGGAAGACCGGCGAGCCGTCGGAGCGCACGATGACGAAGTCGGAGAGGCTGTTGAGCGGCTTGGTCAGCTCGCCCTTCACGAGATCGCGGTAGGTGACAGTGCGCTGGGTGAAGCGGAACTTCGCCGCGCCGCCGATGATCTCGCGCCGCTTCCCGGCGAGCACGTCCGCGATGGCGTCATTGAGCCGGAACAACAGCGCGCCGTTCTCGTCGAGCACCTCCAGATCCTTGAAACCGGCTAGGCACTTCTTCTCGACGCGCCCCTGCCCCGTCTTCTCGCTGACGCTGGCCGCCGAGGTGAATTCGACGCCGGTCTCGTCAACGGTGACCGTGCAGGCCGTGGCAAGGTTGACCTCCACCGTCCCGGCTACGGCGACCCCCGGCACGGCTTCCGCATCCCACGGCAGACGGAACAGCACCGCCTCGCCGCCAGCGCCGCCCTTCGCGTGGCGGTATGCATCGCCTTGGGCGACAAGGCGTTCGGCCGCCTCCAGGTGTTTATCCTTCTGCGAGGTCTGGTACATCTCCGGCTCGTCATAGTTCAGGCCGAGCCACTCCATGACCTCCTTCAGCGTGCGGATCGCCTCCGGCGTCGAACGCTCCAGGTCGGTGTCCTCGATGCGCAGCAGGAACGTGCCGCCGCAGTGGCGCGCGTACAGCCAGTTGAAGATGGCGGCGCGGATGTTGCCGATGTGCACGTTGCCGGTCGGCGACGGCGCGAAACGAAGTCGGACGCTCATGGAAAAACCTCTTCAGGCCCGGTGGAATCCGGGCGACGAAAAACCGTTTACTATAGTGCGGCGGTAGCGGCGGACGGTCAGCTCTTCTCCGCCGTCTTGGTCCAGGAATCCTTGAGGGTGACGGTGCGGTTGAACACCGGTGCCCCCGGCCGGCTGTCCTTGTCGGCGCAGAAGTAGCCGGTGCGCTCGAACTGTAGCGGATCGCCGGGCTTTGCGTCCGCCAGTGCAGGCTCGGCCTTGACGCCGGTCACGACTTTCAGCGAATCCGGGTTCATCTCGGCGCGGTAATCCACACCTTCCGTGACACCAGGCTGCTCGACCTTGAACAGTCGGTCGTAGAGCCGGACTTCGGCGTCGACGGCGTGCGCCGCGGAAACCCAGTGGATCGTGCCCTTGACCTTG
Organism: uncultured Lentisphaerota bacterium; assembly: GCA_903921725.1. Taxonomy (GTDB): domain Bacteria; phylum Verrucomicrobiota; class Lentisphaeria; order Oligosphaerales; family CAITYL01; genus CAIXRA01. The sequence continues at coordinate 19,259 of CAIXRA010000040.1, forward strand.
CGGCCGTCGGGGGCGTCGCCGCCGCGCGTGGCAGGGTCGTAGGTGCAGCGGATCTCGGTCACTTGGCCGTCCGCATCCTTCACCACGCCGGTGCAGCGGACGAAGTAGGCGTAGCGCAGGCGGACTTCGGCGCCGGGCGCGAGCCGGAAATATTTCTTTGCGGGAACTTCCATGAAGTCGGACTTTTCGATGTAGAGCACCTTGGAGAACGGGACCTTGCGCGTGCCGGCGGACGGATCTTCCGGACTGTTCACGGCGTCCAGCTCCTCGCCCTGCCCGTCGGGATAATTCTCGATGACAAGCTTCAGCGGCTCCAGGACGGCCATGCGGCGGCAGGCGCCCTTGTTGAGGTCGTCACGGAGGCAGTGTTCAAGCAGCGCGACATCGGTGAGGCTGTTGTACTTCGTCACGCCGACTTTTTCGCAGAAATTGCGGATGGCGGTGGACGTGTAGCCGCGGCGGCGCATCCCGGAGATTGTCGGCATGCGCGGGTCGTCCCAGCCGTTCACCAGGCCGTTTTTCACCAGCTCCAGCAGCTTGCGCTTGCTCATTATGGTATAGGTCAGGTTCAGCCGGGCGAACTCCCGCTGTTGCGGGCGTGCCGGGGGCGTTTCCGGCGGCAGGCCGCTGTATTTTTTCTGCGCGGCGGCGAAGAACTCGGGAATCTGGTCCAGCACCCAGTCATAGAGCGGGCGGTGAATTTCAAACTCCAGCGTGCAGAGCGAGTGCGTGATGCCTTCCAGCGCATCCTCGATCGGATGCGCATAGTCATACATCGGATAGAGGCACCAGGCGTCGCCGGTGCGGTGGTGCGACGAGCGCAGGTTGCGGTAGATCACCGGGTCGCGCATGTGGATGTTCGGCGAGTTCATGTCAATCTTGGCGCGGAGCGCGCGGACGCCGTCGGGGAACTCCCCGGCGCGCATGCGGCGAAAAAGGTCGAGGTTCTCCTCGGCCGTGCGGTTGCGGTGCGGGCTTTCCCGCCCCGGCTCGGTGAGCGTGCCGCGGTGCGCGCGCATCTCCTCGGAATTGAGGTCGCAGACATAGGCGCTTCCGGCCTGGATCAGAAGTTCGGCGTACTCATAGCAGGCGCCGAAATAGTCCGACGCGTAGCGGACGTCGCCGAACCAGTTGAACCCCAGCCATTTGACATCTTCCTGGATGGATTCGACATACTCGACCTCCTCCTTGCTCGGGTTCGTGTCGTCCATGCGCAGGTTGCAGCGCCCGTTGTTCTCCAGCGCCATGCCGAAGTCAATGCAGATCGCTTTGGCGTGGCCGATGTGCAGGTAGCCGTTCGGCTCCGGCGGAAAGCGCGTGTGCACACGGCCGCCGTTGGCGCCCGCCTTCAGGTCGTCCGCAATGATCTGCCGGATGAAATGCATCGCCGGGGCGGCGGTCTCGCCCGCCTGGCCGGCCATCGTGTTCGTCTCTGCCATGGTCGTATTCTCTCCTGGAGTTCCGCGTCCTCCGGACAACCTCTTTCCCTGTCTTGCCCGAAGTCGCAAATTTAGTTGCTCGGCGACGATTTGCGAGAATGCCTCGACATGTCGGCACGGAGTGTTAGTTTTTGGTTAGAAACAGCCGGGCCACCATGAAAATTCGGTTACCGGAAATATACTATCCCTCATACATCCGGCGCCTGTCCTGGAATGTCTAATCATCCATTCACCGCATGTTTTCGGCTTGCCGACCCGCCCAACGAACAGCACCCGGACCATAAGGGACAAACATGAAGTTCAACCTGCTGGACATCCTCCTGCCCCGCGAGACCAAGTTCTTCACCTATTTCACCGAACAGGTGGATGTGTTCGTTGAGGGCAGCAAGCTCTTCAAAAAGTTGGTCACCAACCTCGACATGCTCAGCGAGGCGGAGATTCGGAACAGCCTTGCCGAGATCAAGGAATGCGAACTCCGCGGCGACGCCGTCGAGCAGAAGATCATCACGGAGCTGCGCCAGACCTTCATCACGCCGATCGACCGCGAGGACATCCACACGATGGCCATCAACATCGACCGCTGCCTGGACATCCTCAACAGTGTTTCCCGCAAGATTGATATCTATTCAATCCGCAAGGTGCCCGCCAATGTCCGCCGCTTTGCGGACGTCATTGTTGAAATCGCCGAGGAGATGGGCCGGCTCGTCAAGGCACTCCGCAACCTCAAGGACGTCTCTGAAGTCTCCAAGAAGATGCATCTGCTGGAGAACAAGGCCGACGAGCTCTTCCACCAGAGCATGGCCGAGCTCTTCAAGGACAACATGGATCCCATTGATGTGATCCGGCTCAAGGAACTTTACGAACACTTGGAGTCGGTTGTGGACTGCGCCGACTATATCGGCAAGCTCGTCCGCGGCGTCGCCGTGAAACAGGGGTAACCTCCATGCCGGATCAACACATGCTGTTCCTTCTGCTGATCGTGGTCGTGGTCGTGGCGCTGGCCTTCGATTTCCTCAACGGCTTTCATGACGCAGCCAACGCCATCGCCACCATCGTGGTGACCCGAACGCTCACCCCGGGGCAGGCAGTCATCCTTGCCGGCGTCGCCAACTTTTTCGGCTATTGCACAATCACGCTTGGGTTTGGCACCGCGATCATGAAGACGGTCGGCAAGGGCGTGGTGGATCTCCAGCACCCGGGGATTGCTGGCGCTCACGACCAGATGGTCATCCTGCTCGCCGCCCTGCTCGGTGCCGTGCTGTGGAACATTATCACCTGGCTGCTCGGCCTGCCCACATCCAGCAGCCACGCGCTCATCGGCGGACTGGCGGGTAGCATCATCGCCGCCGTCGGATTTGGCGGCTTGGGCATGGACAAACTCATCATCTTCGGGCATACGTTCCACATGCTCGGCATCTTCAAGGTCATGCTCTTCATCATCATCGCCCCACTGCTGGGACTGCTGGGCGCCGCGCTGTTCACCGTTCTGGTGCTCTGGATCTGCAAACCGCTGCGGCCGGCCACGGCCAACGCGGCCTTCAAGAAACTCCAGATCGTCTCCGCCACTTGGTACAGCTTCGGCCACGGCATGAACGACGCGCAGAAGACGATGGCCATCATCATGATGGCGCTCATCGCCTACGACAAAACCAAATACTCACTCTCAACCCCCGAACATTGGGTGGTCCTTTCCTGCTACGCGGCCATCGGCCTCGGCACCATGTTCGGCGGCTGGCGCATCGTCAAGACCATGGGCACCAAAATCACCAAGATCCGGGCCATGGAAGGGTTCTGCGCGGAGTCCGCCGCCGGCCTGGTGCTCATGGGAACCGCGCACTGGGGCGTCCCGGTCAGCACCACCCACGTCATCGCCGGCTCCATCATGGGGGTCGGCACCATCGAACAGGCCGCCAAGGTGCGCTGGGTCACCGCCCGCAACATCATCTGGGCTTGGATCCTGACCATCCCCCTCACCGCCGCTTTCACCGCGCTGGTGTATCTGGCCCTCCATGCGGCACTCGCATAAACCCGGCCGGCCCGACATGCAAAACCGGTTCGGCGGACTATCTTATGTCCGTCAAAACGCCGTCCGTTTTTGCCATACAGAGGGCCCCCATGAAGCTCAACCTGCTGGACATCCTCCTTCCCCGCGAGACCAAGTTTTTCACCTATTTCACCGAACAGGTGGATGTGTTCGTCGAGGGCAGCAAGCTCTTCAAAAAGCTGGTCACCAACCTTGACACGCTCAGCGAGGAGGAGATCCGGAACAGCCTTGCCGAGATCAAGGAATGCGAACTCCGCGGCGACGCCGTCGAGCAGAAGATCATCACGGAGCTGCACCAAACCTTCATCACGCCGATCGACCGCGAGGACATCCACACGATGGCCATCAACATCGACCGCTGTCTGGACATCCTCAACAGCGTCTCCCGCAAGATTGACATCTATTCAATCCGCAAGGTGCCCGCCAATGTCCGCCGCTTTGCGGACATCATCGTTGAAATGGCCGAGGAGATGGGCCGGCTCGTCAAGGCACTCCGCAACCTCAAGGACGTCTCTGAAGTCTCCAAGAAGATGCACCTGCTGGAAAACAAGGCCGACGAACTCTTCCACCAGAGCATGGCCGAGCTCTTCAAGGACAACGTGGATCCCATTGATGTGATCCGGCTCAAGGAACTTTACGAGCACTTGGAGTCGGTTGTGGACTGCTCCGACTATATCGGCAAGCTCGTTCGCGGCGTCGCCGTGAAGCAGGGATGATCCCAAACATGCCATTTGCCGCCATTCATGTTGACCAGCACACGCTCTTGATTCTGGTTGTCACGGTCATCGTCATCGCCTTGATCTTCGACTTCCTCAACGGCTTCCACGATGCGGCGAATGCCATCGCCACCATCGTCATCACCCGGACGCTGACCCCCGGCCAGGCGGTCATCATGGCGGGCGCGGCCGAATTCCTCGGCTACTTCATGGGCGGCGCCGCCGTCGCCAGGATGATCAGCTCGGGCATCGTCAACATTGACAAGCTCGCCGAGCCCGACGCCAAGCTCATCATGGTTTTGGCCGCCCTCCTCGGAGCCGTCACCTGGAACGTTCTCACCTGGCTTTGGGGGCTGCCCAGCTCCAGCAGCCACGCGCTCATCGGCGGGCTGATTGGCAGCATGCTCGCCGCCGTCGGCTACAACGGGCTGGCCCTCAGCGACTCGATGGTGTTCTTCGACAAGTCCTGCCTCCAGTTCACCCTCCATCTCCCCTGGATGCTCCCCGCCAAACTGATCCTGATCTGCGCCTTCATTTTTATTGCGCCGCTGCTGGGCATGTTCTTCGCGGCCGTCGTCACGCTGGGCGTCATCTGGATCTTCCGGAAAACGCGGCCGGCCACCGCCGGCGCGATCTTCAAGAAGCTGCAGCTCATCTCCGCCGCCTGGTACTGCACCGGCCACGGGCGCAATGACGCGCAAAAGACCATGGGCGTCATCGCACTCGCCATGCTGGCCGGCGGCCTCACGACCGCCAAAGTCACCAAGGACAACCCCGTCCCCCTCGAAAACTGGGTCGTTCTCGCCTGCTACGTCGCCATTGCCCTCGGCACCATGTTTGGCGGCTGGCGCATCGTGAAAACCATGGGGACCAAGATCACAAAGATTCGCCCGATGGAAGGATTCTGTGCCGAAACATCCGCCGGCTTGGTGCTCATGGGCACTGCCCACTTCGGCATGCCCTGCTCCACCACCCATGTCATCTCCGGCGCCATCATGGGCGTGGGCGCCGTCGAGCAGGCATCCAAGGTCCGCTGGAACACCGCACGCACCATCATCTGGGCTTGGATTCTGACCATTCCGCTGACCGCCGTCTACACGGCCATCGTCTACTGGGTCATCAATGCCATCTACGTGGCCATCCGCACACCCGCAGCAGGCTGACGCCCCCGTGCGACGGGCACACTGCCACCCAACATCGGGGAGGCTGTGTTTTTTCTTATAAACCGTGGTCCGCCCACTTGACGGAACGCCATTCTTGTGGTAGTAGTGGGTAGAGCCAGACGGAAACCGTAAACGGGTGGCAACCCAAGGACGGGAAAACGTCCAACCAAAGTCAGCAGACCGTGTGGCACCCGGACGCCTGGCTCTACTGTTCCCCCAGCACCCATCGCCCCCGGGGTTCGTCATGACCAAGATCAGCTTCATGGGTGCGGGAAGCACAGTCTTCGCGAAAAATGTCCTCGGGGACTGCCTGCTGACGCCGGCGCTGCGCGACGCACACATCGCCCTCTACGACATCGACGCCAAGCGCCTCGGCGAGTCCAGGCAGATGCTGGACAACCTCAACACGAACCTGAACGGCGGCCGGGCCGTCATCACCGCCCACTGCGGGGTCCGCAGCCGCCGGGCGGCCCTTCGCGGGGCGCTCTTCGTGGTGAACGCCATCCAGGTCGGCGGCTACGAGCCCTCCACGGTCATCGACTTTGAAATCCCCAAAAAATATGGCCTGCGCCAGACCATCGCCGACACCATCGGCGTGGGCGGCATCTTCCGCGCCCTCCGCACCATCCCCGTGCTGGACGGCTTTGCGCGCGACATGGAAGCCGTCTGCCCCGGCGCCTGGTTCCTGAACTACACCAACCCGATGTCCATCCTGACCGGGCACATGCTGCGGCGCACCGGCGTTCGCACCGTCGGCCTCTGCCATTCCGTGCAGGATTGCGCCCGCCGCCTGCTGCGGGAGGTCGGCATGGAGGAAGCCTATCCGGGCTGCCGCTGGCTCATCGCGGGAATCAACCACATGGCCTGGCTGCTAAAGATTGAAAAGGACGCCCGCGACCTCTATCCGGAAATCAAACGCCGCGCCTTCCGGATGAACGATCGCGCGCGCGCCGGAAAAACCCCGAAGCACGGAGACATGGTGCGCTTCGAAATCATGCGCCATTTCGGCTTTTATAACACCGAATCCTCCGAGCACACCGCCGAGTACCACCCCTACTTCATCAAGCGCACGCACCCGGAACTCATCGCCGAACTGAACATCCCGCTCGATGAATACCCGCGGCGCTGCGTCGCCCAGATTGCCGGCTGGGAAAAACGGCGGTGTGAGTTGCTGGACGCCAAGGCGCTCCGGCACGAACGGACGGATGAGTACGCGTCGCACATCATGGAGGCCATGCTCACCGGCGCCCCGTACGAAATCGGCGGCAACGTGCTGAACCGCGGCGGGCTGATTCCAAATCTCCCGCATGACGCCTGCGTTGAAATTCCCTGCATGGTCAACCGCAACGGCATCGAGGGCTGCAGGGTCGGTGCCCTGCCGGAACAGCTCGCGGCGCTGAACCGCACCCACATCAACGTGCATGAACTCGTGCTCGAAGCCGCCGCCACCCTGCGCCGGGATAAAATCTACCAGGCCGCCATGCTCGACCCGCACACGCGCGCCGAACTGGACCTGGACGAAATCCGCTGCCTCTGCGACGACCTCATCGCCGCGCACGGCGCGATGCTCCCGGCGTTCCGCTGACCGCCTCCGCGGCCATTCCGGTTGTGCAGAAAAACGGCGTTGGCGGCGGTCCGCACACCCAGGCCAGCCCTGCCGCGCCGTCGCGCACTCCGGTCGCAACGAACGAAATATTCTCTGCCTCAGCTCAAGGGCCGAGCCAAAACTGATCGGGTGCCATTTCGGACAGGCGGGTTCCCCCATACAGGGCCGCTGATGTAATCCACCCGATCCCCAGGGTAAGCTGGCTACCCCCCCGCCAGGATCCGGGTTGTCCGCCGACATAGGTGCAGTTCGTCTGGTTATAATGTTCGGCCTGAATGCCGGGAACCTTGCCGAACATGGCCCCCGGCCGCGAGATCGTCTGGGTGCAGGCCTCAAACATAACGCGGCCGATCTGCTTGTAACGGTCGTCACCGGTAAGCAGGCCCAATCGATAGTAGTCGGGGGCCATGTAATAACCAAAGCAATCGATCTCCTGGTTTTGCGTTGAAATGAACGTCCAGCCAATGGTGTTGACGTGGTCGTGCAGGAGAGGGCTTTGCGGCCTGAAGTACAGGCCGACATCATGAAAGTACATCCAGGTCAGGGTCAGGTCTGCGGCGTCTTTGGCCATCTGGAGGAATTTCGGCTCGAGCGTGGCCGCATAGGTTTCCAATGCCGCCCCCATCATGCCCCAGGCGGCCTCCTTGTCCTCCGAACCGGCATCAAGCGTCGCCCCCCACGGCGGTGCCGCCAGTGTTTCGCCGAATTCGCGCCAATAGGCATCCATCGCCTCGGCCGCCGCTGCGCGATACCGGGCATCACCGGTCATGATCGCCAGCTTGGCGAGTGGGACGACACAAAAGGCGCCGGCGGCGGAAAGCGATGAGACTGGAGGCTCGCCGGCCGCCGGCCAGTCGGCCGCTTTGCCATCGACGGTCCAGCCTTTGGGAAACAACCCCTTGTGCTTCGGCGAACGCAGCAGGAATTCGCCGCCCCTTTTCAGGGCCGCCAACCATTCGTCCGCTTCCGGAAGTTTCATCCGCTGGCCAAGCTCGGACAAGCTGGCTAAATGAGTGAGGTTTTCCGCGTATTGCCGGCTGGCAAGCCCGCCCCATTCACGGCTGTCGCCAGCGTACTCGCCGTAGTAAAGGCCGTCGACACCCGCGTGGGCATTCCGGACAAAGAACTGAACCGCCGACACCGCTTCCTGTTTCGCGGTTTCATCGCCCGTGCGCTCCGCCTGGCACAGGGTGCCATAGGCGATTGCCAAGCCGCCGCCGATCCAGGCATAGCCAAAATGGTTGCTGCCCGGCAGCATCCCATATCCCGCCGCCCCGGAAGCGGGAATTTCCGCCGGCGGCAGCAAATGGGTGATCCGCGGTTCTTTCCCCATCAATCCCCACGGTCCGAAAAGCTTGCGGGTGAACTCGATTTTGCCGCCTTGCTCGGCCAGCCCGATCTTCTCTCCGGCCGCCCCGGGTACCTTGGCAAACAGCCGCATCCCCCACGATTCGCCGCCGGGGGCGAGAATCTTGCGACCTTCCGCGGTCACCGGCGATTCGTTGTTTTTGTTGATCGCGGCGATTACGCGGTCGACGGTCTTGGTGAACCAGGCGTCAGCATCGGCAATCTCAATGCCGATCACCTTGCCGGCGGCCCCCTCGGGGGCGGAATACGAATCCGGCTTGCCGGTCGCATGAAACTTGTAGATATCCTTCTTCCCGTCCGGCCTGACAATGATCACGGCGTCGCCATCGACGATCTGCACGTTCCCGAAACGGACAAAGCCTGCCGCGTGGCCAGGCTTCAGTACGCCCTCCGGCTTGACGTACCGGGTCCGGCCATGATTGGCAATTAGAGTCATCGCTTTGGCAAACGGCACGTGCGGCGTCTCAATCGGCCGGAAGACATCATAGCTTTTCCACAGCGTTTCACGGAAGGCATAACCGGTCTTGATCCCGGCCCCCAAGTCGAGATAGAGCGTCTTCGTGAAAACGGCCGGCCCCTGTACATCCAGATAGGCGTCGTCATAAGGGTCGAAGCCATTCAGGTGCCCATAGACCTGGCTTTTCTTGCCATTGGTCGCCACCGGACCGGACAGACTCAGCAGATCGACACAGCCCTGGCCGTATTCCAACCCCAGACTCCACCAGTGATCGTCGCCCTTGTGGCCCTGCTGGAGCTTCGATGGCTTGGCAAGCAGCGACCCATAGGTCCGGAGGCCGTTTACCGCCGATTCGATGTTGACCATCGGAACCGGCAGGCGATGTTCTTCGTACAGCCCAAGACCGCCAGGCACCGTCGAAATTCGGGTCCCGACCGTCGTTGAATTGGGATTGTTGTTGTAGAGCACGCCGGGCATGAGCAGCCGTTGATCGGTTCCCAGGGGCAGGCGGATGCGGCTTTCCAGCGTGATCTTCGGCTGGGTGCCAGGACCGGAGTGGGCAAACGAGCGATCAATCCGCACCATCCCATGCTCCATTGAATAGACATCGGCGAACCACCAGGGCTGCCCGGCAATGTCGGCCGAAGCCGAGGCACGCACGCGGCCATCAGACAGCGGTTCGATTTTCTGGGCCTTGACGTGGTGCGGGACGGCGTACCATGAATCAATCCAATCAGAATACACACTCCATACCCGCCCCTCCGGGAAGGCGGCGGCCTGTTGCCAGGAACCGGCGCACGGAAGCTCGAAAACAACATCGTAACCGGCCTGTCGGCTGCCGACAAAATGAACCCGCGGCGCGTCCGCCCCGCTTCCGAATACAAACCCGTCGGCAACCTCTTTCACGGATGGACCGACGGGCGCGGCCGACGCCGCGGCCGCAAGCAGCTGTACCACCAGTACGGCAACCGTGCCCTTCAGGACCGTGGCTTTGCTCATCATCAAAACGCCTCCGACATCTGTTTTTTTGAACCGCCCTCAGGCTTGGGCGTTGCCTTGATTGTGCCGGCGGCGGCCTTGGTAGACGTCGGCTGGCGCTGTTGCGGATGGACGATGCCATCAGCGCCGATCTCGACCGGCAGGATGCCGGGGCGTTCGCGCCATGGGGCACCGCCATCGTGCCCGAAATAGGTGGCCCACCACTGCTTGTTCTTGTCCTGGAAGAAATTGTTGTGTCCGCAGTAGGGCAGCGCCTCGTAGCGGGCGCTGTAAGGTCCGTAAATGTTCCGGGAAGTGGCGATGGCACAACTGTAACGGCCTTCAAATTGTTCGGAAGCGCACCAATAATAAAGTCCGCCGGCCTTGAACATGGAAATGCCCTCATAGCCGGCATGGAACTGATCCTGGCAGACCGTCGGGCACGCGGGGCCGTGGTGTTTGGCATTTGTGTCGTCAACGCCGGTCTTCAGCCAGCGGCAGGGTTCGGCCAGTCCGCTCATGTCGGGCTTCATCTTCGCAATCTTGCTGTTGTGCCAGAGGAAATAAACCGTGCCGTCGTCGTCCTGAAACAGCGAGGCGTCAATCTCGTCGCCGAGCCGCTCGTCAGGCTGCACGTCCACATAGGGGCCTTCCGGTTTTCCCGTGCTGCTCTTGAGCAGACCGCATCCGCTGTTCTTGGGATTCCAGTGGTCCCAGCCGGGAAAACTGTAGGTGAGCCAGAACGTGCCGTTGATGAAATGGACCTCGGGCGCCCACAGCGGGCATTTCTCGGCCATGTAGGGCTTGTGCCACGGGCTGGCCCCGGGTTTCCAGACGATGCCGAGCGGCTCCCATGCAGCATGGTCACGGTCGCGCGACTTCCACAGCCGGATGCCGTCCGGAGGATTGCTCGTCCCCGTCATATACCATGTCCCATCGGGACCGCTACAGATTGAGGTGTCGCGCAGATAGGTGTCCGTCAGCCTGCGCAGACCGGGCGGCGCGCCGACCACAGCGGAAGGGAGTTTGCCTGCCGACGGCGGGCCGGCGGCGGGCATATCTGGGGCGGCCGGCGCCGCGGTTGCGGGCAGCACCCCCGCCATCCAGCAGAAAACGAAAGTCATCATCGTGCGGAGAACTCGCATGACACTCATCCCTCCTCCTCCTGCCGTCACCCCATCATCCGGTCACGCGCAATGCAGTCCAGAGGGTGGAGCGCAACGGCCGTTTCATTCATCTACCTACAAGCCCCACCCGCCGGAACAGCAGGAGAACGCGAGAGCCGTTGAATAAGCCTACGCTAATAGCATATCGCAGACCCCGTGATTGTAAATGCTCAAACCGTCAAAAGGTTTGCAAATGCTCAACGCACTCAAGAAGATAACCGAATCACTCGTTGTTTCGCCATGCATCAAGAAGACCTATGCACATCATCATTACGGATATAGCCATTGGCGGAAACGGCGTTGGGCGGCGCCTGGGCGGGTAGTGTACCGATCGTTCTGCAAAAAAATGATGCCGTGGTATTCCCTGGTTTCCTACCACAGAAACAGAATTGCGTGCTGGCGGCGGGCGACACGGCCTGCGGGTTCGGCAACACGGCGATGGTGCTGGCGGAAAAGAAGTACATCCCGCGGGTGTTTGCGGCGGTGGTCCGCGCCGTCAGCGCCGTCCGTTCGCTGGTCGCCTACGAATGCGGTGCGGTCGGCCCCGGCAAGGATTGCGGCTACGAGAACGTGTACCTCAAGGCGATCACCGGCTTCCCGATGGCGCTGGAGGGGAAGAGCGCGGCCTGCGCGCACCTGAGCCCCGTCGGCAACATCGCGGCGGCGGTCTGCGACACCTGGAGCAACGAGTCGGTGCAGAACATCAAGTTGCTGGCGGCAATGGCACCGACCTGCTACGTCGAGCAGCTCATCTACGACTGCCGCCTGATGAACCGCGCGTCGCAGGACGGCCGCAAAGGGGCTCTGCAGCTGCGTGACTGGCTCGTGGGCAGTGATGCCGGGCTCGACCCCCAGGCCTTCATTCTGTCGCCGGAGTCGGCCATGGAGATTGCGCGGACGATCGTGGCCGCCCCCAACCACTACCAAGCCGGCGTTGCCGTGGCGCGCACGGCAATCGGACTGTTGCGGAATGCACACGCACAGGGGCGCCTGGCCCTGCCTGCGCGGGAGGTCGAGTGGATGGACACCATGCAACGCGCGGTCGATGCGATGCCGACCACCGAGGACAAGTTCATCGAGGAAATGCTGGGGGTCGTCGACACCGGCAAGTTCGTCCTTTCCGAGTACGGACTGTAATCCGCGCGGATCCGGAACGCGACGATGTAGCCATTAGGGCGTCACCCATAGTGCGCGCCCAAGGCGCCAGCGGAACCCGGCGTGCGCCTCTGCGCCAATCCACCGCCACGCCGTCCGGGTGCAGCCGGCCGGCCCTTCCGCTTTAGGACGGTATCCGGTTTGCCCGCGCCATGTGCCGGTAGCGGGCGGGCGAGACGCCGTAGGCCTGGCGGAAGCACTTGTGGAAATGGGAAATGCTTCGGAAGCCGAGTCCGCCGGCGACGACCAGAATCTTGTCCGGACTCTCCACCAGCGTCTTGGCGGCGCGCCGGATGCGAATGGCGTTGACGTAATCGGTAGGGGTGGTGTTGAGGTGATGGCGGAAGCGCTTGCAGATGTAGGCGTGGCTCCGCCCGCTGAGTTTGGGCAGGGCCTGGATGATCCGGGAGAGGTCGGGCGCCGTGTCGATCGCGCGACAGAGGGAGGCCAGCCAACCCGGGGACGACGCGGTTGCGCCAACTCCGGAATTGCGCAGCGGCGGCTGGGCGACGGTCCAGATCCGGGACAGAAGCGCCACCATCATGACCCGGCTTTCCGCCGCGGCATGGGCGGGGAGCGTGACCTGCTGGCTGTCGAGCCGGAGAAGCTGCAGGGAAAGCTCGTCCGCATCCGTCCGCGGGATTTCCGCATGCAGCGGGAGCCCCTTCCCCCCATAGCCGAGCCACTCGTCCCAGTCGTGGAAATCCAGGAAGCGGAGCGTGTCATGAAAAAGTTCCGCGGCAATGGACAAGTCCACCAGCTCCACCGTGCGTTCGCCGCCGCCTTGCGGCAGGCTGAAGTGATGCCGGTCCTGCGGCCGGACGAGCACAATCGACCCCGCCTCCAGCAACTGCTCGCGGCCGTTGATCCCGTGGATCAGTTGCCCGCGCAGTACCAGCATGACCTCGAAGAATTCATGGCGGTGGTCGCCGCTGCGCAGGTCGTGGCCGAACGCATGGAAATGCACGTTTGCCGCCTGGGCCACGCTGGCCGAATCGGTCTGCCCGCTGCGCAGCACGTGGAATGAAATGCTGATGCCGGTCTTTGCGTTGAGGTGGTCGGCCGAGCGTAGCAGAAGAGGCGTGGATGCCATGTCTTTATCCTTAGTTTCCGTTGAACATGCGAGGAAAATATAGAGCATGTTTTGTGACAGTCAACAGTATAATATTCGCATCAAATCGGGCTGGATCCGGGTTGTCAAATGGAAAACAGAGCATAGTTTAATCCAGTACACTCATCGGCCGCATGTGTATTTTGACGATTCCAAACGAAAGCCGAAAACCACCAGGAGGAGAAGCCGTGGCGCAAATTGAAGAACTCTACAATGCCATCCTCAAGGGCAACCGCAAGATTGTCCAGGAGCAGGTACAGGCGGCCGTTGCGGGCGGGATGTCGCCGCAGGAGATTCTGTTCGAGTCGATGGTTCCGGCCATACGCGAAATCGGCGACCGCTTCAGCCGCGGACAGGCGTTCGTTCCGGAAATGCTGATCGGGGCGCGGGCCATGCAGGCCGGCGTCCAGATCCTGCAGCCGCTGATGGACAAGGCCGGCATGAAGTCGCTGGGCAAGGTTGCGATTGGGACCGTGAAGGGCGATCTGCACGACATCGGCAAGAACCTGGTGGCCATGATGGTCAAGAGCGCCGGCTACGAGGTGATCGACCTCGGCGTCGACGTGCCAGTGGAAAAATTCGAGGACTGCGTCAAGAACAGCAACGTTGACGTCCTGATGCTGTCCGCGCTGTTAACCACGACCATGCCCTACATGAAAACCGTCGTCGACCACCTCAAGGGGCAGGGGCTCAAATGCCGGATATTGATCGGCGGCGCCCCCGTCACACAGGCCTACTGCAACCAGATTGGCGCCGACGGCTATTCACCCGACGCCAACCAGGCCCTCGGGCTGGTCGAGGGGTTTTTTCAAAAAGCCTCCTGAGGCCGCGCGACGCAAGCAGAGAGGAAGGAGCAACCGCCGTTGCGGATACGCTTTCATATCGCCAGTCAAATTCTGGAGGCTGAAGCCGCACCCGGCGACGGCCTTCTGGAACTGGCCGGACGCGCGGGGTTCCAGATCAACCTGCCGTGCGGAAAAGCCGGCCGCTGCGGTTCCTGCCGCGTCAAGGTGAGCGGGGGGACCGTCCTGGAAGACGGCCGCCGGATCGTGGCGGAGACCCCGATGTGGGTTCGAAGCTGTCACACCTCGGTCGTTGAAGGCGACCTGCGGGTGGAGGTCCCCCTGTCGGCCGTCGTGCGGCCGAAGGACGGCGCGCCGGTGGAAGACGATGCGTCGAACCTGTTTCCCGACGGCCTGCCGATGACGGTTCCGATGGGCGTTCCGGCGGTGGGGGACCCGCCCAGCTTCGGAATCGCAGCCGATCTTGGCACGACCGGAGTGACAGTCGCCTTGCTCGACCTCCGCTCCGGAAAACTGCGGGGAACCGCCTCAGGCTGGAACCGACAGCTGGCGGTCGCGGACAATGTCCTCTCCAGAATCGCCTACACGGCCGGATCGCCGGAACGCGTGGCGGAGCTCCAGAAGATGGCCGTCGTCCAATCCATCAACCCGCTGACAGAACGGCTTTGCGCGACGCATGGCGTGGGACTCCGGCAAATCAAAGCGTGCGTCATCGCCGGCAACACCGTGATGGCGCATCTGGCAGCCGGTGAAGCGGTCGGGGCGATCGGGCAATACCCGTTCACCCCGCCCTATCTGGAACTGCCGTCCCGGACCGCCGGCGAGCTCGGACTGGCGGCCTCGCCGGAGGCAGATGTTTGGTTTTGCCCCGCCATTTCAGGCTACCTCGGGGGGGACATCTCCGCCGGTTTTCTGGATTGCGCGCTGGACGAGGCGCACGGATGCATCCTGTTCATTGACGCCGGCACCAACGCCGAAATCCTGCTGAGGCTCCCTGATGGAACCATCCACGCCTGCTCGACTCCCGCAGGCCCGGCGCTGGAGGGGTGCGGCCTGCGCTGCGGATCCAGCGCCGTCGCCGGCGCCGTCAACCACCTCCTGCCGGGGCATGATGGCAGCCAGTGGGAACTCTCCGTCATCGGCGACGCGCCGCCCCAGTCGATCTGCGCGTCCGCCTACATCGAACTGATGGCCGAAATCCGCCGCCGCGGCTGGGTGGATTCGTTCGGACGGCTGCAGGCGGACCGCATTCCGCCCGGCGTCGGGTGCCACGGCGAAGCGGCGTCCGCGAACGGGATACGGGTTGGAGCCGACCTGCTGGTCGAGGAGGCGGACATCGCGCTGATTCTCCAGGCAAAGGCCGCCGTCCAGGCCGGGATCGCCGTGTTGCTGGACGTTGCCGGCATCACCGCCGGGCAGATCGACGAAGTCCTTCTGGCCGGCGCCCTCGGCGAGCATCTCGACTTGGCGGCGGCGATCCGCATCGGGCTTTTCCCGGATCTTCCGGCCGCCCGATACCGCCGGGTCGGCAATGCCAGCCTGAAAGGGGCTGTCCGCTGCCTCCTCGATGCCCCGGCGGCACGGGGACTGCGCGAACGGGTCCGGCGGGTGAACGTGGTCGAGCTGAAGACACAGGACTCCTTCAACGATCTCTACATCGACGGGCTTTCCCTGCCATGAAGATCCCGTCGCCCACGCCGGCCCAGGCCGAACAAATTTACAGCGACGCCCTCGACCGGTTCTGGATGATCCGGCGCAAGAGGCATGAGACCGCGGAAAATTCCGGTTCCTTTGCCGAATTTGAAGAGGCTGTCCGCGAGGCGGAACCGGTGGTGCGCGCCGGCTTCAGGCCGACCTTTGCCGCCGCCGTCGTCTCGCCCGTCCATCTCCGGGAAACCACGCTCTCCCTGCCCAACGGACTGACCCTCCCCATCGCCGCGCGGGTCACCGCCGGCATCCGGGCGGGCGGAACGCCCCTGGTCGTCGCCTACGGCCTCACGACCGGCCTTTCCTCCGCCACGCTTCTCGCCGGTCTTGGAAACGACTACATCGCCCAGCAGTTCGCCCACCTGATTGCCGTCGATCTTGTCAGCGCCTGCGGCCGCCACCTCCACCGGTTGCTCCGGCACTCCTTTCCGGAAAAGGCCATGCTCCGCATCGCCGTTGCCACCGGCGGCGCCCCGGCCGGCCGCTCCGCCATGCATGCCGCGTGGAACCCACACGCGACGGCAGCCCTGCTCCCGCTTCTCCCGCCCGGCGCGCTGAAAATCACCGCCACCGAAGCGGGTGCCCTGCACCCCAACTATTCCGTCGTGGGACTGGCCGTCGGGCTGCCCGCTCCGCCCCCATGATCCGGACAAAGTGCTTATCCGCGAATTAAAAATACCGCCTGTCGCGGCGGAAACGGGCCAGTTGCAAGGCACGAGGATTGAGAATATCGGGATATGTGATTGACGAGTAACGCTGCAAATGGCCCGTTTCCGCCGCGACCCGGAGGGCTGCCGTCCTTTTGGGCCGCTTTTTCCAATGTTCAGTCGTTACATGTCCCGACATGCGCCTCCTTCACATCGAAAAAATCGACTCAAAATGATTGGCAGCAGACGCTATTTTTAATTCACGGATAAGCACAAAATCAAAATAACAGAAACGAAGCTCTCACCAATGGACAACGCCTTCTATCTGGATCTCGCCGGCAAGCATGGCGGCATGCCGGTCGGAACCGACCTGGTCCTGCATGAACAGCCCGACCCCCAGGCCGTCAAGATGGACGGGGGCCGCCTCGGCGCCGTCATCGTCGAGGCAGCTTCCCGTTACCGGACCCCCGTTGCCATGCCGCTCATGGACCTCATGCTTGAAAAACGCCACATGCTGCGGCTGCTCGGCATCCCCGAGGATCAGATCCCGACCTGGCATTTTCCGGATGTCCCGACCGCCGGGGCGCGCGCCAGGATCCGCGAAGGGCTCACCGCCGCGCTGGATCCGCAGCTGCAGGCGCATGTGGACTCCATCTCCCATGTAGCCCGCACGACCAGCCTCCATGCGGTGGGCATGAGCATCGGCCCCTTCTCGCTTGCCACCAAGCTCCTCGGCGACCCCATCACCCCGGTCTATCTCAGCGGCATGGGGATGACTGCCAACGACGAACCGGACGTCGCCCGGCTCGACGCCGTCCTCGAGCTCGCCTTCCAGACCGTCATGCGCTCACTGGAGGCCCAGATCGCCGCCGGGGCCCAGTCCATCTTCATCGCCGAACCCGCCGGCAACAAGGTGTTCTTCTCGCCCAACCAGCTCGAGGCCGGGGCCGACATCTTCGAGCGCTACGTCATCCAGTGGAACCGCCGGATCGCCGAACGCCTCCGCGCCGCCGGCGTCCACCTTCTCTTCCATTGCTGCGGGGAACTGGTGGATCCGATGGTGCAGGCGTATGGCCGCCTCGGCGCCTCGCTCATCAGCCTCGGCAGCTCCCGCGACCTCGTCCACGATGCCGGACTGCTGCCCGAAAACATCGTGCTCTACGGCAATCTGCCATCAAAAAAATTCTACTCCGACGAGCTTATTTCGGCCGATGAGGTCCGCCTCCAGTCCGCCGGGCTCCGCAGCCGTATGCGCGCATGCGGACACCCGTTCATCCTCGGCACCGAGTGCGACGTCCTCAGCGTCCCCGGCTGCGAGGCCCAGCTCAAGGCCAAGCTGGAGGCCATCGTCAACACCTGAACCGCACACGATGCGCCGACCTCTGCTACCGCACCGGCGGCAGCGTGTTCGGCCTGGTTCAGCAGGCGGCGGTGGGGTCGCCGCAGTAGATTATGGATTATTCATCCCGTTGGATACGGCTCTTCAAGCGCCATGCCTTGGAATCGAAAACGTCCGACGGAAATAGGCAACCAGGTAAAAACGCAACCATAGGGAAACAGACCGCCATGAAGCTCCTTCCGTCCGGATTTGCCGCCGTGTTCCTTTTTGCTACCGCCGCCGTATGCGCGCCGCCGTCCACCCCGCCGGTTTCCGGGGATGCCGTGGTCGCGCCGCAGAAGATGCCGCAGCCGACGGCGGAGCCGGCACCCGCCGCCGCGACCACCCTCTATTCAAGCGTCCGCTCGTTCGGCGCAACGGGCGACGGCATCGCCGACGACACGCCCGCCTTCACCCGGGCCGCCGAGGACGCGCTCAAGAACGGGCGTACGCTTTTCATCCCCTCCGGCGACTACAAGCTGACCGGCCGGATCGTCTGCCACCGCTGGACGAAAGAGTTCGGGCGCGGTAGCCTGACGGTGCTCGGGGAAAACGTGCGCTTCACCCGCCTGCACTTTTACCCGCAGGCCGCCAACGACGTCCTGTTCGAGCACACCGAATGGTTCGTGGTGAAGAACCTGACGGTGACCGCGGAGGTGCCGGACGACCAGCCGCACCGCGGCATCGCCTTTTCCACGCCGCTGAATGCGCAGAGCGCGTACAGCTCCTACGAGAACATCCAGATCTCCGGGAGGTTCAAGTACGCCTGGTTCAACCGTTTCACGATGCATGACCAGTGGCGGAACGTCTCGTCCAAGGGCCCCCTCTGCCACTTCATGTTCGCGCATTCCGCCAGCCACGACACGCCGCTGGGCCCTTCCAAAACGGGCTGGAACAGCGGCTCGGAAGGCTGGTTCCACAACCTCGGCACGCTCGACGGCGTCGTCTGCAACGGCGGCGAAGTGGGGGTGGCCGGCGCGGTGATGCAGTTCAATTTTGTGCAGTTCACCGCGCAGGGGCAGACGACCGGCGGCGGCGCCGGAAACCGCATCCTGCCGAAGGGCGACCCCGGCACGGGGATCTATCTGGTGGGGCGCGACAACACGGCGGGCGGCGCCCTGAGGGGCAACACCATCGGCGCCTATTACACGGAGGTGACCGAACGTCCGCTCTACGCACGCAACGGCGGCGTGATCCGGGGCTCGAGTGCGTTTTTCCAGGGGCGGGCGGCCTCTCCGTTCCCCGCCGCCATCGTGCTCGACAACACGCGCCTCGTCTTCGGCACCGTCACGGTGCGGATGCCGTTCACCAACCTCTTCGCCGGCGAAAACAAGGCGTCCTGCGGCGTCGAACTGCTCGACGCCCCGCATGCCAAGGCCAAGACCGACGCCACAAGCCGGCTGAAGGTCAACACCGCCATGGGGGAATGAGGCGCGGCATTCCTCCGGCCGCGTCCGGGTTGGCGCAAGCAACGCGGCGACAGATTCGCGCATGTCCGGCTTGCCGCGCGGGCGGTTCCACCAGCTCGAATTTGCCGGAGAGCTAGGCGCCGCGCTGCTGCGGATCCAGGATATTGCCCTTCTTCTTGTCGCGCCGGAGTCACCGGGGTCATGTTGCGTCTTCCTTATACTTCCTCTTTCAGCCCGGACAGATGCAACAAAAACGGCCTTTTGTCGGCGGCTTGATTGTGAAGGTCGCAATTCCGGGCCCAACCTTACATGGCCAATGAAGCCTCCCCGATCCAAAGGTCGGGGTATGTCACCCCAATAGGAATTAAAACACTGGCGTGACGTGCTCAGCACATGGGAAGCATGGGCGAACATCAGTGACACCGTATGAATCCAGGGCGTAACCGAACGAGTTTCTCCTCCACGCCATGCTCCTCCACCGCCAATCTGGAAACCAAATGCGGCGGAACCAAGTCGCAGATTTGCTTCAGCACGGTAAATTGATGGCGGGTCGAATTCATGGCCGTGCCTCCTTTTGTGGTAAAAAGAAAGTACGCCATGACCGGCCCTTTTCTACTCAAAACTCAATCCGCGCAGGATGACTGTGGATCAGAGCTTTTGGTGTGACAGCTTTTCTCCCGCAGAGGCGCGGAGAGGCGAAAGGGATAACATGTCCAAGCAAAAAAACTCAAAGAGCGGGATGGGCGGCCGGCCGGCAGCGGGCAAGGGCGGGGCGCGTGCGCCGGGCGGCTCCTCGATGGCCGATGAACTGGTCCGGATTGCGCAGCCGTATCTTGATGAACTGGATGAAAAGGCGGAAACCGGCGAGTATCAGCTCGTCATGGAGTTGGCCGTGCTTGCCTGGATGCACGCCGAACTTCCGGAAGGGGACGAAAACCGGAGCAATTGCTTCGGGCTGATGCCGGATCTGAAGAGCCAGCAGGAGTTGCCGCCGGAAGACCTCGAGGGGCTGGCGGAAGCCATCGGGGAGATGTCCAGCCTGAAAAGCGAGCTTTATCCGGACGACCATCGCACCCCCGGGAAGGTCAGTGTTGTTATGGACGCGGCCGGCTCATTTCAGGTCAAGTGCGCGAGCGTGGATGACGAGTAGGCAAGGCTCGGCCTTCCCGTTGCATGTCGTGTCAGGTGTGATTCCGTGGCGGGATCCGGCTTCCGGAAGGGGAATGTGCGATGCCCGCAATCGGCAGTAATCTTCAGCAGCAGATTCTGGACGCGGTGCGCGAGGCGGGGACGCTGTCGCTACGCTGGTTCGAGGGCGCGGAGCGGAACGAACTCTCGTTCAAGGGTGAAACCGACCTGGTGACCGTCGCTGACCGTGAAGTCGAGGCGTTCCTGTGCCGGCGTCTGCATGAGATCCTGCCGGACGCGGGGATGCTCGGCGAGGAGGGCACGGACACCCGCACGCCCGGTACCCGCCATTTTGTGGTGGATCCGATCGACGGCACGACGAGCTTTTTCCACGGCCTGCCAAACTACGGCGTCTCGGTCGCGCTCAAGGATGGTGAAACAACCGTGTTCGGCGCGGTGTATGCCCCGGCGTTCGGCCACATGTACCATGCCGCGGCCGGCGCCGGCGCCTGGAAGAACGGACAGCCAATCCGGGTTTCGAGCGCGGAACGGCTGATCGATGCGCTGGCGGCGACAGGGTTTGGCTGCGTCCGGGCGCGGATGAAGCCGGACAACCTCCCGCTCTTCACCGAGGCGATCTACCGACTGCGGGGTATCCGCCGCCTTGGCGCCGCTGCGCTTGACCTTTGCCTGGTGGCGGAGGGGAAGCTGGACCTGTACTGGGAGATGTGCGTCCAGCCGTGGGACATCGCGGCGGGAATGCTGATCCTGCGCGAGGCGGGCGGCCGCGCCACCGACCTTGCCGGCGGCGACGGGGCGGAAACATGCAAGCAAATCCTGGC
This sequence comes from uncultured Lentisphaerota bacterium, assembly GCA_903921725.1. Taxonomy (GTDB): domain Bacteria; phylum Verrucomicrobiota; class Lentisphaeria; order Oligosphaerales; family CAITYL01; genus CAIXRA01. The sequence goes on from CAIXRA010000040.1 coordinate 40,376, forward strand.
CAGCAACGGCCTGCTGCATGATGAATTCCTGGCAATCGTGCGCCGGGTGAACGGTACGCCGGGCTGAGCCAGCCGTGCGCGCATCCGTTCTGACCCTTCGGCGTTTTATGTGGAGCTGGCGTTCCATGCGCCTTCGTGCCTTTGCGTTTCGCCCTGTGCGCAGGGCAGGATGGCCGCCCTCCTATTCTGTACGGGCTTCCACTTTCTCCGCCGGAGCCGGGATGAATTGCTTCAGCCTGGCGCTGGTTTGGAGCACGCCGTCGCGGTAGTCCTGATACTCGCTCCACCAATCGGCGTCCTTCGCCCAGACTTGGCGCAGGCGGGTCCTCCTGTCGGGCGTGTCGTGGCGGTATTCGTCAACCGGAATCGTTTCCAGAAGCAGAGTGCCGTCTGCGCGGAAGGCATGGCTGGAACGGACGGCATTTGTCTCCCCCGGCGGTGCACGGAGCACGCGGAGCCGGATGATTCCTATGGGAAAACCGTACGCCGCATTGGCTCCAGAATTATGCTGTTTTTCAATTTCCGCGTCTTCCGGCTGCCGGTTGGAAAAGCTCAAGGCGCAGTACCAGACGCCTATGTCGCGGACGTACACGTTCTCTGTATAAATCCGCCGCCGGAGCTGTTCCGGAGCACGCGGATCGGACGTGGTGAAGGTAAGGCTGAACACCGGGCCATAATCTCCCGGAACCTGCGCGGTTTTACCCTCCAGTTTTCCGGCGGCGTTGCGGACAAGCCGTCGCTTGTTTTCCTGGTAGACTTTGGTTGGCTGGGGAAGGGCATGGACCGCGACTTCCACATCGTACACCGCTTTGATTTTCGGGTTTGCCGCCGGCTTGGATTTGCCGTTGTCCGCTCCGGCTGCGGGGTTTGCCGCCGGCCGTTCGTAGATCGTGGTTTCCACGATCCACTTGTCGCCGTCGTGCCATTTCGGACCGCCGCGGATCGGGGGAGCCTCCGCCGGCGGGGCTTGAATGGAACTGTCAGCCGAACAAAGCCGTTCCAGAAGCCAGTCATCCTCAGGATTCGACGGGTAATAATGCGGCGGAGGCACCTGCGCCCAAAATGCGCGCAACCGTTTCAGGCGTTCGGCCCGTCGTTCCTCCGCGTACCCGGGCAGATATTGATTAAGCGCCGCATCCAGGTACAGGTAGGAATGACAGTCTGTCACCGTCCGGATATGGTTGGCGAGCCATTCCAGGAAGCGCAAACGGCATTCCTCCTCCGCCGGTGGCAGGGGACCCTTGCTCTCCATAGCGTAACCCCACCTCGTATCGTAGATGCCGGTGATGCATGAATACGCATTGGCCAGCAATTTATAGCCTGCGGACTTTTCCAGCATCCGCTCGACGGCCTCGAATTTTCGGCAGCCGGTGAGTTCTAGGTAACTGCGGGCGGCCAAGGCTCGCGGCCAGTCGCGGGTTTCCCTCTGCATGAGCATTTCCAGCGTCTTCTCGGTCTGCTGGTTGCCGTAGCTCCCGGCCAGCGGAATAAACCTGCCGAGCGCCATTTCATCACACTGATCATGGTGGGCCATGGCCAGATTCAGCGCCTGTATGACGGCGTCGTCCTTCGCCCTGGTCTTTTTTTTATAGGCACTTACAAGAAGTTCGGGGGGGGGATCCACATCAGAGCACGGGGAAGGCGACAGTTCCGCGTAGATTGCCAAGGCGAGAGTGCTGGGGTGTATCATCCGGTTGCCGGATATCAACGTACACAGGTCGAATACCTGCTTGTCCTGTATCCGGCTTGTCCAAGCGGCCATCTGATGACTTCGCTCTTGCTCCTCCGGTGTCGATGACATAAAAGACGCCTGCGCCGCCGTTGCGGCGGCAACAAGCAACGGCAGCACAAATTTGGCGGACAAATTTCGGACAGGCATATCCCATCCTCCTAATCTACGGGTTGGCGGATGATGTCCCCGGCGCGGGAGGTAAGTCCGACGCGGACGGTGACCGCCCCGGCGGCCTTGCTGCGCCCGAACACCTCGCCGGCGGGGATGTCGATCCCCATGCCGATGTTGTAGCCGTTCATCAGCAGGCGCTCCCTGAGTTGACCCAACCGCAGACTTCTGCTGTAATATCCTTGGGAGGCGGTGCCACCAGGCCAGTCGTTTGGAACGGTGCCAGCCGTGATTGTGTTGCTGTCGGAGCCCGAGTAGTCGTTGTAGATGTCCATCAGGTCGCAGGCATGCCCGAATTCATGTGCGATGGTGGTGGCGGGCAGCGCCTCACCCCCGTTCATGGCGACTGTGCTGCCGCAGTAGTCCATGCGGATTTGTGGCTCAGGCGAAGGCCAGTGTATTCCTCCGGTGATGTCATTGAAGTTTTTGATGATATAGAGTTCCAGGCCGCCCGTGTTACTCAAGTAGCGTTGCAGTATCTTGGATTGTGCCGACGGCAGGTCTTTCGAATAAAACTCGCGCTGTTTTTCCGACAATGGAGAATTGGGCAGCACCCGTTCCTGAATCTGTTGCGATGTTACAAGTTGCGGGGGGCCGTTCAGTACAAACTCCATGCCGGCCTGCTTGTAAATCATGTTGACCTTTGCCAGCACATCGTTGATTTTCGGGGCGACCGTTTCTGGCGCTCCCGGAACAGCACCATCCACGATGACCACCGTGACTTTGACCTGCTTGGGCTTGGACGCGATTAGGGAAAGCGTGATGGGCCCGTCCTTCAGCTTGTTGTCCGGAAAATCCCCCGTCAAGGAGATGTTGTACTCGAAATCGCCGCTGGGAGCGCCGGCTTGGACCTTCACCGAATCGCCAACGTTGTTTCCGTTCACAAACGAGCAGCCGGCGGGCATGTAGCCGCCCAGCTTCCAGACAAGCCCAGCAGCCGATGCCGGCGTTTTCGAAGTCTTCCGCATGCGGAACACGGCAACGCCCCCCCCTGCAATCCCTGCCGGATTGATGATGGCGTTGCCCTCGATGTCGGTGGTGATGGGATCACATTCCAGTTCCGGCACTTTGTAGGGACGTATAAGGATGGCGGTCGTCGGATACGGCGGCTGCGTACCTGATCCAATGGGAGCCATATAGGTCTTGTTTTTGGTCAGCAACTCCTGCTTTTTTTTGTACCATTTGACCTGCAGCACGACGAGAAAGCATTTTTCCGGCGCACATTTGGTGAGGTTGATTGTGCAGGTCGCATCCTTCTTCCCCACGTCAGACCAGTAGATGTTGAGTGCGGGCGGTTCCTTCGGATCATATTCGCAGTCCGCGCGCAGGGATTGGTCCGTGAACTGGCTGCGTGTGCCGTTCTTGGAGTTGATCTTCATGCTCACGAGGGGCTGCAACGCCTGGCCGATTTCCGCCACCTGCCAGAAGGCGTCATACTCCACGCCGTCCTCGTTCCGCCATTCCTCGGGGCAGGTGTCGGAAAAATTGGCAGTCATCTTGATCTCCTTCGTGCAGTCGTCAAGGCGGACATCCACCGGACGCACATTTGCGATCACATATTCCTTGCCGTTTTCTTTGAAGGATTCGTTTGTGTACCATCCGGCGGACAGTTCAACGCCGTCCGGGGGCTCCGACAGGCTGATGGCCAGCTCCTGCGTTGATGCCAGCAGCGGCGCGGACGGGATCAGGAGCCATGCGGCGGCGGTGATGGCGGATTTTTTCAGGGACTTTGCTGTGGTTTTCACTCGGTGAACTCCTTCATTTCCTCTTGTTTGCGGCGTAGTTCGGTCTTGGTTTTTCGTTGTTCGTCGGTTAGGACCCATTTGTCGTACAGTTCTTCCTGGCGCAACTGCTCGTGCATGGTTCTGAACTGCTCGTCCGTCATCCATTCCTTGCGTCCGAGACATTTGAACTCGTACTCCTTCCAACTGTCCGTGACGGTGCCGGGGCTGTAGCGCGCCCACTCGCGGGTTCTGAAGCGCGGATCCGCCTCCTGTACCGCCGCCCAAGCTTTGGCGGCCGCCTCGTCGAACTGTCGGCGTGCAACGTCGTCCCAGCGGCAGAGACGCCAGCGCCAGGCGGCGATAAGTTCCGGCGGTGGATTGCGGGCCAGCGCGGTGCGGTAGGCCAAGCGCTTCAACGGCCCGTACCAAGCCGCGCCGCCGACCTGTGCTGCGCAGCGGTCGGCTTGCGTCCACAGGGCCAGCGGCCCCGCCAGCGCCGGATCTGTCGCCGGGGTGAAGGCGGTGGTGGGCGGCGGTGCGGAATCCCAATAGTAGTTGTCCTTGACATATCCGGCTTTTCGCGGCGGGATGAACCCTGTTTCGCCCAGCGAATCCACGAACACCGCCGAGCAGATGGCGTTCAGGCTGCCCATCCGCGCAATGCGGATGTGGAACGTCTCCGGGCCGCGCACCATGAAGCTTTTGTAGACGCCGCCCCAGAAATCCCGCACCCGCGTCCGGGCCAGCGGCAGCGCATTGCGCATGCCCGCCGGCGTGGAGTCGTCGTCCGCCCGCCGGAGTTCCACCAAATAATCCCGCATGCGGTTTGCGCCGTCATGCCCGTCCTTGTTGTAGAAATAGAGGCTGACGCGGTGCGCGCCAGCCGGCACGGCCACGCGGATCCACAGGTCCGGGCCTTCGTGCGTCCGGGGATACGCCTCCCCGTGGTCGTCCCACTCCGCCTGGCGCCGGATACCGTATTGCGGCCAGTACAGCGTCCGGCGCTCCTTGGTCACCAGCCAGTGAATCCAATGGCGCAGGAAGTCGGAGCCGCTGTTGTGCGGGCCGATTCCGCCCTGCAGCGAAACCTGCCAGAATGGACTGTAGGAGCGCAGTCCGCATTCCGAATCGCCGAGCTTTGCCTGCATGCCGCAGAGCAGGGCCCTCCGCCAGCCGTAGCGCCCGCACCAGTCGCCGCGCGTCGTCCAATCCTCGCCGAGAAACACGCCGTCTCTGGCCGGAATCGTTGCGGCCGCCTTTTGCGCGGAAAGCAGCAGCGCCGTCATCCGTCCGTCCGCCGCCGGCACCGCTGGGGCTGGATGCGGCGGAGCGGGAATGCGCGGGCCGGGCGGGAACACGGCTGGCCTGCCGTTTCTGCGGCCCCCTGCCATCTGTTGCAGACCGCCGCCGTAGTTTCCGGCGAGCAACGCCCCTTCGGGCAGGAAAAGCAAGGATGTGACATAATTTCCGAATCGTGCATTCGTCCCGCACTTGCCTGGCGTAATCGCCGTGCGTGTTTTGTGGTCGAACACGGCGCATTCCCTCTCGCGAAACCCGAGCCAGAGCCGGCCGTCTTCATCTTCGGCGACGGCGGTCACGAAATCCTCCGGCAGCAGCCGTGCCGCATCCTCCGGCACCGGCCTCTTCCAGCCCGGCGGCGGTCCCATCCAGAGTCCTTCAACCTTTGCGCTCCAGTCATTCCCGCGCAGATAATTCCATTTCCGCCCCTGATCCTTCGACCAAGCCAACCCAAGAGGTGTAGCGGCATAGACGGTTCCGTCCGAGGCGATGAAAATGCTGTTGATCAGATTCGACGGCAGCCCCAATCCGTCCGGATCCAGCGGGACCGGCCAGGATTTTCCCGCGAACTTGAAGTCGCCTGGTGCCGACACCGTCCGCCAGCGCATGCCACTCCCGGCGGCGTTCTTCCGTTCATCAGCAGGATTGCGGAGTCCGCGGACGGGCGAGCAGGCGGGGTTGGGGTGTTTGGGGCGCCCGTTATCCCGTCCGCGGATTCCGCAATCCTGTGATGTGGAAGAAAAGGCCGGCAAACCGACCGCTGCGGGAACCGCCTCGGCCCGGCAGGGCGTCCCGATGGCGATGCCGTCGCATTGCGTTCCCGCATAGAGTGTTCCGTCTTTTGAAATGGCGATGGATTGGATCTGGTCCGATGGCAGCCCGTCCAGCCGGGTGTATTCAGTCCACTCATCCGTCCCGTCGCGCCAGCGGGCGATGCCGCCGCTGGTCGCAACCCACACGTCGCCGTCTGCAGGCGACACCGCGATGGCGAACACGCGTTCCCCCGGCAATCCATCCTCCACGCTGTAAGAGCGCCACTTTTCACCGTTAAAGACGGCGACTCCGGCGGTGCCCGTGCCCGCCCATACGCGCCCCCGTGCGTCGATGGCGACGGCGTACACATTGTCGTCGCCCAAACCGTCTTTGGCCGTGAACGGACGGGCTGGCCCCCCATCGGCGGGCAGGCGGAACAGTCCCTGGTTCTCCGTGCCGACCCAGACCGTGCCGTCCGCATCCGCCGCCAGTGAGGTTATAAATTTCGCCGGACAACGGGGGAACGGCTGCACCAGAATCGGTGCCACCCCGGATTTTTCGGAACCCCGCTCCGTTTTGGCGGGGGAGGCCGCCGCCGCTGGCAACGCCGTGAGAGATGGAAGCAATCCCCCCATCAGCACGGCCGACATGATATGCATGACGCGAACCATTGCAAAAGACTCCATTAACGTTCAGAACCAAACGTGCCATGGTGAATGGCTCAAAGTGCAACAAAGAATCTCTTAGTGCAATCATAATATGACGCCAAAGCGCATACTTCAAGTGCTGATTCAAAAAATATTTTGCAGTTCAAAATGCGGATGGTCATGGTGGTTTCCGGTTCGTGTATATCGTTTCCGTGACACGGATAATGGTGCATGTGCGGCCTGCATGGAAGTGCGGAAGAACATCTTGCGTGTTTGCCTACGAAACGCGCACGATCCGTTTCATCAATGCTTTTTATTGTCATCGGAAGAATGAAGATACTTCACGGAAAATTTACCGGCTAAATGGCATGGCCCCAATAGGGTCAGCCTCCGGCTCTCCTCCGTGCTGGATAACATGGGGCCGTGGTGTTACATTCATCGTTAGGCATTTCCGCCAACGATGGAATCGCTAAAGGGAGCCGTGCGATGAAAAGGCTGATACTGGGCGTGACGGTTTTGTTGGTAGCCATGCTCGCCCCGCTGGCCGCCCTGGGACGCGTGCCGCCACCGGCCGACAGCGGCAAGACGCCGGCGAACGTATCCGGCGCCGCCTTCCGCTCCAGCTTGACAAAGGCGGAGCGCGACTGGCTGGACTGTCACGCGGAGGTGACGTTTTCCGACACGGAATGGCCGCCTCTTTCCCTGTTGGACGGGGTGCAGGGAACCGGCATTTTGGGTGACATTTACCGTGAACTTTCCGCCATCACCGGCCTGAGCTTCCGCTATGTCCCGGTTGGGACATTTGACGAGGTCATCGCCGCGCTGAAGGCTGAGAAGATCGACCTGATTGACGGCACCGGGCGCACGCCGGAACGCGCCGGATACGCCCTTTTTGCCGGGCCGTTCATGAGTTTTCCGCTTGCCATCGCCAGCCGCACCGATTCCCCATTGGGCGGCATGGAATTTCTCGCCGGCCGGCGGGTGGCGGTCGCCGGCGGATACACGGCTCACCACGTCCTGCAGGAACGGTATCCCGCCATTCCGCTCAGCTTGGTCAAGGACAGCGCCGAAGCCCTGAGGCTGGTGGCCGCGGGCAAGGCGGATGCCATGCTGGACATTTTGCCGGCCGTGGGTCATTCCATTGAAGCCCAGGGGCTTTCCAACGTGGCGGTTACCGGACTCTGCGACTATGAGTTCAAGCTTTACGCCATGGTCCGCAAGGGCGCCCCCGAGCTGGCCGGCATCCTTGACAAGGCGTTCCGGCAAATCCCCAAGCGGCGCATCTCCCAGATTTATCAGCACTGGATTCCCACAACCCCGCCCCTGCGCTTTCCGGCGGGCAAAAAACTGGAGCTGAATGCGGAGGAGCGCGCGTGGCTGGCCGCGCATCCGGTTCTGAGGGTGGGCGTGCACCGGGATCTTGCCCCGCTTGAATGGGTGGACCGGCGGAACCGGCTGCAGGGTATTTCATCCGACCTGCTCGGAAAGCTGTCAACCCTGCTTGGCGTGCGCTTTGAAATCGTTGCCGACCGGTCGTGGCCTGAGCTTTGCGACATGACGCAGGCGGGGGATGTCGATTTTCTCTCCAGCGCGTTTGCAACCCCGGCCGACCAGGCGCACTTCCGCCTTACGGAACCCCATGTGGACGTCCGCACGGTCATGGTGGCCAAGGTCGGCGTGAAATATGTGCATGACATTGGCAGCCTCGCCGGCCGGCGCGTCGCCGTCCTTGCGGGCGGGGCGTCGGAAGATTACCTGCGCCGCACATGCCCCAAGGCGGTCCTGCATGCCGTGGAGACTCCGACGGCGGGGATGCGTGCCCTGCTGGACGATAAGGCGGATCTCTTCATGCTCAACGCGTTCTCGGCCCTGTATGAGCTTCATCGGCTGGATTCGACACGCCTGACAATCATCGGCGAAACGGATGCCCGCGCCTACCGCTCCATGGCGACGGGGCATGGAAACGCCATTTTGGCCGGGATTCTGGGCAAGGCGCTTGCCAGCATTCCGCAGACGGAAAAAAACGCGATTATCGACCACTGGCTCAACCTGCATGTAGACGTGGGGATGAACCCGGAACTGGTCCGCAAGTACTCTCTTCTGGCCGGCGCCGGATTCCTGTGCGTGCTCTTCTTCAGCATCGGCTACTGGAATTTCCGCCTGCGCCGGGCGGTGGCCCGCTGGCGCGCCAGCGAAAAAAACCTGAATCTCACCCTGCATTCCATCGGGGACGGCGTCATCTCCACCGACCCCGCCGGACGAATTGTGCAAATGAATCCGGTTGCCGAGCGGCTGACCGGCTGGCCGCTGGGGGAGGCCGCCGGCCGCCCCTTGGCTGAAGTGTTCAAAATCGTCAACGCACATACCCGCCAGCCGGTTTCGGATCCGGTGCGCCTGGTGCTGGAACGGGGAGAGATTGTCGGTTTGGCCAATCACACCCTGCTCCTTGCCCGGGGCGGCGGGTGCTATCAGATTGCCGACAGTGCCGCTCCGATTCGTGAAGGGGCTGGCCCGCTCACCGGCGTTGTGCTGGTCTTTCATGATGTCACGGAGCAATATGAAATGCAGGAGGCCCTGCGGCAGAGCGGGGAACGGTTCAAGATGCTGTTCAATCAGGCGCCGCTCGGCTACCAGTCGCTGGATGCGGACGGGCGGCTTGTCGAGGTGAACCAGACCTGGCTGGAAATGCTGGGCTATGCCCGCGGGGAAGTGGAGGGGCGATGTTTCGGCGATTTTCTGGCGCCGGAATTCACGTACTCTTTCCTCGCGCAGTTCCCCGTCCTCAAGACTGCCGGAAAACTGCATGCAGAATTTCAAATTCTGCATAAAGACGGCGGACGGCGCTTTATCGCATTTGACGGGCGCATCGGATGTGATGCGGCCGGTGTGTTCCAGCAGGCGCACTGCCTCCTTTCCGACATCACCGCGCTCAAACGGGCGGAGGAGGAACGCGAAAAGCTGGAAGCCCAGTTTCGCCAGGCGCAGAAAATGGAATCGGTCGGACGCCTGGCGGGCGGAGTCGCGCATGACTTCAACAACATGCTGGGCGTCATCATCGGGCAGGCCGAGATGGCGTTGATGACGCTGGGTCCGGTCCATCCGGCCCGGGAAAGCCTCCAGGAAATCATGAAGGCTGGCCAACGCTCCGCGGACCTCACCCGCCAGCTGCTCGCCTTCGCGCGAAAACAGACCATCTCGCCGAAGGTACTCGACCTCAATGACGTCATCGCGAGCATGCTCAAAATGCTTCAACGGCTGATCGGCGAGGATATCAACCTGGCCTGGCAGCCCGCCTCCGTTTCCTGCCCCGTGAAGATGGATCCCATGCAGATCGACCAGATCCTGGCGAATCTGACGGTCAACGCCCGTGACGCGATCAGTGGTGTCGGCAAGCTGAGCATCGGCACTGGCATCTTGGAGGTGGATGGCGGGTACTGCAAGACGCACCCCGACGCTCTTCCCGGAAAATATGTATGCCTGACGGTGGGGGACAATGGCTGCGGCATGAACCCGGAAACGGTGGCGCATCTTTTTGAGCCGTTTTTCACCACCAAGGGGGTTGGCAAGGGCACCGGCCTCGGCCTGGCCACGATATACGGCATCGTGAAGCAGAACCATGGCTTCATCGAGGTGGACAGCCGGCAGGGGGGCGGGACGCTTTTCAGCCTGTTTTTCCCATGGCGGGCAGCGGAGCCCGGATCCGGTGATGATGCGGAAACAACCGGATCAAGGCCGACTGGAACGGAGACGGTGCTGCTGGTCGAGGACGAGGCCGCTTTTCTCATGCTCGGCCGGCGGTTGCTCGAACATCTTGGGTATACCGTGCTGGCCGCCGGATCCCCCGGCGAGGCGCTCCGGCTGGCCCGGGAATATGCCGGCGAAATCCACCTGCTGATGACCGATGTTGTCATGCCGGAAATGAACGGGCACGACCTCCAGCAGCAGCTTTGCGCCCTGCGGCCCAATCTCAAGTGCCTGTTCATGTCCGGCTACGCCGCCGGCACGGCCGTTCACCAGGCGATCGACGAGAAAAAACTTCAATTCCTGGCAAAACCGTTTACCTGCGACGAGCTGTCCGTCAAACTGAGGAACGCGCTGTCGGCACAACCGTGAGAATCGTACACGGGACGGGAGATGAAACCCCGAGCCTGCATCAAGGCATCCAGCGTCCAATCCGCCAACTGCCCGCCGGGTGGTGTCCGGTCAGAGACTGACGCTTCCCGGCGCAGCACCCGGCTTCTCGGCGACGGGGTTGGCCGTGAGGTGCAGGCCGCCGTCCACAAACAGGATTTGCCCGGTGATGCCTGCCGCTCCCGCGAGAAACCAGCAGGCATCGGCGACATCTTCCGGCGCGGCGGCGCGTTTCATCGGGATGCCGGGGATGAATTTTTCCATCTTCTCCGGGGCGACGCCGGGCGGCGGCAGCACGAAACCGGGGGCGACGGCGTTGACACGGATTTCCGGGGCCCATTCAAGCGCGGCGGCCTCCGTGGCGTCGCGCAGCGCTTTTTTGGCCAGGCCGTAGGCGCCAGCACCGGGATCGACGGCCGCGACACGCTGGTCCAGCAGGTTTACGATGGAGCCGCGGCAGCAGACCCGGGCGAAGTCGCGCATCAGTTCAAACGGTGCGGTGAAGTTGACCTCGAAATCATCCCGGACCTGTTCCGGCGTCAGGCTGCGCAGGGAGCAGCGGCGGTAGGTGGAGGCGTTGTTCACCAGGCAGTCCGGAATGAAGCCGGCTTCGGCGAGGCCGGGAATCAGGCGGGCGCGGTCCTGCGGATTCAGCAGATCGGCGCGCACGGCCCGGTGCCCCGCGCCGGGGGCGAGCGCCTCCAGTTCCGCGAGCAGCGCGTGCGCCTCCGCCTGCGATCGGTTGAAGTGTACGGCAACCGCCGCGCCCCCGCGGGCGAAGCGCAGTGCGATGGCGCGTCCGATGCGGACTGCCGCGCCGGTGATGAGAATCCGTTGCGGGGAATGCGATTGCACGTCGGAGGTTCCTTGCTGCTGGCCGGAGCCTGTTCCGCCGGGGTGTGGCCGGACGGCGCTTTTTCCGTGCCGCTACTATACCGAACCGGACGCGTCTGCGCCACATGAATGAGAGGATTCGTTCCCGGCTTCCGACGCTTCGGCGGCAAGGGGTGTCGCAAACCGGCCAGCAACCAGACCGTCACGGCCTTTTGCCTGGCATCATTGATTTGGGCTTCTCTTCCATCGTCATTCACGATTCGGAATGAGCTGCGGCCGACAGGTTTTTCATTTACGGATCATCCATTAGTCTTCGACGGTGGTGATGTCGGTCTGCGGCTTTTTATAGTTCTTTTGGGCGATGTAAGCCTTGGTGTCATCGACCATCTGCCGGGTGATTTTATACTTGTACGTCCCGTAATCGCCAATGGTGATGTCGCCCACCCAGAAGAACCCCCATTTTTCAAAGAAGTCGGTCAGATCCAGCTTGGTCACGTCGCAGCAGATCTTGATGAATTCGAACTGGCTCTTGATTGAATCATTGCCGCTCCCGGTATCGGGACGGCGGCGCATCTGCTCCATCACGTCGGCATAAAAATCGGGCCGGCCGTTCCGAGTGAAATAGAGATGCAGTTGCCAGAACGGGACCAGGCGGTTGAAGACGCCGGGATCGGCCAGATACGATTTCTTGGGATCCGCCTCGATGATGCTCTTGCGGGCGGCCGCATAACACTTCCCCTCCGTGAGCCGGCTTGGGTTCCCCATTTTTCCGCCAGTATAAAGGGAGAAAAGGTTGTTGCTCACCTCGCCCAGGCCGCCCCAGGTGGTTTGGGGGTGCATTTGCATGACATGGCCGACCTCATGGCAGAACCCCCAGCAGGGATCGCCGGAAATGACGACACGGGGGTCGGCCACCATCCGCATGGTGCCGCGATTGCCCAGGTACGCCACGCCGTCGCCGTCGCGGAACATGTAGTAGTTGAAGTTCACCCGGGCCAGGATGCGGTTCTTGGGAACCTTGTTGTATTTCACCAGCCCCAGCAGCGTGTAATGATGATGCAGCATCGTGTCGTAATTGCGGATGAGTTCGACCCCTTTGCCGCTGGTGTAGGTCTTGAACCAGCTCACCGGATAGGCAACCTGGATGTGCTTGCCGCGGGCATCCATGACCGGGCTGACCGCATGGTCCAGAAGGCGGTCCCAATCCGCATCCGTCTGCCGCGCGGCATCAAAATAGCCGTTCACCTTGCCTGTCGGAAAGTGGACGGTGATCTTCGGTGCTTTTTCGGCATGGTCATCGAAGTAGCTGACGTAGACATTGCTGCTTTTCTTGACCTGAATGATGTTGACCCCCTCATGAAGCGGTATCTCCTGCTTGTGCAGCCCCCAGCCGTTGGGATCTTTGGTCGGAACGATGCCCGGTGCCGGCTGGCGCATCCAGTCAGGGATCAGCAGCGACAGTTTCTTGCCTTCGGTTTTCCCGACGAAGACGATCTGCTCGCCTGTTTCCAAATAGATGCCGGTCATATTTTCGTAGCGGCTGAAGCCGTTGCCCAGTTTCAGCGTCTTGCCGAGGGCGCTGGGCGTTGCATAGGCCTCGTAGCGGGCCGCCCGGTAGGTCGTGTCATATTTTCCGGCCAGCAGATCAGCGGCGACGCCCTTCAGCAGAAGGCTTTGAAACTCAGCCAGCTTCTTCGTGCCGATGCTCCACTTCAGCCTGCTGCAACTGGCATCGGTGAAGAATTGCAGGTCGTGGGTCAGCGCCTCGATCCCGTTGGTCAGGACGACAGTGGGCGTTCCGGGAACCGGTTGCGGTTCATGCATGGTGGCCGGACAGGTGTGGCTGCATCCCGACAACATCGCGGCGGTGATGAGCCCGGCCAGCAGGCGGACGGTGTGCTTGGGGAACGTTTGGATTTGCACGGGTGTACTCCTGGTCGAATGGTTGAGGGACTGGTCAAATGGTTGGAGGCTCTTCCTGATGCATCGTCATCCGGTGTGGCATGCAAACGAATCATGACGTTGGACAACGGATGCCGCGAATGTGCCTGAGAACGAAACCTGTGCCGGCTTTCATTAAAGGTCCATGCAAGCTAAGACCCCGGTTTCCCCCGTCGGTTTCGGGATGGCGGCGGATTTTTTAATCGAAAAACATGCATGCTTCGCCACACTGGGCGAATCTGCACTCTGTACGGAGCTGGAATGGCGGCAGCCGGCGCGGAACTTTATGCGCCAGCTGTCGCTGATGGAGGCGGAGGTAAGGCCCGGCGGTGTCCAGCCTGTTCGGCAGTGGAGGGGGGGGGGGCGATTGGTAAGGTGATCGGCATTGAGATAGCCGACACGGATGCGTGGTTTACCAAGACCGTAGATCGGGTAATCGCCGCCATCAACCAAAATGCCGAATTTCCGGTACCCGCAGAAAATCGCAGGATTCTCGCGCCAGTCGGCGAATCGTGGCCAAGGAAGTCGAGCGCGTTGCCGTAGGTGGATGGATCTATTTGGCTTTTCCCGCCGACCGCATTGTTGTTCGCCGAGAACCGGCGGCGATGGCATCGCCCGAATAATTCACACGCCCAAGCACCGCCAGCCGGCAGTCCGGCGGGGCTTTTTATGACTAGGGCGCGGCCCGGCGGTCACTTTGCCGGCTGCGGCTGTTTCTGCTTGTCGTAGGTTGCGTGGCCGATCACGCCGCCCGCCGCGGCACCCAGCACGCCGCCAATGGCCGCGCCTTCGTTCTTGTGCCCCTTGCCGGCTACGGCGGAACCAGCCGCAACGCCGGCAACGCCGCCAAGCACGGCACCCAAGCCGGCACCTTCATTTCCCTGCATGGATTCGCAGCCGGTCACATAGGCGATGGTGACGGCGCAGATGAGGCAGGCGGTCAAACGGCGGAGATTCATGGCAGGATTCCTTCCGGGTGAGAGGTGATGTACTTTGGGAATATGCCTTTGATCCGCGGGAACGTCAACCGCAACCGAGCCAATCCACCGTGGAGTGATTGTAGCTGGAATTTTGCACCGTATTTTTCAAGTGACCGGCATGAATGCCGCTCAAACAGGGCGTGTTTGTTATGGGGTTGTTATTCGCGTCGGAATGTGGGTAAAACGGGGGGAACAGGGGAAACCAACATGTCGGCATTATCTGCCATAACATGCTTATTTGGTTTGATTTAAGAGTGCCCTGGGGGGGAGTCGAACCCCCATGAGTGTCTCCACTCAACGGATTTTAAGTCCGGTGCGTCTGCCATTCCGCCACCAGGGCATGTCAAAGAGATAGAGATTCCTATAACGGCACGGCGGGCGGCTCCTGCACGACAGCCGGAAGCTCCGCCAGGTAGCGGATCTGCCGGTGCGGCGCATCCGGGGCCGGGCAGGCCGCGCCCGATGCGTTGAGCCATACGGCCCGCATGCCGGCGGAGGAGGCGCCGCAGACGTCGTCATGCCACGAATCGCCGACGTGCAGCATCTCGTCCGGACGAACCCCGAGCGCCGTCCATGCTTTGCGGAAGAGGGCGGCGTCCGGCTTCTCCAGGCCATGCTCGGCGGAGACGATGACGGCGTCGAACTCGTTGAATATCCCGAGTGTCCGCAGGATTTCGCCGAGGCGGATGTCCCAGTTGCTGACGGTGCCAAGGCGGATTCCACGGCGGCGCAATCCATCGCGCACCTCCGGCCAGGCGGGGTTGACGCGCCAGACATCCGGCCGGCCGAACCATTCGTACAGCACGTCCGTCAGCCGGGCGATGCGCTCCTCCGCAAGCCCGAACTCCGCCATGGCAAGCTCCAGGACCATGCGCCAGAAACGTTTGCCGCTCTCGTTGTCGGTGCCAAACACCAGCCCGCGGTGCGTTTTCTGCGCCGCGAACCAGGCATCCAGGAACAGCGCCTCCGCACGCACGGGATCCACCTGCACGCCGACGTCGGCGGCGGCGCGGGCGCACCCCTCGCCGACGGACTCGCGCGGAAAGAGCAGCGTGTACCCGATGTCGAAGGTCACCGCCCGGATTCCGGAAGTTTCAGCCATGCCGTTTCGTTTCCCCTTCCGTGTGCTATGTTTGCACACTTTCGACGTCTGACCATAATCCGTCTTATCCGAGGTGCAAGATGCCGTCCCACCTTCTTGAACTGATTCATGCCGCCGTCCTTGGCATCGTCGAAGGAATCACGGAATTCCTTCCCATTTCCAGCACCGGACACCTGATCCTGACCGCGGACTGGCTGGGTGCCACCGGGGAGAAATGGAAGGTCTTTGAGGTTTTCATACAGCTCGGTGCCATCCTGGCCGTCTGCTGGGCCTACCGCCTCCGCCTGTGGCGCAGCGTCGAGGGGCTGTTCCGTGGAAGCGGAAGCGCCTGGCGCTTCTGGATCAACTTGGGCATCGCCTTTCTGCCGGCCGCGGTGGTCGGCCTGCTCTGCCACAAAGCCATCAAGGCCCACCTGTTCAACCCGCTCACCGTCTGCACCACCTGCGTACTCGGCGCGCTAGTGATTTTCTGGGTGGAGCGCCGTCAGAAGCATGTGCAGCCGTCCATGGAGACCGTGGAGGCCATCACCCCGCTCACCGCGCTGAAGGTCGGGCTGGCGCAACTGTTCGCCCTCATCCCCGGCACCTCGCGCTCCGGCGCCACCATCATGGGAGGCATGATCTTCGGGCTGTCCCGCACGGCAGCCACCGAGTTCTCCTTCTTCCTGGCCATTCCCGTGATGTTCGCCGCCTCGCTCTACGACCTTTACAAGGGACGCGACGCGCTCCACGCCTCGGACGCCGCGCCTTTCGCCCTCGGCTTCATCGTCTCCTTCCTGTTCGCCCTAGTGGCCGTAAAATGGCTTCTGCGGTTCGTTTCCACGCACGACTTCCGCCCCTTTGCCTGGTACCGGCTGGCGCTGGGCGCCGTCGTCATCCTCAACTGGTGGCTCACCGCCGGATGACCCACACTCCCGCAGGCGGCATGGACAACCGGCCGCGCGAGGAGTATAATTTAGCGTCGTGCGATGCGATTCCCCCCGCCGGCAACACGCGAAGGCAGCATTCATGTCCGACACACCCGCCAACTCCGACCCGAACAGGCCGCCGGCTGCGCCGCAAGCCCCGTCGGCCACCGGTGGATTCCGCAAACCGATCACCCCCGCCGTCGATGAACACCGTGCGCCTACGGATCCCGGAGCGACGTGGGCCAACATCCGGATCGTCCGCCCCCCCGGCCCCCGGCCGCCCACCCCGGGCACGCCGCCGGAACCCGTCACCCAGCCGCCGCCGACCGTTGCGGCAAGGTTGCAGCTCCGCCCCATGCGTTCATATGACCAAACCGCCGAAAGCACGCCGCCGCAGGGACAGCCGCAGGCGGAACAGATGCAGCAGGCGGCGCCGGTCATTCCGCTGAAACCGTTGCCGCCCCAGCAGCAGCCGCTGGAGCCCGCCGCCGCAAGGCCGGAAAACTCCTTCCGATCCGCCCCCACACTCCGACAGGCGCCGACCGCCCCGCAGCAGCGGCAGCCCCCCCCGCAGGCGGAACAGCGGCAGCCGACGATGGCGGACGCTGGATTCCAATCGCGCTCCGGACGTGCCATGACCCTGAAAAGGGAGGAAGTCTTAATCCCGCCTGAAATCGCCACGCCGCCGCCGCAGATCCGCAGGGAGGTGGCTCCGGCCATCCTCGCCGACATCAGCCGGCGTGTCACCGCGATAGTCCTTGCGCTGGCCGCCATGGCACTCCTCACTGCCGGCCCCATTCTCGCTCAGTGGCCCAAGGACCGCGCGCTGGCCACCCAGGAGATTACGATGACCGGCGCCACCGCGCTCATCATCGCCCTTCTCCTGCTTTTGCGCAAACCGGCGGCAACGGCGTTTGCGGCCATGATCATCTCCTACCACATCATCTACTCGCTCCTGATCGCCGTCGCACCGCAGGTCGTCTTAGACATCCTACCGACCCGGATCCCTTGGATGACCGCCACCGGGACGGCGCTTGGCGCAGCCATGCTTTTCGGTGGCGCCTTCCTGCTTTCGACCGGTCGTGGCCCCGTCATCTGGGCGTTCGCCGCCCTGGCCGCCATGGGCGGCGCCGCCCTCCCCTTCCTGCCCGTGTCCGAATTCCTCACCAAGGATCTCGGGCTCACCCTTGCATCCCCGTCCGCCACCAAGCCTAAAGCCGCGGCGTCCGCCGAACCCGCGGCACCGGCGGCCGGCGCAACCGC
Source organism: uncultured Lentisphaerota bacterium (assembly GCA_903921725.1). Lineage (GTDB taxonomy): Bacteria > Verrucomicrobiota > Lentisphaeria > Oligosphaerales > CAITYL01 > CAIXRA01. Next base: position 57,858 of record CAIXRA010000040.1, read on the forward strand.
GGCGGTGATACCGCCCGGCACCAGGCAGGGGCGGGCCGTCATTTCCACCTCCGCGTTCTCCGTCATCGTCCCCGAAGGCTGGCAGCAGAGGAACGCCCCCACCGCCAGCCGCTCCGGCGATCTTTGCATGATCGGCCCTGACAAGACCCCGGGGCTGACCGTGCTCATCACGCGGTCGGTGGCGACAGCACCGGATCCGGCCGAACTCGCGAAACGCCACATGACCTCCCTGGCCGCCGCCACCCCCGGCGCCATCGGCATCCTCAACGGCATCCCGGGCTGCACGGATCGCTCCCGCATCTACATGCCGTCCGGGGCGAACGTCCAGGACATCCTCGTCGTCGTCAAAGGCGGCATCATGTTCATGCTGAGCTGCCAGGCACCACGGGAGCTTTGGCTTGCGCACCGCGCTGAGCTTGACATGATCTACAGGGAGTTCCAGCCGCGCTGAGCGGCGATGCCGGCGTCCAGCCCCGTGCGGCTCGCGATGTGCAGGACGGAATCATGGGTGCGACGGCATAACCCCGCGCTGCCGGGGTGCGGCACGACATGCACCCTCGGCGCGTCGGCTTTTTTTCCGCGAAATCGGGTGTACGGTTCCTCTGCCGGTTCCGCGCAGATTCTCGTTCCGGCTGTTCCCAGAATGAAGGACCGCACAGGGCACGCATGAAATCCTCCGATTTTGACAGTCTGAATCTCACCGGCTGGTTCCCCGGCCACATGCTCAAGGCCGGGCGCGAAATGCGGGCACGGCTCGACCTCATCGACGTGGTCGTGGAGATGCTCGACGCGCGGGTTCCGCGCACCTCCCTGCATCCTTCGCTCCAGGAGGAGCTGGGGCGCAAGCCGCACCTGCTGGCGTTCAACAAGACCGACCTGGCCGACCCCGCCTCGACGCGCGCCTGGGAGGAGTCGTTCCGCCAGGCCGGCCAGCTCTCCATCTTCCTCGACGGCCGCACCGGTTCCGGCCTGAAACAGCTCCTGCCCGCCGTCCACCGCGTCTGGAAGACGGAGCGCGAGCGGCGCGGCGCCACGCGCCCCATGCTGCGCCCGCTGCGGATCATGATCGCCGGCATCCCGAACGTCGGCAAGTCCACCATCATCAACCGCCTCGCCAAGGCCGCCAAAACCGCCGTCGGCCCGAAGCCGGGCGTCACCCGCGGCCAGCAGTGGGTCGTGCTCCAGAACGACACGGAACTGCTGGACACGCCGGGCGTGCTCTGGCCGCGCATCGAGAACAAGCAGACCGAACTGCTGCTCGGCATCGTCGGCACCATCAAGGACACCGTCATCGGCGAGGAGCTGCTCGCGGAATACCTCTGCTTCCGTCTCCACGATAGGCCCGGCATCCGCTGGGACCACTACGGCCTGAAAGCGCCCCCCCGTGGGGTGGAGGAGCTGCTGGACGCCGTCGCGCTCCGCCGCGGACTGCTCCAGCCCGGAGGCGTGCCCGACCACCACCGCGCCGCCGTCGCGCTGCTGCTCGACTTCCGCAGCGGCAGCCTCGGCCGCGTCACGTTCGACCTGCCCCAGGACAACTGACGCCTGGTTTCCACCGCCGCCCGCCGCCCCCTCCGCACATCCTCCCGCGCGGGAGTTGCGGACCCGGCGGGCCACGGGGTATAGTACGTCACTCTCAACGACACACCACCATCCGCACACGGCCATGCGGAAACCGGGGCACCACGACATGAATATCCAGCTCGACTCCACCACCACCGCCGCCTTCCGTGAATCCCTCGCCCGCGAATGGCTGGAAACCAACGGCATCGGCGGCTACGCCTCCGGCACCATCGCCAACTGCCACACCCGCAAATACCACGGCCTGCTCGTCCCCGCCCTGGCCAAACCAGCCGGCACCTTTGTCCTGCTCTCGCGCCTGGAGGACACGGTCGAGACCGGCGGCCAGATTTACCCGCTCTCCACCAGCCAGTATGGCGAAACCTTCGCCCCCGACGGGCACACGCGCCAGACCCGCTTCGAGCAGGAGCTGTGCCCCGCGTTCACCTACCAGTGCGGCGGGCTCACCGTCACCCGGCGCGTCATGATGCTCCAGGGGCAGGACACCGTGCTGGTCCGCTACGAGGCCGGGGGTGACGATGACGCTGAGGCCGTGCTCCGCATCCGTCCGCTGCTCGCCTTCCGCAGCATTCATACGGTCACCCGCTCCAACAGCGATCTGAAACCCGCCTCCGAAACCATTCCCGGCGGCTTCAGCATCCGGCCGTACGACGGGATGCCGGCGCTCAGCCTCCAAGCCACACCCAAGCCCGCATTCGCGCCGGACGCCTGCTGGTACTACAACTTCAAGTACGCGGTCGACGCCGAGCGCGGCTTCGAGCACACCGAGGACCAGTTCTCGCCCGGCCTCCTGACGATTGCACTGAAGCCCGGAAAGCCCGTCACCGTCGCCGCCTCCACCGAACCGCTCGCCCCCGCCTCCATCAGCCGCGCTTGGCAGCAGGAGGAGACGCGCCGCCGCAAGCTCGCCGAGCAGGATGCGGCCGCCGTGAAGCCGGAATGGGACGAGACGCGCCGGGAGCTGTACCTCTCCCTCCGCCGCGCCGGGCGCCAGTTCGAGATTGAAACCCCGGCGGAAGGCCCCGCCATCCACGCCGGCTACCACTGGTTCGGCCCGTGGGGACGCGACACGCTCATCGCGCTGCCCGGCCTCACCTTCTGCCAGCCCGGCGCCGACCTCGCACGCGGCGTGAAGATCCTCAAGGCGTTCGTCAAGTACGAACGGCGCGGACTCCTGCCCAACTTCATCAACCCCGACGGCACCGGCGTCTACACCGCCGCCGACACCCCGCTGTGGTTCTTCTGGGCCGTCCAGCAGTACCTCGCCGCCGGCGGCGACCACGAGACCGTCCGCCGCTTCTTCTGGCCCACCATGCTCTCCATCGTCCGCAACCTCATGGCCGGCACGGAAAACGGCATCGTGGTGGACGGCGACGGTCTGCTCCGCGCCGGCACCCCCGCCACCGCCGTGACCTGGATGGACGCCCAGGTCGGCGGCCGCCCCATCATCCCGCGCTGGGGCTACATGGTCGAGCTCAACGCGCTCTGGTACAACGCCGTGAGCTTCACCGTGGAGCTGGCGAAGAAGAAGTTCCGCGAGAGCATCGAGGGACTCGACAGCGACTACCCCACCCGCGTACGCTTCGCCTTCGTCCGCAAGTTCTGGGACGCCAACGAGAAGAGACTGCTCGACACCGTCAACGAATTCACCTCCGACCCGTCCGTCCGCCCAAACGCCATCTTCGCCGTCTCCCTGCCGTTCTCCCCGCTCTCCGCGGAGCAGCAGAAAACCGTCGTCCGGACGATCAAGGCCGAGCTGTTCACGCCGTGCGGCCTGCGCAGCCTCTCCCCCAACGACATCCGCTACCGCGGCGTCTGCCAGGGCGAGAACTGGGTCCGCGAACTGGCGTACCACCAGGGCAGCGTCTGGCCGTGGTTCCTCGCACACTTCGCCGAGGCGCTGCTCAAGACCGACCCGAAGTCCCGGGACACCGCCGCCGCCTTCAAGGCCGTCGTCGCCGCCTTCGCCTCGCACATGGGCGAATGCGGCGTCGGCTCGGTCTCCGAGGTATTCGACGGCGATGCGCCGCACACCCCGCGCGGCTCCATCGCCCAAGCCTGGAACGTCGCCGAACTCCTCCGCTTCCTCCAGATCACGGGGTGAGGCGGATATCCGGTTCCGCATGAGGAACACCGACATCCGGATGAGCGGATGCCGTGGCTCTGTGCCTGGAATGGCTGCCGCATGCGGCTGCACGGGAACGGAAGGACGGAAAGACGGAAGAACGGAACCACGCGCCTCCCAGCACATGCTCGACAATCCAGTCGTCGGCCACGTCGAAGACGGAAGAACGGAACCACGCGCCTCCCAGGGGAAGAGAACGGGAACACGGAACCGCACGCCTCGCAGGGGAAGATAGAGCTGGAGAACAGTTCAGACGAATTAGCCCAAGCGGTGACAGGCTGTGCCGACGCCCCGCCCGAACAAAATGGATTGAAAGATATAGACCTATTGATACATTACACCCGCCAGCAGCCAGTCTGTCTTCCTTCCGTCCTTCCGTTCTTCCGTTCTTCCGTCCTTCCGTCCTTCCGTCCTTCCGTCCTTCCGTCCTTCCGTCCTTCCGTCCTTCCGTCCTTCCGTCCTTCCGTCCTTCCGTCCTTCCGTTCTTCCGTTCTTCCGTACTTCCGTTCTTCCGTACATTCCGCCTCCCCTGCACCTCAAAGGAGATTCGCCATGCCCGGCAGCAAAACGTTTGAGGAACTCCCCGTGTGGCAGGCCGCCCGCGAACTTGTCCGGCGCATTTATGCACTCACCCGCCAGACGGCTTCCGCCCGTGACCGCGGCTTCTGCGACCAGATTCAGCGCGCCGCAATTTCCGTCACCAACAACATTGCAGAAGGGCACGAGCGAGGCACCACCGTCGAGCTGGTCGTCTTCCTTTTCTATGCCAAGGGCAGCGCTGGCGAAGTCCGATCCATGCTTTGGAACGCGGAGGATCTCGGTTATCTTCTGGCGGTGGATGCAGAAGGCCTGCGCGGCCTCGCCCGTAATGTCAGCCACCAGCTCCGCGGTTGGATTGCCTCCATGCAGACCCCCGACTTCAATCCCGGCCCCAAATATCACAAGGAGCCGCCGGCCGGCCTTCGCCGATGGGAGCTCTACCTGGAACAGCAGGGACTCGTCCGTCTGCCCAACGGCCGTTACATTCAGGAATCCGGAACGGAATAACGGAAAAACGGAACAACGGAATAACCATCCCGTCCACCGTATTCAACCAACCCACCCCGTCCACCGTATTCAACCAACCCACCCCATCCACCTTAATTTGACCGTTTTACTCCACCAAGCCGTCCATCACTGCAATGCATTTCGCTTGCCCATCCTCCCCGCCCCTACTTCCATCCGGCCGGTCTTCCGTCCTTCCCGCCTCCCACTTTTCCATTATCCCGTCCTTCCGCTTCTCCATTGCTTCCGTTATTCTGCGTTTCCGTTCTTCCGTTCTTCCGTTCTTCCGTTTGCATCCCCCGCCGGCCGACCGCCCTCTTCCGGCCTCCCGCCCGGCGCAACCTCCTTTGACGGTTTATAGTATGGCGATTTCCGGCGGGCACGCATCCGCTTCAAACGGAGGATTCACCATGGCAAGCGCAAACATCAAGACCTACGAGGGCAAGCTGACGGCCGAAGGGCTGCGCGTCGGCATTGTCTGCGGCCGCTTCAACGAATTTTTCACCGGCAAGCTGCTCGACGGCGCCATCGACTGCCTGGTCCGCCACGGCGTCGACCCGAAGGCGATCGAAGCCGCCTGGGTTCCGGGCTCCTTCGAGATCCCGCTGGTCGCCCAGAAGCTCGCCGCCAGCGGCCGCTACGATGCCGTGATCGCGCTCGGCGTGGTCATCCAGGGCGCCACCAGCCACGCGCAGCAGCTCAACGCCGAAGTCTCCAAGGGGCTCGCCCAGATCTCCCTGCAGTACGGACTGCCGGTCATCTACGGCGTCGTCACCACCGAAAACCTCGAACAGGCCATCGAACGCAGCGGCACCAAGGCGGGCAACCGCGGTGCCACCGCCGCCCAGGCCGCCATCGAGATGGCCAACCTCATGCGCACCCTCCCGGCCGCCAAGAAATGACCATGACACCCGCCAACAACAACAGGAAGGCCGACGCCCCCGTGGCCTTCCTGCGCCGCCGCCGTTTTGCCCGCGCCGCCGCCCTGCGCTACCTCTATCAGGCCGACTGCAACAACGAATGGCTCCTGGACACCGAGCGCGAGCAGCGGTTCTGGGACCAGGCCGCGCAGGAGGATGACCAGCCGGTCGATGCCGACTTCGACTGCGGCCGCGAATTCGCCACCCGCCTCATCCGCGGCGTGATCGAGAAGCGCGAGACGCTCGACAAGCGCATCACCGAGTGCGCCAACAACTGGACCCTCCCCCGCATGGGCGCCGTGGACCGCAACATCCTGCGCCTCGCCGCCTACGAGATCCTGTTCAACAAGGACGAGGTCCCGCCGCTGGCCGCGCTCGATGAAGCGATTGAACTGGCCAAGGAATTCGGCGACAAGGACTCCTCCCGCTTCATCAACGGCCTCCTCGACCGCCTGGTGAACGAAAAGCCGTAAGCGGCCGGCGGACCCCAAATTCCGTCACGGCGGAGGTCGGATTTATCGCATCCTGAAATCGGCGCGCTCTGCGTAATCTACGGATGGCATCCAGAGTCCCATGAAATCCATCTTCTCCATCTTCAAGAGCGGCCTGCAGAAGACGACCACCGCCATCGTCCGCAACATCCAGTCGGTGTTCACCGGCGAGAATCCGTGGACGCCGGAGATGCTCGACGATCTGGAGGCGATCCTGATCCAGGCCGACCTCGGCGTGCAGACCGCCACCGAAATCACCGACGACATCCGCGAGCGCTACAAGCGCGGCCTCATCGCCACCGCCGAGGATATCCGCCGCATCGCCTCCGCCGACATCCGGAAGATCCTGGAGGAAACCGCCGCCAAACGCCCGCTCAAACTTGCGGACTCCGCGCCGACCGTCATTTTCCTCGTCGGCGTCAACGGCACCGGCAAGACCACCACCACCGCCAAGCTCGCGCACCTCTGGAAGAAGGAGGGCAAGTCCGTCATGCTCGCCGCATGCGACACCTTCCGCGCCGGCGCCATCGACCAGCTCCAGCTCTGGGGTGAGCGCACCGGCTGCGAAGTCGTCGCCTCCAAGCCCGGCGCCGACGCCGCCGCGGTGGTGTTCGACGCCGTCGCCCAAGCCGTCAAGCACAAGATCGACGTCCTGCTCGTGGACACCGCCGGCCGGCAGCACACGCGCAAGACGCTCATGGACGAGCTCGGCAAGATCCACCGCACCGCCGCCAAGGCGTGCCCCGGCGCGCCGCACGAGGTCTGGCTGACCGTGGACGCGAGCCTCGGCACCAACGCCGTCACCCAGGCCCGCGAGTTCGGCAAGATCACCCCCGTCACCGGCCTGATCGTCACCAAGCTCGACGGCACCGGCAAGGGCGGCAGTCTCGTCCCCATCACCCGCGAACTCGGCATCCCCGTCTATTTCACCGGCCTCGGCGAACAGATGGGCGACCTCCAGCCGTTCAGCCCCGAATATTTCGCCGACGCGCTGTTCGCGGAAGAGCCGGGCTAAAAATCCGCGGCGGATTTTCAGAGACCACGGGAGAATGCACGGAAGCCATGCGGAACTTGAGGAACATACTTGGGCGGTTCCTGGCAGTGCTGGCCGTGACCTGCGCCGGGTTCTACCTGCCGGCGGCGGCTCTCGCGGCCACGGATGTACACGAACCCGCACGGACGCACACGGACGCGCCGACGTCATCCCCGTTTGTAGTCCCGCCTTCAGGCGGTGCGCTCCCGTTCGTTGTGGAGGCTTCAGCCGACCCGTGCGGCGATGCCTCCCTCCGGGTGTCCCGAACCCCAGCCCGGCCCGGTTGGAACGCCTGGGAACCGCCGCCTGAAGGCGGAACTACAAACAACAGCGCGACACCCGCCCGCTCCTCAAGCGAAGCAATCCCCGCCTACGACGACAACGCCCCTCGTGCAGAGTTCGCACGCAAAACAAGCACGACGAACACGACCATCGAGCGCGAGTGCGAGAGCGGACGGACTACGACCTGCGCCTATGACAACTTCGACTGTTGTACTCTTGCCCCAAGGAAGACAGAGGCCAGGTTCGTTGTGGACGAGAAAGGTAACGTCGTGGATACGCATGCGACACCACGAGGCAGTTACGACCAGCCGAATGGAGGTCGAACGGATATTCTTCAGGAGGAGGATCACGGAGCAGGTCTCTCCCATACACACAACATGGAATACAACACAAGGCCATCAGATGGCAAGGTGTTTCCTGCAGGACAGAACAACGGAGACCCTGTCTCCTTCGATGACGTAATGAATATCCAAACAGGCAAAGCGACCAGGACAGTTGGCAAAGGACGGTGACAAGATGACCTACAAGCATAATAGTCTGCCCGATGAAGACTGCCGATTGATCGGGTTGCAATGGGTACCTTCGAATTCAAACGAGCTCGAACTAACGCTCAAACAAACCAATTGTGCGCCATTAAGAATAAGATACTCATGGGTAGAAGACCTGCGCATTGATCTACGACTGGAAACAGTCTTCAGCGCTCTGACGAAATGCATAGTGCGTGAAGGTTCAAGTGATTCCAAAAGCATGCGGCTTGATTTTGGTTCACACGGAATGATCTCATTCAAATGCAAGGAGGAGATGCCACAAGAGTAGGACTACCGTTGCCCCAAGTACCAGGATGCGGAAACCGGACTCTGCTACTACGGCTATCGGTACTACAACCCCGAAGCCGGACGCTGGCTAAATAGAGATCCGATGGGAGAGAATGGGGGCGACAATCTTTATGGGATATGCGACAACAATGTTATTGACTGCTATGATGTATTTGGATTTCATAAAATAAAGGTCCGCATTGATGTTCCTGGTCAAAATCCAAAATCACCAAAAGAACATTCAAATTATTTTAATAGAGTTATTAAAGATAAAACTCTTGGTCTTGATCAAGGACACGCATGGCTTTGTTTTGATGCAGAAGATGGGAAAAATAATCTAGAAATAGGTTTTTATCCCCAAAAGCGTCCCGATGCGACGGAATACGAAAATGGCGTAATCGGAACACTTAAAGACGATCATAATAAACATTATGAATATGAATATGTAATAGATGTATCTGAATGCCAATATAAAGAAGCATTGAAAATTGCTTCAACGTATACCGCTAAAAATCCGTTTTGGGGCGCATCAAAAAATTGTGTTGATTTTGTTACGGATGTATTAAAAGAAAGTAATATTGAAACAATAACAACAAAGCCAGTTAAAGTAGATATAGCTGGCGTTATGTCCGTAGCATTAAGTCACTATCCAGGACAAATGGCAATGGATTTATTTAACCAAAAGAAGGGAAAATATGTTGTCGGTGGAGATGTTGGTAATACGGGTAAATTTGAATTTGTAGACACACACATATCGCCGTCACTTAGTGACAGCGACCTTAAAGATTTAGAAAAATATCGTCAGGAAAAAAAGTATCCACCCACGCCAGCAGCGGCATCCGGAGTGGGCAAAAAGGCGCCCCGTGAAAAAATTTATGTACCTAGCACAAACCCATTAATGGGTATATGATTATCAAAAAATGGAGCGCGAGTGTTATTCTCATTTTGATAATACCAAAAGTTTAAATAAATATCAAACCGTTCTATTCACAGTTTTGCGCGAATAAGGTTAATCATTAATTTTTGGCATATTTTAATGCAATTGGGGGGCTGTATGATTAAAAAATCAAATAAAGATGTCATTGTTGCAATATTTCCGCTTCCTATTTACATTGCCTCTTGGTTGTATTTTATTATTTACTCTAAGGATTTTCTTCCAGGAGCAACCGTTGGTTTTGTAATTTATGAATGGGGATGGAGTGGTTTGGCTTTGTCCGTTGTTTTATTGTTTGTTTTTTTATGGTGTCTGTTTTTTTTAATAAAAAAGAAGCAAATTGTATTTGTGATATCTATGGCGTTGGTAGTATCCAGATCATATATTTCGATAATGTACCTTTCAATGAAAGAATATAATAGCATTATTGACTGGCATCCATCCTTGGTTTTTATGGACATATTTTATTCTTTAATAATGATGACTATTTGTTATATGTTTTTTATTGTCTCAATGATTGTCTGTTCTTTACATAAAAAGGAAACGTCAGGGACAGGTTGTTCCTGTCCCTCTTGAAAACTCCCTTTCTTCCGAAAACGAGGGTAAGGAAAGGCAATAGGTTCCGTTGCACCAGGTAATTCAGCGGCTTTCGCTGTTTCCTCCGTTGCTTCCGGCAAAACATGAGATCCCCCCTTCCCCATGCCACACACCCCCAACATCCTGACTGATCTGGACGTGGAGCTCGCCAAGCGCGGGAGCGGACGGCTTGTGCTCGGTTCCTGGACGGTGCGGCTGCCGCGCTCCTTCGGCTTCTGCGGCGGCGTGCTCAACGCGCTGAACCTCCTGAAGAAGACGGTGGAGGAACAACAGGTTGGAAGGCTCAACGGTTCAGCGGTTCAGCGGTTGGCCGACAGCTCCGGCTCACCACGCACCACCACGTCCGCCATAGGCCTTGTGAAGGCGGATCACCCCTCACCACCCACCACTCACCACTCACGCATCCTCCTTCTCGGCGACATCATCCACAATGACACCGTCAACGAGCAGTTCCGCGCCCGGGGCGTTGTCATCCTGCCCGACGCCGACGTGCCGCACGCGCTGGAGCATGTCCGCGACGGCGACACCGTGGTCATCCCGGCTTTCGGGCTCGAGCGCGACATCACCCAATCCCTCCAGGCCCTGCACGAGGCGGGGCGCATCCGCCTGCTCGACACCACCTGCCGCTATGTGAAGCGCATCTGGGAGTTCGTCGGACGCGAGGCCGCCACCGGTTCGACCGTGCTCATCATGGGCAAGCCCGACCATCCGGAGAACCGCGCCACGCTCTCCCGCGCCCTGACGGACGGCAACGCCGTCGTCCAGCTTGCGGACCTCGTGGACGTTGCGGAGTTCGCCGCCACCCTCACGACTCCGGCGCCGGACGGCCGCATGCATGAACCCGCAACGCGCAACATGCAACACGAAACGCCTCCCGGCGTCACCCTCCACAATCCGGATTGGTTCAACCCGGGGGCGCTCGCCTTCGCCGCGCAGACCACCCTGCTCTACACCGAAACTATCGAAGCCGAACGGCTGCTGCGGGCGGCGGCGGAGTCCGCCGGCGCGGCGTTCACCAGCGCCGCCACCGTCTGCCTCGCCACGCAGGAGCGGCAGAAGGCCGCGCTCGACCTCTGCACGGAGGGCTGCGATCTCTTCTTGGTCGTCGGCGGCTTCGCCAGCAGCAACACGGCCCAGCTCTACCGCCTCGCCGCGCAGCACGCGACGGCGTACTTCATCCGCACCGCGGACGACTTCGACGCCGCGCGGATCACGCACTACGACCCCGCCTCCAAAGAGATGCGGAGCACCGGAGGCTGGCTTCCGGCCGGCTCCGCGGTCATCGGCCTGCTCTCCGGCGCGTCCTGCCCCGCCGGCGATGTCGGCGGCGTCATCCGCAAGCTGCGGGGGCTGGCACGCCGTCCGCAGTAACGCGGCTCATTCCTGACCGCGTTGACTGGCCTTGTAGCACGGCCGTGAGATGCTTCACCCGCCACACCGCATGGAGTTCCGGTTTCCCGGCCGGCCCCCCATGCCGACACACCAAAGCGCGGTCAGAAATGAGCCGCGTTACTGTGGACGCCCCCTAGCGGCGGCGAACAAAACCGCGCCCCGCCTTTTTATCAGCACAAACCGGCATAAATTAGCCGTTGCATTCTTGTCGCCAGCTCCTTCTCTCTCCGCGCCTCCGCGGGATCAAGGTTTTTGTTTTCATGCTGAATCCGCAACAACAGGCGGCGGTGGACCACGACCACCGGCCGCTGCTCATCATCGCCGGGGCGGGGACGGGCAAGACGACCGTGATGGCGCACCGGGCGGCGGCGCTCGTCGCCCGCGGCGTCGCGCCGGAACGGCTGCTGCTGCTGACCTTCACGCGCAAGGCGGCCGAGGAACTGCGCCAGCGCGTCGCCGGCCGGCTCGGCGTCGACTCCGGCGCGCTGCCCTGGTGCGGCACCTTCCACAGCGTCTCGGCGCGGCTGCTGCGGCGCTACGGGCGGCATGTCGGCCTCTCCGGCTCCTTCTCCATCCTTGACGAAAGCGACTCGCGCGAACTGCTCTGGCGCGCCGCGGAGGAGAGCTTCCCCGACCTCGACCCGAAGGCGTGGCCCGGCAAGTCCATGCTCATGCGCATCCACTCCTACCGCCAGAACAAGCAGATCACCGTCACCGAATCCGTGACGGAGACCGCGCCGGAGAAATACCAGCGGCTCGCCGGCGAGATCGCCACGGTGTTCGACCTCTACGCCGCCCAGAAGCGCGCCGGGGACATGCTCGACTTCGACGACCTGCTCCTCGCCTGGCTCGACCTGCTGAATGTGAACGCAGAACGCAAAACGCAGAACGCAGAACTGAAAACGGGAAACGCGCCACCCGAAGCACGGGTGGCCGAACACGCAACGCGCAACACGCAACACGCAACGGATTCTTCCTTCGACTGCGCATCGCTGTTCGACTGCGTGATGGTGGACGAGTACCAGGACACGAACATCCTGCAGAGCCGCATCCTCGCCGCGCTCTGCCGCGGGCACGGCCGCATCACCGTGGTCGGCGACGACGCCCAGGCGATCTACGGCTTCCGCGGCGCCACCGTCGAGAACATCCTCGCCTTCCCCGACGAGTTCCCCGGCGCGGTGCAGTGCAAGCTGGAGGCCAACTACCGCAGCACGCAGGAGATCCTCAACGCCGCCAACGCGCTGTGGGCCGAGGCCGGACGGGGCTACGCCAAGATCCTCACCTCCACGAAGGGCGCGGGCGCGGCCCCGAAACTGGTCGTCTGCCGCGACGAATGGGAGCAGGCCGAGCGCGTCGTCACCGAAATCGCCCGCTCCTATCTGGAGGACAAAGTGCCGCTGCGCGAGCAGGCCGTGCTCTTCCGCTCCTCGCACCACAGCTTCCGGCTTGAGGCGGAGCTCAAGAAGCTGCGCATCCCGTACCGGAAGTTCGGCGGGCAGAGCTTCACCGACGCCGCGCACATCAAGGACGCCTTCGCCTTCCTCCGCGCGCATGAAAACCCGAAGGACACGACTGCCTGGGGGCGCATCCTGCTCATGCTCCCCGGCGTCGGCCCCGCCACCGCGCGCAAGTGCGTCGCCGCGCTGGCGGACTGCGCGGACCCGACCGCCGTCCTCGCCGCCGTCAAGCTCCCCGCCAAGGCGCAGCCGTTCCGCACGCGCCTGCTCGACCTCCTCGCGCACCAGTTCAGCGGCGACGAGATCCCGCTGCAGGAGGAGCTGGAGACCGTCATCGACTTCTACCGCGACCTGTTGCCGGTGCTCTACGACACGCCCGACCTGCGCGAGGCCGGCCTGCGCGAAATGCTCACCATGGCCTCGCATTACAACAGCCGCCGCGAGTTCCTCGACGAGATGCTCACCGGCTACGATGTCACGCCCGACTCCGACACCAACCCCGAGGAATACCTCACACTCAGCACCATCCACTCCGCCAAGGGCTGCGAATGGCGCCGGGTGCACCTGCTCCAGCTCGTCGAGGGCGGTCTGCCCTCCGCGCCGAGCCAGGACGACGACACGAAGATCGACGAGGAGCGCCGCCTGCTCTACGTCGCCATGACCCGCGCCAAGGAACGGCTTTCCCTCTACCAGCCGCGCGCCACGGAAAGCTTCAAGAACGGCGAGCGGCGGCAGAATTCCACCCGGCCCAGCCAGTTCCTCACCCCGGCGGTTCTCGCCGCGCTTGAGGGCGGCTGGGATGCGGCCAGCAACCGCGTCGAGTACGACGACGGGGACGGCGCGGGGGCGGCGGGCGGCGGGGCCGCGGCCGGCAGCGACCTCATCTACGACTACGACGGCGGCTCCACCGCGCGCCACGGCCGACCCGCCCCAAACGGACACAATAAATCACTCGGCCGCAACCGGTTCGGATACGGGCACCACAAGCGCCGCCACGGCGGGACGACGGACGACCTGCCGTTCTGACCCCGCGCTTGTAGTCCCGCGCTTTAGGCGGCCCGATTCAATCCAAGGGAAATCGCCACCCATGTACAACTGGCGCTCCATGTCCCCCGAGCAACGCGAATACGTTCTCGCGCGGCGGAAACTGGCCGAACACCCATGGCACAGCCCGCCGCACCGCATGTCGGACGACGCCGTTTATCATCTCACGGCGGCAAACTACGAACACCGCCCCATCCTAGGCCTTACGCCAGAACGGATGAGCAGCTTCGAGAGCGAGCTCCTGTCCGCAGCGACGTCCAACGGCGAAACCATCATCGCCTGGTGCCTGCTGCCGAACCATTATCATCTTCTGCTTGACTCGCCGAACGTGCTGGCTACATTGGCATCCCTTGGACGGCTCCACGGATCGAGTTCGTTCCGCTGGAACAACGAAGACGCCGCACGGGGAAGAAAATGCTGGCACCGCGCTGCGGACCGCAGCATGCGGAACGAGCGCCACTAGTGGGCAACGCTGAACTACATCAATCATAATCCCGTGCATCATGGATATGTGCGGCAATGGCAGGATTGGCCTTACTCCAGCGCAGCCGCATATCTTGAATCGGCAGGCAAGGAGGCCGCCGTCCAGCGATGGCGCGAATATCCAGTTCTCGATTATGGCAAAGGCTGGGACGCCCCCAACCTGTAAACCGAATTACCCAATGTTTGTAGTTCCGCGCGTCAGGCGGCCTCGCCTAATCCAAGGAGACTTGTGCCATCCCCCTCGCCAGCCTGTATGCATGTCCCTGGATATCCAGCCGTTCGGACTGGCAACGATTGGCCGCCTAAAGCGCGGAACTACAAACGCATACAGCCTGTTTACCTCCGCTTCTTCTGCACCGTCACTCGTCTTGTCTCCACCGGAGTCGCCCATGCATCCTAAAACCGCCCTCATCACCGGAGCCACGCGCGGCATCGGCCGCGAGATTGTGCGGCAGCTTTCGGCGCGCGGGGTCCGCGTGTTCGCCAGCGGCCGCGACGCGCGCCTGCTTGAAGAGCTCGCCGAGGAGACCGGCTGCCATGCGCAGGCGTTCGACCTCGCCCGCGCGGAGGAGGCCACCGCGCTCTACGCCGCCGCGAAAAGCGCCCTCGGCGGCGCGCCGGACTTCCTGGTCAACAACGCCGGATTCAACCGCCGCAAGGCGCCCGCCGCGGAGATCACGGCGGCGGACTTGGACGAACACTACGCGGTGAACCTGCGCGCGGCGGTGCTGCTCTGCGGGGCGGCGATGCGCGACATGGTCCCGCGCAAGTCCGGGCATATCGTCAACGTCATCAGCTCGGTCGTCTGGCACCAGTCCGAGAACTACGGCGTGTACTGCGCGATGAAGTGCGCGCTGCACGGCTTCACCGTCTCCCTCATCAAAGAGGCGCGTCCGCATGGTGTCAAGGTCACGGGTGTCTATCCCGGCGGCACGGACACGGAGTTCCGCGCGCTGGAGCGCCCCGACTACCTGCGGCCGGAGAGCGCGGCGAAGATGATCGTGGACACCCTTTTCGCGCCGGCGGACGTCGCCGTGCACCAGCTCACCTTCCGCCCGATGGTGGAAACGAACTTTTGAATATCGGTCCTATCCGTCTGATCGGACGGATCGGACGGATAAGGCTGATTCCATGACAACCACTTTTTCAAAACACCAAAGGTAGCGTCCATGATCCGAGGCATCGGCACCGACATTGTGGAGATTGCGCGCATCCGGCAGATCCTGGAGCGGCACGACCGTGCGTTCATCACCCGCGTCTTCACCGCCGAGGAGCAGGCGCTGGCGGAGGCGGAGAACGCGAACGCCGCGCAGTTCTACGCCGGGCGCTGGGCGGCGAAGGAGGCGGCGGCGAAGACGCTGGGGACGGGGATCGGCGCGGAGTGCAACTGGCTCGACCTCTGCATCCTGCGCGGACCGGCGGGGCAGCCGCAGCTCGAACTGCGCGGCGCCGCGGCGGAGACCGCGAAAAAGCTGGGAATCGCCTCCATCCACATCACGATCAGCCACGTCAAGGACCTGGCCGTCGCCTGCGCGGTGGCGGAATCGGCGTAGGCCGCGCCTATGCCAGGAAGAGGCGGTAGGCCGGGTTGGCGGTCTCGTCCATGTACGGGTAGTTGAGCGTCTTCAAGAAGGTGGCCACGCGGCGGCGGTCGCCCGCCGGTACCTGGAAGCCGACGCAGACCGTGCCGTAGGCGCCGCCCTGGTTGCGGTAGTTGAAGAGCGAGATGTTCCAGCGCTCGGGCATGAGCGAGAGGAACTTCACCAGCGCGCCGGGGCGTTCCGGGAACTCGAAACGGTACAGCAGCTCGTCCTTCAGCCCGGGCGCATGCCCGCCGACCATGAAGCAGACATGCTCCTTGGCCAGTTCGTTGGCGGAGAGGTCCTGCACGGCATAGCCCTTCTTCTCCAGCAACCCCAGAATTTTGGAACGCGGAGCGGATTTGACCTCGATGCCGACCAGGATGCGGGCGTCCTCCCCGCGGTCGTAACGGTAATGCAGAGCGGTGATGTTGTGGCTCTGCAGGACGGTGCAGAATTCCTTCAGGCTGCCGGGCGTGCCGGGAATGGTGGCGGCGGCCATGATTTCGCGGCGTTCGCCGAACTCGGCCCGCTGCGAGATGTAGCGCAGGCGCCCGAAGTTCACGTTGGCGCCGCTCTCGATGGTGACCAGCGTCTTGCCGCGCAGGCCGTGTTCGACGGCGTATTTCTTGAGCCCGGCCAAGCCGAGCGCGCCCGCGGGTTCCGCGATGGAGCGGGTGTCCTCAAACAGATCCTTGACGGCGGCGCATATTTCGTCGTTCGAGACCGTCACCACGTCGTCGACGTACCGCTGTGCGAGGCGGAAGGTTTCCTTGCCGATGGTGGAGACCGCGACACCGTCGGCGAAAATCCCCACGCTCGGCAGTGTCACGCGACGGCCGGCCTTCCGCGCCGCCTGCAGGCAGGCGGAGGTGTCGGACTCGACGCCGATGATCTTGATCTCAGGGCGGAGGTACTTCAGGTAGATGCCGATGCCCGCGACCAGGCCGCCGCCGCCGACCGGGATGAAGACGGCGTGCACCGGCCCGGAAAGCTGCCGGACCAGTTCCATGCCGATCGTGCCCTGCCCGGCAATCACGTCCGGATCGTCGTACGGATGCACGAAGACGAAGCCGTTCTTCGCCGCCAGCCCGTAGGCGTGGGCGCAGGCTTCGTCGAAAGTGTCCCCGTAAAGGACAGCCTCGCCGCCGCGCTCGCGGACGGACTGGACCTTGATTTCGGGCGTCGTCACCGGCATCACGATGGTCGAACGGATGCCGAGGTGCGAGGCCGACATCGCCACCCCCTGCGCGTGGTTGCCCGCCGAAGCGGCGATGACACCGCGACGGCGCTCCTCCGGCGTCAGCTGCAGCATCTTGTTGTAGGCGCCGCGGAGTTTGAAGGAAAAGACGGGCTGGAGGTCTTCGCGCTTGACCAGCACGCGGTTCTGAAGCGCCTTGCTGAGGAAGTGCATGCCGTGCACCGGCGTCTCCTTCACCAGGTCGTAGATCTGAGCGTTCAGAATTTTCTTAAGGTAGCGGGATGGCATGGAAGCTCCTTTGCCGCGGCGGCGGGGAATCGTGCCGGATCAACGTGCGCAGTCGGGGCAGGCCATGATGCGTTCGGCGACGGTGCGCCCGAGCTGGCGGCACGCCTCGATGTCCGCCGGTTTCGGCGCGAATTTCGCCTCGACGGACGGCCCGATGATCTCCAACTTGTTGTTCTCGCCAAACTTGAGGATGCGCGAGACCGCGCCGCCGCTCCAGCCGGCCGAGCCGAAGGCGCCCAGCACGCGGTTCGCCAGCTTCTTGATCTCCAGCAGGTTGACCAGGTGCTCCATGGGCGGGAACAGCATCGTGTCGTAGGACGGCGCGCCGAGGATCAGCCCCTTGTAGCGCCAGGCGTCGCGCAGGATGTAGGAGGCGTGCGAGCGGGAGACGTCATGGATGCGGACCTTGGAGAAGCCGGTCTCCGTGATGCCGCGGGCGACGGCCTCCATCATGCGTTCCGTGTTGCCGTACATCGTGCCGTATGCCAGGACGATTCCCTGCTCGGGAATCTGCCGGCTCCAGCGGTCGTAAAGCTTCATGATCACACCGGGATCCTTGCGCCAGACCGGGCCGTGCGTCGGCGCGATGCACTTGATGTCGAACCCCGCCAGCTTCTGGAAGGCGCGCTGCACCATCTGCGAGTGGCGGCCGACGATGTTGGCGTAGTAGCGCAGCGCCTCGTCCTCGTAATACTCCAGGTCCACCTCGTCGTCGAAGATGCCGCCCTCCAGGGCGCTGAAGCCGCCGAAGGCGTCCATCGAGAAGAGCACCTTGTCCGTCGCGTCGTACGTCACCATCGTCTCCGGCCAGTGCACCATCGGCACCAGGGCGAAGGAGAGCTTGTGCCGGCCGAGGTCGAGCGTGTCGCCGTCGGTGACGATGAGCATGTCCGGCGTGAAGGAGAAGAATTCCTCGATGAACTTGGCGGTCTTCGCGTTGCCGACGAGCTTCACGCCCGGGAACGCTTTCATGATGGCGGGGATCGAGCCGGCGTGGTCGGGCTCCATGTGGTTGATGATCAGGTAGTCCAGGTGGCGGCCGCCGGTGAGCTTCAGCACCTGCTGCTCGAACGGGATGGCGGACTTCGCCTTCACCGTGTCGAGCAGCGCGACCTTCTCGTCCAGGATCAGGTAGGAGTTGTAGGAGACGCCGCGCGGCAGCGGCCAGACCCCCTCGAAGAGGTCCGTGTCGCGGTCGTTGACGCCGATCCAGAAAATATCCTTCGCCGCATTGATGGGTTTCGGGTCGTGCATGTGATGGTTGTCCTTATTGCCTGCCGCCTGTATATACTTGTCCGAGGCCGGCGGATTCCCCCGCGCGGCGGCGTAATTAAACAATGGGATGAAAGATAACCGCTCCGCGCGATTTTGCACAAGACCCGCGGCGATGGCGGCGGCGCGCCCAAGGAAATTGATTTATGCGCAATCCGCAATAGAATAACGTGCCTGACCAGCAGGCGGCGCAAAAACGGAGCCGACGCCGCCGTGAGAACAGGCCCCCGCATGCCGGTGTGCGCCAGGCGGAAGATGAGTCCCGGAGGGGCGGGTTTCCCTGCATTGAAATCGGCACCTGATGCAGTACGATAGGATGAGAACGGGGAGGTTCGCCTGTGAAATTCGCATGTCCCGTGTGCAAGAGAACGCTGGATGTGACGCCGCAGCAGGTCGGGCGCGATGTCGCCTGCCCCTGCGGCATCGCCTTTACGCTTGACCGCCAGATGTATTCGGAAGCCGCCAACCGCCGGCGCCTTCTGGTCGCCGGCATCGTCGGCGCCGGGCTGGCCCTCTTTTTCATGGTCACAATCGTCCTGACCGCCAAGCCGTCGAAGAAACCGGCCGCCGCCGAGCCGCGTGAGCCGGTCGCCGTTCTTCCCGTGGTGCCGGTGGGTCTTCCGAAGGCACAACCCCGGACGGAATCGCCCGCCGGCGGCGTGCAGGCGCCCGCCCTCCCCGCCCCCATCGCCTGGTGGACGCTGGACGAAACGGCCGGCAGGGCGGTGGCAGACTCGGCGGCCGGCGGGCGGCGGCCCGGCACTCTTGCGGGATCCCCCGTCTGGGCGCCCGGCCTGGGCGTGCACGGCGGAGCCCTGGCCCTCAACGGTTCCGGCCAGTATGTGAAGACGCCGGCGCTCAATCTCAACTCCAACACCGTCACGCTCACCGCCTGGATCCGGCAGGGCGGCACGCAGGTGCCGGACACCGGCATCCTGTTCTGCCGCGGCGGCGGAACGGCGGCGGGCATCCTCACCACCCCCGGCGGCGAACTCCGCTACATGTGGGCGGACAAGTTCTGGACCCTCTCCTCCCGCCTGCTTCTCCCCAAGCGCGCCTGGACCTTCGTCGCCCTGGCCGTCGAAAAGGAACGGGGCACGCTTTACATGGGAAGCAGCACCGGCCTTCACACCTTCGTCAACCAAACGCCGCACGCCCCGGAAACATTCGGCGGCGAGTTCCGCATCGGCTGCGACCCGAGCCTGGCCGCGCGTTACTTCAACGGCATGATGGACGATGTCCGGGTCTATGACCGGACGCTGACCGCCGGGGAGCTTCAGGAACTCTACCGCCGGGGGCGCGAGGCATTGAAGAACAATCCCAACGCCGATTCCGCCGCGCCCACCGCCGGGGGATCCGCGGCCGACTTCTTCCTTGCTCCGGCCGCAACGGCCGCAGCCTCGATTCCGGCCCGTGGCGGCAACTACACGGCGGACAAACTCGCAGACGGCGACCGCAGCACGTTTTTTTGGTCCGAAAAAACACCAGCCAAAGGCAGTACAGTCACGATTTCATTCAAGAACCCCGTTCAGGTTTCCCTCATCAAATGCGTGTCCGGAACCCCGGAGAAGCCGGGTTCGGACACGCTGCGGAGCGGCATCCTGGAAATCTCCGCCGATGGAATGGGCTTCCGGAAAGTCGCGGAGTTCGTCAACGGCACCGCCCAGGCCGCCCTGCCGAAGAGCATCATCACCGCCGCGCGCATCACCGTTTCCGGCACGGAGAAATCCACGGTCGCCATCCAGGATCTATTTCTGAAATAACCGCCGCCAAACCGCACGCCCCCCCCGAAGGCACACCACATGGAAAAAACCAAGGTCAACCCCGACGCCATCAAGGCCTACGAGGACACCGACTTCCTCAAGACGGACGCCTGCCGGGCGATCCGGCTCCAGCTCGAGTTCCTGCGCCCCGACACCATCATGGCCGCGCACCGCATCCGCTCGACCATCGTGCTGTTCGGCAGTGCGCGCATCCCGGCGCCGGACATCGCCACCGCGCAGCTCGAAAACGCCGCCACGCAGCTGGCCGCCAACCCCGACGATCCGGCGCTCACGGCCGCCTTGCGCACCGCCGAAGCCCGGTTCAAGCTCAGCCACTACTACCAGATCGCCCGCGAGTTTGCCGCCATCGTCAGCCGCGTCAGCCAGGACGCGCACGGCTGCGAGTTCGTCATCACCACCGGCGGCGGCGGCGGAATCATGGAGGCGGGCAACCGCGGCGCCTACGATGTCGGCGCCAAATCCGTCGGCCTCAACATCAGCCTGCCGTTCGAGCAGCGCCCGAACCCCTACATCCCCGAAAACCTCACCTTCCATTTCCATTACTTCAGCATCCGCAAGATGCATTTCCTCAAGCGCGCCAAGGCGCTCTGCTGCTTCCCCGGCGGCTACGGCACCATGGACGAGCTGTTCGAATGCCTGACCCTGATCCAGACGAAAAAAATCCCGCTCATGCCCGTGGTACTTTTCGGCCGCGAATTCTGGGAGAAGACGGTCAACTGGCAGAACTTCGCCGACATGGAGCTTATCTGCCCCGAGGACCTGAAGCTCGTCCACTACTGCGAAACCGCGCAGGAGGCCTGGGACTACATCCGCGAATTCTGGGCCGCGCACCCCGAAGCGCAGCGCCACGGAAAACACCACGTCTGACCCGCAGCCGCTCCACCCAACCGCCCAAGGCGCCCCCATGCCCGAATCATCCGCCAACACCGCCACACACACACCGCAGGCCGCCCCCCGCGGGATTCCCTGGAAGCCGCTGCTCGTCTTCGGCTTCCTCGCGGCGGCGCTGGCCGTGCTCTACCTCTCCCCCCTCGGCGGAAAGCTCAAGCACATCCAGGATTTCTCCCAAGAGCTTTCCGGGCGGCTTAACGGCATGGGCGCGGCGGGCGTGCTGGCGTTCTGCGGCGGCGTGTTCCTGCTCTCCGCCGTCGGCGTGCCCCGGCTGGCGCTCTGCGTGCTGGGCGGCGCCGTGTACGGCTTCTGGTGGGGGCTGCTCTGGACGCAGATCCCGACGCTCCCCGGCTATTACGTCACCTTCCTCTTCGTGCGCTGGGGTGGCCGCGACTACGTCCTGCGCCGCTGGCCGCGGGTGGCGAAGCTGCACGCCGCGCTCGACGGCCATTCAGTCTGGAAGATCGTCCTCATCCGCCAGATGCCCGTGACCGGCGTCATCATCAACTTTTTCCTCGGCCTCAGCCCCGTGCGGCACCGGGATTTCCTCCTCGGCACCCTCATCGGCCTCATCCCGCAGGCCGTCCCCGCCGTGCTCGTCGGCAGCACCGCCAGGCACGGGAACACCACTCACCAGCTCCTGATCCTTGGCGCCACCGCCGTCCTCGCCTGCGGCTACATCCTCTTCCGCCGCTTCGCCCGCCGACGGAGCGACCTCGCCGAAGATTGAAGGCCCGTCCCCGGAAGGCTGGCGGCGACTGGAAATCCGCCGCACCTCACAGTACAGTGCAACCGGATGCGCACCCGCAGGGTTCCCGCAGACGTACGGGGCGCACCACAGGAGAACGGCCATGCCCAAACTGCAAAAAGGCGATACCGCCCCCGACTTTGAACTCCAGGACCAGAACGGACACCCGGTCAAGCTCGCCGATTTCCGCGGCGAAAAACTGCTCGTCTATTTCTACCCCCGCGCCAACACCCCCGGCTGCACCACGCAGTCCTGCGCCGTGCGCGACAACCTCCGCCTTCTGGTCGCCCGCGGCGTATCCGCCGTCGGCATCAGCCCCGACCCGGCCAAAGCCCAGAAACGGTTTGACGACGATTTCTCCCTCGGCTTCCCGCTGCTGTCCGATGAAACCCACGCCGTCGCCGAAGCCTACGGCGTCTGGGACAAGAAAACCCTGTACGGCAAGCTCCATTTCGGCATCATCCGCTCCTCGTTCCTCATCGCGCCCGACGGCGTCGTCATGGAGGCTTGGTACAAGGTCAGCCCCGGCGACACCGTGCCCAACGTCCTCGACGCAATCAGCCACCTCGGCACCCCCACCTGAGGAGAAGAGTTCAACGTTCAACGCCGGCTGACATGAATTGAAACGCAACGGCGCGAAGGCGCAAAGGGTGGGCGGAGAACGTTCAACGCCTTCCTCAAGCCGCCCCAACGGGGCATCACATGATAGCCTGGGGCAACGCCCCAGGGAAAATGGCAATAATAATGATTTCAACCCTGAAGGGGTTGCCCAACGAATCGCGAACGGGCGGCATGCGGCGAAAAGAACGTTCAACGCTCAACATGCAACGAAAAAATTGGATTTATGCGTTTGCAAGACTTGAACGTTGAGCGTTTATTTGTTATTCTGTGTTCACCCCCTTTTCACGGCCGCGCCGCGGCCAGCCCCGGAGGTTTCCCATGATCCGCGTGACACCAACCATTTCGATTGAGGAAAATGAAATCAGCATGAGCTTCACCCGCGCCTCCGGGCCGGGTGGCCAAAACGTCAACAAGGTCTCCACCGCCGCCCAGCTCCGCTTCAACGTCGAAACCAGCCCCGGGCTCCTGCCCGGCGTCAAGACCCGCCTGAAGAAGCTCGCCAGCCACCACATGACGCAGGGGGGCGAGCTGGTCATCGACGCCCGCCAGTACCGCTCCCAGCTCGAGAACCGCGAGGACGCCATGCAGCGGCTGCTCGAACTCATCCGCAAGGCCGCCGTTGCGCCCAAGCGCCGCGTCAAGACCAAGGCCACCCTCTCCTCCAAGCGCCGCAACAGCACCGCCAAGAAAATCCGCAGCACAACCAAGTCCGGCCGCCGCGCCAGATTCAGCGCCGAGGACTAAGCCGACCCGCTACGCCCCGCCAAAGGACAGCATGCCCTCCCCCGCCTTCACCGCCGCGCTCGACATCGGCACCAACTCGGTCGTGCTTCTCCTGCTCCGGCGTGATGCGGACGGCGTCCTCCGGCGCGTGCTCGAACCGGCGCGCATCACCCGCCTCGGCGAGGACACCGCCAGGACCGGCGTGCTCAAGCCGCAGGCCATGGAACGCACCCTCGCCGCCGTCGCGGAGCTGATGCGCGGACTCCGCGAAGTTGCGCCGCACTGCACCGGCGCCGCCGCCGCGACCAGCGCCGTGCGCGACGCCGCCAACGGCGCGGAATTCCTCGGCCGCTGTGCGGAGATCATCGGCGGACAGCCCGCGCTCTTCTCCGGCCGGGAGGAGGCCGACACCATGTTCCGCGGCGCCACCGACGGCCTGCCGCCCGGCACGCGCTGCCTCTGCGCCGACATCGGCGGCGGCTCAACCGAACTGGCCGCGGGCGAACCCGGCCGCTGCACCGCACGCACCAGCCTCAATCTCGGCTGCGTCCGCCTTGGCGAAACACACAGCCTCCTTTCCCGCGCCACCCCCGCCGACATCGCCGCCGCCCGCCAAGCCGCCGCGGAACTGCTGCGCGGAGCCTGTCAGGGGATGGCGTCCTCCCATCCCCTGACCCCCCTGGAGGGTGCCGGTGGCACCGATTTATTTTCAACCGCCGGCGTTGCGGAGTGCGCAGGCGGAAGCGGCGACGGGGTGCCGGCAACGCGCGGCACGCCTGCGGACTCCGCAACTCCGGGATTAAAAGAAAACCGTGGCGGAGCCACTCTCCAGAGGGGTTCGGGGGGAGGCGAGAACGGCATCCCCCCGACCGTTCTCGCCTGCGGCGGGACGGCGACGACTTTTGCGGCGATGGCGGCGGGCGTGGCGCCGTTTGATCCGGAGCGGATCCAGGGGATGCGCTTCAGCCGGGCGTGCGTGGAGGAGTGGGCGGCGCGTCTGCTGCCGCTGACGCCGGAGGAGCGTGCGCGGAAAAACCCCGGCCTGTCGCCGGACCGCGCCCCCGTGCTTCCGGCCGGGCTCCTCATCCTGGCCGAAATCCTACGGGCTTCCGGCGCGCCGGAGGCGACCGTCACCAGCCGCGGGCTCCGCCACGGCATCTGCCTGCGCCTCCTCGCCGGCGAACTGCGGCCGACCTGGACAACGTGAGCCGCGCCGCCCTTGGATGCGCGCTTGGCCGGTGGTATATTCCGAATCAAGTGGCGTTCCGGCAACACGGCGCCGCACAAGGGACTCCGCGATGTTCGCAATCTCCGACTGGTATTCCTCCCTGGGATCGCTCTCCTTTCCGACGCTCTTCATCCGCCTCGCGCCGGAGGAGAAGGCCGCCCTGCTCTCCGGCGACGCGGAATGCCCCGCGGCGAAGACGGTCATCAACCGGCTTGACGAGGCGATCCGCGCCCAGCCGCGGCTTCCCGGCCTGCCGGGAAGCGCCTTCGCCGGCGCCGACATCTGCGCGCCAACCGACAGCCCGAAATACCGCCCGGGAACCTCCGTCGGCTCCGGCGAGGAGGCGTGGCGCCTGCTGGCGTCGAGCCCGAAGGTGCAGGCGGCATTCCGCGACGGCCGAACCGAACGCCTCACCATCCGCCCCTTCCGCCGCATGGACAAGACGCGCGAGTTCCGCATGTTCTTCCGCGGCGGCAAATTGCTGGCCATGTCGCAGTACTGCCTGGAACGCCACTTCCGCCGCCTCGAGGGGCGCAAGGCCGAAATCTGGCAGCGCGGGCTCGACCTGGCCGCCGCAATGACACCGTTCCTGCCGGACACCACGCTCACCGCCGACTGCTACCTGAAGTCGGACGGCGAGATGATGCTGGTCGACCTCAACCCCTGGGGGCCGCCCACCGACCCGCTGCTGTTCCGCAACTGGGACCGCGACTGGGAGAACGCCGGCGGCCTCAAACTCATCCCGCCCCCCGTCACCATGGGCGGCGATGTGAAGGTTTCGTTCTGACATGCACCATCTCGGCAAACTGCTTGCGCACTCCGCACCCCGGTGGAGCGACCGCCCGTTCCTGATCGGCATCGAGAAGGACGAGCTGCGGCGCACCCTCTACGGCGAGTTCCGCGGCCAGGTGCTGGCGTGGGCGGCATTCCTGAAGGAGCGCGGCGTCGGCCGGGGCGACCGCGTCGGCATCGTCTCGCACAAAAGCCCGCACCAGCTCCGGGCGCTGTACGCCTGCTGGCATCTGGGCGCCGTCGCGGTGCCGGTCTGCGAAGGGCTCGGCGACCGCGAGATGGGGTTCGTGTTCAAGGACGCCGAACCCCGGATCGTGCTGGTGGACGAGACGCTCGCCGGGTTGGCGGCGCGCAACTGCGGCTCCGTCCCGACGGCCGGGTTCGGTGAACTCCCGATGACGCCGCCCGCCGTGACGCCGGAGATCGCGGAGCTCGACGCCGACGCCGTGGCCGTGCTGATCTACACCAGCGGCTCCACCGGCTGCCCCAAGGGTGTCATGCTCACCCACAAGAACCTCTACCGCAACGCGGAATGCACGCTCTCCGTCATCAACATGGAACACGGCCGCGAGGTGCTGCTCTCGCTGCTGCCGTACTGGCACAGCTACGCGCTGGTAGTCGAGGCCGTCGCCTCCGTGATGGTCGGCCTGGCCGTCGCCATCCCAAAGGACATCCGCGACTTCCGCAAGAACATCGGCCGCTACGCGCCGACCATCGTGCTGCTGGTGCCGCGCATCGCCGACGTGCTGCGCTCCGGAATCATGAAGCAGGTCGAGGAGTCCGACCCCGCCGTGAAGGCGCTCTTCCAGCAGGCGCTGCACAACGCCTCCCGCATCTTCACGCACGACCCGCGGCTCGACGGCGGCATCCTGCGCATCCTCTCGCACCACGTCTTCTACGACCCCGTCGTCTTCGGCCGGGTGCGCGGCGCGTTCGGCGGCCGGCTGAAGTTCTTCATCTCCGGCGGCGCGCCGCTCGACCTGGAGCACCAGCTCTTCTTCAAGCAGGTCGGCATCCCGATCTACCAGGGATACGGCCTCTCCGAAGCCTCGCCGATCATCAGCACCAACCACGAGCACGCCCACCGGCTCGGAAGCTGCGGCCGGCCAATGCCCTGGCTCTTCCCGGAGCACGGCGGCGACTTCACCTTCCTCGCGGCGGACGGCGCCTCCGGCAAAAACCTCCACGGCGAACTGGCCGTGCGCGGCGACTGCGTGATGAAGGGCTACTGGCGCCACGCCGACGACAGCGCCAAGACGGTGAAGGACGGCTGGCTCCACACCGGCGACATCGGCCGCCTCGACCCGGACGGCTACCTGCACATCGACGGGCGCAAGAGCAACATGCTCGTCCTCGCCGGCGGCGAAAAACTGCACCCCGAGCATGTCGAGGAGGCGATCCGCACCGACCGCCTCTTCCGCGATGTCATGGTCATCGGCGACAAGTGCCAGAACGTCTACGCCTGCGTCAGCCTCGACGACACCGCCGCCGCCGCCATCCCCGAGGCCGGGCGCGCCGCCGAAGCCAGAAAACGGGTCCTGGCCGCCACCGCGCACCTCGCGCCGTTCCAGCGGCCGAAGGACGTCCTGCTGTTGCCGCCGCTGCGCCTCGAGGACGGCACCGTCACCGCCACCCTCAAGCTCCGCCGCTTCCGCGTCTGGGAGCTCCACGGTGGCCTCATCCGCGACTTCCTCACCCGCAACGGCGAGGACGCCGCGGCAGGCGCGCGGTGAACATTCCCCACGGCGGGACCAGGGGGAATCGGCGGTCCATGCGGTATAGTACCGCCTGCAACAGCCGAATCTGAACAGATGGAACCCGTACCCATGGTCCGCACCGACAACCTGAACATCGAACGCTTCGTCCCGCTCTCGCCGCCCGACGCGGTCAAGGCGGAGATCCCCATGACGGAAAAGGCCGCCGACACGGTCGTCGCCGGACGCGCCGCCGTCCAGGCCATCCTCTCCGGACGCGACCCGCGCCAGCTGCTCATCGCCGGCCCCTGCTCCGTCCACAGCCGCCGCGACGCGCTCGAATACGCCGGACGCCTGAAACAGCTCGCCGCCGAAGTCACCGACGTCTTCTGCATCGTCATGCGCGTCTATTTTGAAAAACCGCGCACCACCGTCGGCTGGAAGGGACTGCTCTACGACCCGGACCTGAACGGCACCTACGACATCGAGAAGGGGATCCGTCTGGCCCGCCGCATCCTCTTGGAGATCAACGAGACCGGTCTTCCGGCGGCCACCGAGATGCTGGAGCCCATCGTGCCCCAGTACATCACCGACCTCATCGCCTGGGGCGCCATCGGCGCGCGCACCACCGAATCGCAGACGCACCGCCAGATGGCCAGCGGCCTCTCCATGCCCATCGGCTTCAAGAACAGCACCGACGGTAGCATGCGCGCCGCCGTGGACGCCATCAAGACCGCCCTCTCCCCCCACGCCTTCATCGGCGTCACCGGCGACGGCCGCGCCGCCATCTTCCGCACCAGCGGCAACCCCTACGGCCACCTCATCCTGCGCGGCGGCCTCAACGGCCCCAACCACACCTCCGAAAACATCGCCTACGCCCGCGAACTGATGCGCAAAAGCGGCATCGCCCCCGCCATCATCGTGGACTGCAGCCACGGCAACTCAAACAAGGACCACCGGCGCCAGGCGGAAGTCCTGCGGGACATTGTCCGCCAGGTCTGCGGCGGCGACCGGACCCTCCGCGGCGCCATGCTGGAAAGCTATCTGGAGTCCGGACGCCAGGAAATCCCGGAAAATCCCGCCGACCTCAGGCCCGGCGTCTCCATCACCGATGCCTGCCTCGGATGGGCCGAAACCGAGGCACTCATCCGCGAGGCCGCTGACGACCTCCGCAAGGCGCGCAGGGCCTGAACCGCCCCCGCCTCCCCCGCAAAAAATGCGCGCCGGGACAAAGACGGGGTATATTGACTCCCGACATGGACAAGCCGCGCGGGCGCATTCCCGCACACCGAGCGCGCAGAAGGCAACACAAGAAATGATCCGGAAAATCTTCCTGAAAGTCATGGGCACCCTGGGAATCAGGCACCACCATCCCAAGGTCGCCGCAATGGGCGCGCACCCCGCGGCCAAGCACCCCCCCCTCCCCCACTTCAAGCCGCATCCCGAGACGGAGCAGGAAGCCGCCGCACGCAAGGCAAAGGGCGCACGCGCCCCCCGCCGCGAGGAGTCCGGAACACGTCCCGAACGGGCCGGCGATGCCCCCCGGCGTAGCGAACGCTCCGGTCGGCCCGAACGGACGGAACGCTCCGGCAGATCATCCGGCGGTTCCGACCGCTCCCGCGGCCCGCGCCGCGAGGAACGTGGCGGCGGCGGACGCGACCGCGACCGCCAGCCGGCACGCCAGGACCAGGGCGGTCATTCCCCCGGACGCCCCGTCGGCGCCGGTGCCATGGATGAGTTGG
Organism: uncultured Lentisphaerota bacterium; assembly: GCA_903921725.1. Classification (GTDB taxonomy): domain Bacteria; phylum Verrucomicrobiota; class Lentisphaeria; order Oligosphaerales; family CAITYL01; genus CAIXRA01. The sequence goes on from CAIXRA010000040.1 coordinate 86,620, forward strand.
AAAAGGCGCACGCCGCCTGGGATCCGGCCTCCTGGCAGATCCCCGCCGCTGAAGGCAAGATCCGCTTCACCGACCTCGACCTCGACCCCTCCCTCCTGCACGCCGTCGCCGACCTCGGATTCCAGTACTGCACGACGGTTCAGGGAGAGGCACTGCCACACTCCCTCGCCGGCAAGGATGTCGCGGGCAAGGCGCAGACCGGCACCGGCAAGACCGCCGCGTTCATGCTCGCCGTCTTCCACCGCTTCCTGCAAAACAAACGCCCGCTCGTCCCCGGCAAGCCGCGCGCCCTCGTCATCGCCCCGACCCGCGAACTGGTCATCCAGATTCAGAAGGACGCCGCCGACCTCGGGAAATACACCGGCTTCCGCTGCCTGGCCGTGTACGGCGGCCTCGGCCTCGACGAACAGCGGCGCGAACTGGAGCACGGCGTGGATCTCGTCGCCGCCACCCCCGGACGCCTCCTCGACTTCGCCACGCGCGGCAGCCTCGACCTCTCCCAGGTCGAAGTGCTCGTCATCGACGAGGCCGACCGCATGCTCGACATGGGGTTCATCCCCGACGTGCGCCGCATCATCGGACGCCTCCCGAACAAGACCCAGCGCCAGACCATGCTCTTCAGCGCCACCCTCAGCGGCGACATCATGCGCCTCGCCTCGCAGTGGATGGTCAACCCCGTCACCATCGAGGTCGAGCCGGAACACATCGCCGCCTCCACCATCAAGCAGGAAGTCTATCTCGTCGCCTCGCATGAGAAACCCACCCTGCTGATCAACCTGCTCCGCAGCCTCAACTCCGACCGCGTCCTCGTCTTCGCAAACCGCCGCGATGTGACCGAGCGCGTGGCCGACCGCCTCGACCGCGCCGGCATCCTCTGCGGCCTGCTCTCCGGCGACGTGCCGCAAAACAAGCGGATCCGCATCATCGAAGGGTTCCGCAGCGGCCAGATCCCCGTCGTCGTCGCCACCGATGTCGCAGGCCGCGGCCTGCACATCGACAAGATCTCCCACGTCATCAACTATGACGTGCCCGTCGAGCCCGAGGACTATGTCCACCGCATCGGACGCACCGGCCGCGCCGGCGCAGCCGGGCACGCCATCACCTTCGCCTGCGAGCGTGAATCGTTCACACTCCCCGAGATCGAGGCGCTCATCGGCCAGCCCCTCGCCTACGTCCAGCCGGCCGTGGAACTTCTGGAGCCTGAATCCCGGCGCCGCGCCGCGCCGGCAGCCGCCGCGGCCGCAGAAGAATCCAGCCCCGTCCAAAACGGCACAACCCACACGTCGGATGGTGTGACGGGAGAGCGGGCGGATGAAACGGCGGCGGCAAAACCGCAGGAGCCGTCAACGGCCCCCTGAGGCGCGGACGACGCGGCCGGAAGCGGCGGCTTTCTTTCACCGGAACCCTGTTGACGCAGGCGCCTCACCGGCTTACATTATACGCTGTCTTTTCCATAGCGGGCGTAGCATAGTGGTAATGCGTCAGCCTTCCAAGCTGATGAGGAGGGTTCGATTCCCTCCGCCCGCTCCACTCTTAACGCACTACAAACCAGCCATTTGCGGCTGGTTTTTTGTTTTTTCACCCACCCCATCCAAAACCCACGGGCCAGGCCGCCGGATGAGGATTTCCGGCTGCGGGCGTGAACCCCCGCATCGGGATTCAGGTTCAAGGAGGGGCGGGCGGAACGGCCTCATGCCTTGGGAGGCGCCTCCGCCGGCGCCACGCCGAATTCGGCAAGCTGGCCGGCGATGGCGGCGGGGACGGAGGCGGAGACGCGGATGCCGTCGCCCACGTACTCCAGTTCCAGTATCTGGCTGGTGCGGTGAAGCAGGGCGAGGATGTCGTAGCGTTCGGGCGGCAGGTGCAACTCGACATGGCGCCGGCTGTGCGAAATCTGGGTGGTCAGCCGCTCGATGAGCTTCGGGATGCCGTCGCCGCTCTTTGCGGAGAGGAAGACGGCGTCGTGGTTTTTGCGGCGCAGGCGCTGCTGGACGAGCGGGTCTCCCAGCAGGTCGGTCTTGTTGTAGACGGTGATGACGGGGAGCAGGCTGGCGCCGATTTCGGAGAGCACGGCCCAGGTGGTTTCGTGGTGCGTCTCCACCTCGGGGCTGGTGACGTCGAGGATCTCGATGAGGAAATCCGCGTCGGTCACCGCCTCCAGGGTGGACTTGAACGCCTCGATGAGCTGGTGGGGCAGTTTGCGCACGAAGCCGACGGTGTCGGTCAGCAGCAGTTCCTGTTTGCCCGGCAGCGGCAACCGGCGCATGGTCGGGTCGAGCGTGGCGAAGAGCTTGTCCTGCACGAGCACACCCGCCTCGGTCAGGCGGTTGAACAGGCATGACTTGCCGGCGTTGGTGTAGCCGACGACGGCGGCGACGGGCACGGCGCGCTTTTTGCGCAGTCCGCGCTGGTTGTGGCGGGTTTTGCTGACTTCGGCAAGAAGGTCTTGGAGGCGGACGATGCGGTCCTTGATCATGCGCGCATCCAGTTCGACCTGCTGCTCGCCTTCGCCGCGGCCGCCGCCCATGCCGCCGCCCATGCCGCGCTGGCGCGAGAAGTGCAGCCACCGGCGGCGGAGCCGGGGCAGGTCGTAGCGCGCCTTGGCGAGTTCGACCTGGAGCACGGCCTCCTTGGTGCGGGCGTGCAGCTTGAAGATGTCGAGGATGACCTCCTGGCGGTCGATGACCGGCAGCTTGGCGAGCTTTTCCCAGTTGCGCTGCTGCGACGGGGTGAGCGGGTCGTCGAACACGATCATCTCCGCGCCGAGCGACTGCGCCTGCGCCACAATCTCGTCCGCCTTGCCGGAGCCGATGAGGAAGCGCGGCTGCGGTTCGCGGATCTTGACCAGCAGGGTGGCGACGGTCTCCGCCCCGAGCGTGTCGGTGAGCTGCTTCAGCTCCGCGAGCGTCGCCTCGGACCCCATGGTGGCGGGTTCGCCGCCCTTCGGCGAGGTGTGTTCCACGGCGACGAGCAACGCCTTGGGTTTTGCCGCGCCGTGGCGCGCCTTGTCAATGTACGGTTTCAACCTGGTCTCCGGATGCGGGTCTGTATTGCGGACCGGTTCTTGAACATGGAATATGGCCGGGACGGCGGGAAACGCAATCCCTGCCCGCAAGACGGGGAGGAAAAAACGGGGAATTGCGCCGCCGGTTGTTTGTTGCCGGGAGTTCGGCGGCGGCGGCGTCATGAACAATCATGAAATGTGCGGGCTAAATCCCGGCAAATCCAGGCTCCCGCACGGTCTGCGGATCCGACCGCAGGAAGGGTTCGGCGCGGACGCGGGCCGCGGCGATGTCCGGCGCGGAGCGCACGGACGTGAAAAAGGTGTGCCCGAAGAGGAAGTTCCGGGAGAAATATTCGGTGAAGATCTTCACGCGGCTGAGCTGCTTCTCCGGCGGGAAATCCTCGACGACATAGTCCACCAGCCGGCTCCACACCTCCCAGTAGCCGGCGGGTTGGGATTCCTTTCCGAACGGGGACGCGGCCGGCCCGCGGGTCGCCTGCGCCCTGCCCCACTGCGCGAAAATCCAGGGTTGCGCCGCGGCGAGGCGCCCGACCATGATTCCGCCGAGCGGCGCGAACGCCTCCGGTTTCGCCGCCACCGCCTCCGGGCTGATGTCGCCGCTGGCGATGATGGGCAGGCGGGTCAGCGAGGCCGCCCAGGCATAGAGGTCGTGGCGGCAGACGCGCTTGAGCTTGTCCCCGGCAAAGCGCGGGTGCAGCGTCACGGCGTCCACGCCGCACTCCTCGAACAGCGCCAGCCGGTCGCGGAGGCGCGCCTCCCAGCCCTCCGTGCCCGTTCCAAGCCGGATCTTGACCGTCAGGATGCCGTTGTAGCGCCGCCGGATCGCCTCCAGGATGCCGCGGACGGCTTCGGGGTTCTCGAACAGCGCGGAGCCCGCCTGCCAGCTGCGGATGTCCGGCGCGGGGCAGGCGCAGTTGACGTCGATGCCGTCGGGGGCCGCCTCCGCGACCAGACGGTCGATGATCGGCTCCAGCCCGTCCGCGTTGCTCAGCAGAAGCTGGTAGAAGAGCCGCCCCTCCTCCGGCCGCCGCTTCAGGTACGGCGAGCGCCGGAAATCCTCCTTCAGCAGCATCTTGGTCAGTAGCATCTCCGTGAAGAGCGCGCCGTGGCCGCCGAAATCCGCGACCAGGCGGCGGAAGGCGCTGTGCGTGACCCCCGCCATCGGCGCGAGGAACAGGGCGGGTGCGATGCGGACCCCGCGCAGGGTCAGGCCGGACTGGATGGCGTCGGGGTTCATCGGGGAATTCCGGTTCGGGCGTTGCGGTTTCCGGCTGGTATCCGGGCGGGCCCGGAGCCGGGTAAGATAATGCCGCCGGAACAATCCGCCCGGCGCGGCGGCGGCGCGGTTGAATCCGGCGCTTTCCGGATTACATTTTTCGCTCGTTTTCCGACACCGGATCCGCGCGGTTTTCCGCCGGCGCCCAGCGCGCCCGCGACAGTTCCGGACAAAGGCCGTCCATCAGTATCAAGGAGAGACCCCATGCCGACCATTTCCAACCTGCAGAAGGCGCGCGCCGCCTACCGCCCGAAGCTCCCCGCCATCTTCGCCGCCAACGGCATCGCCGTCGCCGCGGTTGACGGGGCGAAGACTGAGTCCATCGCCGACCAGGCCGCGATCCGCGGGTTCTTCCCGAACACCTACGGCCTGCCGCTAATCTCCTTCGCGCATGCCGCGGGCAGGTCCGCCTCCAAGCCGCTCAAGGTCGGCGTCATCCTCTCCGGCGGCCAGGCCCCCGGCGGCCACAACGTCATCGCCGGCCTCTACGACGGCATCCAGGCGGTCAACACCGGCGGCGAACTGTTCGGCTTCCTCGGCGGCCCCTCCGGCCTGGTCGACGACAAGTTCAAGATCATTAACGGCGCGACGATGGACGAGTACCGCAACACCGGCGGCTTCGACATCATCGGCTCCGGCCGCACCAAGCTCGAGACGGCGGAACAGTTCGCCACGGTCGCCTCCAACTGCAAGGCCCACGGCATCAACGCGCTCGTCGTTGTCGGCGGCGATGACTCCAACACCAACGCCTGCGCCCTCGCCGAGCACATGCTCCAGCAGAAGACCGGCATCCAGGTCATCGGCTGCCCGAAAACGATCGACGGCGACCTGAAGAACGAGCAGATCGAAACCTCCTTCGGCTTCGACACCGCCACCAAGGTCTACAGCGAAGTCATCGGCAACATCATGCGCGACGCCAACTCCGCCAAGAAATACTGGCACTTCATCAAGCTCATGGGCCGCAGCGCCTCCCACATCGCCCTTGAGTGCGCGCTCAAGACGCACCCGAACGTCTGCCTCGTCTCCGAGGAAGTCGCCGCCAAGAAAACCTCCCTCCAGCAGATCGTCGCCGGCATCGCCGACGTCATCGCCGCCCGCGCCGCCAAGAAGGCGAACTTCGGCGTCGTGCTGATCCCCGAAGGCCTCGTCGAGTTCATCCCCGAGATCAAGGTCCTGATCGCCGAACTGAACGACCTCGTCGCCCATGTTCAGGCCGAGTTCGACGCCATCGAGAGCATCGACGCCCGCATCGCCTTCGTCCAGGGCAAACTCGCCGCCGCCACCGCGCCGGTGTACGCCAGCCTCCCGAAGACCATCCAAGCCCAGCTCATCATGGACCGCGACTCCCACGGCAACGTCCAGGTCAGCCTGATCGAGACCGAGAAGCTGCTGATCGACATGGTCAAGGCCGAACTCAAGCTCCGCGCCAAGGCCGGCAGCTACACCGGCAAGTTCAGCGCCCAGAACCACTTCTTCGGCTACGAGGGCCGCTGCGCCGCCCCGTCGAACTTCGACGCCGACTACTGCTACGGCCTCGGCTTCACCGCCGCCGCGCTCATCGCCGCGGGCAAGACCGGCTACATGTCCACCGTCCGCCAGCTGAACCGCCCCACGACGGAATGGGTCGCCGGCGGCATCCCGCTGACCATGATGATGAACGTCGAACGCCGCCACGGCAAGAACGTCCCCGTCATCCGCAAAGCGCTCGTCGAGCTGGACGGCAAGCCGTTCCTCGCCTTCGCCGCCAAGCGCGACGCCTGGGCCGTCGAAACCGACTTCGTCTACCCCGGCCCCATCCAGTACTTCGGCCCCGCCGAAGTCTGCGACATCCCGACCGAGACGCTCCGCCTCGAACGCGGCTGAACCGTCCGCCAAAACCGATGACAACACGCGCCGCCCGGCCCCGCAAAGGCCCCGCGGCGCGTTCGTTTTTCGCGTTTTCACGCTCGCCTGTCGCTCCCGTTCCAGCTTCGTGCAGCAACGATTGTTTCACCAACTCCCGCCCATCCACTCCCCTTTTGCGGACTCCGCACCCCCGACTTTTCTTTTGCGCCCGCTACCTCTGGGTAGTCGCACCCCGGCCCGCCCCTGCCTACATTGTCCCCAAAGAAGCAGCATTTGGGGACCGCTGTCGATGACATGCTCCGTACATTTTTCCGTGGCGCTTGATGCCTTGAAGGAAATCATTGCCGTTGACTACCCGCGACTGCTTGAGCATCCTGAGTGCGATGCCATTCTGTCACACTGGCTCCACGCCCCGGATATTCGCCCCCCGTTGCTGCCGGATGAACTGTACGAAGCGCGGAAACGCATTTTTATGGCATTGGAGGCTGCGCTGCAATGAACACTCAAATTCACTACCTCTACCGCGACGCCAGCAACTACAAGGCGCATCACGAGATCATCGTCCACGGTAAGATCACATTCGCCGACATCACGCCGCACCTCGAAAGCGGCGAGTTCTTCATCCCGTCGCAAGTCGGCCTACCCGATCTCCAGAGTCAGCTCGGGAAGCCCACCGACGACGATCACGCCTGGCATCACCTGACGCCGGACGATTTCATTCCGACATCGGCTCCCCCAACCGTCAAACTAACCGCTTGCGGACTCCGCAACCGCTTCCGCCGCGCCCATGCCGCCGGCTGGGACATCAGCACCGCCATGGCCCGCAACGGCATCAAACTCTCGGACCGCGACTGGGAACAACTCCGAATCCTTTTCGCCAAGGCGGGCTGTGACATCCCTGCCGATTATGCGCGGAACCTATTGTCGCGGTGAAATTGCAGGTACAACTGCGACTGTGGCGGGACAAACCGGAGATGAAGTTCCCTGTGAATGTTAAGGTGTTGTCGATCTCGCTCTTCCAGCTTTGGCGAGATAAGAATTTGGCCGGTTTCGGCAAAACTAACCAGCCCTGTATCGAGCAAGGTATCAATATTGGGGATCAGCAGCAAACCATTGAACGGATCAACTTTTTCCGTCAGGTTGGAGCTCTTCCACGGCTTGATGTGCGAAGCCCGCAAAACATCGGGATTCCGCGTGCCGGTAACCGCGCATTCGCCCGTCCAAAGTTTCAACAGGCCTCCCCGAAAATAGCGTTGGCCGATACCCCGGCTTTTGGCTACGACTTCTTTGTCGATAGAGTTCAGGCCCGCTTCGGACATCGCGATTTCGCAAACAGCTTCATCCGCCTGCTGAACCTCCGCTACTTCGTCAACAACGGAAAGGGTTTCGCTATATTCAGGCAAAATGGCAGGCACCAGCGAAATTACCTTAAAAACGAACTCGCTTGGCTTGGCGGAATGCCGAACCCAATGCGTCAGGATAACCCGTCCGTGATAGACGAACGGGGAATGATGCCGTTCCCGGTAGAAAAGGTGGATCTTGTCTCCGGCCTGTGATGCATTGGCAATCCGCTCATCATTGCCATGGCCATCTTCGCCTTCCCAGAACAACAGATCGTCTTTTAGGAAATCGTTGTACTGGGTCAGGCACTGCTGTTTCGCACATGTCACAAACAGCACGATCAGCCTTGTCCCGCGCGGCGTGTACACACCACGCCCCAGCGCCTGAAAGCCGCCCAACCCCCACAAACGTGCCAATTCTGGCCGGTCATAAGACGATCCTATTTTCAATTCGTCAAAACAAACAGGCATATGAATAAGCTTTCACCGGGGTGTTGTCGCAATGTAGCACCCACCAGACAAGGCCGCCAGATATCTTTTTCGCGCAGCAAAACAATCCGAGGAAACCGGCTGGCGGCGGCAGCTGCCGCTGCCGGGGCGGCCGGACTTCGCGTTTCCGAAGGCGAAGGTGGCGGTGTTCACGGACGGCTGTTTCTGGCACGGATGTCCGCGCTGCTACACGCGCCCGAAATCGAACCGAAAATTCTGGGATACGAAGGTCATACGCAACCGGGAGCGCGACCGTGAGGTGTCGCGCGGGCTCCGCAGGAAGGGCTGGCGCGTGGTCCGCATCTGGGAGCATGCCCTGCAAAAGCGGGGGGCGGCGCGTTCGTTACGCTCCGGCAGCACGGCCAGCGCCGCGCTGGCGACCCCCGCCAAGCAGACGGAGTTCCAATTGTTCTGCACCGGCGATTTTTTGCTGCCGAGCCAGTAACTGCCCTTGCCGGTTTCCAGCGACTTCTGCACCGGGACGAATACGCGCTCCCGAAGCGCCGCCATCACATGTTCCCGCGTTTCCGGGGCCACCTTCCCGCCCAGCAGGTACAGGGCCTGCGCCAACTCGAAGCCGAACGCCGACGAGCGCAGGTCGACCGAGTATGACTCGCGCCGGAAGCAGGCCAGGCTGCGGTCGTGCGCGGCCAGCGTCCATGTCGGCTCCTTCGCATACTCCTCAAGGATCTCGTTGAGTTTGGCGGTGAAGCGGCCGCGGTTCTCCAGGCACTCGGCCAAAACCAGCGGGCCGAGCAGGCGCGAGCGCTGCCCCTGCATCTTCTCGCCCGCCGGCCGCGTGCCCTTCCGGGAGAACTCCAGGTAGGCGTCGTCGCTCCACGCCGGCATGGGCTTCGACAGCAGTTTTTCGGCTTCGGCGACGGTCTTGCGAAGGCGGGAGCGGAGCGCCGGGTCCTCCCAGAATTTACGGTCGGCGCAGGGACGGCCAAAACCGGTGGCGGTCTCCGGCAGCATCGCGGCGATTTCGGCGACGCGCGCCGGCTTGAGTTCGCCGAAGGTGTCCGCCGCCGCCGCGCGGAACGCGCAAAACGCCGCAACCAACAACGCCAGAAGATGATGAGATTTAACAAAAGACATTCAACGGCCCGACAGGGGCGCGAAACCCGCCCCGCGCAGCCGTTTCCCCGCGCACCCTTCTGCTTGGAACCGCGCCGAAGCCGGCGGTTCCCGCGGCGGGCATCAGCGGTCGTATTCGACGACCCAGGTGGTGGACGGCAGGGCGAGCCGCACCGTGCGGGGGGTGGCGGAGAGCGTCCCCTTTTCGGAGGCGGCCGCGCCGTCGCAGAGGATGCGGTACGCGCGGCAAGCGTCCAGACCGGCGGCGGTCAGGAGCGCCGATTCACGCAGCATGAGCGAGACGATGGCGGTTGGTTTGCCGTCGGGGCCGCAGACCGGAACGCGGAGGGAGACCAGGCGCGGCTGCAGAAAACCGCCGGCCGGTTCGCTGAGCTGCGGGCCTGGTGTCTTTTTCATCTTCTCCACGAACGGCTTCAGCGCCGCCACCTTCTTAAGGTCGAACCCGCGCGCCAGGGCGTGGGCCGGGCGGTAGACCTGCGTGATGACGAAGTCGGGGGAAAGCAGCGAGGCGTCGTAGAATCCATCCAGCGCCTCCAGCGGTTTCGCCGCCTCGCGGAACGTCGCCGGCTCCGGTTTTTTCTCCGCCACTTTCGCGAGCTCCGCAACCAGTTTCCCGACATACGCGGCAAGCGCCCTGCCGACCGGATCGTCCGCCGGTTGCACCGCCTCTGGCGCCGGCGGCGGCGCGTGCGGTGCGGAGTCCGCAGCGGAACAGAACCCGGTGGTGGAAGCAAGGCCGGCTGCAAGGAGAATCATGGCCGCGCGGAACCGCCACGGCCAGCCGGCCAGTAAGTGCGGATGGCGGGCCGGTTCAGCCATGACGCGGTTTCTCCAAGATGAACAGCGTGATGTAGCCCATGCGGGTGACGGCGGAGCGCCAGCCGCCGAAGGCGCTTTGCTTCATGACGTTGCGCAGCACGCCGTCGAGGTTTTCCTGGATTTCCGGCTGCCGGAAGAGCCAGACGCCGGCCTTGCCGCACAGGGCGCCGAACGGGTTCACCGGCACGTCCACATCCACCACGGCCAGGCAGGCCCCCGGCTGCATGACGCGGTACAATTCATTGAAGGCCAGAAGCTTGAGTTCCGCGTTGATGTGGTGGAAGAAAAAGGTGGAGACGGCGGCGCCGAAGCTGGAGTCCGGATACGGCAGCCGTTCGGCGGCGGCGACGTCGAAACGGAGGTTGGGGAGGCCCGCGCCCTTGCGCCGGGCGACGGCGATCATGCGCGGGGCCGCGTCCAGGCCGACCGCGCCGCCGCCCGAAGCGGCCAGCGCCCGCGCCAGCCGCCGGGTCAACACGCCGGTTCCGCAGCCGACGTCGAGCACGGCCTCGCCCCCGCGCAAGGCCAGCGCCTCCTGGGCGCGCCGCGCATAGCGCGCCTCCTGCCAGAAGGTCATGGGCGGGCTGAGCCAGTCGTAGACGCCGGCGGCGTAGTCGAGCGTGCGGCCGGAGGTCGCGGGCGGGGTGGTGGATTCCGACGGCGGCGGCGGAAGCGGCGTCATGGGGCGAGATCCTCCACGTCGAGCACGGCGAACATGCTGCCGGCCATGCGTTCCGCGGCGGCGGCGTCCAGCTCCAGACCGGCTCCGGCCAGACCGAGGAGGCCGTCCAGCAGCAGCCGGTGTGCGCGTGCGGCGGCGGGGCGGGCGAGTTCGGGGAAGCGGTCGTGGATGCGGGAGTCCGGCGTCAGTTCCGGGGCCAGGCGCTCCAGCCGTTCCCGGAGCGCGTCGCGGTGGTGGAACGCGACCTCAGACAGCAGATAGTTGTGGCGGCGCTGGAGGAAATCGCGGGCGAGATCGCGCACATCGTCCAAAAGCTGGCAGCCGAGGCCGAAGGCGGTAAGCGCCCGGCGGCAGGCGTCCAGCCGCGCTGCGTCGGGCAGCGGCGCCAGGCGCGCGAACCCCGCAAACGGGAGCTGGAAAAGCAGGCCCGTTTTCATCAGGTGAAGGGTGTGCAGGACATACTCCGGATCGGGCCGCTCGCGGACGCCCCCTTCCTCCGATGCCTCCTGGGCGGCACTGGGGAGCATGACGCGCAGGGTCTCGTCGGCGTACCAGAGCGCTTCGTCGGAGGACAGGATTCCCTCCTCCACGGCACGCGCCAGAAGGCGGAACAGGATGCGGTCCCCGGCGAGAATGCCGACGACCTGGCGCATGACGCGCGACTCGCCCGGGAGTTCGATGGGGAACACCCGCTTGTCCTCGCCGTCGAGCAGGTTGTCGGCGGAGGTCACCCAGAGGCGGAACAGATGGTTGATCCGGGCATGGAAGCGGCGCCGGGCGGGCGGGATACCGAGCAGATGATAGGACGCCTGGAAGAGCGTCGAGAAGAGGTTCCGGCGGAAGGAGAAAAGAGCCTCCGGCACCGGCGCCAGGCCGCAGCGGAATTCAGGCGGCGCGTCCGCCGGGGCCGCCAGCAGCCCGCCGGACATGGCATACAGCTCGCGCGTGGCGCCGGTGCATTCGGCAAACCCCGCCGCCAGCGCGCCGCAGGAGAGCCAAGCCCGCTCCAGTTCCCCGTGCAGTTCATCCATGCGCTGGCCCACCCTTTTCGTGGCGGCGACTCCACCGCCGGCTTTCATGCATCCGGCCCGGGCTGGGGCGGCGCGACGTCACTCCTCGTTTTCAACGGACTCCGGCGGCAGTCCCATGGTCTGGCGGCGGAGCTGGCCGCAGGCGGCCTGGATGTCGGCCCCCATCTCCTTGCGGACGGCGACCTGGATTCCCTGCTTCACCAGTTCGTCCACGATGCGCTGGACGCCGGCGCGGTCCGGCGCGGAGAACTTGCCGCGGCCGGTGCTGTTGTAGGGGATGATGTTGACCTTGGCCCGGCAATCGCGCGCCAGCCGCGCCAGCCCGGCGATCTCCGCATGGGTGTCGTTCATACCCCGGATTAGGGCGTACTCGAAGGTGACCATGCGCCCGGCCATCTCGCGGTATTCGCGGCAGGCGTCGAGGATGTCGACGAGCGGGTAGCGGTTTTCCTTGGGGATGAGCTTGGCGCGGGTCTCGTCCGTCGAGGCATGGAGCGAGAGGGCAAGGTTCCACTGGCGCTCGGATTCGGCGAGCTTCCGGATGCCGGGGACGATGCCGCTGGTGGAGACGGTGATGTGGCGCTGGCCGAAGCCGAGCTTGTCCGGGTCGCAGATCGTGTCCAGAGCCGTCAGCAGGTTGTCCAGGTTCAGCAGCGGCTCGCCCATGCCCATGACAACGATATTGTTGACGCGCTCCTTGAGTTCGCGGCAGGAGAAAATCACCTGGTCCACGATCTCCGAAGCCGTCAGGTTCCGCACCAGGCCACCCGCGCCGCTGGCGCAGAAGGCGCAGCGCACCGGACAGCCGACCTGGGTGCTGATGCAGACAGTGTCGCGGCGGGGCGAAGGGATGAGCACGCCCTCGATGGTCTCGCAGTCGCCGAGCTGGAAAAGGTATTTCTTCGTGCCGTCGGACGCCTGGCGCATGCCGGCGGGGACGAGGGCGAACGCCAGGAAATCCGCCTCCAGCGCCTCGCGCAGCCCCTTGGGGAGGTTGGTCATCTCGGCGAACGACATGACCCAGCGCTTGTAGAGCCATTCGTCAATCTGCTTCTGGCGGAAGGCGGGCTCGTTGTGGGCGGTGAACCAGGCGGCCTTCGCCTCGGCGGTCAAATCCTTGAACAGTTTCATTTCGTGTCCTTTTTCGGGGCGGTTTCCGGCGGCGCGGCCAGGCCGGGATGTTTTTCAACGGCGGGTTTCAAGGTTCCCCGGTACATCCGGAGCAGCTGCGTCTCCGCATCGTCCGACCCGGGTATTTCGCCCCGCTCCAGGCGCAGCAGACAGCCGGGATGCGGACGCCACTGCCAGATCGGCAGCGGATGCCGCCTCCAGTGGACGGGGGGACTGCACGGCGTCCAGGAACGCGTCTCCAGGATGGGCGGTTTGGCATCACCCAACACATGCAGTTCGCGCACGTCGGCCGGCAACCTGTCGGCCGACTCCACGCTCCGCACCACGTGTCCGAGGTACACCGTTTCGCGCACCAGGTAATCCTTGGGCAGCTTGTAAACCGTCGCGCCAGGCGGCAGTCCGGCGGCCAGGAGCCGGCTGTTCCCGCGGTGGTTCTCGAAGAAGAGCATGCGGAACGCCGGATGGAACGAGAGCACGGCCAACTGCACCGCCGCCGTGGCGCACGCCAGACGCAGCCAGAAGGGAAACGTGCCGCCGGGGCGGCAGACGCGCCGCAGCCAGAGAGCGAGAAGGACCGCGGCAAGCGCCGCGGCCATGCACGAAAACAGCAGCCGCCGGTCCAGGCCGTCGACCTCAATCCAGCCGGCGGCGCAAAGCCCCGCCGCGGCCGCCGAACCGCCGCCGAGCAGCAGCGCCGCCCCGGCCATCCAGCGAGGGACGAACGCCACGGCGCCGTGAAAGCGGCGCAGCAGGATCTCAGCGTGCAGCCCCGCCAGCACCGCCAGCGGCGCGGTCAGCAGCAGCGGTGCCTGCGGCAGGAGCCACGGCAGGAACCAGCCGCCGAAAAAGAGCACCGAGACCAGTGTACGGAGGAACTTGCAGAAGACGGGCGTCCGCTCCACCGCGCGGAACTCCACGCAGAGGCCGGGCCAGGCCAGCACCGCCCACGGCAGCAGCCCGGCGGCCGTCCGGAACGGATAGGAAAGGAGATGGGAGAAATAGCCGTCCGGCGTGACCGCCTCGGCGGGCGACAGCCAAGTGAACATCGTCTGCCCCGGCAGCGCGCGCTCCCATACCATCGCCAGCGCCGCCAGCAGCACCAGCGACAGCGCATGCGTCCAGGTCCAGAAGCGCGGCCAGATCCGCAGCGGCCAGCGCAGGAAGCACAGCGGCAGGTAGAAATAGACCACGCCCATGACGCCGAGGGCCAGGAACGCCAGCGCGGCGAACAGCGGCCCGCCCAGCCAGGCGGCGTTCCAGTTGCGCATCACCCGCAGCTGCCGGTACCAGTAAAACCAGCCGGCGGCCAGCAGCGCCGCGGCCAGGGTGTGCGCGTCCCCCCGGCGCCCGGCCTCCAGCATCAGCACCGTCCCGGAAACCATCGCCGCCGCCACCGCGCCCGCCAGATGCCCGCCGGAGCGGGCCGCCTGGTGCCCGCAGAGGCCGGCCAGCGCCAACACCCCCAGCACGGAGGGCAGCCGCACGCTCCACTCCGGAGAAAGCCCGAACGCGGAGCCGAGGGCGGCCAGCCAGGTGTACAGCGGGAACATCGGCACGGACTCCCCGTTCAGCGTCGCGCCGAACAGGTCGCCGGAGTCCCGCAGACCGGCGGCGGCCGCGGCGCGCAGCGCCTCCGTCACCTGCAGCTCGCGCAGGCCGAGGAACGGCAGGTACATCAGCGCCGCCAGCGCCAGCACCGGCATCCACCAGTTTTTCTTCGGAATCGGTTCCGTATACAGCACAGTCGGGGCTCCCTCCGGAATCACCGCCCAATATAAGCCGGAATTTCCCGCACGCCGCCGAGGTGCATCCGTGGGGCCCTCCAAGATATTCATGTGCGCGGACGGGGAAAAATCGCGCGCGAAGTGTAGATTATACAAAAGACAGCGGAACGGGGCCGTTTCCCCGGCCGCCGCTGCCGGATTGCAGGCTGGCATTCCATGAAAGAACTCAACAAAGGCACCGTCACCTCGATTCTGGTTCACGGAATCGTGCTGGGCGGCTTTGTCTGGGTGACCAGCGGCGACTACAGCCTGTCGGACGCGGGCGACGACGCCCCGGCCGGCGATGCCGGCCTCAGCGCGGCGCTCGCCGGCGGTCCGGTTGACGTCAGCAATCTCACCCCCACCCCGCCCCTGCCGACTCCCCTTCCCGCAGAGAAACCGGACGAGCCGCAGATGCCGCCGGAACTCACGGCTCCGCCCAAGGCCGATCCGACCCCCGAGGCCACCCCGGAACCGGAAAACAAGAACGTTCCCGACGGCGTGCCGGTGCTTGAGCGGAAGAAACCGGTCGAGCCGCCCAAGAAACTCGTCCAGCCGACACCCAAAAAGACGGTCACCCCGCCCACCAAGAAAACATCCGTCACCGCGCCCACGGCCGCCAGCAGCACGGAAAAACGCCTCGCGGACATGAAGGCGCGCATGGCCGCCTCCCGGCAGCAGGCCTCCGGCAAGGCTGCGAAGGCGGCGGCACAGCGGAAGCTCGCCGTGGTAAATGCTTTCGGAAACGGCGGCACCAGCACCGATGCCATCCGCAGCGCCATCGGTAGCGGCGTCCGCAACGACCGCATCAGCGTGGGCCCGGGTGGCGGCGGCGGGAACGGCGGCAACGGCGCGGGCGGAGCGGGCGGACGCGACAACGGGTTCGGCGGCGCGATGCGCGGCTTCCTGGACCGCGCCTGGCAGCAGCCGACGCGGGCCGAGGTCGGCGGCGGCAACCCCGTCGTCACGGTCAGCTTCACCGTCGCGCCCGACGGCACCATCACCGCCTCCCGCGTCACCCGGTCGAGCGGCACCGGCCCCATGGACGCCAGCATCGCCGACCTCCTCAAGAGCCTCCGCGGCCGCAAGGCGCCTCCGCCCTCCCGCTACGGCATCACCTCAAGCGACACCTACCAGGTGGACTTCCACCTGCGGGATTGACAACCGTCATCCGGCTTGAGGTTGACCATTGCACCGGTATATTCTTCTCTCTTTGTCCGGAATTCACACCTGAAACCGCGGGACAGCCATCATGGAATATCTGAAGGAATTCATTGACTACGGTCTGATCGGCTTCCTCATGGTGCTCAGCGTGATCTCCGTCGCCATCGGCGTCGAGCGCTGGCTTGTCTACCGGCAGGTGCGACTGAGTGACTTCACCGACCGCCGCGAGTTCGAGATTTATCTGACGACGCGGCTGCACCTCATCGCCACCATCGCCAGCAACGCCCCGTACATCGGCCTGCTCGGCACCGTGCTCGGCATCATGGCCACCTTCTACAGCATCGGCGGCGATGCGGGTATGGACCCGAAGGTCATCATGAAGGGACTCGCCCTCGCCCTCAAGGCGACGGCCATCGGCCTGCTGGTCGCCATTCCGGCCGTGACCATGTACAACATGCTCCTCCGCCGGGTCCGGGTCCTCATCATGCGCTGGGAGAGTGAAAATGAGCGCGATGGGTGAAAAAGAGTTCGACTACATGAACGTCATCCCGCTGGTGGACGTCATGCTCGTACTGCTCACGATTGTGCTGACCACCTCGACATTCATCGCCACCGGCGCGATCAAGGTCGAGCTGCCGGGCGTGAAGAAAAACACGCCCTCCCTGCAGAAGAAGACCGTCATGCTCATCATCAACGGCCGCGGCGACTGCTACCTCAACGATCGCCCCGTCCGGGACGATGACCTGCGGCGCGGCACCGGCCTGCCGATGGACCGCGAGACGCCGATCCTGATCCGGGCCGACAAGGCGTTGCCGCTGCAGAAGTTTGTGGATGTCCTGCATGCCGTCAAGATGCTCGGCTTCAAGGCGGTGAGCATCCAGACCCAGGAAAAGGGTCCGTCATGAAGCGGCACGTCCATGTCCTCGGCTTCTCGCTGCTGGTGCATGGCCTCTGCGTTGCCTCCATCTGGTGCCTCATCGCCTTCTCCCCGCGCACCGCCGAATCGGTGCAGTTCCTCGACCTTTCCCTGCTCCCGTCCTCTGCACCGGCACCCGCGCCGCAGCCGGCCGCCGCGCCCCGCGTCGCAGCCGCAAAGCCGGTGCCGGCTCGACCGCCCACACCCCGCCCGCAACCGCCGGCCGAACCCGTGAAACTGCTTCCCTCCGCGCCGCCGGAAACCGCCGCCGTTCCGCCGCCGCCCACCGCACCGCCGGCCGTTCCGGCCGCGGCGGCGCCGGTGCCGGCCGCGCCGACAGCCGCGCCCGTTGCGGAGTCCGCACCTATCGCACCGACCACTCCGGCGGCGACGCTCATTGCGGAATCCGCACCCGCGGCAGTCGCCACAACCATCGCCGCCGAAAGCGGCTCCGACACCCTCTCCGCCACCGACTACAGCCGCATCTCCGACTGTCTCCGCAGGCAGGTTGCTTATCCGTACCGCGCCCGACGGCAAGGGTGGGAGGGCAAAGTCGTGGTCGCCTTCGTCCTGAAAGCCGACGGCGATGTGGAGGACGTGAAGGTCTCTTCAAGCTCCGGCCATGAGCTGCTGGACGCCAGCGCCGTCGCCGCCGTCCGCAAGGCCGCGCCATTCCCCTCCATCGGGCGCGCCGCGCGCTTGGTATTCCCCGTCACCTACAAGCTCCGCTGACCTATTTGCCGGTGGCCCCGGCCACGCCTTCCAACCCATCCTCCGGACGCCTTCATGTCTTTCACCCGCGACTCCAGCCACGGCCGCCCTCCGGTGTCCGTCACGACCGCCCTCCTCGCGCTCAACGCCGTTGTGTTCCTGATGCAGCTCTGGCTGGGGGGGGACGGCGACCCGCAACAGGCGCGGCAACCCGTGGAGGACGCGCTGGCGCTGACCGCCGGCTCCATCCGCCACTGGGAGCTTTGGCGGCTGCTCACCTGCACCTTTGTGCATTACGGATGGAAGCACATCATCCTGAACATGTGGGGGCTGTTCTTCTTCGGTCAGATGCTGGAGGCGCAGATCGGACGCGGACGCTTCCTGGCGCTGTACCTCCTCAGCGGAATGCTCGGCTCCGGGCTGTGGCTGGCCTTCAACTGGCAGGTCCCGGCGGAGCTCGGCGGAGCCAGCGGCTGCGTCTTCGGCGTCGTGGCGGCGGCGGCGGTCTTCTTTCCCGACAACCGGATCATGCTGATGTTTCCGCCGGTGCCGATGAAGCTCAAGACCTTTGCCGTGCTGTTCGTCGTCATCGAAATCATCAGCGAACTGGCCGTCCATGACCGCGTCGCCCACCTCGCGCACCTCGGCGGCATGCTGGTCGGGTTCGTCTTCGCGCTCTGGCTACTGCCGCGCAACCGGCGGCGCAACCTCCTCCGAAAACTGGCACCGGAAGCCGGAGGTGCCCTCAAGCCAGACGCCTCCCTCCACCGCTGCGCCCTGTGCGGCGCGACGGAGAAGTCGCACCCGCAGGCGGAGTTCCGCTACTGCACGAAATGCGAGCCCGCCGCCTGCTTTTGCACGGAACACCTCCACGGGCACGCCCACATTCAGGCGGAGCCAAAAGGCTGACGCCGCAACCCGATGCGTTGCAGGTGCGGAGTCTTCACCGGAAAACCGGCGTCACTTCGTGGGGTCGCAGGTGTACTGATCGGTTGTCATAAGGTTTTTTCCGTCCGAATCAACCGTGACATAGCCGCAGTGGCCGTCGGCAAACACCATGCCCCACTTGTACCCGCCCTTGGCCGAATGCCAAAACGCCTCAGGATTGACCGCAAATTTGCTGCTCTGCGCCTTGTGGTACAGCTGAAAAAATCCGCCGGCCTCATACATGACCACATACCGATCGGGGCTCTTCACGCCGGAAAGAAGACGCGAACCAACCTCCTTGCTGCCGCTCCAAATGACAATGCCATTATAAGCAACCCCGCTGCCGGTGAAATTCCAGTTGAACGCGCCATAACTGGTTCCGCACACCGCCCAATATTTTTTGCCGTCTGGCGTGATATTGCCCGAAACACTGGCCGGCTGGTGGGCACCCGTATCCATGGGGCAACGGGCCACCTTGAGAGGCGGACTTTCGTCGCTCGAATCGTCCGTAATCCCCACATAAGGACTCAAAAAACGCTGGGAACCGGGGGAGGTGCTGAAGTAGCCGCCCTTGGCCTTGTTGCCACCGCCAACCCAGGAAAATTCCGTCCCCGCAGTGGTGCCTGGAGCGGTCCGGCCCGGAAAAGACCCCCGGTTGTCACCGCAATAGGAGATGCAGGCAACGCTGAGCTGCCGCAGGTTGCTTTGGCACTGCACCAGTTTTGCGTTAGCCTTGACGGAGTTGACCACCGGAAAAAGCAATCCGGCAATAACCAGAATGAGAATGGTGACGGAAAGCAGCTCCACCACGGTGAAGGGTGCCTGCCTGCTGTTTTTGTTTGAAAAGCAATACCGCATTCCCCGCCCCCGCCTCACCGCAAAAACACTTTAACGATAAAACCAACGCTACAACAGATAATCCAAAGAACCTCCACAAGAATAAGCTACACATAAAATGAAATAATTCAACCGGTAGATAAAAAATAATAATCCACCATGCCACGTTTGGCGCAGGCGCATGGCTCTGTGGCGGAAGGGTGCACCAATTGGGAAGACGGCGAACGCCCGACAGCCGCCGAGACAAAGGCGAGACGGACTACCGTCAGCCAACGGTGAGCAGCGTGACCGTCAACGAGATCTGCCGCCACCACTCCCCATGCGCGAGCTGCCCTGAAAAAATACCATCAAACAGGCGGGCGGCATCGGGATTCAGGCTCAGTGCGTGCGCTGTCCGTCGAGACGGATGCGGCCCCATGTTCGGCTGCCGCATGCGGCAACAGCTGTTGCGGGAGGGGACGGCCGGCGCTCGGTACGGCTTCCGATGCCGCGCCACGCTCAGCGAACGGCCAGCCCGCGGAGATGGTGGTGGCGGCGGCGGCGGATTTCGCGGGTGAACTCGAGGTCGGCGGCGACCCATTCCTCCACCTGCTGTTCCGGATCGCGCCGGCGCTCGACAAAGCGCTTGGCCGCCGTGGCAACGGCCATCATCTCGGTGCAGACTCCGGCGCCCCCCAGCTCCGCAAGCTGTTCCGGCGTCAGCAGACGCCCGAGGCTGTCCGGATGCAGCACGCGCATGAGGCGGCGGTAGCGCCGCTGAATCTCTGTCGCCAGCAGCCTGTGCTCGCGGAGGTTCAGGTAATGCGTGGCGAGGCGGGCGACCACCTTGTCGCGCTGTGCCAGCGAATCGAACTGCCCGGTGGCCAGGTCGAGCATGGCCAGCAGCTTCTCGCAGAGCGCGGAATCGCCTTCGCCGAGTTTCCGGATGGTGTCGGCCGGGCGTTCGCCCTCCTTCAGCCCGGCCAGGAACATGCGGCGCACGGCCTTCTCCGCCAGCGCGTCCAGCCGCCGGCGCCACTGCGCCATCCCCGCGCGTCCGAGTCCGAAGAAGGCCAGCGCAAAACGGTTCGCGCCGCCTGGCACGCGCAGCGGGATGTCCGCCAGCAGCAGCACCGGCACGAAATAAACACCCAGGGCGCGGACCTCGCGAAAAAGGGCGGTCCGCCGCCAATCGTCCGCGGCGGCGTCAGGGGCCTCCTCTGCGCTGAAGGAGAGGAAGTACGGTACACGCTCCCCGATTTCGCCGAGGCCGGAGGCCAGCCAGTTTTCCAGCGCGCCATCGTCCAAGCGTCCGTCGTCGGTGAGTTTCTGAAGATGTGCGATTCCCGCGTGCTTCGCGCCGGGACCAGCCTCTCGCCAGTTTTTCAGGGCGATCCGGCGGAGCAGGCGGTCGGCGAGTCCGACCACGACCGGCCACTGCCGTCCAAGCCCCTCGTCCGCGCTCCAGTCCAGCAGCCACTCGACGGCGGGGGGCGGCAGTGCCTTGAGCCGCTCCCAGGCGGAGAGGAGGTCGCGCACCGTGTCCGCGTCGAGCCGGCCCCGGCGCTCCCCGAGGAAGGCGAGCTGCCATTCCATCGCGCGGGCTCCGTCCAGTTCCTGCAGGATGAGGAAAATCGTCTCGAGCACCGACTCCACCCAGCGGTTCCGGTTCTGCGCCGCGTCGACCGCCGCCAGGAGCCGGTCCGGAATCTCCGCCGCCGCATGCAGCCGGCACCAGTCGGCACCAGAGAAAAGATGCGCGGGGACCAGGCTCACCGATGAGCCCGCCACGGCGGGGTCACCGGCTTCCTCCGGCTCCCCGGCAACCGCCAGCTTCCGCTGTTCCGCGGCGCGTTCGAGACGGGTGAAATAATCGCGCAGCGCCGCGGATTCCGCGCGCTTCCAGGGACTCGCCGCGTACTCGTCCGCCAGTTGTTCCGCGAAGGCCGCGGTTTCGCCGAACCCCGCGGGGCCGGTCCGGCCGGCCAGCTCCAGAAGCTCGCCGCGGAGCATCCGCGCCGTGTCCGGGTTCAGCGACCGCAGGGCCGCCAGTTTTTCCGCAAGTTGCTGCCGGGGTTCCATGAGGGGCGACCTGTCCGTCCGTTAGCCTGGAAACTGCATGGGGAATCGGGACTCAATCGGTAGTGTAGCCCGCCGTGCGTGATGCGCAACGGCATGGAAAGCAAAAAGGCGCCCCCTCCGGGAGGAGGAGACGCCCCTGCATGGTTCCGGATTTCCGGCACCGTTGGTTACGGGAGGACTTCGCCGAGCGAGGTGGCGATTTTCTGCGCCAGCACCGGGAACGCCTCCTCGGGCGTCAGACGCATCTTGACCGCGGCGGCGGATGCGGTGTTCTTGTGGTAGAAGAAGTCGTCCTGCGTGTCCACCTGCTGGGTTTCGCCGGACTCGGCGCTGCTGGAGCCGTACTCGGCGCTGCCGCCGGCCGCGTTGAACGAGGCGGAGTGCCCGACTTCGGCGCCTTCGTTGGCGCGGCGCTGGGTGCGGACGGCGGCCGAAGTCCGCTCGCCAATGCGCAGATCAATCACCAGATCATATTCGACCATCTTGTTGCGCTCGGCCATGACGTCCATGAGCCAGCCGACCAGCAGCGCGCCGGCCGCCCCGCCGATCACGGTGCCCGTGCGGTTGCCGCCGATGGCGTGCCCGGCCACGGCGCCGGCCGCGCCGCCGACGATGGCGCCGCCGATCGTTCCGGCCGTGCCGTCCTTGGTCGCGGCGTCGCCGAAGAAGCGGATGTCACCCTGCACGATGAAGAACGCCTCGCTCGGGTTCAGCGTCACGCGGTAGTTCTGACGCTCGAAGGAGCCCTTGACCTGCGCGTTGACATAGTTCATATCCATCGGGCTGCCGGAGCTGTTGCGGATGCGGACGTAGACGACGCGCTTGTCCGGCGTCGCCGGGGTGCGCAGGTTCGGCTGCGGGTTCATCCACTTCAGCTGCGCCTTCAGCGTCGTCTTGTCGGGGTTCGTCATCCCGGCGCTGCCCTGGTACGCGCTGTCCATGGTGGAACACCCGGCCGCGCCGAGCGCCATCATGCCCGTCAGAAGAACAGCCCCGAACTTGGAGATTGAATTCATTGTCCAGCCCTCTTTCTTTGTGCTTTCACTTCCGCCGTACAGGAAACCCTCGGCGCCTTCTCCGGAACCTTCATACTATAATCCAACGCCGCCGCATCCGGAGCCGGCATTGTGTCCGCCGCACGCCATGGAGCAATCCGGTTTGTTTTGCATGGTCAATGCAACGCGGCGGCGGCCTGTTTTATTCACGGCCGGAAAAAATTTTGGCGATCCCGCTTGAGTAGCGGCGTTTGCGTGTTAGTTTAAGCCCTTGTCGTCAAACAGGAAACATGCATCCAGGGAAAAATCCAGCCGCCCGATTTAAAAGGTACCGAAAACACCGAAACCTGACAACAGGAGTGTCCAGCCATGACGAAACGTGACCTCGCCATCCGCATCGCAAAACAGACCAACCTCCAGCAGAACGAGGTGATGAAAGTCATCCAGGTCAGCCTGGACACCATCGTTTCCGAACTCGCCGCGGGCCGCAACATCGAGTTCCGCAACTTCGGCGTCTTCGAAATCGTCATCCGCCAGCCGCGCATCGGCCGCAACCCCAACGCCCCGAAGAACACCGTGAAGATTCCGGAGCGCGTGGTCGTCAAGTTCAAGCCCGGCAAGGTCATGGAGGCCAAGGTCGGCAAGCTCACCGCCAAGAAGCTCAAGAAATAATCCGGAGCCGGACACGGCATCCAGACGCCATCGAAGAGCCGGCCCCGGCGGCCGGCTCTTTTGCTTTGCACCGCGCGCCGCCGGACGCCCACCAGGAATCCACGCCATGTCAGAAAAACTCGAACCGCTGCCCGGAACCGCCGACATCTGGGAGCCGGAAACCAGCCAGTGGATCTTCCTCGAGCAGACGGCCCGCGGCCTCTTCCCCCGCTACGGATACAGCGAACTGCGCACGCCAATCTTCGAGCGCACCGACGTCTTCGTCCGCGGCATCGGCACCGAAACCGACGTCGTCCAGAAAGAGATGTACACCTTCGAGGACCGCGGCGGGCGCAGCCTGACCCTCCGCCCCGAGGGCACCGCCGGCGTCATGCGCGCCATCGCCAACCAGGGAGTCGCCGAAGGCGATGAAAAGCGCGTCTTCTACATGGGCCCGATGTTCCGCGGGGAGCGCCCCGCCGCCGGACGCCGCCGCCAGTTCCACCAGATCGGTGCCGAGGCCGTCGGCCGCGCCGCGCCGGCAATGGACGCCGAGTGCATCGCCATGCTTGTTCATTTCTTGGAGGAGCTCGGCATCCGCGACAGCCGCCTCCTGCTCAACTCCCGCGGCACCGCCGCCGACCGCCCGGCCGTCGCCGAGGCGCTCAAGGCGTACTTCGCGCCGCACAAGGAGGCGCTCTGCCCCGACTGCCAGCGCCGTCTCGACGCCAACGTCTGGCGTCTGCTCGACTGCAAGGTCGAAGGCTGCCAGCCGCTGATCAACGGCGCGCCGAAAATCACCGAACTGCTTGGGGACGAGAGCAAGACGTTCTTCGCCGAGGTCTGCCGGAACCTGGACGCGATGGGTGTCGCCTACCAGGTCGAACCGCGCCTCGTCCGCGGCCTCGACTACTACGTCCACACCGTGTTTGAAATCCAGCATTCCGGCCTCGGCGCGCAGAACGCGCTCGCCGGCGGCGGACGCTACGCCATCGCGCTGGCCAGCGGCGACCGGACCGTCGAAGGCGTCGGCTTCGCGCTCGGCATGGAGCGCCTGCTGATGGCGCGCCAGAGCCTGAACCTGGCCGCCGCCGAGGCACCCGGATGCCAGGCGTACGTCGTCGCGCTCGGGCCGCAGGCCCTGGCCCTAGCGCTCCCGCTGGCGCAGGAACTCCGCCGCTGCGGAGTCCGCACGCTCTGCGAGACGGCCGGCCGCAGCATGAAGGCGCAGCTGCGCACCGCCAACAAGGTGCATGCGAAGTTCGCCCTCATCCGCGGCGACTCCGAACTGGAGAAGGGGACCATCGTCTGCAAGAACCTCGACACCTCCGTCCAGGAGGAGTGGCCGGTTGCGGAAACCGCCGCCCGCCTGCGTGCGGCCCTGGCCGGCTGATGCCGTCGGTTTTCTTCCGCGCTTGGAACCTTTCCACATCATTCCGGTCTGCCAGTTACATGCCCCCTGGGGTCCTCCGCCAGGCAGGGCAGGCTGATTTTGTGCGCACCGTCCTGCATGAAAAATGGAGTGCTTGCATCATGAAACGCATGCCGTTCCTTCTGTTTTTCTCGGTTTTCAGCACCGCGCTGGTGGCCGTGGCCGCCGACCAGTTTGCGCACGGCGGAGGCGATGGGCGGCCGGAGGCGAAGGCACCGGTGCCGGGCGACCCGGCGCTGGCCGGCGCGAAGTACCTAGATCCGAAGGCGGGCATCGAGGAGCGGGTGAATGATCTCTTTGCCCGGCTGACACCCGTGGAGAAGGCGGCGCTGGTGCACGGCTGCTCCGGCATGGGGTACGGCAACATTCCGCGGATTGGATTGCCGGAGATGCTGATGACCGACGGACCGCAGGGCGTGCGGCTCGACACGGGCACGGCCACGGCATTCCCCGGCGGCCTGGCCATGGCGGCGACCTGGAATCCGGCGCTGGTGGAGCTGGGCGGGAGTGTCTTCGGCGCGGAGTGCCGGGCGCTCAACCGGCGGGTGTTCCTCGCACCGGGGATCAACATCATGCGCACGCCGCTTGGAGGGCGCAACTTCGAGTACATGGGCGAGGATCCGTTCCTGGCGGGCAAGATGGGGGCGGCCTACATCCGCGGCGTCCAGTCGCAGGGAGTCGCCGCCTGCGTCAAGCACTGGAACTTCAACGAGCAGGAACATTGGCGCACGACGATCAACGTTGAGTGCGGCGACCGTGCCCTGCATGAGATTTACGGCCCGGCCTTCGAGATGGCGGTCCGCGAAGGACACGCCTGGTCGGCGATGCCCGCCTACAACCGCTTCCGCGGCGACTACTGCGCCGCCTCGAAATTCCTGAACGCCGACATCCTGGAAAAAGAGTACGGCTTTGACGGCGCCTTGATTTCCGATTGGGGCGCCTGGCACGATGACAAGCTATGCATCGAGGGCGGCTGCACCATCGAGATGCCCTCTGGCAAAGATCCCAAACGCGATGCCAAGATCGCCGCCCGCGCCGCGAAAGGCGAGATTTCGCAGGCGGCGCTGGACGCGGCGGTCCGCCGCAACCTGCGCCTGCTGTTCCGGATTGGCGCGTTCGAGGCTCCGAAGGCCGGTGCCCTCAACACGCCGGAACACCAGCGGACCGCCCGGCAGGCCGCCACCGAGGCGGTCGTCCTGCTGAAGAATGAAAAACAGTTTCTGCCGCTCGAGGCCGCCACGCTCAGGACGGTTGCGGTCATCGGCCCGAATGCCGACCAGTACCACACGATGGCAGACGGTTCCGGGCTTGCCGCCCGCGGCGGCTCCGGCGCCACGCGCCCCCCGTACGAAATCACGCCGCTGGCGGCGCTGCGGCAGCGGCTGGTAGGCAAGGTCATTTACGCGCCCGGAATCGTGTTCGAAAAAGCCGCATGCGCAACCGTTCCGGCGGCGGCGTTCGGCGGTGGACTGAAAACGGAGTTCTTCGCCAGCGACGGCTGCCAGGGACAGCCGGCCGCGGTGCGCACCGATTCCCAAATCCAATTCAAATTTGCCATCGGCCATGCGCCGGTTGCCGGCGTCAATCCGCAGCAGTTCTCGGCCCGCTGGACCGGTATGCTGACCGCGCCGGCCGCCGGAAACTACGAACTGCAACTTGCCAGCGACGACGGTTCGCGGCTCTGGCTGAATGACGTCCTGGTCATCGACAACGGGGGCAGTCACGACACCCAGATCCGCTCCGCCACCATCGCCCTCGATCCGGCCAAGCCCGCCAAACTCCGCCTTGAGTACCAGAACGCTGGCGGCAAGGGCGACTTGAAGCTGGGCTGGCGTCCGATGGACGACGCCGGCGATCCCGTGGCCGCCGCTGTGGATGCCGCCCGGAAGGCGGATGTCGTCCTCTTTTTTGCCGGCACCGACCACCGGTCCGACCGCGAGGCGCTCGGCTGGGGCGACGTCAAGGGCGCCGACAAACCGGACCTCGAGCTGACCGGCCCGCAGGCGGAACTAATCCGGAAAGTCGCGGCCGTGAATCCGAAGACCGTCGTGATTCTGATCAACGGTGCGCCGGTCTCGGTCGAGCAGTGGCACGCGCAGGTTCCGGCCATCGTTGAAGCCTGGTACGGCGGCCAGGAGGCGGGCAATGCCATCGCCGGCATCCTGCTCGGCGAGGCCAATCCGTCCGGCAAACTCCCGTGCACCTTCGGCCGGCAGCTCGACGACTGGCTCTGCCACAAGCTCGGCCCCGACTCCTTCC
This sequence comes from uncultured Lentisphaerota bacterium, assembly GCA_903921725.1. Taxonomy (GTDB): domain Bacteria; phylum Verrucomicrobiota; class Lentisphaeria; order Oligosphaerales; family CAITYL01; genus CAIXRA01. Next base: position 113,072 of record CAIXRA010000040.1, read on the forward strand.
CCGGCACCGGCAACAACGGCGTGGTGAAATACCTGGACGGCATCTGGGTCGGGTACCGCCACTTCGACAAGGCCGGGATCGAGCCGCGCTTCCCGTTCGGCCACGGGCTTTCCTACACCACCTTCCGGTATGGAACGGCCGCGGTGTCGGTGGACACGCTTTCCGGCGACGGCACGGTCACCGTCAGCGTCCCCGTCACCAACACGGGCAAACGCGCAGGGGCCGAAGTCGTCCAGCTGTACGTCGCCGCCCCCGATACGGGCGTGGAGCGGCCGCCGCAGGAGCTCAAGGGGTTCCGCAAGCTGTTCCTGCAGCCGGGCGAAACGGGGACGGCCTCCTTCACCGTCAACCGCCGCGATCTTTCGTACTGGGACGAGGCCGTCCGTGGCTGGAAAGCGGAGCCCGGCAAGTACGAAGCCCGCGTCGGCTCGTCATCGCGCGACATCCGCACCAAGGCCGGCTTCCTCTACAAAAACTGACACCAGCCCGCCCCTGCAAAAGGCCATACGGTAGCCGCCGGATCCGAACAGGTGTACGGTATGCGGAAATGTCGGAGTCCCGCCGCCGCTTGAAATTTCCAGCACCAGTCAAGCATAAAAAGGAATGCCGGACATGAAAACGCTCTGCATCATCGGGCTTGCCGCCGCCCTGGCCGGTACCCTGCCCTGCGCCACCAGCGCCAACGCCGCCGAGCCCCGGGCGAAGAAGGGCGAGGCCGCCGCCGCCGCGCCGACAGTCGACTACGGCACCGTCAACATCAGCGAGCACATCTACGGGAAGAAAATCACGGCGGATGACCTCCGCGGCCGCGTGGTCTTCTTTGAGTACTGGGGAATCAACTGCCCGCCGTGCCGCGCCAGCATGCCGCACTTGCAGGCGCTGTACGGCTCGCTCGGCAAGACCGGGAAGTTCGTCATCCTCGGCGCGCACAGCCAGGCCGCCGGCGACGCTGTGGCGAAATTTCTCGCCGACCTGAAGATCACCTTCCCCGTCTACCAGTCCCCCGTCCTGAAAGAGGCACCGTGTCCCGGCGGCATCCCCTACGCCGTCTTGGTCAACTACGACGGTACCATCGTCCGAAAGGGATCCCCCGACACGCTTTACGGGGAAGTGGCCGGACTGGTCAGGGCCTGCCCCGACCCCGCCTCCATCCTTTCATCGCTCAAGATCCAGCATTTCAAGTCGCTGCAAGGCAAGGCGATCCCCGGCAAGACCAACCTGGAGTCGATGGTCGCCCCGCTCCGCAAGAAGGCGGAGGGCACGGGGGCCGAGGCCGAAGAGGCGAAACTCATCTGCGCACGCGTCGACGAATGGCTTGCCGCAGAGAAGGCGCGGATTACCCAGAGCCTGGCACAAAGCCCGTCCGAAGCCGCCGAGCGCATCACCGCCCTCAAGTTCTCAGCCCCGACCGTCACCGAATTCGACGGGAAGCTGACCGGGCTGAAGGCCTCGCCGTCTGTCCAGGCGCTGTGCGGCGTCCGCAAGAGCATCGGACAGGTGCAGGCAAAAATCGAACGGAACGGCAGGGTCGACCTCGCGGCAAAGGCCGAGCTGGCCAGGCTCCAGAAAAAGCTGGCCGAACTCTCCGCCGCCCCCGGCGCCGACGCCGCGGTCCGCAGCGAAGCGGACGCCATGACCAAGGAAATCGACGCGCTGGCGAAGTGACCCCGCCACGCCCACGGCCCCGCGGCGGCATCCGCGCCTGAAGCATTTGCGCCGGGCGCGGTACCGTATTTTCCGGCCATGAAATTCCGCGCCGGTGCGGTACATTACACAAGTTCCGGACACGCCCGCGGCGCGCCGGATTCCAAAACCGGCCGAACCGCGCAACCCGTGGATGAAAAGCTAAGGATACCGCCATGCCCGTCATGAAGCGCAGCCACCACTGCGGCGAACTCCGCCCGCAGCACGCCGGCCAGACCGTCACCCTCTCCGGCTGGGTCCACCGCAACCGCAACCTCGGCGGCCTGATCTTCATCGACCTCCGCGACCGCGAGGGCGTCACCCAGATCATGGTCGATCCGAAGGAGTTCCCCGCCGCGGCCGCCGTCGCCGAGGGCGTGCGCGAAGAGTTCGTCATCAGCGTGCGCGGCCTGGTTCATGCGCGCCCCGAGACCATGGTCAACAAGAACCTCGCCACCGGCGGCGTCGAGCTGTGGGCCGCGGAGGTCGCCGTCGAGAACCGCTCGAACCCAATGCCGTTCCACCTGGAGGACGCCAACGTTTCCGAGGACCTGCGCCTGAAGTACCGCTACCTCGACATGCGCCGCTCCTCCATCGGCAGGAACCTGCGCCTGCGCCACCGCATCACCAACGCCGCGCGCAACTACTTTGACGAGCAGGGGTTTGTGGACGTCGAGACGCCGATCCTCTGCAAGTCCACGCCGGAAGGCGCCCGCGACTACCTCGTGCCCAGCCGCGTGCACCCCGGCAAGTTCTACGCCCTGCCCCAGGCGCCGCAGCAGTACAAGCAGCTCCTCATGGTCGCCGGCATCGAGCGCTACTACCAGATCGCCCGCTGCTTCCGCGACGAGGACCTGCGCGCCGACCGCCAGCCGGAGTTCACCCAGATCGACATCGAGATGTCGTTCATCGACCAGGACGACATCATCACCCTCGTCGAGAACCTCCTCGCCCGCGTCATGAAGGACGCCAAGGAAATGACCGTCCCCACCCCGTTCCCGCGCATGACCTGGCGCGAGGCGATGGAGCGCTACGGCTCCGACAAGCCCGACACCCGCTTCGGCATGGAGATCGCCGACCTCTCCCCCGCGCTCAAGAACACCGGCTTCACCGCCTTCAAGGGCGTGCTCGACGCCGGCGGCGTGGTCAACATCATCAACGCCAATGGTTTGGGCGAAGCCTCCCGCAAGCAAATCGACCACTGGACCGACAACGCCAAGAAGAACGGCGGCAAGGGCCTCGCCTGGCTGAAGGTCGGGGAAGGCAACGCGCTCACCGGCTCCATCGCGAAGTTCCTCACGCCGGAGGAACTGGCGGAAATCGTGCGGATCTCGCAGGCAGCGAAGGGCGACCTCCTGCTCGTCGTCGCCGATCAGTGGCCCGTCGCCAAGAATGTCATCGGCCGCCTGCGCCTCGAGGTTGCGGAGTTCGCAAAGGTCATCCCCGCCGACACGTACAACTTCCTCTGGGTCACCGAGTTCCCGTTGCTCGAGTACGACGCCGAGAACAAGCACTGGTCCGCCGTGCACCATCCGTTCACCCGCCCGCTGGCGGAGGATCTCGCCAAGCTCGACACCGACCCCGGCGCCGTGCGCGCCGCGGCCTACGACGTCGTGCTCAACGGCACCGAACTCGGCGGCGGCTCCGTGCGCATCCACGAGACCGACCTCCAGGCGAAGATGTTCGGCATCCTCGGCGTCAGCGACGAAGACGCCCGGCTCAAGTTCGGCCACATCCTCGACGCGCTCGCATTCGGCGCCCCGCCGCACGGCGGCCTGGCCATCGGCCTCGACCGCCTCGTCATGCTCCTCTGCGGCGCCAGCTCGATCCGCGACGTCATCGCCTTCCCGAAGACCGCCAAGGCCTCCTGCCTCATGACCGACTCCCCGAGCGGAGTCGACCCGAAGCAGCTTGCCGAACTCTCGATCCGCTCGACAGTTACGGACTCCTTGACGGATTCCGCAAACAGGTAATCCGCGGCATCAACGCCCCACGACACCCAACGCCGAATTGCGCGCTGGACGTCGAACCTGAAATGGAATGCCATGAACGCCCTGCCGCTTTTCGACATCCCATTTCTCACCGCCGCCTGGGATGCTGACTTCCAGCGGTACCTCGCTTCCGGAAACGATGCTGAAGTCCGCACCAAGCTCACCCGTTGGGCCGACCGCCACCGGCTCAAGGAAACGGCCTCCGAAGCCGCCTTCATCAAGCACTTCTTCCATGACCTGTGGGGCTATTCCCTCCAGGGCAGTCATGCCGATGGTGCCTACCAGTGCCATCCCCAGTTTTCCGTCGCCCGCTCCGGGCAGACCGGTGGCAAAGGCGAAGCCGACCTCGCCCTCGGCAACTTCTCCCCCGCCGCCCCGGCCGTCCCCCAAGTCCTCTGCGAGTTCAAGGACATCAAGTCCGGACTCGATGCCCGGCAGAACCGCAAGCACAACGACCGCTCCCCCGTCCAGCAATGTTTCGACTACCTCCGCGAAAGCCGCACCGACCTCACCGGCAGCGAGCTCGTCGAGCCCCAGTGGGCCATCGTCACCGACATGAACGAGTTCCGCCTCTACTACTGGAACACCGGCCACGCCCACTGTCAGCGTTTCATCCTCACCACCGCCGACAAGTCCGACCCCGCCGAACCACTTACCGCCGACACCGAGTCCGCCCGCTTCCAGCGCTTCATCTTCCATAAACTGTTCCAGCCCGCCAACCTGCTTTCCGAGCGCGGCCCCTCGGCCCTGGCCAAACTCCTCAAAAACCAGCTCACCCACGAAAAGGATGTCGAGGAAACCTTCTACCTCGAATACAAGGCCTACCGCGAGCACCTCTTCAAAACCATTGCCGCCGCCAACCCCGAGTTTTCCGGCAGCAAGGGCAAGCTCGTCCGCCTCACCCAGCGCTTCCTCGACCGCTGCATTTTCATCCTCTTCTGCGAGGACATGGGCAAGACGCTCGACTTCCCGCCCAACCTCTTCCGTGACGAACTCATCGCCTACAGCACCGGCAACCTCTACGGCACCGGCGACTCCTTCCCCTGGGACCGCATCAAGTCCATCTTCCGCGCCATGGACAAGGGCGGCCCCGTCGGCAAACACACCATCAACCGCTTCAACGGCGGCCTCTTCGAACCGCTCCCGGACCTCGAAAGCCTCCACATCCCCGCCCACCTCTTCTGCGCCGAACGCCAGGGCGAGAACGCCGACACGCTCCTCCAGAACCCGCGCACCCTCCTGTACTTCTCCGCCAAGTACAACTTCGGCATCAAAACTGCCGACCGTAGCGCCCGCGTCATTGACCTCTACGCCCTCGGCCGCATCTTCGAGCAGTCCATCACCGAACTCGAAATCATGGAAGCCGAAGCCGACGGCCGCGACTCCCTCAACCTCCTCACCAAGCGCAAGCGCGACGGCGTCTATTACACCCCCGAATGGGTCACCGCCTACATCGTCGAAGAAACCGTCGGCGCCCGCCTGCGCGACATCAAGCACCCCCTCGGCCTCACCCCCGAAAACCGCCCCGACGATGCCGACCTCCAACTCTACCAGGCCTTCCTCAAGGACAAACGCCGCGCCGCCCCCCGCGCCGGCGCCTGGCTCGACGCCCTCAAAAACTACCGCGTCAAACTCAACGACCTCCGCATCGTGGACCCCGCCTGCGGTTCCGGCGCCTTCCTCATCCAGGCCCTCGAATTCCTCAAGCGCGAACACCGCTGGGTCAGCGACGAGGCCGAACGCATCACCCGCCAGCAGGAACTCTGGGACGCCGACGCCGTCATCAACTCCATCCTCACCCACAACCTCTACGGCGTGGACATCAACCCCGAGTCCGTCGAAATCGCCAAACTCGCCCTCTGGCTGCACACCGCCACCCCCGGCAAGCCGCTCTCCTCCCTCGACCACAACATCCGCTGCGGCAACTCCCTCGTCGCCCCCGACTTCTACACCCTCAACCCGCCCGGCCTCTTCTCCGAAGACGAAAAGGAGCGCGTCAACGCCTTCGACTGGCCCGCCGCCTTCCCCGAAGTGTTTGGCCACGGCGGCTTCGACTGCGTCGTCGGCAACCCGCCCTACGTCAAGCTCCAGCACTTCCGCCACGTCCAGGACAAAGTCGCCGGCTACCTCACCGACGCCAAGCGCCCCGGCGGCCAGCCGCTCTACGCCTCCACCCAGACCGGCAACTTCGACCTCTACCTGCCCTTCATCGAAAAAGGCACCGCCACCCTCAGCCCCAACGGACGCATGGGCTTCATCGCCCCCAACGTCTGGATGATGAACGAATACGGCGAAGCCCTCCGCAACCAGCTCCTCGCCAATCGCCAGCTCGACCGCTGGGTGGACTTCAAAAGTTTTCAGGTCTTCGACGAAGCCATCACCTACACCGCCCTCCAATTCTTCACCGGCTCCCCCAATGATTCCATCAAGTGCGCCTTCACCCCCGACGGCGACATCACCCGTATCAACTGGGACGCCCCGGACGCCGCCATCCCCTACACCGAGTTGCCGCAGAACGACGCCTGGAACCTCATGCCCGATGTAGAACGTTTATTAGTCAAGCATTTTTTGTCTGATTTCACAACACTTGAGGAGTGCGCGACGGACAAAGCTGTTGGATTTCGTGGTGTAGAATCTGGAGCCGATGAATTTTACCACTTCGATAGAAAAACAGCCGATGTTTTTATCGGTGCGAAAAACGGAAACATCAAAGAGATGAAAGGGGTAGAGGTAAAATTGGACGAGGGAATGATTCGTAAAATTGTCTCCTCTGAAGATGCCCAAAGATACGAATTCCCAAATGTTAATCGATATGTGATATTTCCCTATGACGTGACGGAATCAAAAGTACAACTTATATCAGAAGTACAAATGGAAGGAAAGTATCCGAATACATGGAAATATTTTAAAGAATACGAGCCATTTTTGCGGAGTCGCGAAAACAGGAAGATGGACAAAGACGGGAAGTGGTATGGTTATATTTATCCCAAAAATTTGGACAAGCAGCATCTTCCCAAAATCGGGATTCCGCAGACAGTTGAACGTCTGAAAGGTTTTTTTGACCATTCAGGCTCTTTCTGCTTTAATAATGTTAGAGTAGGCGGAATTTTGGTTGAGAATGAAGGGGCCGGGTGGTTCCTACTTGGTATATTAAATAGCCCTGTCCCCGACTGGGTTTTTAGAAGGATATCTCGCCCCAAAGAAGGCGGTTATTTCGAAGCCAACAAGCAATTCATCGCGCCGCTGCCGATACCGGACGCGACGCCGGAGGAACGCCGGCAGGTCGCGGAGTCCGCAAAAAAGCTCCAGGAATTGCACACCGCCCGCCGCGACCAGATCGAAAAGTTCGACCGCCGCCTGAACAGCGCCCAGACCGTGGACGACACCAAAGCCGAAACTTGGCTTTGGGCCGACCTGCATTCCGTTGACCATTGGAAGAAAAACGCCCCCGCCAACCTCACCGCCGCCCGCGAACGCACCGCCTGGGCCAAGGCCTGTTACCAACAACGGCTCACCGATCATCTGACCGAACTCGACGCCCGCCTAAAACCCGGCGCCACCCTCGTCGTCAGCAACACCGACGACGAAATCCGGCTCGCCATCAACGGCGCCACCGCCCTCGAACTCTTCGACAAACCCGACACCCCGCTGCTCGCCGCCCAGTGGTGCCACGCCCTCCGCGGAGTCCGCGTCACCGAAGCCTTCGACGGCAAACGCCTCGTCAAATTCCTCCTCACCCTCCGCGCCATCCCCGACGCCAACCTCGCCGCCTCCCTCCTCACCATTGACCGCGACCTCGCCACCCTCGGCCAAACCATCGCCGCCGCCGAAACCGCCCTCAACACCCTCACCTACCGCCTCTACCGCCTCACCCCCGCCGAAATCGCACTGGTGGCGGGATAACGCAACCAGAGGTTATGTTACCGATCATCTGTTTGGGAGTTTGTTTGTCTGGGAGTCGTGGATGAAGAAAATTGATCTGCTATTGCTCAAACTGGCCGAGCTGATCGCCAACTCGCGCTACGACGGCGTGGAGACGGAAGGCATCGAGCTCAAGCCTGTCCCTGCTACCGGCGGCGAGTGGCGGGAAATCCACAAGAGCGCCAATGCGTTCCTGAACACCCGCGGCGGCATCCTGATCCTGGGCATCAAAGAAACCGGCGACGGAACGGAAAAACGCTATGCATTCACCGGATACCGGGAGGACGCCGAGCCACAGCTGAAAGAGCTGCGGCACCAGTTCACCGACCGAAAAGGGGGGCGGCTGGATTTGGTCGGGTGTTTTTCCGGCATGGAAATCAAGGAATTCATGAACGGCCGGGTTGCAGTGGTCTATGTGGATGAACTCCCCGCGGACCAAAAGTACTGTTTCTACAAGGGCGAGGCCTACCGTCGGATCTTGACCGGTGACCACAAGCTGACGGAAAGTGAAATCACGCAGCAGGAAGAATACAAAGAGGAAACTTGGCATGCGCGGGAATTGCAGCCGGTGGCCGACATGCAGCCGGAAGACCTCGACATTGACAAGCTGAACGAATATATCAACCAGCTCAACCGTCCCATCAAGACCGAGACCATCAAAGCCGATCTTGCCGCCGCCATGCCGTTCCTGCAACGGAAGGTTTTTGTCCGCAATAGCGAAGTGACGACGCTGGGCGCACTGGTCTGCGGGCGCCATCCGGCCGACCATCTCGGCTTCCGTTGCCAAGTTCATGGTTATGTGGACATGCCCGGAACTGTGGCGCTCGACAAGCAGGATCTGATGGACAACATCCTGCCGCTGATGGAGGCAAGTTTTTCCTACATGATGCGCAACATCCAGGTGGGGGTAAGCGTCGCGGCCGGCGGCAGCAGCCGTCCGCAATACCCGGAAAATCTATTGCGCGAGACCGTGAACAACGCGCTGGCGCACCGAGATTATTCCGTGAACAAACAGGTGATCCTGGCCATCAAGCCCGGCACCCATATCTCCATCCGCAATCCCGGGCGGTTCCGGCCGTCACTGGTGCTGGAAGACGCGGATCACGCCATTCCGCTCCACCGGATCATTCCCGAGGCCAAGCCGCGCAATCCCAAACTCGCGGATGTCCTGCGCGTGTACCGCAAATGGGAAGGCCGCGGCATCGGCATGTCAACCCTGGTCAACCTCTGCCTGCAAAACGAAATAGACCTGCCTTATTACCGGTTTTACACGGAAGAGGTTTGCCTCTTCCTGTGCTGCGGCCAACTGCTTGATGAACGGATGGAGCGACTGTTCCAGTCGTTTGACGGTTACCTTGATGAAAAACTCCAGACCGCCCTGACCGAAAACCAGAAACTGGTCCTGGCCTACCTGATCAAATCCGAGTGGGCCAACGAACAGAACCGTTACACCATTCTGTTGACGCCGGACAACAACCACTCCACTGAATTGCATGCACTGGCACAGGCCGGCTTGGTCCACAAACATCCTACGAGCACGCCGATCTATCCAGTTTATGTCGTTGACCGGGTATTGACGACAAAATCCTACACCCGCGAACTGCGGACGATGTTCGGGGTGGCGTTCGATACGCTGAATGAGCAGAGCCGCCAAGTCCTATGCGTGATTTACCGCTTCAACAACTATTCCAAACAGCGGCGGGTAAGCGCGCGCCATGCCGCGCTTCTACTTTGGTACGAACAAGGCGGCAAAGACGGCGACATCATTGGCTTTGACGCCTTCAATCGAAAAATCCGCAAGGTGTTTGAAACCCTGAAGAAAACCGGCCTGATCCAGTGCGAGGAAAAAAAGCGTAATTACGCATTGGTCCCCGACTTCCTGGCACGGCAGCAACCGCAATTGCCCTTGCAATGAACATCGGCGTGCTCACCTTGGAGCTGGAGATTCCCTGGGCGAACTCGCTCAAGGACAAGCGGATGATTGTCAACCGCGTCCGGGACACCGTGCGGAAGAAGTTCAACGTCGCGGTGGCGGAAGTGGACGAAAATGACGTCTGGAACCGCGCGGTCATCGCGGTCGTCACCGTCTCCAACGAGCAGGCCTACTGCAATCAGGTGCTCGACAAGGTCGTGGACCACATCGAGGCGATCCGCGACTGCAACCTGGCGGACTACTCGCTGGAATTCCTGTAGGCGGTTCCCATCGGTCACCACATGCGGCGCACGTCGTCCGGGGTGAGGCCGGCGTTGCGGAGTTCGCGCAGGGAGACGGCGTCGGTGCGCTTGGCCAGACGGCGCCCTTCGGCATCGCGTACCAGCGGGCAGTGGTAGAACGCGGGCGGCGTCCAGCCGAGGGCGCGGTAGAGCAGGATCTGGCGCGCGGTGGAGGCCAGCAGGTCCTCGCCGCGCACGACCTCGGTGATGGCCATGGCGTGGTCGTCGGCCACCACGGCCAGTTCGTAGGACGGCAGGCCGTCCCGGCGCCAGACCAGGAAGTCGCCGAAATCGCGCCCCGCGACAAAGCACTGCGGCCCGCAGGCGCCGTCCGTGAAGCGGATCGCCTCACCGTCCGGCACACGGAAACGCCAGTTTTCCTGCGGGGCTCCGGCGGCGGCGGGGTTTTCCCAGCTTCCCGGCGGCGGGCGCAGTTCCGGGGGGAAGATCGGCTCGCGCTCCTCCTCCTCATGAGGCGCCCGCACGGCGCGCTCCACGTCCTTGCGCGAATGCGGCGACGGATAGACGGCCCCGGCGGCGGCCAGCCGGCGCCAGACCTCGGCGTACCAGTCCAGGCGTTCGCGCTGGCAGTACGGCCCGTGCCCGCCGCCCCGCTCCGGCCCCTCGTGCCAGTCAACCCCCAGCCAGCGCAGATCCTCCAGCACCGCCTGCGCGTACTCCGCCCGGCAGCGCGGGGCGTCCAGATCCTCCATGCGCATGACGAGCGTGCCGTGGCGCGCCCGTTCGAACGCGGTCCAGAAGGTGCGGGCGTGGCCGATGTGGAGATGGCCGGAGGGAGTCGGCGCCAGCCGGCCGCGGTAGCCGGAGGAGGCGGCGGGCGGGTTGTGCGGGGGCTGGCTCATCGTGCTTGCGCTCCCCCACGGCGGGCCGGCGGCGGGCTTGGCGTCATTCCCCGTCGGACGGCGTGCTGCTTGCGGGCCCCGCGAACTCCGGCAGTTTCTGCAGTTTTTTCAGGAGCTCCAGCCGCTCCTTGACGAACGGCTGGGAGGCCGAACGGCGCACGTTGCCCGAGTCTTTCCAGAACGCGATGAAATCCTTCTCCAGCTGCGCGACCTCGACCCCGTCCATGGCCGCCGTCATCGCCGCCCGTGCGTTGTGCGTCCGCTGCAGGGTCAGGTAATAGCGCAGCGGGATCTCGGTGTAGCGCTCGGTCTTCTTCGAGCACAGCGCGCCCTTGTTCATGTAGTACACGATCCCCCAGGCCAGCGAGTAATGCTCCGATCGTTCCTTGTCCGACCCTTTCGCTGCGTAGAAATCCTGGTGGCTCATGGTGAACATCTTCTGGAGGCCGGCCCTGCCCGACGAGACCATCTGCATGACCAGGGCCGCATCGCTTTGCTGGCAGTTCACCCGGAACGTGGAGCCGGTGAACTCCAGCCCCTCGAAAAACCGCGCGTGCCCTTCGTTGAACCAGACGTCGGCCTCGCCGTCGGCGGCATAGGAAAGGTACTGGTGGAACCCTTCATGGAAGAGCACCTCCCGGATCTGCCCGGCCTTGGAACGGTTGTCGCCCCAGTCGGAATCCGAAATGACCAGCTCGTTCTTGGACGGCATCCAGATGCCGCCGCTCCACTTGTATTCCGGGCCGATGTACGCCAGGTACTCCGCCCGTGTGGCCGGCACCCGGATCACGCTCACCGCCTTGATCTCGCCGATGACCGGATAGACCGCCTCGAACGCCGTCCGCGCCTTCTCCATGTCCTTCTTGATCGTGTCCATGGCCTGCCGGTTTTTCTGGTTGGAGACAAGCAGGTAGTTCTCGGTCTCCAGGAACCACCAGCCCTTCAGGTTCTTGATCCCGTCAATCACCTTCTGCTTGCTCGCCAGGAATTCCGCCGAATAGGTCCGCTTGCCGTTGACCGCCGAGTTGGGCTGCTGCTTGACCACGACGGCCTTCGGGGCGAAAAATCCAATCGCCTGCACGCTCGACTTGACCACGCTTTTGCTCCGCTCCACGTCCACCTTCCCGCGCTCAAGCTCATAGACGCACAGAAGGGTGCGCCCGGCCTTGGCGGAGCGTACAAGGTAGCATTCCATGTGGTTTGCCCCGCCCGTGCAGTCGTAGGGCGTGATGGCCGCGTCCCCCTCGCCCTTGAGCTTGGTGCCGGCCGGCGTGGCATCGAGGCCGGAAACGGCCTTGATCCACGTGGAAATGTCCGGCTCCGCGGGAAGCTTGTTCTCCTCCGCCCATTTCGCAAAGGCCTCGCGGGAAACGATGCGGGGAATCTTATCCGCCGGATATTTCATTTCATACACGGTAATCCCCGCGCCGGCGCCGCTCCATTCGCCGACAATCTGTTCCTTCCGCCAGTACTCCGGCCCCGGATAAACCTCAACGGCCTGCCCGGTCTTCGGGTCGGTCCCCGTCCGGCAGTCCAACGGCTGCCCAGGAATCGCCTTGCAGTCCTTGAACGTCTTGATCCGCAGGCCGCAGCCCTCCAGCGTCTCCGTGGTTCCCGGACGGACGGCCTGCGCCCGCGCGGGTTGCTGCGCTGACGCCGGTACGGACGCCAGCGGCGAAATCAGAACGGCAAAGGCAAGAATCTTCGCAGCTTTCATGAAATTCTCCCACCCCGGATCAACTCGTCCGTGACAGCGACTGCAGGTACAGGCGGAAAGCCCGGACTGGCGCGTAAAACGGCCGCACCCATTGCATCCCCCGTACGTCACGGCATGGTGCTTTTCTTTCAGGCGACAAATGGCAAAAACTATAGACACCATTCCCCATATTTCAATCATGCCCCCGCCCCCCGTCGCGCCGGCGCTTTTTGAAATCCGCCGATGCCGCGGTATCTTTGCGTTCCCTTCAAGACAAGTGCCGGAACCCCGACCACGGAAGCCTCCCCCGCATGACCGAGCCGTCCCACTCCGCACCCCCGGCCGCCGCCAGCAACCGTATGCCGGGGAACGTCCTCTGCATTGTCGGCAGCGAGGCGTGCGAACGCTTCTGCTACTACGGCATGGCCGGCATCCTGATGCTGTACATGACCAACCGCCTGTCCATGGCGGAGGCCACCTCCAAGGAGATCGTGCATCTGTCCAAGATGACGATTTACCTGATGCCGCTGCTGGGCGCCTGGCTCGCCGACCGCTGGCTCGGGCGTTACTGGACGATCATGATCCTCTCGCTCTTCTACTGCCTCGGCAACGGCGTGCTGGCGTTCAGCGAGGGGACGCACTGGGGTCTGTTCGTGGGGCTGGCGCTCATCGCGCTCGGCGCGGGCGGCATCAAGCCGTGTGTATCCTCCTTCATGGGCGACCAGTTCGGCCCGGAACGCCAGCACTTGCTGCCCAAGGCGTTCGGCCTCTTCTACTGGGCAATCAATTTCGGTTCATTGTTCGCGTTCCTGGTCATTCCCTGGACGCGCGACCGGTACGGGTACGCCTGGGCGTTCGGCGTTCCCGGCATCCTCATGCTGCTGGCCTGGGCGCTCTTCGCCGCCGCGACCCCCTGGTATGTCCGCCTGCCGCCGTCCAAGCCGAGCCAGCGGGCGGGCTTTTTCCGCGTGCTTTTGACCGCGCTGGGGCGGCGGGGCAAGCCGCGCCCGGCCGGAAGCAGCTTCCTCGATGCGGCGCGAGCGGCGCATGGCGACGAGGCGGTGGACTCGGCCAAGATGATGCTCGGCATTTTCAGCCTGTTCGCCGTGGCGCCCTTTTTCTGGGCGCTGTATGACCAGACGAGCACCTCCTGGATCGTCCAGGGCAGCCGGATGATTCCATTCAAGCTCTGCGGCTGGGCGCTCGACGGCGAGACCATGCAGTCCATCAACCCCGTCCTGGTCATGCTGCTGATTCCGCTGCTGACCGTGCTGGTGTACCCGCTGCTGGCGCGCCGGGGGCGCGACGTTTCACCGCTGCCGCGCATGGCGTGCGGCATGGGACTTCTCGCGGCGGCGTTCGTGGTGACCGGCGTCATGCAGCTGCGGCTTGACGCCGGCGTGCAACTGTCCATCCTCTGGCAGCTGCTGCCGTACGCGCTGCTGACCGTCGGCGAGGTGCTGTTTTCCGCGACCGGCCTGGAGTTCGCCTATGCCCAGGCGCCGGCCTCCATGAAGAGCACCATCACCAGCTTCTGGCTGCTCACCTCCGCCATCGGCAACGCGCTGGTGGTGGCGATCGCCTGGACCAATGCCACCTTCATCCGGGCTTCCGGCGCGGCCGAGTTCTTCTTCTACGCCGGCCTGATGGCGGTGGTGACGGCGGTCTTTGTCCTCCTCTCCCGCCGCTTCCGCCGGCGCGATGCCGAAGGGCGGTATTGAGCCCCGCCGCCCGCCCCGTTTCACCATGCTTGGGTTTTGGGGTTGCCCCATTATCTTACGGCATCGTTTTTTCAATCATGAATTCCGGCTTCCGCCTTTGACAACAGGAGCATCTCCATGGCGACCATCCCCACGAAGGACGAACTGCTCAAGCGGGTCGCACCGCACGGCCAGGAACACACGCTCCGCTTCTGGGACGAACTGGACGACGCCGGCCGCGCGCAGCTCGCCGCGCAGCTCCTGGAGATCGACTGGGAAAGCTTCGACGGCTGGGTGAAGGAGTATGTGCTGAACGCGGCGCCGCAGGGGATCCCCTCCGACCTCAAACCCGCGCCGTACTACCCACTCTCGCCGCGCAACGCCGCCGAGGCGGAGCTTTACGAGGGCGCCGTCCGCCGCGGCAAGATGCTGCTGGCCGAGGGTCGAGTCGCAGGCTTCACCGTCGCCGGCGGCCAGGGCACGCGCCTGGGGTTCGACGGCCCGAAGGGCACCTTCCCGATCTCGCCGGTGAAGAACAAGACGCTCTTCCAACTCTTCGCCGAATCAATCGCCCGCGCCCAGGAGAAATACGGCAAGACCATCCCCTGGTACATCATGACCAGCCCGGTCAACGACGCCGCCACCCGCGCGTTCTTCGAGCAGAACAAGGGGTTCGGCCTGCGCAAGGACGCCGTCCGCTTCTTCATGCAGGGCACCATGCCCGCCATCGGGCTCGACGGCAAGCTTCTGCTCGAGGGCAAGTCCTCCCTGGCGCTCTCCCCCAACGGCCACGGCGGTTGCCTGCTCGCCATGCGCCAGTCCGGTGCGCTGGAGGAGATGGCCCGCCGCAAGATCGAGCACGTCTCCTACTGGCAGATCGACAACCCGCTGGTGCAGATGTTCGACCCGCTCTTCATCGGGCTGCACGACCTGACGAATTCCGACATGAGCAGCCGCGGCCTGATCAAGACCGGCCCGCTGGAGAAGCTCGGCAACTACGCGCTCACCGGCGGCCGCCTCACCATCATCGAATACAGCGACATGCCCGACGCGCTGGCGCACCAGAAGGGGTCCGATGGCCGCCTCGCCTACCGCGCCGGCAGCCCCGCCATCCATGTCATCCGCCGCGACTTCATCGAACGGCTCACCGAAGGCAACCGCCTCAAGCTGCCGCTGCACCGCGCCGTGAAGAAGGTGGCGTGCGTGGACGAGGCCGGCGAGCCCGCCAAGATCCATCACCCGAACGCCGTCAAGCTGGAGATGTTCATCTTCGACGCGCTCCCGCTGGCCAACAAGCCGCTCATCCTCGAGGGCGCACGTGAGGAGCAGTTCGGACCGGTCAAGAACCCCTCCGGCGTCGACTCCGTCGAGTCCAGCCAGCTCCTCCAGCAGAACCGCGCCGCCGCCTGGCTCGAGGCCGCCGGTGTGCGGATTCCGCGCAAGGCGGACGGCTCGCTCGACTGCAAGCTCGAACTCTCGCCGCGCAAATACCTCGACCGCGAGGATGTGGCGGCCGCCGCCGGCACGCTCGCCGAAGCCGCACCGGGCGCGGAAGCCGTCTACGAGTGAGGACCGTCCGGATGGCTGTTGAACCGACATGACCCTGCGCCGCAAAATCCGCGAACCGTTCTTCTGGCTGGGCGCGAAGCTGCTGATGGCGTGCCTCTGGCTGCTGCCGCACCGGGCGCTGAGTCCGATGGCGCGCGCCGCCGGGCGCCTGCTGTTCCGCCTCCCGCCCCAGCGGCGCCTCATCCTGGCCAACCTCGCCGTCGCCTTCCCCGAAAAGACGGCCGTGGAACGGGTCCGGATCGGCCGCGACTCCGCCCGGAACCTCATCCTGACCTTCCTCGAATTCCTCTGGTTCGCGCGGCATCCGCACCGGTTGAAGTCGAACGTGGACATGGAGACGCCGGAGGCAAAGGCGATGCTGGCGGCGACTCTTTCCGGCCGGGGCGGCATTTTTCTCTCGCCGCATCTCGGAAACTGGGAACTCAGCGCGCAGATCGTGGCGGCCAACGGCGTGCCGCTGACCGCCGTCGCCGCCAAGGTCAAAAGCCCGCTCATGGAGGAGATTGTAACCGTCGCCCGGGAGTTCCACGGCATCCGAATCATCCAGGAGCAGGGTGCCGTCCGCGGCATGCTCCAGTCCGTCCGCGACCTTCGCCCGATCGGCATGCTCATCGACCAGAACACACGCGTCCGCCACGGCGGCGTGTTCGTGCCGTTCTTCGGCCTGCCCGCCACCGCCTCCCGCGCCCCCGCCTCCTTCGCCCGCCGCATGAAACTGGAGATCACGGTCAACGCGCTGGTGCGGGTGGACGGCCGGTTGACGATGTGCCGGGAAACGCTCCCGAGACCGGTGGCGGAATACGCCGGCGACGAGGAGCTGACGGCGGATCTCATGATTCTTCACGAACGCCTCATCCGCCGCTTCCCCGAACAGTATCTCTGGATGTACGAGCGCTGGCGCTACATCCCCGGCGACGCCGCGCCGGAACTTCTGCCGCGCTTCCCGTTCTATGCGAGACCCGAGGCGAAAACCGTAGAATGACCGGGCGTTTCCGGAGAGGGTCGACGGATGATTTATTTCGCCGCCGCACCTTTTGCCGTTGCCTGCCGATTTTCATCCGTTATAGTAACCGGTTCACAGTTTTGCATGGTAAACCCGTCCGCCAAAGACAAGGGGTAGCACGAACATGAAGTACGACCGCAACCACGCCCTGCTGGAAAGCTCCATCCCCGGCTGCCCCGCACCGAAGCGCGGCAAGGTCCGCGACCTCTATGATTTCGGCGACAGCCTGCTGCTCGTCGCCACCGACCGCATCAGCGCCTTCGACTGCGTGATGCCCAACGGCATCCCCGACAAGGGCCGCGTCCTGACCGGCATCAGCAAGTTCTGGTTCGACCTCTTCCCCTGGATGCCGAACCACCTGATTACCATGGATCCGGAGAAGTTCCCCGAACCCGCCCGCAAGTGCGCGGACGACCTTCGCGGCCGCGCCATGCTGGTCCGGAAATGCAAGATCATGGCCGCCGAGTGCATCGTCCGCGGCTACCTCGTCGGCTCCGGCTGGAAGGAATACCAGAAGACGCAGTCCGTGTGCGGCATCGCGCTGCGCCCTGGTTACCAGCAGGCGGCGAAGCTGGACCAGGCGATCTTCACCCCCTCCACCAAGGCGGAACTCGGGGCGCACGACGAGAACATCAGCTACGCCGCGCTCGTCGAGATTGTCGGCGCCGCCAACGCCGCGCAGCTCCGCGACATGTCGCTGAAGCTCTACACCGCCGCCGCCGACCACGCTGCAACCCGCGGCGTCATCATCGCCGACACCAAGTTCGAATTCGGCCTTGACGAGAACGGGAAGATGATCCTCGCCGACGAGGTGCTGACCCCGGATTCCAGCCGCTTCTGGCCGAAGGAACAGTACCGGACCGGCGGCAACCCGCCGAGCCTCGACAAACAGTATGTCCGCGACTGGCTCGACGCCGTCGGCTTCAACCACCAGCCGCCCGCGCCGGAGCTTCCGGACGAGGTCGTCGTCAAGACCCGCGAGAAATATCTCGAAGCCTACCGCCAAGTCACCGGCAAGCCTCTGTAATCCGGGCGGCGCAAAAAGCAGGACAGCCTCCGCTCCGGGGTCTGTCCTGTTTTGTTTTTCCGGCCATTTCTGGTACATGCCGCGGCGGTTTGAGAATAAAGTGAAAAATATAACATCCTGCGCGGGTGTTGTATTTGCTTTTCTCTACGATAAATTTTTCAACCTCATACGCGGCGCGTGTCCCTGGGGGCTCTCCCCCCCATGTGAGGGGCATGGAGCGCCGGTGTATGCCCCACCCTTCGCGATGAGGTAATGCCATGCAGCTCAGTGAAATCAAGAGTGCCCCCCTCAAGTCCTGGATCCAGCAGTGGGCCGACCTCTGCACCCCCGACCAGGTCGTCATCTGCGACGGATCCAAGGCCGAATACGATTTCTGCTGCAACCTGCTGGTGCGCGCCGGCACGTTCATCAAGCTCGACAAGAAGCCGAACTCCTACGCCTGCCGCACCGATGCCAGCGACGTCGCCCGCGTCGAGGAGCGCACCTACATCTGCTCCAAGGCCAAGGATGATGCCGGCCCGACCAACAACTGGTGCGATCCCGCCGAGATGCGCGAAAAGCTCACCGGCCTCTTCAAGGGCTGCATGAGCGGCCGCACGATGTACGTGATCCCGTTCTCCATGGGCCCGGTCGAATCCCCCATCGCCAAGTACGGCTTTGAAATCTCCGACAGCCCGTACGTCGTGGTCAACATGCACATCATGACCCGCGTCTCCGACACGATCGTCGCCAAGGTCGAGGCCGGTGCCGAGTTCGTCAAGTGCGTCCACTCCGTCGGCTACCCGCTGGCCGCGAACCAGCCGGACATCCCGTGGCCCTGCGCCCCGATCGAAAAGAAGCACATCACGCACTTCCCGGACACCCGCGAGATCATCTCCTTCGGCTCCGGCTACGGCGGCAACGCGCTCCTCGGCAAGAAATGCTTCGCACTGCGCATCGCCTCCGTCCAGGCCCGTGACGAGGGCTGGCTCGCCGAGCACATGCTCATCCTCAAGCTCACCTCGCCCAAGGGTGAAGTGAAGTTTGTCGCCGCCGCCTTCCCCTCCGCCTGCGGCAAGACCAACCTGGCCATGATGGAGCCGAGCCTCCCCGGCTGGAAGGTCGAAACCATCGGCGACGACATCGCCTGGATGAAATTTGGCAAGGACGGCCGCCTCTACGCCATCAACCCGGAAAACGGCTTCTTCGGCGTCGCGCCCGGCACCTCCATGAAGTCCAACCCCAACGCCATGCGCACCGTCAACCAGGGCAACTCCATCTTCTCCAACTGCGCGCTGACCATGGACGGCGACGTGTTCTGGGAAGACATGGACACCGTACCCGAGCTGTGCATCGACTGGCAGCGCCGCCCCTGGAAGAAGGGCTCCGCCGTCAAGGCCGCGCACCCGAACGCCCGCTTCACCTCCCCCGCCGCGCAGTGCCCGGTCGTCGCCCCGGAATGGGAAAGCCCGGCCGGCGTGCCGATCAGCGCGTTCCTCTTCGGCGGCCGCCGCGCGGGCGTCGTCCCGCTGGTCAACGAGGCCACGAGCTGGGAGCACGGCGTGTTCATGGGTGCCACCATGTCCTCCGAAATGACCGCGGCGGCCATAGGCGGCGCCGGCCAGCTCCGTTTCGATCCGTTCGCCATGCTGCCGTTCTGCGGCTACAACATGGGTGACTACTTCGCGCACTGGCTCAAGGTCGGCGCCAACGCCCCCGACAAGAGCAAGCTCCCGAAAATATTCTACGTCAACTGGTTCCGCAAGAACGATGCCGGCAAGTGGCTCTGGCCGGGCTACGGCGAGAACAGCCGCGTGCTCAAGTGGATCTTCGAACGCTGCTCCGGCGAGGGCAAGGCCGTCGAGACCGCCATCGGCAACCTCCCGATGCCCGACGCCTTGGACCTCAACGGCCTCAAGGTCACCGACGAGGACAAGTCGCTACTGCTCTCCGTGGACAAGGCCGGCTGGCTCGCCGCCGTCCCGCAGGTCAAGGCGCACCTCGATAAGTTCGGCAGCCACCTGCCCCAGGCACTCGCCGACCAGCTCGCGGCTCTTGAGACCCGCCTGCAGAAGTAAGCGGACTCCGCAAACCCAAAAACAAAACGCCCGGCGTGGACTTACCTCCTGCCGGGCGTTTCGTTTGTTGCGCCGGCTTCAGCCGGCCCGTTGCCATCGACAAGCCCGCCACGCCGCTGCACGGTTTCAAAATCAACGCCGAGCCGAGAACAGCAGGGTGGCTGGCCGTCGAAAGTGTCGAAGGGCTTTTGACTGGCCGGGCGGCCACATACCACCAGTCTCAGCGCCTTTCGGACGGCGGTCAATTGCTCGCGGCACCGGATGTAGCAAAAACGGTCGCCCTGTGCGTGGAACGGGCGGTTGATCGCGCTGATTATCCGGTCGATGAGAATGAGTGAGGCGTTGGTGGCCACCGCCGCGCGACTCCGTTACACAAATGAAATCACAGACAAAAACAAATCACAAAAAATACCATTAACGCACATCCCGCTGCGGACTTGTTGAAAATGTATAAAGAAAAGATACATTATTCATTCAGTTATCACTTCATCACCCTCCATTAATCAGCATCCGGCACAGCAAAGGCTGGCGCCAAAGCCATGCACCTGTAACCTTTGGCGTTAAAAATCTCAGAAGGTTTCCCCCATGCCCCACACGATGCCAGCACACAAATGCTTTACCGTGATTGAAATGGTGACGGTAATCAGCTTGATCCTCGTTATTGCCAGCCTGCTTTTGCCGACGTTTCAACATGCAACCAAGCAGGCGCGCGGAGTCGTCTGCGCCAACAATCTTCGCAACCTCACCATCGCCTGGATCAGCTATACCGGAGACAACAGCGGAAAACTTGTAAACGCCACCGCAGCCATATCAGACCCAGCGTATGCCCCGCCAGGAGCCCCGCCTTGGAGCTTCATTGTCAGTTATACCGGTGGTGCAACGAAGCAACAGCAGGAGGCCGCCATGGAGAAGGGATCGCTTTGGCCTTACGTCCAAAACCGTAAAAGCTACCATTGCCCCGACCATCCGTTCAACGGCACCCCCAAAGAGCTGGTCCGCAACTATTCGATCAACAATTTTACGGGGGGATTGGAAGCTCCAGGCGGTTGCCCGGATCCAATGGGTAAATCTGCCAATGGCCCCATAAACCGGCCGGGTGCCGGCCGCATCGCCACCCTAAGCATGATTTTCAACCCGGCGAAAACATTTGTATTCATTGAGGAGGACGACAACCGCGGCGACCTGACCGGCAGTTTTGTCCTGGGGCTGAACAAAGACACGTGGTTTTTTACCGATCCACCCGGCCGCTGGCACAGCATCAACACACTCGACAAGGGGGGGACCATGTTCAGCTTTGCCGACGGCCATACGGAATATTGGGGATGGCGGGACTGCAGGACGCGCACAATCAATTCCGATCCGATGGTGACGATGACACAGCCGCAGCCTGGCAATCTCGACTTGGTGCGCCTGAAACTTGCCGTATGCCCCGGCAACCCTTATTTCCCCGTTTTGAACGGCTTTCCCAACAAGTAGGGAGCGATCATGCGCCGCAAACTCATCCCGATCATCATCGGTACCGGCCTGTTGTCCGCCGTGTGGATTGTCATGCATCTTTTTCAAGCATCATCCGCCGAGAAAAATACCGGCGCCGCAACCATGCTGACGCAACAAACGGTTCAAGCACTGGCGAAAGCAGCGGAGGGTGTTGCCGGCACGGAAGGACCCATGCTTGTCGTAGTCCCTTTGGCCTTCCAGAAGGACATCCCAACGGAACTGGTGACGGCGTTCCGCAAGGCGGCGAAACATGAGGGGTTGTCAATCGCCGCCGAAACCGAATGGCCGCCACTGCCGGGAGGCGAGGAGCGGAAAGATCCCATCAGCTTCTCCCAGTATGTGGTTGAACAGGGAGAGATGACCGTTCAGTGGCTCATGGATGAGGCGGGGAAAAAACCGGGGATCAAGGCCGTTGTCTCCCTTGTCGGTGAACCGGTCGCCACCGCAGGAGACAATGCGAGCCGCCCCGGCCTTCCGCCCGTTCTATGCGTCGCGCGAGACTCCGAACGCACCGCCGCGCTCATCCGCTCCGGCATCGTGCGCATGGCCCTCATTCCCAACAACAAACCGCTTTGCGAAGATCCCGGCAGGCATTTGCTCGATGCCATCTACCAGAAGGTCACGCCGAAAACCGTGGACAAATGGCGGGCCGCGCAAGGCCCGTAATACCAAGACCACCGGCGAAAAAGACCTGCATGCGGCCGTTCCCGGGCCCCGTTTGCGGACAAGAGCCCCGCCCGCCCTGCGGCAAAAGTGGCACCCCCTCTTGGAACCGCCCCCAGGGCCGGTTATAGTTCCGCACGATCGCAAAAAACGGCCGGAGATACGGCCCAACCCCAAAATACACGAGGTCAGCCCCATGGCCGCCAAGACGAAATCCGCAACGCGCAACGCGAAACGCCCCGCCGCCGCCGGCTCCATCACCCTGCCCGCCGAAGTCGGCGAGGAAAAGATGGTCGTCCAGCTCGCCAAAAAATGGGGCGCCGACGCCATCCGCGACTCCGACGGCACCGAGCTCTCCCAGGAAATGCTCGACCTCGGGCTCGAAGTCTACTCCACCACCTGCCTCGTCCGCGCCGAACAGACCTACCCGCGCAAGCACATGGACCAGCTCCCGCAGAAATTCCTGATGTCCGACCCCGTCACCGCCGCCTCCGCCAAGCTCGTCATCGACCCGATGGCCGGCTTCTACCGCGAGAAGTACGTCATCGACGCCAAGCACGACGCGAAGAAGTACTGGGAAGTCATCGACCGCACCACCGGCGAGCTCGTCCCCGCCTCGAAGTGGAGCCTGGACAAGAAGAGCGGCAAGGTCACAGTCACCGGCGCCGTCCCGTTCCACGTCTATACCGTCAACTTCCTCGTGTTCCAGATCTGGGACACGACCTCCATGTACAACCACCTCACCAACAACTGGAACAAGCCGCACGTCATCAGCGTGGACCCCTACCACAAGGAATGCTGGAACCACCTGATGAAGTTCTACGACCAGTACCTGGAGAACCACCCGCAGACCGACGTCGTGCGCCTCACCACGCTTGCCTACCATTTCGCGGTGGACTCCGACCAGGCCTCCGTGGACAAGTTCCGCGACTGGACCGGCTACCAGGACACCATCAGCGTACTCGCGCTTGAGGATTTCGCCAAGGAATACGGCTACCGCCTCCGCGGCGAGGACTTCGTGGACCAGGGCTACTACAACGCCGCCTGCCGCGTCCCCTCCAAGGGCTACCTCGACTGGATGGAGTTCATCCACCGCTTCGTCGTCAAGTTCGGCAAGGCGCTCGTGGACAAGGCGCACAAGGCCGGCAAGAAGACCGCCATCTTCTGGGGCGACCACTGGATCGGCGTCGAACCGTACCAGCCCGGCTTCCTCAAAATGGGCATCGACATCCATGTCGGCGCCGCCGAGGACGGCGTGGCCCTCCGCCGCATCTCCGACACCCCGGGCGGCCTGGTCAAGGAACTCCGCCTCTACCCGTACTTCTTCCCCGACGTCTTCCGCGAGGGCGGCGACCCGCTCGGCGAATCGCTCTCCAACTGGATCAAGATCCGCCGCGCCCTCATGCGCAAGCCGGTCGACCGCCTCGGCTACGGCGGCTACCTCAACCTCGCGCTGAAATTCCCGAAGTTCGTCGAACATGTCGGCGAACTCTGCGAGGAGTTCCGCACCTTCAAGACCAACTCCGGCGGCGGCGAGTCGCGCAAAGCCCCCATCAAGGTCGCCGTGCTCAACTGCTGGGGCACCTGGAAGGCGTGGATCAACAGCTTCGGCGCGCCCCAGAAATTCCTGGTCAAACGCCCCGACGTCATCCAGGTCGCCGGAACCAACCTCCTCGAATGCCTCTCCGGACTGCCGGTCGAGGTCGATTTCATCCGTTTCGCCGACATCGAGAAAAACGGCATCCCCAAGGACGTCGATGTGATCATCAACGACGGCGACGCCGAAACCGCCTGGTCCGGCGGCCGCTGGTGGGCGAACCCCAAGGTCGCCGCCGAAATCCGCCGCTTCATCCACAACGGCGGCGGCTTCATCGGTTGCCGCGGCCCGACCGCGCACCAGCACCAAGGCCGCTATTTCCAGCTCTCCGACGTCATGGGCGTCGACAAGGAGGTCGGCAACACCCTCCAGTCCGCCACCGTCAAGGCCGACGTCGTCAAGACGCACTTCATCACCGAGGACCTCGAAGGCAAGGCCGACTTCGGCACCAACGAGACCTTCGTCTACGTCTGCGACCCCGCGACCCAGCTCCTGGCCGTCAACGGCCTGCACGTCATGGCCGCCGCCAAGCCGTTCGGCAAGGGACGCTCCGTCTTCTTCGGCGCCCTGCCCTATGACCTGACCAACGCCCGCCTCCTCCAGCGCGCCATCTTCTGGGCCGCCGGCAAGGAGAAGGAACTCAAGAAATGGTTCTGCGAAAACCCGCTGACCGACTGCGCCTACTACCCGAAAACCGGAAAGTTCGTCGTCGTCAACAACAGCGAAAAACCGCAGACCACCATCATCTACAACGGCAAAGGCCAGGCCGCCAAGGTCACCCTCGACGCCTACGCCAGCATCTGGGGCGAGGCGTGAGTCCGCGCCAACCCGTGCAATCTGCGGTAAAACGGAGCGTTTCATCCTGACCGGTTATGACCGGGCACGATGGCGGAACCCGAACAAGGAGCCGATTCCATGAAGCAGCCGTCCACACACCGCCTGTTCGGCACATTTGCCGCCGCCACCGCTCTCTCCGCCACCCTGCCCGAGATATGCGCGCACGCCGCACCCGCCGCCCAAAAACCGAACATCATCTTCATCCTCGCCGACGACATGGGCTACGGCGATCTCGGCTGTTACGGCCAGAAAAAGATCCGTACGCCGAATCTGGACCGCATGGCCGCGGAGGGGATGCGCTTCACCCAGGCCTACTCCGGCACCTCCGTCTGCGCCCCCGCGCGCTGCTCGCTGATGACCGGGCTGCACACCGGCCACGCCTGGATCCGGGCCAACAAGGAACTCCCCGGCGAAGGCCAGACCCCGCTGCCGCCCGACACCCTCACCGTCGCCGGCCTGCTGAAGGGCTCCGGCTACGCCACCGCCTGCATCGGCAAGTGGGGCCTGGGCTTCATCGGCACCTCCGGCGACCCGCTGAAGAACGGGTTCGACCATTTCTTCGGCTACAACTGCCAGCGCCAGGCGCACAGCTATTACCCCGACCACCTCTGGCGCGACGACGAACGCGTCCCGCTGGACGGCAAGACCTACAGCCACGACCTGATGACCGCCGACGCGCTCCAGTGGGTGAAGGCGCAGAAGGACAAGCCGTTCTTCCTCTACCTCGCTTACACGGCCCCGCATGAGACAATCGCGGTTCCGGAGCTGGAGCCGTACGTGAAAGATCTGCCCTGGAAGCCGCACCAGAAAACCTACGCCTCCATCATCTCCCGGATGGACCGCGATGTCGGCCGGCTCCGTGACTTGATTAAGGAACTCGGCCTCGAACCGAACACGCTCGTCATCTTCGCCAGCGACAACGGCCAGGACGGCGCCGACGCGAAATTCTTCGACAGCAACGGCGGCCTGCGTGACACCAAACGCAGCATGTACGAAGGCGGTATCCGCGAACCGTTCATCGCCTGCTGGCCGGGCAAGGTCAAGCCCGGAACCGTCGAGAAAACCCCGGTCGCCTTCTGGGACTTCCTGCCGACCGCCGCCGAACTGGCGGGCGCAAAGATCCCGGCGGGGCGGAAGACCGACGGTCTCTCCGTCGCCGGACTCCTGCGCGGCGGACCGGCCCCCAAGCGCGAGTACCTCTACTGGGAACTGCACGAGGGCCGCTTCATCCAGGCCCTCCGCCAGGGCGACTGGAAAGTGGTGCGAAACGGCCCCAACGCCGCCCCCGAACTCTACAACCTCGCCGACGACCCGCAGGAAAAGAAAAACCTCGCCGACGAACAGCCCGACCGCGTCACGGCGCTCGCGAAGCTGATGCGCGAGGCCCGCACGGATTCCGAACTCTGGCCGGTGAAGGCCGGCAAGCCCGCCGCCAAGAAAAAAGGCTGAACCCGGCCCGCCTGGCACATGATTTGAAACGCAAAGGCGCGAAGGCGCAAAGGGCGGCGAACGCTCAAGCCGGACGGACGGGAGTAACAGAGACGGGAGTGGTTCATGCGACGGGAGCGCGGGCGTCCCGCCCGCTTGTACCGCTGCATCTGCCCGGCAAATGAAACGGAGCAACCGAATGACCATCCGCACGCATCGCCTCCGGTTTTCCTTCCCCGCCGCCGTCCTCGCCGGACTGGCCCTCGCCTGCGCTTGGGGCTGCGCCAAGCTCCAGACCGCTGCGGACGCCGCAACGCCCGTTAGCGCAACGAGTGCGCCGGCGGCACGGCTGGACCGCATTGTCTTTCCCAAGCTTTCGTTTGATGAGATCCCCTCCGGCGAAGCGTTCTGCCGCATCCAGCAACTTGCCGCCGAACAGGATCCAGCCGGCGGCCCGGTTGGATTCCTGCTCTGCAATCCACCATCCGCGGCGGCGGCGGAAAAAGTCGGAACGGCCGAAAGCAATCACGAGCCTGGACACGCCATGCCGCGTCCTGTCGGCAACCGCCCGGTTTCTTTGAACATGGAACAGGTGCCGTTGAACGACGCCATCCATTACCTTTGCATGAGCGCGGATCTGGACTGGCGGCAGTACGGCGACCTGGTTGCCATAGAATCCTACACCCTCAATCTGCGGAAAATGACCACGCGCATCATCCCCATGTCCAAGGAGGAGCTTGCCTGGTACTTGGACCAGCCCGTAATTTCCAAGACCGTGTCTGCGTTGTGCGTGGATCAACAGCCTGCAGCAGCCGATAAAACCGCCGCCAAACCGGTAGACACAAGCCCGGAACGCCTGATGAAAATGCTGGAGTCGTACGGCGTCCGCTTCCCGCCCGGCTCCAAGGTGTCGTACTCCGAATCCGACGGCCTGCTCTTCGTCACCCTGCCGGCAACGGAACAGCGCAAGGTAACCTGCGTTTTCACCACGATCTGCCCGGATCCCGAACAGGTGATGGTCGGAACCAGAATCGTCCGGGCTTCGGCGGCGGTACTGGCGAAGTTGGGCGTCGATCCCCGCGCCGCCATGTCCGACTGGGGGAAATTGACGGTCGCCCCCGAGGTGGAGACGCTCGCCGGAGGCTCGATCGTTGCCATGAGCGGAAACGAGGCCTGCCTGGAGTCGGTGAGCAAGGAGTATTTCCCGTGGGAATACGAGATCATCCCCATTACAGACGGCATCTATCCGGAAATCCCCACGCCCCAAATCACCATCACCCCCGACACCACCGACCAGAAAAGCGCAAGCCCCCCGGCCAAAACCGGCGACGGCAAGGAAATCACGGTCAAGCTCAAGATCGAGGACTCCCGCCCGCCGCTGCATGTCATCGGACACTCCACCACTCCCCGCTTCGGCGATCCGACCAACCTGGGGTACACCATGCGCCCCATCCCGCAGGTCCGGGACAACGTTGTGATCAACTTGAAGGGGTTCCCCGAGTATTGTGGCTTGGACGGTTTCACCGCGCCGCCTTACGCCCCGGTGGAGAAAATGCCGCGGGTGTTCACATTGAAAAATGAAACCGCATTCGAACTGAACGACGGCGCCACCCAGTGCCTGAACCGCAAACGCATCACCGATGCCAACGGCGGGGAAGCCTGGATCCTCACCCTCGCCACGGCGCGGCTGCTGAACCTCAACGGGGAAGTGATGCGGCATGATCGCCTTCGGGATTCCGACTGGGCGCTGCCGTCCGCGACGCCCGTCCTGTCGGCGGTTGATCACGCCACGCCCGCGCTCGCCGCCCGCCTGCGAACCGTCGTCGCCTGCAACCGTGGACCGGCGGGCGACTACCCGGCGTTCCTGCAAAAACTGTTCCAGGAGAACGGGATCGCGCTTGTCCTGCCGCCCGGCGGCGCATCCGCGCTGCCCGCCGAAGTCGGGGTGTACGGCCGTTTCCGGCTCGGCGACCTGCTCGGCTATTACCTGATGAGCACCGGCCTGGGCGCCTCGGAACAAGAGGGCCGGATCTTCGTCGCCAAACACCCCGTCCGGCACTGGGAGATCCAGGTCGGCTCCAGCGCCCTGACGGCCCTTCTCATGAATTTGTCCGACCATAATGATCCGTATTCCCCCGACGCCCTCCGCGCGGGATTTCCGCTGGATCCAGACACCAAGCTTGCATACGATGCGGCGACCGGCAAACTCGTCATCGACGGCCCGGAACAGGATGTCCCCGGACAGATCGCCGCACTGCTGGACGCGTTTCCCTCCAACACGAAGCAAGTCGAAGTCAGCCTTGAAGCCGTGGAGATCCCGCGCCGGGAGCTGCTGGCGCTGGCGGCGAAGAACGGCTTCGCCGCGGCGGACGCGCTCGGCAACGGCGGCGTGCTCCCGCTCCGGCTCGCGGAGCTGGTGCGCTGTTCGCCCAAGGCCCGGATTGTCACTTCGCTCTCCGGCATGGCGATGTCCGGCAACGAATCCACCGTGGAGGATCTGCACAAGGAATATTTCCCGACCGAATGGGAGCCGGTCCAACAATCAAGCGCCGACAACGGAGGAATTGAAACCGTCCCCGAGAGCCCGCGCTTCGGCGACCCGACCAACATCGGCACCATCCTGCGCTTCATCCCGCAGGTCCGCGACCAATCCATCATCCACCTCAAATTGGGCTTGGAAAAAACAGCGTTTGAAGGCTGGCGGGAATCGTTCGGGTGCATCGAGCTCAACGGCAAGGTCGGCCCCCAGTCGCGGGCTTACATGCCGGGCATCGCCTCCCTCACGGTGGAAACTGAGCTTGAATTGACCGACGGCGCCACCGTCCAGCTCGCACGGGTGCAGGGCAGGAAGCTTGCGGGCTCGAAAAGCCAGTCGTTCTTCGGCCCGGACAACATCTTCAAGCCCGGCGCCAAGCTCGGCGAGGAGCGCGACCTCTTCCTGTTCATCACCGCGCGCCTGCTCAACCCCGACGGCACACCGGCGGGGAAATGAAACCATTTTCCAGCAGAGGCGCAGAGGCGGACGACCACAAAATCACGCAAGATGGGCGCAAGATAGGCGGCAGCGACGGGAGCGTGGGCACCCCGCCCGCTTTCGACGGGCATCTTGCCCGGCCAGTGTGTTTCCGCGAAGACGCGGGCGCCCGAGTGCCTGTTCAATCTGCGGAATCTGCGGATCAAAATACCTGGAGAGCCTCTCCGTGACGGGTGAACAATCCATGCTTGAATGGGAGTGCCCAGCCGACGGCCTCCACCCGCTGCTGCGTCCCGCGCTGGAGGCGGCCGCGGCGGCCTACCGCCGGGCGGCCGGCGGCACCCTGCGCGTGACCTCCGGCCGGCGCACGCTGCGGCGGCAGGCGGAACTGATGGCGGGGATGAGCGACGCGCAGCTCCGCGCCCTCTACGCCCGCAACGGCACGCCGGATTACGTCGCGGCCCTGACGGCCGCGCGCGCCGCGAACGGCGCACTGGATGCGGAAACCGCCTACGCCATCCTCCGCAACCGCAGGGAAGGCTATATCTCCGCGCACCTCTCCGGTGCTGCCGCGGACCTCGCGACGGACGGCGTCGCGGATCTCCCGCTGCTCAAGAAACTCCTCGACGCCAACGGCTTCGACACGCTCGACGAACGCGACGCCGGCCTCCCCTGCCTCCACTGCCGCCTCCGCGCCGCCCCCACCGCAATCGTCCGGGAGTAATCCCCGCTGCCCTGCGGGGGTTTCTGCCTCTAAAATCGAAACTCGTCATTCAAAAATCAAATATCCGCTTACATCCCCGGCCCACCCAACGGTTGTGCCGGAACGATTCCTCCGGATGGATTCGCTGGCGGGAGAGGGTAAAGTACGCACTGTCTGCATGAGCCGACGCCATGCACCCCACCCGACGGAGCCGTTCCATGACCGCAAGCAAGAACATGATTTCGCAGATGAGGCTGGTCTCGTACGGCTTCATGCTGCTCGTCTTCATCCTGGCCGCCTGGCTGCACCTGGCGACGCCGATCCTGGTGGCGCTCTTCGGCATGTTCGCGCTGAAGATGTTGCATGTCTCGCCGTGCATGCCGAAATGGTCGGTGGTGCTGCTCTTCCTGCTGCTCGTCTCCGGCGTCGGCTACGGGCTCGGACGCTTCACCCAGGAAACGGTGAAGAACCTGCCGAAGATCGCCGAGAAATCCGTGCCGCAGCTCATCGACTGGGCGCGGGAGCGCGGCATCGACCTGCCGGCCCTGCTCGACAGCACCCCGGACGGCGACAGCGGTGCCAGGCCAAGCACCCCGGTGGAAATCCGCGCAACAACTCCCGACGCGCACATGAACGCCGCGCCGGAACCCGTCTCGCAGGGACTCAGTGATTACAAGGAGATGAAGCGCTATCTGATTGACCAGGCCAGGGAAAAGGCCTATTTCCTCGCCGGACTGCTACGGACAGCCTCGCTGCAGATCATCTTCTTCATCGTCGGCATCGTGGTCGCGGTCAGCATCTTCCTCAGCCCGCGCACCGAACTTGACCGCCACGAGGACGCCGTCCCCGAAAACCTCTACGCGCTGTTCTGCGACACCGTGGCGGAACGGTTCGCCCTGCTGTTCGGGAGTTTCCGCATCGTGATGGGTGCCCAGCTGGCAATTTCCCTCATCAACACGGTGCTGACGGCGGGGTTCGTGCTGGCCGTCGGCATGCCCCACCCCGTAATCATCATCGGCGTCACCTTCCTCTGCGGCCTGCTGCCGGTGATTGGCAACCTGATCAGCAACACGGTCATCGTGGCCATCGGCCTGACCGTCTCCCCGGCGATGGCGGCGGGCGCGCTGGCGTTCCTAGTGGCCATCCACAAGCTTGAATATTTCCTGAACAGCCGGATCATCGGCTCGCGCATCCGCAACCCGATGTGGCTGATGCTGCTGAGCCTGATCCTCGGCGAGAAACTCATGGGCATCCCCGGCATGATCCTCGCCCCCATCCTGCTGCACTATGTGAAGTCGGAAATGTCACGCCTCAAGCTCCCCAAGGACGCCGCCGCCGCGCCCGCCGCCCCGGCAGCGGGGGATTCCACCCCGTGAAGCGACGAGCCGCGCTTTTCGCGCTGGGGTGCCGGCTGAACCAGGCGGAGGCAGGTCTGCTCGCCGACCAGCTCCGCACCGCCGGATTCGAGATCGTGCCCTGGGGCGGACCGGCGGAACTCCTGGTGGTCAACAGCTGCACCGTCACCGCCGCCGCCGCCGCCAAGACCCGCAACATCGTCCGTGCCGCCCGCAAACGCTGCCCCGGCGCCTTCCTCGCGCTCACCGGCTGCGACGCCACCATCGCCGCCGACGCCTGGGCCGCCGACAATGCCGCCGTGGACCTCATCCTCTCCAACGCGGACAAGCACACCCTGCCGGAACGCCTCCCCGCCGCGCTCTTTCCCACCGCCCAACTGCCTCCAGCGCCGGGCGGGACGCCCGGCGGAAGCGGGCGGGACGCCCACGCTCCCGTGGAAACCGACCGACGACAGCACCACCTCCAGCACCGGGCGGGACGCCCGGCGGAAGCGGGCGGGACGCCCACGCTCCCGTGGAAACCGTCCGACTGCCCGACTGCGGAACCGCCTCCAGCACCGGGCGGGACGCCCGGCGAAAGCGGGCGGGACGCCCACGCTCCCGTGGAAACCGCCCGACCGCCTCACAGCCCGACCTTCACCCTGCCGGGGACCGCCGGGCTCACCGACCGCAAGCGCGCCAACCTGAAGATCCAGGAAGGCTGCAACGTCAACTGCAGCTACTGCATCATCCCGAAAGCCCGCGGCGAACCCCGTTCCCGCACCTGGGACGACGTGCTGCGCGAAACCGCCGGGCTGGCGGCGCGCGGACACCGCGAGATCGTGCTCACCGGCATCAACCTGGCGCTGTACGACGACCACGGCCGGCGCCTGCCGGAACTCGTCCGCGCCATTCTCCGCCACGCGGAGGGGTTCCGCCTGCGCCTCAGCTCGCTGGAACCGGGGCCGGAACTGCCGCGCATCGTGGAGCTGATGGCGGAGGAGCCGCGCGTCTGCCGCCACCTGCACCTGCCGCTGCAGTACGCCGACGACCGCATCCTCGCCGCCATGCGCCGCCCGTACACGCTCCGCGCCTATGCGGAGTTCGCACGCGACGCCGCCCGCCGCATCCCCGGGCTCTGCCTCGGCACCGACATCATCACCGGCTTCCCCGGGGAGACGGACGAAATCTTCGCGGCCTGCCGCGGCGCGCTCGCGGAACTGCCGCTGGCCCATCTCCACGTCTTCACCTTCTCCCCGCGCCCCGGAACGGCCGCCGCCGCGCTGCCCGGCCGCGTGCGGGACAGCCTCGCCCGCAAACGCCGCCTGGAACTGGACGCGCTCGGCCGGACGCTGGCGGAAACGTTCGTCCGTTCGCGCATCGGGACAACGGCCGAGGTGCTGGTCGAGAAGCGGCGGACGGACGGGACGCTGACGGGCGTCAGCGGCGAGTTCCTGGAGATTGCCGTCACCGGCGCCCCGGCGGAGGTCCGGGAAAAAATGCTGGTCACCGCCCGCGTCACCCAGAGTACCGGCGGCCGCGCCGCCCTCGCGGAATATGAAGGGCATGGCCGGTAGGAGAGGGTTGCAACGCCACAGAACCACAGAGAAACATCGCGCGGAGGCGCAGAGACGCAGAGACCGCGCGGAAGGTGATGACATGACCAAGCACACACACAAGCTCCCGGCGGGAATCGCCATTCACGCCTGCATCGCGGCGCTGGCGGCGCTCTTCGTGGCGCTGCGCTTTCCGCACGACGCGCCGGACACCGCGCGCTACCTGGACGAGGCGCGGAACCTGGCAATCCAGGGCGTGTTCTCGCTGGACGGCGCAAGCCCGACAACGCGCGACGTGCCGGGGTTCCCGTTCCTGCTTGCGATCTTCATCAAGGCCGGGCTCGATCCGGTCTTCTGGGCGCGGCTGGCGAACGCCCTCTGCATCGGCTTCATCGCCGCGGGTTGCGGCCGGATTACGCGGATCCTGACGGCCGGCACGCGCTGGCGCGAGCTTTCCACCGTGCTCGCCGTCTACGCGGGCGGCCTCTTCCCGACCGTCCTCGGCTGCTCGCTCTTCGCGCTGACGGAACTTCCGTTCACGGCGCTCTGGCTGTGGAGCCATCTCTTCCTGCTGGAGGCCGTCTGCAGTTCCGGCCGGAACACGCCGGGACGCTGGGCGGCGGCGGGCGCGCTGCTCGGCCTCGCCTGCCTCGTCCGGCCGGTTCCTCTGCTCTATCCGGCGCTGCTCCTGCCCGCGCTGCTGCTGGCTGCGGCGTTGCGGAGTTCGCACCAACTGCCGTTCCGGGAGCGCTTCTTCCGGCCGTGGCCCCGCGCGGCGCTGTTCCTCGGCGCGATGGCGGCCGTCGTCCTGCCGTGGACGGCGCGCAATTTCGCCGTGACGGGCGGTTTCCTTCCGCTGAACGACGGCGCTGGCATGCACCTCTACATCGGCGCCTCGCAGGAATGGCGCGGGGAATATCCGGACTTTGAGCCCGTGATGCCGCTCCTAGAACAGGGGATGACGCTCGGCGAGGCGAACCGCGAGCTGGGGCGACAGGCGCGGGAGAGCATCCGGAACCATCCCGCGGCGTGGGCCGGTCTGCTGCCGGTCAAATGGAAACGGCTCTGGCTGGAAGTGCCCGGCGCCAAGCGGCAGATCCAGTCGCGGACGCTGAAGCTGGCGCTCACGGGGTTTGCGGCGTGCAGCCTGCTGCTGGCCGCGGCGGGCGTGTGGCGGTTCCGGCGCGAACCGGCGGCGTGGCTGCTGCTGCTTCCGGCGTGCTATCTGACCGGCGTCCACGGCGTTCTTTTCGCCATGGCGCGCTTCCGGATTCCGGCGGAGCCGTACCTGGCCTGCCTGGCCGTTGCGGCGGTGGCGCCGCTGCTTGGCGCGGCGTGGCTGCGAATCAGGAACCGCCGCGGCGGCGCTGCTTGACGTTGAGCAGCGCGATGGAACGGGTCAACGAGGCGTTGACCGTGGCGGCCTCCTCAGCGGAGAGCTTGCCCTTGAGCCGTTCCTCGGCGCGCTTGCGGGCCTCCTCGGCCTTCAACTCGTCAATCTCATCGGCCTTCAGCGCCATGTCGGTGAAGATGACGACCTTCTCGCCGGTGATCTTGACGAACCCCTCGCCGACCGCCAGGTAGCAGTGGGAGTTGTCCGGCTTGCGCACGGCGATCTCCCCGGCCTCCAGCAGCGTCAGCACCGGCACGTGCAGCGGATGGATCTCCATCTCGCCCTCGGTTCCGGGCACGGTGACATAGGCGACCGGCTCGTCGAAGATCAGCCCGGTCGGTGTCACGATTTCAAGTTGAAGGGTGTTGGACATGATTTATTTCTCGCGCTGAGACGCAGGGGCGCAGTATGGAGACGGATTACTGTTCCTCACGAATCTCCTCGATGCCGCCCTTCATGTAGAAATTGCCTTCCGGGACGTCGTCGTGCTTGCCGTCGAGGATTTCCTTGAAGCCGCGGACGGTGTCGGCGACCGTCACTTGGCGGCCCGGGCGGCCGGTGAAGACCTCGGCGACGGTGAACGGCTGGCTGAGGAAGCGCTGGATCTTGCGGGCGCGGAACACGGTCTGCTTGTCCTCGGGCGAGAGTTCGTCCATGCCCAGGATGGCGATGATGTCCTGCAGGTCCTTGTAGCGCTGGAGCACCTTCTGGACGCCGCGGGCGGTCTCGTAATGCTCCTTGCCGACGATTTCCGGGGTGAGCGCGCGGGAGTTGGAGGCCAGCGGATCCACGGCGGGGAAGATCCCCTGCTCGGCGATGGCGCGCTCCAGCACGATGGTCGCGTCCAGATGCGCGAAGGTCGTCGCCGGCGCCGGGTCGGTCAGGTCGTCCGCGGGCACGTACACCGCCTGGAAGGAGGTGATGGAGCCGCGCTTGGTGGAGGTGATGCGCTCCTGGAGGTCGCCCATTTCGGAGGCGAGGGTCGGCTGGTAACCCACGGCGCTCGGCGTGCGGCCGAGCAGCGCGGACACCTCGGAACCGGCCTGCGAGAAACGGAAGATGTTGTCGATGAAGAGGAGCACGTCCTGGTTCATCTCGTCGCGGAAATATTCGGTGATGGCGAGCGCGGAGAGCGCGACGCGGAGGCGCGCGCCGGGCGGCTCGTTCATCTGGCCGTACACCAGCGCCACCTTCGACTTGGCCAGGTCCTCCAGGTTGATCACGCCGGCCGTCGCCATCTCGTGGTAGAGATCGTTGCCCTCGCGGGTGCGCTCGCCGACGCCGGCGAACACGGAGTAGCCGCCGTGCTGCTTGGCGATGTTGTTGATGAGTTCCATGATGACGACGGTCTTGCCGACGCCCGCGCCGCCGAACGCGCCGATCTTGCCGCCCTTGAGGAACGGGCAGATCAGGTCGATGACCTTGATTCCGGTGGTAAGCAGCGACGGCGAGGTCGCCTGATCCACCAGCGAGGGGGGCGGACGGTGGATCGGATAGCGCTTCTCGGCCTTGACCGGGCCGCGCTCGTCCACGGGGTTGCCACAGACGTCGAGCACGCGGCCCATGACGCCGGCGCCGACGGGGACTGAGATCGGCGCGCCGGTGTCCAGCGCGTCCACGCCGCGGCTCAGCCCCTCGGTGGAGGACATGGCGACGGTGCGCACCCAGTTGCCGCCGAGGTGCTGCTGCACCTCCAGCGTCAGCGTCGTCGGCTTGCCGGCCGGTGAAAACTCCACCGTCAGCGCGTTGTAGATGGCCGGCAGGCTGGCGGTGTCCGCGAACTCCACGTCCACCACCGGCCCGATGACCTGCACGATCTTGCCTGTCTTGCTCATGACTATTCCCGCCTTGCTTGGTTGCACCCACAGATTATTCGGATGGCCTGAAAATGCACCGCCCTCTTCCGCTCTTTCCCGCCTCACCCCTGCGCCATGGTGGCGGTGGTGATTTCCAACAGTTCGCTGGTGATGGCGGCCTGGCGCTCCTTGTTGTACACGAGCGTCAGGTCCTTGATCAGTTTCTGCGCGTTCTCGGTGGCGTTCTTCATGGCGACCATGCGCGCGCTGTGCTCGCTGGCCTTGGCCTCCAAAAGAATCTCGTAAATCTGGTAGTTGAGACTGTGGCTGAGCAGCGAGCCGAGCACCTGCTCCGCGCCGGGCTCGAACACGAACTCGGAGGCCCCGCCGCCGAGGTGCAGCGCCATCTGGTCCGGAAGCGGCGCGTCGCGCATGCCGCCGCGCAGGTCCGGCGCCACGCCGCGCAGTTCGCCGACCGGCAGGAGCGGCCAGACCTTCGGCTTCTGCGTGAGCGTGTTCACAAAGTTGGAGAACAGCACGTCCACCGCGTCCACTTCATGGTCCAGGAACATCTTCCGGACGTGCTTCGAGATGGCGCGGGCCTCCGCCATGGTCGGCGCGTCCTGGTAGCGGAACTCCGCCGCCAGCTTCCGCCGCGTGCGGGCGACGAACTGCGCCGCGCGGTTGCCCGCGGTGACGAACAGCGTCGTCTCCGGATCGTACTGCATCGCCTCGCGGAACAGGTTGCCGTTCAAGCCGCCACAGAGCCCCTTGTCGGTGCTCACCAGGACCACGGCCCGGCGCTTCACCTCGCGGCGCTCCATCAGCACATGCTGCGGACCGCCCGCGCAATTGTTCGCCGCCTGCGCCAGCGCCTGGTTCAGGTGCTCGGCGTAGGGACGCCCCACGACCGCCGCCAGCTGCGCCTTGCGCATCTTCGACGCGGCCACCATCTGCATGGCCTTCGTGATCTGCGAGGTGCTGCGGACGGACTTGATGCGCCGTCGTATGTCCCGTGTGCTTGACATGCCGTTTGTTTCCAAGCCCTTGTCATCCACAGATTACGCGGAACAGACGAGCCGCTTCATGCCCCGTTCTGTTCTTGCGCTGCCTCTGTGCAATCTGTGTAATCTGTGGATTTTTTCTTACGCCCAGGTCGCCTTGAACTCCTCGACGGCCGCCTTCAGTGCGGCGGCAAGCTCCTCGCCCAGCACCTTCTCGCGCACAATCCGGCCCAGCAGTTCGGCCTTGCGCCCCGACAGGTGGTCGGTCAACTTTTCCTGGAACTCGCGGATGCGCTCCACCGGGACGTCGTCCAGGTAGCTGTTCTGCGCCGTCCAAAGGATGGCGACCTGCATCTCCACCGGGACCGGCTTGTACTGCGGCTGCTTGAACAGCTCGACGATGCGCTGGCCGCGCTCGATCTTGCCCTTCGTGCCGGCGTCGAGGTCGGAACCGAACTGCGCGAACGCCGCGAGTTCGCGGAACTGCGCCAGGTCGCCCTTCAGGCGGCCCGCCACCTGCTTCATCGCCTTGATCTGCGCGGCGGAACCGACGCGCGACACGGAAAGACCGACCGACACGGCGGGGCGGATGCCCTGGTAGAAAAGGTCGGTCTCCAAGTAAATCTGGCCGTCGGTGATGGAAATGACGTTGGTCGGGATGTAGGCCGACACGTCGCCCGCCTGCGTCTCGATGATCGGCAGGCCGGTCAGCGAGCCGCCGCCGAACTTCTCCGACACGCGCGCCGAACGCTCCAGCAGGCGGCTGTGCAGGTAGAACACGTCGCCCGGGTACGCCTCGCGGCCGGAGGGGCGCTTCAGCACCAGCGACACCTGGCGGTAGGCCACGGCATGCTTGGAAAGGTCGTCGTAGATAATCAGCGCGTCCATGTTGTTGTCCATGAACCACTCGCCCATCGCCGCGCCGGCAAACGGGGCCAGGTACTGGTTCGTCGCGGAGTCCGCGGCGGTCGCGGAGACGACGATGGTGTACGGCATCGCGCCGGCCTCCTCGAGCACGCTGACGACGCGCGCCACGCTGGACTGTTTCTGGCCGATCGCGACGTAGATGCAGTAGAGCGGGCGGTAGCTCTTGTCGCCCGCGGACTCGGCGGCGCGGTTCAGGTGCGCCTGGCTGATGATGGTGTCGATGCCGATCGCCGTCTTGCCGGTCGAACGGTCGCCGATGATCAGCTCGCGCTGGCCGCGGCCGATGGGGATCATGGCGTCGATAGCCATGATGCCGGTCTGCACCGGCTGGGAGACGGATTTGCGGGCGATGATGCCGGCCGCAACGCGTTCCACGGGGTAGCTCGCCTCAGCCGTCACCGGCCCCTTGCCGTCCAGCGGGCGCCCGAGCGCGTCGACCACGCGGCCGAGCAGCGCCTTGCCGGCGGGCACCTGCAGGAGCTTGCCGGTGGTGCGGACTTCCTGCCCCTCGCGGATCCCCGCGCCGGAGCCGAGGATGATGGCGCCGACCTCGGTCTCCTCCAGATTCAGGGCCAGGCCGGTCACGCCGTTGCCGAAATCCAGCATCTCGTTCAGCATGACGTCGGAGAGGCCGTCGATCTTGACGACGCCGTCGCCGGACTCGCGGACGATGCCCACGTTCTGACGCTTGACCGCCAACTCCGCGCCGGCGATCTGTGCCTCGATTTCCTGAAGAAGCTTGCTCATGGTTTATGGTTCCGTATTACCCGGTTGCAGAAACTCGTGGATTAGCCACAGAGGACACAGAGATCACAGAGTGGATGTTGAATGGCCGGAAGGAGCCGGCCAGCTTTTTTACCGTTGCTTTTCTACTGGTTTCTCTGTGTGCTCTGCGTCCTCTGTGGCTGAAAATGCCTTACTCGTTCATCTTCGCCTGGAGCTGCTGGAGGCGGCCGCGGACGCTGCCGTCGAACACGTCGCTGCCGACCTGCACACGGACGCCGCCGATCAGCCCCGCGTTCTCCACATATTCGAATTCCAACCCGGCGCCGTAGCGCGCCGTGAGCCCCGAAACCAACTCGGCGCGGATGGCGTCCGGAATCGGCGCGGCGCTCTCCACAATGGCGGTGCGGCGGCGCATCTGCAGCCGGACGCGGCGGAGGAACTGCTGCGCCACGGCGGCGTAGCCTCGCGGCTTCTGCTCCAGCAGCAGCGTCACGGCCCGGCGCACGCGCGCCTCGTCCGGAACGCCGCCCGGCATGCAGACGTCCGCCAGCCGTTTCGCATCAGTTTTTGATTTGCGGGTTGCGCGCATGTCGTCGCCTTGTCCTCATCATCCCTTGGCCGTCAGGCTCTGGCTGACCTCGCGGGCCAGGCGCTCCTGGTCGGCACCGGTCAGCACGCGGCCGACACCCTGCCCGGCAAGCTTGCCGAGAAGCAGCGCCAGCTCCGTCTTCGCCTCGGCGAGCTGGCGGGCCGCCTCGAGCCGGGCCTCCTCGCGGGCCTTGTCCAGAATCTTGGCGGCGGCGGAGGCGGCGTTTTTCGTGCCCTGCTCGTGGACGCGCTGGGCGGCCTCACGGGCATCCTCGATCATCCGCGCGGCCTGCTGATTTGCATGCTGCAGGATCTCGTGCCGCTTCACCTGGGCGTGCTCAAGCTCCGCCTTCACACGGTCGGCGTTCGCCATGCTCTCGGCGATCTTCTTCCGCCGCGCCTCCAGCGCCTCCAGGATCGGTTTGTAGGCGAACAGGCGCAACACCACGCAGACGACGGCGAAGCTCACCACCTGCACGAAGAAGGCGTTGCTCAACCCGAAGTTTTCCTTGATGGTCCTTCCGGACTCCACCAAGTCGCCCGCAATGGACGCCAGCATGAATGGGGAATTCATAAGATAATACCCTCAACGCCAACATTTCCGGATCGGCAGGGACGAAACCCCCATCCGCATGCCGGAGGCCGGACACCGTGCGTCAACACGGATCAGGGAGTCGCCTTGGCCAGATACAGCGCGTAAAACACCACGGCTTCCGCAAACGCAATGGCCAGGATCGCCTGAACCATGATCTTCGTCGAGGCACCCGGATTGCGGCCGACCGCCATGGTCGCGCCCAGACCCACCAGACCCACGCCGATGGCCGCGCCCAGCGCCGCCAGACCCACGCTCATGTTGCCGAACATAATAATCTCCTTCTTGCTTGTCGTTGACGTAACCGAAATCAGTGGTGCGCCGCGCCGGGCTCCTCTTCATGCTGGCAGATCAGCAGCGTGAACACCGCCGTCAGCAGCATGAACACCAGAGCCTGCACCAGCCCCACCAGAAGCTCCATGAAATAAAACGGGATCGGCAGGATGTAGTTCATCCACGCCAAGCCACCGTGCATCATGTTGCTCATGACCTCCAGGATGGACTCGCCGGCGTACACGTTGCCGAAGAGACGGAGACTCAGCGAAATCGGGCGCACCGCAATCGAAATGACCTCCAGGAAGCCGACCGCCAGGAAGATGACAATCATCACCCAGCGCATGGCGCCCGTCGAGTCGCCCTTGGGGCCGAAGGTGTGCTTGATGACGCCGCCGACGCCCTGCGCCTGCACCGCCCAGACAATCCACAGCATGAAAAAGGACACGGACATCGCCAGCGTCATGTTCAGGTCCGCATTGCCGCCGCGGAACAGCGGGGTCGAGACTTCCCGCAGAATGATTCCGCCTTCCTTCACGGGGACGCCCCAGCCGATGGTGCCGACGCCGGGAATCAGGCCGAACCAGTTGGTCGCCAGGATGAAGATGAAGATGGTGGCGAAGAACCAGAAGGTCTTCTTCGTCAGATCATGCCCCAGGATGCTCTCCAGGAAGTCATGGAGCGACTCTACGATGAACTCCCATATGTTCTGTAATCTGCCGGGAATCTCCGACATCCGGCGGGTGGCAATCTGGGCGGAGAGGATCAGCAGGAACGCAACGATCCAAGTCACCAACATCGAATCGCTCACCGGTACGGGGCCGATATGGAACAGCGGCGCCGCCGCCAGCGGCAGGCCTCCGTGCGACTCCGTCTTTTCCACGGCGTGCGCTGTGGTTTCCGCCGCACGGCAGAGCAGCGGCAGCAGGAACGCCGCCAGAAAAAGGTAGATTGGAGCGCGCGCACGTTTCACGGATTCACCCACCCCCGCCATCCGGCAAAAAACATCAGCGGGTCACGGACTTTCCCTTGGGCTGCCAGCCTTCCGACAGAACCACCTTGGCGTCCGTGTACAGCTTCTGGAAGAAGGCGCCCACGGCAGCATTCTTCGAGCGCGCCTCAAGCTGGAGCTTCACGCGGGCCTTCTGCGCCTCCATCTCCGCGGCGGCGGGAAGTTTCTTCGACTTGTAGTAGACGAGGACGGCGCCGTCCTCCGTGTCGAAGGGGGCCAGCATCCTGCCTTCCTTCATGTCGCCCAGGAGCTGCGGAAGCATGCCGAATTCCGGCCGCTCCGGCCGCGACATGGCGGAAAACTCCGGCACGGCGGCAAATGTAATCTTCTGCGCGGCGGCGGCGGCGGCAAAGTCGGGGTTCGTCTCCAGCGTCTTCGTGAGGTCGGAAAAGCTTGTGAACGCCTTGTCGCGGCACAGCTTCATCGCCTTTTCCGCACACATCTGCTTGCGGAGCCGCGCCATGACGGACGGGTCATCGGCGGTCGGCAGGCTGCCCGCGACGCGGGAGAGATGGCAGGCGACATAGAAAACGGTGCCGCTGTCGCCGACCACCACATCGGAAAGCGGGCGGACCTCGTCCAGGGCGCCGGCCTGGCGCGCCAGCTCCGGCTCGTCACCGAACGGGAGGACGGTCGGGAGGTCGGCGCGGAACAGGGCGGTGTCCTTCAGCGGAATGCCCTGCTTGGCGGCGAGTCCGGAGAACTCCTTCAGCACGCCGGCAACCGAAACCGTCATCTGGTTGTCGATTTTCGCCTTGTACACCGCGTCGCCGAACTTCTCCGCCGCGCTGCGGGCCAGACGGGCGGCTTCCGCCGCCGCGCTGGCCGGACGAATCTCCGCCTTGACGGTTTCAAAGCTGCGGGCCGGCTTCACGTCAAGGCACTTGATCAGGTGCAGGCCGAACGGGGACTCCACGATGCCGCTGAGCTCACCCTTCTTCAGGGCGAACGCGGCGTCTTCAAAGGGCGGCACCATCTGGCCCTTGCCAAAAAATCCGAGATCGCCGCCCTTCGATTTGCTCGGGCAGTCGGAGTTCGCCTTGGCCAGATCCTCAAACTTGGCACCCGCAACGATCTTGGCGCGGATCTCCTCAAGCTGCTTGCGCTTGGCGGCCTTCTCCTCCGGTTTCGCGCCGGACGCGATACCCAGGAGGATGTGCGCGGCGTCCACCTGCTGCTCGTACTCCGCCTTGTGCTGTTCGTAGTAGGCCTTGACCATGGCGTCGGTGACCGCGACGGCGGCAGAAAAGTCGGCGGCGGAAAAGACGGCGACGCGGGCGGTCTTCTGTTCCGGGACATAGTACGGCTTGAGGTAGCGTTCGATGTTGTCCGCCTGCGCAGGCGTCTCTTCTGCAATGCTCTCGGGAGTCTTTCCAGCCAGCACGTCCTTCCTGAACACTTCCGCCTTCTCTGCGTAGTAGGCTTTCGCGGAGGCGTCCGTGATTTCCAGCTCCGCCTGCTTCACAAAATCGGCGGACTTGAAGGTGTGCTCGGCGACGCTGTATTTCGTTTCCAGCATTTCAATCGTCTTGCGGATCTCGTCGGCCTTGGGCGCGGCCGCCTTGTCCTCCACTGACTTCACCAGGCGGGTGATGGCGATGTTCTCGCGGACAATCTCGTCGAACTCCGCACCGGAAATCGGATAGGTGCGGCTGTCAATCTGGACCTGCGCCCGGATGATGAACGAGGAGAAGCGTTCCTCGCTGAACGCGCCGTCCGCGCCCTGGAAATCACGCATTCCCTTGATTTCCTTCGCCACGTCCTCGTCGGAAACCTTGGCGAACCCCTGAAGGCCCGCCTCACGCAGGAGGCACATGCGGAGAAGCGCACCTTCCGTCAACTGGTCGCGGGTGGAAGAT
Organism: uncultured Lentisphaerota bacterium; assembly: GCA_903921725.1. GTDB lineage: Bacteria > Verrucomicrobiota > Lentisphaeria > Oligosphaerales > CAITYL01 > CAIXRA01. The sequence continues at coordinate 155,555 of CAIXRA010000040.1, forward strand.
TCGAAGGGCCTGCCGTAACGGAGGCAGACCGCCTTGATGTGCGGAATGAACGCATCTTGGCTGACGGTCTTCCCGTACATCTGTCCGACATCGTTGCGCCCAAAACGGCTGTTGCCGCGGCTCAGGAAATCGCCGGGGCCCCAAATCAGCACGAAGGGGATGATGATCATGAGACCGATGACGATGAACGTCACGCGCTGGTGTTTATGAAAGAAACGGTTGCAGGTCGTGATAAACATGAAAACCCCTTTTCTCGTCGGCAATGTCCATCCGGCCATCCGCCATGCCGGACACCGGTCCGGAAAGCGGGAACAAAAATGGTCAGATAAAATAAGGGGGGAAGCCCTCCCCCGCAAGTCATTTTACATAAGAAAGATAATGGGATTTATATTTGGAGCACAGCACAGGCTGTCGGGACGCCGGTGCCGGAGCCGAAGGCGCTTCAGCCGCCGCGGAGCTGGCGGATGGCGGCGGACGCACCGGCGGGCGAACGGAAGACGCTCGTCCCCGCCACCAGCATGTTTGCGCCGGCCGACACCACCGAGGCGGCGTTCGCCGGGCCGACGCCGCCGTCCACCTCGAGATGAACGGCGCGTCCGGAGGCGGTGATCGCCGCACGGAGTTCGCGGATCTTGGGAAGCATGTCGGCCATGAACGACTGCCCGCCAAAACCCGGCTCGACGGTCATGACCAAGACCAGCTCGACCTTGTCGAGGTATGGAAGCACGGCGGACGCCGGCGTCCCGGGTTTCACGGAAAGCCCCGCCGTACAGCCGGCGGCGCGGATGGCGTCCAGCACGCCGGGCAGCGGCGCGGCACTTTCGACATGAACGGTAATGTGGTCCGCGCCGGCCCTCGCGAACGGTTCAACAAAACGCTCCGGGTTCGTCAGCATCAGGTGCACGTCGAACGGCAGCGAGGAGATGCGCCGCAGCGATTCGACCAGCGGCGGCCCCAGCGTCAGGTTCGGCACGAAATGGCCGTCCATCACGTCGACATGCAGGATGTCGGCGCCGCCCGCCTCGATCAGGCGGACCTCCTCCCCGAGGCGGGTGAAGTCCGCCGCCAGAAGCGACGGCGCAATCAGCACACCCGGAACGGACGCGGAAGGCAGTGGATGCAGACTCGGCATGATGGCAGACTCCCGAAAAAATAGTCGGATTGGTCCGATCGGTCCAATCCGACCGATCCTGCGGAAGCGCGAAGGGGGATGCGGAATCCGCATCCCCCCGGAACCGCGCGCTCCCGGATTACTTCACTTCCTTGAACTTGGAGCCGGTGGCGCCGCAGACGGGGCACTTGTCGGGCGCGCCGTTCTCGACGGTGTGGCCGCAGACGTCGCAGACGTAGAACGTCTTGACCGCCAAGTCCTTGCCGCCCTTCACGGCCTCCAGCGCCTTCTTGTAGAGCGCCTCGTGCACCTTCTCGACATCCAGCGCGAGCTGGAACGTGCGCGCGGCCGCGGCGTTGTTTTCCTCCTTGGCCGTCGCCAGGAATTCCGGGTACATCGTGGCAACCTCGTAGTGCTCGCCCTCGATCGCCGCCTGCAGGTTTTCCACGGTGCCCTTCACGCCGTCCAGCACGCGGAAGTGCGACAGCGCATGAACCGTCTCCGCCGCCGCCGCCGCTCGGAACAGCTTCGCCACGCCGGGCAGGCCGTCCGCTTCCGCCTTCGCGGCGAACGCCGTGTACTTACGGTTGGCCTGGCTCTCGCCCGCAAACGCCGCCTTGAGATTGTCGGTGCTCTTCATCTCTCTCGTCTCCCTGATTGAACATGGTTGAATTCGCGGGATTCGCCGCCGGCCTTTGCGGCGGACGCATCCCGTAACAAAAAGAAACAACAGTCGGCAAGGTAGCACAAGCCAGCCGCCCCTGCAAATGCCGCCGCGGCCAGGGTGCATTCGGGAACCGGATGTGGTGCGACGGTGTCTGATTGATGATTGAACATGATGGCTCTTCGCCAATTTTAATGGGCAATGGACATGGGATGGGAGAATTCTGTTGAATTGAAATTGGCCGTCAAGAGTAACGCGGTTCATTCTTGACCGCGTTACTGGCCGCGCCGAGGTAGATGTACCACGGTACACCAACACCATGCGGAGCTTCCAATTCAAACGACGTTACCCAAAGACGACGCCAAGAAACGCGGCCAAGAATGGACCGCGTTACGCCATGCGGCATGCCCCACCCGCCAAAATTAGCGAAGAACCCAAAACGGACTCCTCCATGCAACCCCCGAACCATTTCCCCGCCATCCGCCGCCGAATGCTTCTTCCGCTGCTCCTGCTTGCGGCTGGCCTGTCCGCCCGGGGCGCCGTCACGCCCGACGCCATGCCGCTGCCCGATGTACCCGCCGCTGTGGCCGGCGCCACCCGCGCCAAGTACGTCTTCCTCTTCATCGGCGACGGCATGGGCGCGAACCAGCGCCTGCTCGCGGAGCTGACGCTCAACGGGGCGAAGCCGCCAGCGCCTCCCGCATACCGGAAACTGCTCATGAACCGGCTGCCGGTCACCGGCCTCGTCAACACCCACAGCGCCGACTCCTGGATCACCGATTCCGCCGCCGCCGGCACCGCCATTGCATGCGGCAAAAAGACCGCCAATTACGTCATCGCCATGGACGCCGCCGGCAAGGTTCCGTTCGACTCGCTCGCGGATGCGGCCCAAGCGCGCGGCATGCGCGTCGGCCTCGCCACAACCGCGCCGCTCAACGACGCCACCCCCGCCGTTTTCTACGCCCACGCCTCCAACCGATCCAAGCTCGCGGATATCGCAAAACAGGCGGCCGCCAGCTCCATCGCCTTCTTCGGCGGACGGTTCAAGGAGTGCGACGACAAGGAGTGCCTCAAGGAATTCCGCGGCGCCTGGTTCCGCCCGGAAAAAACCGAGGCCGACCGCACCCAGCCCTATTCCGTCGACCGCTCCGGCGGCGACACCCCGCCGCTCGCCGACATCACTGCCGCCGGCATCCGCGCGCTCGACAACGCCAACGGTTTCTTTTTCATGGTCGAAGGCGGCAAGATCGACTGGGCCTGCCACTCCAACGACGCCGCAGGTACCGCAGGTGATGTGCTCGCGCTCGACCAGGCCGTCGCACTCGCGGTGGAATTCTACGGCAAACATCCGGCGGAGACGCTGATTCTCGTCACCGCCGACCACGAGACCGGCGGCCTCACGCTTGGCCGTGCCGAGACCGGCTATTCCATCCATCCCAAGTTCATTGCCGGCCAGAAAGCTTCCGCCGTCGGGCTCACCAAAAAAGTCCAAGGATGGCGCGCCGCGAAAAAGAGCTTCCCCGAAGCGCTCACCGCACTCCGGAGCGAATGGCTCGACCCCGGCGCCCTCGCCGCCGACGAGACCAAGGCGTTAACCAAAACGTATAACGAGGGGCAATCCGCCGGCGAACCCGGCAAGGAGAGCGGCTTGGACCCGTTCGCCGTCGCCTGCATCAAGCTCGCCGCGCGCCGCGCCGGCATCACCTGGGGCAGCGGCAACCACACCGCCGCGCCGGTACCCGTCACCGCCATCGGCGCCGGCCAGAATCAGTTCACCGGCTGGATGGACAACACCGAATTGTCGGCAAAAATCCGCGCGCTCCTCGCCGGATGAAGGAGCGGAAAAAGATTCCGCCCGCCCCGCTCGCAACCGCGGCGGGGCACGGTATTTTACCCGCCTTGCCATGAAAAACCCCGCCACCATCGCCAAGCCTTTTTCCACCCTGCTGCTGCTTTCCTCGGCGGCCACCTGTCTGTTTCTGGCCTATTCCTGCCTCCACCAGAGCACCATCACCGCGCCGAAGCCCGCACTGCCGGTACCGGCGCCGGCCGTACCCGTGCCACAGCCGCCCAAACCCGCCCCCATTCCCGTTCCGGTTCCGCCCGTACCACGGCCGCCGCCCGTTGTGACACCGCCGGTTGTAATAGCTCCGGTTGTACCGCCGCCCGTGACGCTCCCGCCGGCTGTTCCCACCGCACCGGTGGTCAAGCCCGCGGCACCCCCGGCCGCCGCCCCGGCTGAATCGGAGAAGGATTCCTTCCCGAAGACGCCGTTCCATCAGGCGCTGCGCGCGGCGATGAAGGCGCGCGGCATGAAGCTGGAGGACATCTGCGACGCGGCGAACCCGGCCGCCCTCCGCATACTGGAAGAATACGGGGCCGTCCTCCTCGCCGCGGAACCCGCCAAAACGCCCCCGGCCTGCATCTTCGCCGACGAGGCCGCCATCCAGAAATTCCAGGCCTCGGCCGGCGCCAAGGAGACCGATGCGGATGGCGTCCGCCTCACGCTCCAGCCCGCCGCCATGGACTCCCTCATCGCCGCACGGGCCGAGGCAAAACTGGCCGGTCTCTCCCTCACCCCTCGCAACGGCGAGGAGGCCGGACGACGGAGCCTCGACGAGTCCCGGAAGCTGTGGAGCGCCTACGTCGAGGACGGCCTCCTCCACTGGCTGCACAAGGGCAGGCTCACGCGCCGCGACCTCACCCGCATCCGCAAGCTCAATCCGCCAGCCCAGCTCGGCGAAGTGATGAAGCTGGAGAAACGCGGACTCCTCTTCGGCCTGAACCAGGACAAATCCATCCTCCGCTCCGCCGCGCCGCCGGGATGCTCGCAGCATCTTTCCCTTCTGGCGCTGGATGTTGCGGAGTTCGCAGACCCCGCCATCCGGGAGATACTGTCTCGGCACGGCTGGTTCCAGACCGTCGGCGGGGACTACCCGCACTTCACCTGGCTCGGCGTGCCGGAGGCCAGGCTGCCGGAGCTCGGCCTGCGCAGCAGCACCGCCTCGGGCCAGACGTTCTGGGTGCCGGACCTGACACCGCCCCCGAAGCCCATGGCCGACCACTGAACCCGCACCCGGCCGGTTCCGGCAGGCCGAGGCACAGCAGCGCCTCCGCCACCCAAAAAGACGAACGCCCGGCCTGCTCTTGTTTTTTAAGCCAGCCGGGCGGGCGCCGGGGTCGGGGATGTGCCGGGTGATTTCGGCGATGAACCGAGCCATGTGTAATCAGGATATCACCTTAGCTGACAGGAAATGGCTTTGGGGACATGGTGGAAGGATAGCGGGGGCATCATAGCCTGGGGCAACGCCCCAGGAGACGCAAGAAGAAACCAATATCAAGGCTGAAGGCCTTGCCCAACGATGATCCTTTTGCCGGGGGTTTATTTCATGCATGCCGCCCGTTTGGGATTCGTTGTGCAACCCCTCCAGGGTTGAAACCTTTATTGCTTCTTTTTCCTGGGGCGTTGCCCCAGGCTATGATGTGATGCCCCTGTGGGGCGGCTTGAGTAAAGCGTAAAACGTTGAGCGTTGAGTGTTCTTGTGCCCCGCACGCGCCGAGCGAGACGCCCGGCGTCCCATCGCCGGCCAAGATGGCCGCCCTCCCGTCCCAGCCGAGGCCCGTACGCCGGGCGGAACGTCGGCGCGATGACGCAAAAAAAGAACGGCTGGATTTTTCCAGCCGTCCGTTGGATTCGTTCCACGTTACAGGTTTTGTGTTCAACGCGAAACAGGCAACGCGAAACTCGAAACGCTGATCGCCGTTCAGCCGCGGCGGTTGCGGCGGCGGCCGAGCAGCGCGAGCGCGCCAATCGCCAGCAGCCCCAGCGTGCCGGGTTCCGGAACGTAGGTCAGGACCAGCGAGGTGGTGCGAGCAGTGGCCGCGGTCGAGCGCGACCAGTTGTTCCCGCCCGGGCCGACGTCGGCCGTCCAGCCGGTGGTGTCGATCGTGATATTGCCCACGCCGGTGATGCCGCCGGTGGCGGTGGCGATTGTCCAGGAATAGCTCCCCATCGAGTCCCAGTTGGCCGGGGTGCCGGCTTCGTTGAGGCTGTTCAGGCTGATCAGCTTCAAGGTGAAGCCGGTGTTGATTGTCAGGGCGCCGGTGACCTGGAACTGGTCGAAGCCGCTGGGCTCATTGCCAGCGATGCCGATGGTGTCGTTGAGTTCCCACTCGTACTTGCCGCCGGTATCCCACTTCGCGCTTTCGGCGGTCGTGATTCCCGGACTGTTTCCGGGGGCCAGCGTGCCGGCAACGTTCAGGATGCCGAGGGCGCCGGTGCCCGTCAGCTTGCCGCCGGCCAGCACGTTCGTTGTGCCGCCGATGGTCAGGCC